>JBELJS010000019.1:0-61292 GCA_042090255.1 Alcanivorax sp. | reverse complement strand
TTCGCCGACGACCCCGGCATGCATGCGGCCGACACCCCGGAAGCCTTATGGGCACTGGCCGCCCTGCTGCTGGCCCGGGTCGGCGCCGGCGACGCCGCCGGCCGCGCCGGCTACCGCAACTGGCACTCCAGCGGCGTCGGCGCGCAACCGCTGGTGCTCGCCCAGGGCGATCAGGAACGCACCCTGTACCTGACCCCGGACGGCATCCACGGCGGCCCGGACCTGAGCCTGGACGCGGTGCACGACGACGGCACCCTGATCGCCACCCTGGACGGCGTGCGCCGCCGCTACCAGTGGCTGCACCAGGACGGCACCGTGTGGCTGCAGGACGGCGGCCTGCGCGCCTGCTTCGAGGAGCGCACCCACCGGGCCAGCGGCGGCGAGCAAGGGCCCGGCTCCGGGCAACTGAAAGCGCCCATGGACGGGGCGGTGATCGAAGTGAGCGCCACAGCCGGCGACACGGTAACAAGAGGGCAGACATTGGCGGTGCTGGAAGCCATGAAAATGGAGCACGCCCTGAAAGCCGACTGCGACGGCACCGTGGACGCGGTGACCGTGAGCGCCGGCGATCAAGTCAAACGCCAGCAACTGCTGATCACCGTTACCCCGGCGATTGTCACGGAATGACAACCGGCTGGCGTTTTCGGGTAACGGACGGGCGTGCCAAAGTATGTTTGAATGGCGGCTCGGCCGTAACGCGCGACCAGCCAGTCGCGCATTTTCTTGCCGGCCCAGGGGGCGAACGTTAAGGTATGGCGGCCCCTGTGCAGCGGTCCCGAGCCGCCACCGGACGCCGGATGTGACCCGAACTTAGAGCAGTGCTTTATATAAACTCCCGGCACGATCCGGGCATTCCAAGAACACAGACAATGGAGATTCCATGAGCAGCGCCGACGTCATTACGTTGCCCAAGCTTCTGTCCAAGGTTCCCGAAATTTTCGGTAATCTGCCCGGTTTGATCAAAGGCTCCAAGATGAGCAAGATCACCGACACCAACACGCCGCTGGGCTTGGGGGTGGCTTTCGAGAAAGCCACCGAGAGCAATCCCAACGGCGTCGCCATCCTCTATGAGGACCGGGAGCTCACCTACAAGCAGTTTAACGCCTGGGCCAACCGCATCGCCGACTATCTGGCCTCCATTGGCCTGAAGAAAGGCGACACCGTGGCGGTGGACGTGGAAAACCGTCCCGAGCTGCTGGCCACCGTGCTGGGCTGCGCCAAGCTGGGGGTCTGCTCCGCGCTGATCAACACCTCCCAGAAGGGCAAGGTGCTGACCCACAGCTTTAACCTGGTGGAGCCCAAGGCGGCGATCATCGGTCAGGAGCTGGTGGACGTGGTCCAGGAAGTCCGCGACGACCTGGACCTGAAGCAGAACTTCTTCTACTTCGCCGACCAGGACACGCTGGCCGATCCGGGTACCGCCCCGGAAGGGTTCACCAACCTGGCCACCGAGATCAAGGACTGCTCCAGCGAGAACCCGGCCAGCACTCACCAGACTTTCCTGCGCGACCCGCTGTTCTACATCTACACGTCCGGCACCACCGGGCTGCCCAAGGCGGTGGTGTTCAACCACGGCCGCTGGGAAAAAGCCTACGGCGCTTTCGGCTATTCCGCTGTGCGTCTCACCAAGGACGACCGCCTGTACAGCACCCTGCCCTTCTACCACGCCACCGGCATGGTGATCTGCTGGGCCTCGGTGATTGCCCCCGCGGGCGGTCTGGCGATCGCGCGGAAATTCTCCGCCAGCCGGTTCTGGGACGACATCCGCAAGCACAACTGCACCGCCTTCGGTTATGTGGGCGAGCTGTGCCGCTACCTGCACGAGCAGCCCGAAAAGCCGGACGACGGCGACAACCCGGTGCACACCATCGTCGGCAACGGCCTGCGCCCCAGCATCTGGAAAGAATTCAAAAGCCGCTTCGGCATTGAACGCGTGGTCGAGCTGTACGCGTCCTCCGAGGGCAACGTGGCCTTCACCAACGTGTTCAACTTCGACAACACCGTGGGCTTCTCGCCGGTCAGCTACGCGATCGTCAAATACGACAAGGAAGCCGACGAGCCGGTGCGCGACAACAAGGGCTTCATGATCAAGGTGGGCAAGGGCGAATCCGGCCTGATGCTCGGCGAGATCACCGACAAGACCCCGTTCGACGGCTACACCGACAAGGACAAAACCGAGAAGGCGATCTTCCGGGACGTGTTCAAGAAGGGCGACGCCTGGTTCAACACCGGCGACATGATGCGCGACATCGGCTTCCGCCACGCGCAGTTTGTCGACCGCCTCGGCGATACGTTCCGCTGGAAGGGCGAGAACGTCTCCACCACCGAAGTGGAGCAGATTCTCGATGGCTTCGGGCAGATCGTGGAATCCGTGGTTTACGGTGTGGAAATCCCCGGCACCAACGGCCGCGCCGGCATGGCCGAGCTGCGTCTCGACCGCCCCCACGAAGAAGTGGACTGGCCGGCCCTGTGCGCCTACCTCAAGCGTGAGCTGCCGCCGTACGCCATCCCGGTGTTCCTGCGCATCACCGACCACGGCGTGGAAACTACCGGCACCTTCAAGCACCAGAAGAACAAGCTGAAGGAAGAGAAATACGACCTGAACCAGCACAACGACCCGGTCTACGTGCTGCTGCCCGGCGAGAGCTGCTACCAGCGTCTCACGCCGGAAACCCAGGCCGACATCGACGGCAACAAGCACCGCTTCTAAGCAAGCGCGCTGCCGCACCACGAAAACCCGGCTCCGGCCGGGTTTTTTTATGGATTGTAGGAGCGGGCCCCGCCCGCGAAAGGGTGGCGCAGTTGTGCGAGCGGGCCCCGCCCGCGAAAGGTGGCGCAGTTGTGCGAGCGGGCCCTGCCCGCGAAAGGGAGCGAAGCTCCCGGCAAAGATTGCCCCGCAGTATCCCAGAGAGATTTCTAACGGCAGCACCATCAGCGCCTCTGGCATCCTGCCGGCCGGCTAAAGCCGGCCTTTCGCGAGCGTGGCTCGCTCCCACAAGTTATGCACAAATCCTGTGGACAAGATTGTGAATAAACACTGGAAGACCGTGGCCATCGCGATGATGCCGGGCCGCTCCCCAGAATGCGGTGAAATTAACCAGTCCCAACCGGTCGCGGACGAACCCCGGGACCGGAGTTTTCCCCAGGCAAGGTTGTCCACAAATACTGTGGATAAAGCTGTTGAAAAAGCGCGGACAAGTCGGTCAAGCGGCAGCAATCCGGCCCCTCTGGCTATTTGACGCTTTTTTAACCAAAATGTGAAAACACTTATAAATCAGACACTTAGCCGTTATTTATAGGTGAAGATCAGGCTTCAGGAAAGATTTGTTACCTTCTTTCCCACTTGTTACCGGCCTGTGCACAGTTTCGGTCCACGGCAAACCTGTCAATAGTGAAAATGCGTCATCGGAAGGCAAAGTGGGCTGCCCGATTTTCGAGCAAGGGAGGCCGATGACGCCGCCCCTTTTTTGGGCCGCGCCAGCACGGGTTTGTCCCGTTTTATCCAGGCCTGTGGATAACAGTGTGAATAAACTGGTGGGAAGTGGTGTACAAGGGCCGCTTAGCGGCCCGTAGGCGGGTCCTGGTCATCTTTGTCCGTGTGGTCCAGGGCGTCGGTGAGCTCCTGAACGCGCTGTCGCAGGGCATCCACCTCACGCTTATTGGGGATGCCCAGCCGTGACAGGGCCTTACCGAGCCGGTCGTCAAAAGCTTTTTCCATGCGGTCCATGGTCTCACCGGTATGGTGACGCACCCGTTCCTTCAGCTCACCGACCCGCGGCGCTTTGTCCTTGGCGCGGCGTTCCACCTCACGGCCGGCTTCCACCAGGGCATCGAAAAAGCCACTGCCTTCTTCCTCGGCGCGGGCGAAGGCACCGAGCCCGGCAAGCCAGATCTGATGGGTGTACTTGCGCAGATCGCGGGACGCACCGCTGAGCGCGCGCAGCGGATGGCCACGCTCGTCCACGGGGGTGCCGGACTGGTTTTCGGAGACGGCGTCGCCGTCAATTAGCGGGTCCTGGTTGGACGGTCTCTCGTGGTCGGCCATGATCCTCATACTCCATCAACGCCAGAGGAGTATAGGTCAAAAATGACAGGCGAAACCAACTGATTGTCCAACAAGGGGGTACCCGGCACAGTGGGGCCGGTGGCGGCTAAGGGTCGATATCCTCATCCGTGTCGCGGCCACGGCGACCGCCTACGAAGCGGGCCAGGTCCCGGGCCCGGTCGCGGATCACCTCGCGGGATTTGCCGGTGAGCACCGCCACGAAGCGCTGCGTCAGTCGGTCGGCGCCGGCTTCGAAACGCTCGTCGATGTGGCGCTCCAGGCGCGGCCCCAGCCAGAACTTCACCAGCACACCGATCACCGCCAGGGTAATCAGCGACGACAACAGCGCGCAGCCCACCAGCAGCGGCAGCAGATCGGCGGTGGCGATAACGGCGTCGTCCATTTCTTAAAGTCCGAACACGAAGATGAGCTGGGCCAGGCCCGCCCAGGCGCCCAGGAAGCCGCCAGTCAGGATCAGGATCCACTCGTCTTCCTGGAACGCCGGCCGTAACAGGTCCTGGAAATCCTCGGAGCTGAGTGCCTGCATGCGCTCGCGCATCAGCCGCTCAATAATACTGCTGCGCTCGCGGTTAAAGTTGTCGTCGTCAAACGGCTCCACCGCCAGGTCCACGGCTTTCTCTTCCACCGCCCGTTTGAGGTCGGCGTAGCCGCCCGGGCCCACGGTCAGTTGGGCGGCGGTGCGCACCATGCCGCCGTTCAGCAGCGGCTTGAGGTGGCGCTTGATCAACGCCTTAGTGCGGTCGCCGCGCGGGCCGTTGATCACCTGATGCATGATATTGCGGAGTGTCACCAGTTCTTCGGTGGTCAGCCGCGCGAACGATTCCGCCACATCCTTCTGTCTTTTCAGGAACAGACCTTGCAGGCGGAAGGGACCGACACGCACCGGATTGAGCGGACGGAAGATGACGTTCAGCGCCAGCCAGTTGGTGGCGATGCCGACGATAAAGCCGAACAGCGGCAGCACCCAATTACTGGGCACGAAGATGAAGATCGGTACCTGGATCAAACCGAACAGAAAGCCGAAGTAGAAACCGGAATTGGTAACGAAGCGGAATTCCGGCTCGCCCACTTCCTGGAACAACTGCACCATGAGCGCTTTGTCGGAGCGCATGCGCTCGACAATCATGTGCTTCATGTCCACCAGGTTGTCCAGGTTGAGGCTGATGTCGTCGACCACGTTATCCATCACCGCCGGGATCGCCCGGCGGGCACGGGCATAAACCCGGCGGCGCACGGCCAGGGGCAGGTTCTCCCACAGCACCGCGTTGCGCTCGGTCATCACTTCGTCGACGTATTCCTCGATGCGCCCCTGGATGCTCTTGGTGAGGTGCGCGGCGATTTTTTCCGGTTCCATCTCGCGGAAAAATTCATCCAGGCTACCCAGCTTCTGGAGGGTCTTGTCCACCACGATGGCGGCCATCTTCTCCACTTTGGACGGAATGATGCCCTGCCAGCCAAAAAACGGCCGGATGCCGATGAACTCCAACGGATAGAAGGTCATCTGCACGGCCATCCAGTTGGTGGTCCAACCAACCACGCCGGCTATGAACGGGATACTGAAGTACTTCCAGAAATCCGGATGGGAAAAAATCGAATCCAGCATGTGGGCAGAGACTCCCCTCCCAGGGAAAAGGCTAGACTAGCCGTCTAAAGAGATGACGAACAGTTCCCGCGAGCGTCGACCCGAGTCACAACAGCCAATGTTATGTAATTGTGAATGGCCCAGGGCCTGTTCACACTATTTGCATCACGCCTGTTGCGGCTAAAAAGCCACCAATCGAGGCGCGAGGAGAGAAGTTTGGTGGCTCCAAATGAATGACGAGCAACGCGGAGTGGTGGCTTTTTAGCCGCAACCCGAAGGGCTGGAGCCCTTTTTGCCCCCAGCGTCGTTGTCGCTCGCTTATTTGGAGTCACCAAACGGCGCTCCCTCCGCCTAACTGGAAGCAAAAAGGGCACCCAGCAGGCATGATGCAAATAGTGTGAACAGGCCCTAGTATAGGCAGGCAGCCTGCGCGGAATAAGCACAATAACGTAATTTTTGGCAACCCGACGGCAAATACCTCATACTTCCGAGCGGGCCAACGCCTTGATATAGAAGGATTTCGTATACCCATGTCCACCCCCTCGTCGCTGACCGGGCTGCTGATGTACGGCGCCCTGGAAACGCTGCTTAACCAGGCGCTCACCGGCGACGAACGCGGCCGCGAGCAACTGGCGGCGCTGGACGGCACCGTCGTGCGTCTGCGCGGCGAGAGCCCCATGTGGGTGCTCTACGTGTTGATCTATGAAGACGGCGTGGAACTGCTGAGTGACTACGAAGGCCCCGTCGACGTCCGCGTCCGCGGCCCCCTGGGCGCCATGCTGCACTGGCTGCTGGCCCCTAACAGCGGCGACGCCGAGCAGACCCTGCGCATCACCGGCCCGGACGCCACCCTGGAGCGCCTGCAGGCCACCATCAGTGAATTCAGTCTCTGGCCGCTGGTGCGCAACTGGCTGGACGACCACGTGCGCCTGCGCGAGCTATTGTCCCTGCTGCGCCGCGAAGACCCGGCCTGGCTGGAAAAGCTGGCCGGCATCCCCGATCACCTGGGCGAGCTGGCCGCGCAAGTGGCCCGCCAGCAACTGCTGCAGGAAGACATCCTTGAGGAAGTGCGCGGCCTGCGCCGTGAAATGCGTCGCGGTCGCCGCCTGGACCTGGCGTTTCTGGTGGTCGGCGTAGCCCTGATTCTGGTGTCGCTACTGCGGGCTCTGGGCCAATGGCATACCACCTGGACCGCCCTCTCCCACGATTACCTGTCGCTGGCGATGATCAGCCTGGGGCTGGCGCTGATTCTTGGTCGGCTTTTGCATCGGCCCAAAAGCTAGACCGGACTTGTAGGAGCGGGCCCCGCCCGCGACAGGGAGCGAAGCTCCCGGCAGGATGCCAGAGACGCTTTTTGTGCTCCCGTTAGATATCTCTCTGGAATCCTGCCGGGTGGCTGAAAGCCACCCTTTCGCGGGCAGGGCCCGCTCCCACAAGATCCGTTCCCCCCGACCGCGTTAGTCGCGGTCTTTCTTTCCGAAAAAGCGGCCGATGCGTTCGCCGACGATTTCGGTGCTGGAACGCGCCAGGCTGCGGCTGGTTTCTTCCAGCATTTCCCGCGTGGGCAGGTTGCGCACGCCCTCGTTGATGCCGCGCTTAACCGCCTCCTCCACACTGTCCGCGATCAGATCCGCGGCCTTGCGGGCTTCCTCGTCGATATCCTGACGGACGCTACGACGCAGGCGTGGCATGAAAAAGAGCTGCCCCCAGATCGCCACCACCGTCAAAGTGATGGCCGAGCTCAATACGGCGGAAAGCAAAACAGCGGTCATGAATATTCCCCTTCGGTTCAACCCGATACCGCTTTGTAACAGCTCCGGGCATTACTGTAACCATTGGTACGAATCGGAAGTATTGCTCAGCAAAACAATTACTATCTTTATGCGACAGCCGATTTAAGGCGAGAAAACAGTGCTAAGGACAGCCCGTGTACACGCAGGAGCACGATAATAAACTCGACACGGGATATTTGAATGACTGCCGGGACTACCTCGATACGCGCTCAGAGCCATAGTCTCACTCCGTTGGCGCAACTGCTGTCTCTTTGCCAGCGTTACCGATTACCGCTCTCGCTACTCGCCATCCAGCTTAAGGATGTGGCGTCCTTGAGCAAACAAATGGGCGGCGACCGCCTGCAACGATTGCAAAAACAACTGGGCCAGGCGGTGCAACAACGTACCCGCATGGAAGACGCACTGATCGCCTGGCAACGGGGCTATCTGGTGCTCTGCCTGCCGGGCACCCGCGCCGCCGGCGCCGCTTGCCTGGCCCGCCGGCTGGAGCAATGGTTTCACAAAACCCGCTTCACCCTGGACGAGTTCACCGTGCAACTGGACACCGCGATGGCCGTGCACGTGGCGAGCCCGACACCGGAACAAACCCAAGAGCAGGTTCGCGAGAACGTCCGCGAACTGCTCATGGACACGCTCTGCCTGCTCGCCACCGAAAATGAAAACGGCGACGGCCCGGCGTTGTCACGCCGCGCCCTCGATGACAGCCAGAACGCGCCGGCCAGCGCCGACGCCCCGGCCGCCCACAGCGAACACAGCGAACACAGCGAACACAGCGAAGAGGAGAGTGTTGTCGTCAATGGCCGCCCTCAACGCCGCCACGACGACGCGCCCAACGGTCACGCCGCCTCGCCGCAACAACTCAAGGACCTGGTGGACCAACTGCGCGACGACGACAACACCCTGGTAAGCACGCTCTCACCCGCGTTGCAGCGGCTGGATGAACGCACCCGCATGCTGTTGATCGATCAGCTTCTGGAAGCGTCACTGATCCCGCATTAAACGGCCTTCGGGTCAGGTCCTGCGGGCAATCATCACCGCCCGACGCGGCGCCGGGTAACCTTCCCGGCTGCGCGTCGGGTCATCGGGGTCGAGAAAGTCCGGCAACGACTGAAAGCGCATCCAGTCGGTGGCTCGTTGTTCGTCCACCGTGGTCACGCACTCGTCCACGCAACGCACGCGGTCAAAACCACAACGCCGCAACCACACCGCCAGATGCCCGGTACTCGGCAAAAAGAACACATTGCGCATCGCCGCGTAACGCCCCTCGGGCATCAGCACGGCGCGCTCATTCCCTTCCACCACCAGCGTCTCCAGCACCAGCTCGCCGCCCGGGCGCAGGGCGTCGCGCAATTCCAGCAAATGGTCCAGCGGCGAACGGCGGTGGTACAGCACCCCCATGGAGAACACCGTGTCGAACGCCGCCAACCCGGCAGGCAGCTCCTCCATACGCAGCGGCGCGAACCAGAACGGCGTCTCTGGCGTGAAACGCTTCACCGCCAGAAACTGCATCAGGAACAGCACGGTGGGATCGATGCCCAGCACGTGATCGGCACCGGCGCCGGCCATCCGCCAGCCGTGGTAGCCGCTGCCGCAGCCCACATCCAGCACCCGCCGCCCGCGCAGATCGGACAAATGCGGCGCCACCCGTTGCCACTTCCAGTCAGAGCGCCATTCCGTATCAATGTGCGTGCCGAAGAATTCAAACGGCCCCTTACGCCAGGGCATCAGGCCGCGCAACGCGCCATCCAGGGTCTCAGCATCCACGGCCCCGGGCTCACCAATGGTGACCCGGTCCCGGTCCAGCCGGCAGGGCGCCGGCCCCGGCGGCAGCGCCGTCAAAGCCGCGTGCCAGCGCGGCAGATCACCGTGCGGCTTGTCCAGCAAACGATGGCGGGTTAACGCCGCTACCGGCGCCGCGCTCTCGCCAAGCACCGACGGCAGCGCCGCCTCCAGTTCATTCAGATAGGTTTCCAGCATGGCGCGGATTATCCCGGCGCCGGCCCCCCGCCACAAGGCCCACTGCGGGACCGGCCTTGTGGGAGCAGCCTTGTGGGAGCGGGCCCTGCCCGCGAAAGGGTGGCGCTAGCCACCCGGCAGGATCCCAGAGACGCTAAGATTGGCCCGTGCGGACACTGCATTCACGAGGGGAACAGGCACTATAGCTACTTTCCCGTTTTCGTCGGAAGGACATGCAATGACCGTGACGCTGGACCACCCCCTTGAGCTGCCCTGCGGCGCGACGCTGAAGAACCGGCTGGGTAAATCCGCCATGAGCGAAACCCTCGGCACCACCGACAATCGGGTCACCGCCAAGCTCACCCGTCTCTATCGGGCCTGGGCCCGGGGCGGCACCGGCCTGTCGGTGACCGGCAACGTGATGATCGACCGGCGCGCCCTCGGCGAGCCCTGCAACGTGGTGCTGGAAGATCGCCGCGACCTGGACCGGCTCAAGGCGTGGGCGCGGGCCGGCAGTGAAAACGGCACCCACCTGTGGATGCAGATCAATCACCCGGGCAAGCAGGCCCCCGCGGCGCTCAACCGCGAAACCGTGTCACCCTCGGCGGTGCCGTTCTCCGACCCTAACCTGAAGCGCTTCTTCCATGTGCCGCGCGCCCTCACCGTGGACGAAATCGCCGACCTGGTGCGCCGCTTCGGCGAGACCGCTGCCCTCGCCAAGGAAGCCGGCTTTTCCGGCGTACAGATCCACGGCGCCCACGGCTATTTGGTCAGCCAGTTCCTGTCACCGCGTCACAACCGCCGCGAGGACGCCTACGGCGGCAGCGCCGAGAACCGACGCCGCTTCGTGCTGGAAGTCTACGACGAGATCCGCCGCCGGGTGGGCGACGACTTCCCGGTGTCGATCAAACTCAACTCGGCGGACTTCCAGAAAGGCGGCTTCACCGAAGAAGAATCCCTGGCGGTGGTGGAGGCCCTGGACGCCCGCGGCATCGACCTGATCGAAATCTCCGGCGGCACCTACGAGGCCCCGCGCATGGCCGGCCAGGGCCAGCGCGAATCCACCCGCCGCCGGGAAGCCTACTTCCTCAGCTACGCCGAACAGGTGCGCGCACGGGTTAAGGTACCGCTGATGGTGACCGGCGGCTTCCGCAGCCGCGAAGGCATGGCGGCGGCGCTGGAAGACGGCGCCACCGACGTGATCGGGCTGGCCCGGCCACTGGTGCTGGACCCGGCGTTCAGCAATCGCCTGCTCGCCGGCGAGGACGCCGTTAGCGCCGTGGCGCCAATCCGCACCGGCATCCGCGCCGTGGACAACGCCGCGATGATGGAAGTGTCCTGGTACACCCTGCAGCTCGCCCGCATCGCCCGCGGCAAAGCGCCCCTCGCCGACGCCGGCGGCCTCAGCTCCCTGCTCAAGGTCGCCGGCCTGATCGGCTGGCGCCGCCTCAGGATGGGACGGCTTAGGGCAATGGAGAATTGATAATTGAGAATGGATAATTAAAAGCGGAAACAAGGCGCTGCGAATACGCAACCCGCTATTGCACACACGCAGAACGATTCGTTGGGCTCTGTTTTCATTCTCAATTTTCCATTATCAATTCTCAATTGTCCGTCAGATATTGGTGCAATGCCGCCTGCATGGCGCTAAGCGTCAGCGGCTTGATCAGTTGTCCGTCCATGCCCGCGTCGTGGATGCGGTCGGCGTATTCGGGCAGCACATGGGCGCTGAGCGCCAGGATCACCGCCGGGGGCCAGCCTTTGTCCTGCTCCAGTTGGCGCATGCGCGTGGCGCTTTCGAAGCCGTCCATGTCGGGCATGTCCAGGTCCATCAACACCAGCCGGTAGCGGCCCTCACCGGCGGTGAACGCTTCCAGGGCCTTGCGGCCGTCGTCGCTGAGCACCGGCCCGGGCACGCCGAGACGTTCCAGGTAGCCTCGGGTCACCATCTGGTTGACCGGGTTGTCCTCGGCCACCAGCACCCGCAGCCCGCCCTGGGTGTCCACCGGTTCTCGCTCGGAGAGCAGCGGCACCTGGCCCGGGCCGCTGTCGCTGATCAATTGGTGCAGCTCCGCCACGGTGAGCACCGCGCGGCGCACCAGGGTGATGTCGTCGCGCATCACCACTTCGCCGCTTTCGCGCATCCCGCACAGCAGCACCGGACGCAGCCCGGCATGGCGCTCACGGGCCGGCCGCAGCCCTTGGTCCAACAGCACCCCATCACTGATGCCGTTGACCAGCAGATGGCCGCTGTCGTCTTCGCTCAGAGCCCGCTGCACCGCCGCCAGATCGTCCACCACCCGCACCCGAGAGAAGCGCGGGTCGCGTTGCAGCAGCTCGCCCAGGTTGCCCACCGGGTCCCAGACCAGCGCTGGCACCGAGGCCCATTCCGGCATCGGCACCGCTTTTTCCAGCACCGGCAGCGGAATCACGAACCGGAAAGTGGCACCCTGCTCCGGCGCACTGCGCAGCTCGATGTCCCCGCCCATCAGGCGCACCAGCTCCTGGCTGATCGACAGCCCCAATCCGGTGCCGCCAAAGCGCTGCGCCACCGACGGGGACGCCTGGCTGAAGTTCTGAAACAGCCGGCGCTGCTCGTCGCGGGTCATGCCGATGCCGCTGTCACTGACGGTGAACTCAATCATCGCGCGGCCATCGCGCTGATCCAGGCAGCGGGCGCCCACGCGAATCCAGCCATGACGGGTGAACTTGATCGCGTTGGAAAGCAAATTGGTCAGCACCTGGCGTAACCGGGGCGCGTCGCCGCGCAATTGCGCCGGCAAATCTGCGTCGGCGTCGACCAGCACCAAGTCGCCGTTGTCGCTGGCCGGCAGGCTGAACATGTGCGCGCAATCAATCAGCAATGCGGCGGGATCAAACGGTGCCTGCTCCAGCTCCAGCTTGCCGGCTTCCAGCTTGGCGTAATCCAGCACGTCGTTGACCAGGGTATTCAGGGTGCGGCCAGCGTTCTCGATCAAACCGATGTATTCCTGCTGGCGCGGCGATGGGTTGGTTTCGCGCAGCAACTCCGCCAGACCCAGCACGCCATTCAGAGGCGTGCGTATTTCATGGCTCATGCGCGCCAGGAACTGGCTCTTGGCGCGCACCTCGGCGCGGCCGCGAATGGCACGGCTGGCGAAGTGAAAGAACACCAGGCTGAGCACCAGCACCAACAGATAAAGCACCAGCAGGCCGGCCATGATCAAACCGCTGTCGCGCAGGCTCTTGCCGCGCCCCTGCTCCACCAGCGTCACCGCGACGCCGGTGATCGCGTCGCCCAGATCACGCAGGCGCTGCTGACGCTCACCGCCCTCGGCGAGAGCTTCCTGCCAGGTCAGTGTCACCCGGGAGGGCAATAACAGCGTCTGCCGCGACCACCGAAGGTAGCTTTGCAGCTCGTCATGGGTGGTCCGCCATTGCTGGCGCAGCCGCGCCTCGCCGGTGCGCGAGGCGAGCGCCTGGATCTGGCCGTCCACCTGTGGGATCTGTTCCTCCAGGCGGGCCAGGGCACGCTCCAGCCGGCGCAGGTCCACGGTGCTCAGGTAACCGCCATTGAGGCTGGTGTACACCGCGATGGCGCGGATGATTCCCAAGTCATGGCTGAGCTGGCGCAGCCCGTTCAATGGCAGGGACAGGGCTTCGTTGGGACCAGGCCGGGTGGGCACCGCGATGTCACCCATGTAGAGCACCGCCGCCAGGGTGTTGTGCAGCCGCCCGTTGATGCGCTCAACGTTATCGAACGGGCCGGCTACGTCCCGCCCCGCGAGCCCGATGGCCGGGCTTAGCTCGCGCCATTCACGGCGCAGCGCCACCACCTGGTCCAGCAGGCTGGGGATGGCGCTGCCGGACACCGCCTGAACAAAGTCATCCAGCCGCGCCTCGGCGTTGCGCCGTGCCTGAAGAAAGCGCGCCTCCACGTCGGGCGCTTCCAGATGCACCCGAGCCGGGGCCAGGTCCCGGGTTTCTTCCAAAGGCGCGGTCACGGCCAACCCGACACGAAAGATTCGAACGTCGTCGAGCATGCGCTGGAAGCCTTCGTGAATCCCCACGCGGTATTGCAACAACAACACCGCAACCACCAGGAATGGCACGGTAACCAGACCCACCAACAACAGGATGGCTGGATATTGTTTTCGTTGTGCCACCATCGCCTCCTTGGCTCGAAGGCCCGTGCTCGCATGTCGGGCGCTTGATTCCGGAAAATTAGCACGGTGCCGGACGCATTACAGGCCAAATTTGGCAATAGTGACGCCACCATCGCGTGACGATCAGGGCCCGGGTGCTGTAAAAAGAAGCTCCGTCTGTCCAGGCCGTAAAGAGTCCCGACCATGCCCTTCCGCTGTATTCCGTCCGTCTTGCTTGCAAGCGCCGTGCTCAGCCTGGCCGGCTGCGCCGGTCCGCCAACAAACAGCATCCGCACCCTGGAGGGCGGCGACGGCGGCACCCTGCCACGCCATCTTGGGGAGCCGCCGCTGGCGCTGGACCGCTTCCACGCCCCGCCCGGGCTGGCCGGCCTGGACAGCGACGGCGAGATCAGCAGCGACCGGTCGGGCTGGCGCCAATGGCTGTTCGGCGACCCGGACACCCGCCTCACCGTCACCGTCTACGGACTGCCGGCGGGTTGGCAGGACCTGGACGAAGAGCGCGTGGTCTCCGGCCACTACGGCCAACTGCGCCAGCAGCGCGTCAACCGAGTTTACAACAGTGACAATCAGTCGATTCGCTTCACCAGCGAGCGGCTGTTCGACCTGGAAGGCCGACTTACCGCCAGCGCCCGTTATCTGGTCAACCAGCCTGGCCGTCAGCCGCTCCGCGAAGTGCTGCTGCTGACCGTGGACGGCGACTATTTCGTGCGCATCGAAAGCGGCTCGCGGGAACGCAAGACTAGCGAACTGCTGCAAATGAGCAAACGGGCCCTGGCGGAATTCCGGGCCTTCCAGGCGTCCCACTAAGGCAGCGCCACCATCTTGTAGGAGCGGGCCTCGCCCGCGAAAGGGTGGCTTTAGCCACCCGGCGGGATACCAGAGAGCTGTTTGTGCTGCCGTTAGAAAGGTCTCTGGGATCCTGCCGGGAGCATCGCTCCCTTTCGCGGGCGAGGCCCGCTCCCACAAGCCCACGCCCACAAGAACGCCATTCAGATTTTCATTAGCATGGTAAGATCCCGCGTTCGGAGAAATCGTTTGCAGCGCGCCAGGCCGCGTAGTGTGAGGAGCCCGCCCAGCCATGTCCAACGGACCGTCCCGCACCGCGGGCGCGGATTTCGCGCCGATCACCCCGGCGCGTCTGCAGTGGCAGGACCACGCCCCGGTAGCCACCGACTTCGACGACCCCTACTTCTCGCGCCACGATGGCCGCGCGGAGAGCCTGTACGTGTTTGTCGACGGCAACCAGCTTGAGCAGCGCTTCGCCGCCCTCACCGACGGCGACCGCTTCGTGATCGGCGAGACCGGCTTCGGCACCGGCCTCAACATGCTGCTGGCCGCGCAGCGCTTTCTGGCGCTGGCGCCGAAGACCGCCAGCCTGGAACTGTGGTCCGTGGAGAAGCACCCGCTGGGGCACGATGACCTGGCCCGCGCCCTGGCCCACTGGCCGGAACTGGGCGCCCCCGCCCGCGCGCTGCTGGACCAGTATCCGCCGGCCAGCCCCGGCTATCACCGGCTGCGGCTGGCGGACAACATTACCCTGACACTGATGCTCGGCGACGCGGAAGCCCTGTGGCGCCAGTGCCCCGCCAACGTGGACGCCTGGTTCCTGGACGGCTTCGCCCCCGCCCGCAACCCGGCCATGTGGCACGCCGACCTGTTCACCGCCCTGGCCACCCACAGCCGCCCCGGCGCCACCCTGGCCACCTTCACCGCCGCCGGCTTCGTGCGCCGCGGGCTGATCGACGCGGGCTTCGTCATGCAGCGCCGCGACGGCTTCGGCGGCAAGCGCCACATGCTCGCCGGCCATTTCGGCGACCCACTCTGGCGGCCGGCGCGCACGCAGCGCGGCCACGCCCTGGTGGCCGGCGCCGGCCTGGCCGGGGCCACCACCGCCCGCGCCCTGGCGGAACGGGGCTGGCGGGTCACCGTGCTGGACCCGGCCGGCGTTGCCGCCGGCGCCTCCGGAAATCGCGCCGGGGTGGTCTACAGCACGCCCAGCGCCCACCTCACCGAACAGAACCGCTTCTACCAGCTCAGCTACGTGCACGCCCTGCGCTGGCTGCAACGCCACCGCTTCCCCGGGCCGGACCAGGGCCGCCTGAATGGCGTGCCCCAGCACTTCGTCGACGACAAACAAGCCGACAAGATCCGCGCCGCCCGCGACAGCGGCGCCTGGCCGGAAGCGCTGCTAAAGCCGCTGGGCGAGCAGGCCATGGAACTGGTGGGCGGCGGCTATTTGTCGCCGCCGGCCTGGTGCCGGCACTTGCTGGACCACCCCGCCATCGAGCTGCGTGCCACCGCCGTGCGCGACGTCCAACCCGCCACTGACGGGCAGCCGGTGCGGGTGCGCTTGCGCGACAACGAGGACATTGAGGCGGACGCGCTGGTCCTGGCCACCGCCGGCGCCGCCCGCGATCTCGCCGGCCTGGAATGGCTGCCGCTAAAGACCATCCGTGGCCAGGTCAGCTACTGCCGCGCCACCGCCGCCAGCGCCACCTGGCAACAAGCGCACTGCCACGGCGGCTACCTGACCCCACCGCTGGGCGGCCTGCATTGCGTGGGCGCCACCTTCGACCTGCACCACCTGGACCCGGCGCCCCGCGACAGCGATGATCAGGCCAACCTGGCGCAACTGCGCCACTACCTGCCGCAACAATGGCAAGAGCTGGGCGGCGACGCCATCGAGGTGGTGGACCGGCGCGTGGCGATGCGCTGCCAGAGCCTGGACTTCCTGCCCCTGGTGGGGGCGCTGCCGGACGCCACGGCCAACCCGCACACCGCCCTGCCCGGCCTATACTTGAACATCGCCCACGGCAGCCGGGGTATCACCGGCACGCCACTGTGCGCCGACCTGCTCGCCGATCTGCTCAGCCAGCGCGCCCCGCCGGCGGACCGGGCACTGATCGCCGCGCTGGCGCCGGAGCGCTTCATCCTCCGAAAACGCAAAAAACAACCTGATTGGAGTCCGGTATGTTCCTGACCACCGCCCTGTACGCGGCGCTTGCCGCCCTGATTATTCTTGCCCTGGCCGCCAATGTGGTGCGCCTGCGGCTGCGCCACGGGGTATCGCTGGGCGACGGCGGCCGCGGCGAACTGAACCGCGCCATCCGCGCCCACGGCAATGCGGTGGAATACACGCCGGTGATTCTGATCTTGATGGCACTGCTGGAGGGCAATAACGGCAACGGCGTAGCGCTGCACCTCTACGGCTGCCTGCTGGTGGGCGGCCGGCTGGCGCACGCCTGGGGCCTGATGGGCGGCCCCGTGCGGGCGCGCCAGCTGGGCATCGTCAGCAATTGGGGCGCGCTGCTGGCCGGCGCCTTGCACCTGCTGGTGATTGTGCTCGCCTGAACGGCGGACGCCTTAATGTAGGAGCAACCTTGTGGGAGCGGGCCTTGCCCGCGAAAGGCCGGCTACGCCGGCCGGCAGGATTCCAGAAAGGTGGTTAGCGGCGTTGTTGAAAGGTCTCTGGGATCCTGCCGGCAAGCGGAGCTTGCCTTTCGCGGGCGGGGCCCGCTCCCACAAGGCCCGCTCCTACAAGCGCTCGAGCTGTTCGCGGGTGAAGATGGAGATGGTCTCGGTGGCGTCGTCGAACACCACCGAGGCCTGGCCGCGCCGCAACTGCTCGCGCACCTGCGACACCTTGGTGTCGGTGCCGATCTCCTGCTCGCCGTAATCGGTGCCGTCGCGGGTGACAAACTCCTCGATCAGGTTATCCAGGGTCTCCGGGGGAATCTCTTGCCAAGGAACAATCATAGAAACCAGTTGATAGTTGATAATTGACAGTTGATAGCTGAAGACACCGTAGCAGGAAGGCATGGCGGTTACGGATGCGCTTGGCGTTCAGGATACGCTTTGTTTTAGCTATCAACTATCCACTGTCAATTATCAACTAAACCATCGTTCCTTCCCGGGACCATTCGCAGCGCACCCGTAGGGGCTCGTCGGAGGGCTCATGGTAGTCGTCGGCGCTGTCCCACATAAAGGTGTGGAAGCCGGCGAAATCGGTTTCCAGGTGCACCACCGCTCCCACCCAGTACATCTGTTTGAGCAAGCGTTCGAACTTGGCGATCCAGTGCTCCCACTCGTACTCCACCGCCCGGTAGGACATGCCGAAGTGGATCACCTGGGTCTGATAGCTGCCGCCGGAGGCCTGGTCGCCGGAGATCGCGAACATGTCCTGGCTGAGAAACGGCCACTGATCGGATTCCGGCAAGGTGCGGATCGCGCGGCGGTTGTGGAAGCAGCTTGCCTGGCGCTGCTGTCGGTCACCGAACGGCAGATGCTTGATGCACCCGTAGACGATCGATTCGTTGTCCAAACTCAAAACCTCATTCGAAACGGCGTAGCCGACACCCCAAACGTCGCTAGCGCCCGCAGCGTTCCATCTGCACCGCGTAGCGGGTGGCCATGTCCTGGGCGCGCTGCGCCGAGCGTTTCATGTAGGGGCGGCTTTTCCAGGTACCGCGGGCGTAACCGCCATGCCCGGCGTAGTACGCCAAATAGAGATGGTAAGCGTCGTTGCGCGAGATGCCGTTACGCGCGTGACTCTGGTAATGGTACCAGCCGACGAAGTGCACCGCGTCGCCGAAGTCGTCCCGATCGGCGCCGCCGTGACCGGTTTCACGCCGGTACCAGTCCCAGGTGCCGTCCAGGGCCTGGGGGTAGCCGTAGGCGCTGGACGGACGCTTCCAGGGAATGAACCCCAGCAGCTTGGTGCGCGGCGGGCGGGCGTCGGCCTGGAAGCCGGATTCCTTGTAAATGGTGGCCATCAGGATCGCCACCGGCACGCCGAACTCTTTTTCGCTGCGTTTGGCGGCTTTGTACCAGTTATTGAACCAGCCGCCTTTTTGGTCGAACACCGCGCAAACGTTGTCGATGTGGGTGGGCGTGGAGGCGCAGCCCCCCAATGCCAGAATCAAAGCCAGAACTGCGGCACGCATGGGCGACCTCGGGGTTTGGGTTTGAGTCATGGTAGCGGGTTGAGGGAAGGCTGCAAGCGATGGCTTACCGGACCCGGCCTTGTGGGAGCCGGCCTTGTGGGAGCGGGCCTTGTGGGAGCGGGCCTTGTGGGAGCGGGCCCCGCCCGCGAAAGGCCGGCTACGCCGGCCGGCGGGATTCCAGAGAGGTTGTTTGTGCTGTCGTTAGAGAAGTCTCTGGGATCCTGCGGGGCAACCTATGCCGGGAGCTTTGCTCCCTTTCGCGGGCAAGGCCCGCTCGCACAAGGCCCGCGCCACCGTTGTTTAGTCTTCGATTTCGATGCCGTGATCGACGAGGAAGGCAATGAAGGCCTCCTCATCGATCACGTCGACGTCGAGGCTGCGGGCCTTGTCGAGCTTGGAGCCGGCGGATTCGCCGGCCACCACGCGCGCGGTCTTGCTCGATACGCTGCCGGACACCTTGGCGCCCAGCGCCTCCAGGTGCTGCTTGGCCTGGTCCCGGGTGAGGCGCGCCAGGGTGCCGGTGAGCACCCAGGTCTGGCCTTCCAGCGGCCGCTCGTCCCCGCCACCAGCGGGGGCTTTCTTGGCCAGCGCGTCGGCATAGGCCTGGGCTTTCTGTAACCGGTCGCGCCAGTCGTCGGCCTTCAGGCCCTCGGCCAGCTTCTCCAAGGTGCCCGCTTTGACGCCGCTGTCGTCCTCAGCGTTGTCCACCGCGTTAAGCAGCGCGTCCAGGTGCCGGTAGTGGCGGCCCAGGGCCTCCAGGGTCTTGGTGCCCACACCGCTGAGCGGCATGCCCAGGGTCTTGGCGCCGCCGAGGAAGCTGGCCAGAGTCAGAGTATCGACGAAACGACGTGACGGCACGCCGTTCGCCCGGGGTTCGACACCGGCGGCCAGCAGCCCATCGATGACCTTCTCGTTGTGTTCTTCCGCGAAGAAGGCGGCGATCGCTTTGGCCACTTCGCCGCCAACGTCGGGCACTTGCAGAAACAGCAACAGCGGCGCCCGGCGAATGCTTTCCAGAGCACCGAACGCGTCCGCCAGCGCCTTGGCGGTTTCCTCGCCGATCTGCAGAATGCCGAGCGCGAACAGAAAGCGGTTCAACGGCATTGTCTTGGACGCGTCCAGCGCTTCGATCAGGTTGGCGGCGGACTTCTCGCCCATGCGCTCCAGGCCGGCGATGTCCTCGGCTTTGAGGCGATAGAGATCGGCCACGTTGCTGACCAGCCCCTGGTCCACCAACAGGTCGACCCGTTTGATGCTCAGGCCATCAATGTCCATGGCACGCCGCGAGGCGAAATGCTTGATCGCCTCGCGCTGCTGGGCACCGCAGATCAGGCCGCCGGTGCAGCGCGCCACCACGCCGTCGTCGGCGCGCAGAATCTCGCTGCCGCACACCGGGCACTCGGTGGGCAGATTGATTTCCCCGGCGTTCTTGGGGCGCCGCTCGGGGACCGTGCGCACCACCTTGGGAATCACGTCGCCGGCGCGGTAAATCACCACGCTGTCGCCGACGCGGATATCCAGCCGGCGGATCTCATCGATGTTATGCAGGGTGGCGTTGCTGACCGTGACGCCGCCCACCTGCACCGGCTCGAGCTTGGCCACCGGGGTCAGCGCGCCGGTGCGACCCACCTGCCAGTCCACCTCGTTAAGGACGGTGATTTCTTCCTGGGCCGGGAACTTGTGCGCCACCGCCCAGCGCGGCGCGCGGCTGACGAAGCCCAGGTCGCGCTGCCAATCGAGCCGGTCGACTTTGTAGACCACGCCGTCGATGTCATAACCCAGGTCCACGCGGCGCGCCATGATGTCCTGATAGAACGACAGCATGGCGTCCAGCCCTTCGCAGATTTTCACTTCCTTGTTGACGCGCAGGCCCCACTCGCGCACCCGGTCCAGCATGCCGGAGTGGGTGCCCGGCCAGTCCTCGCCGTCCAGCTGCGCCACTGAATAGGCGTAAAACTCCAGCGGCCGCTGCGCGGTGATGCGTGAGTCCAACTGGCGCAGACTGCCGGCGGCGGCGTTACGGGGGTTGGCGAAGGTTTTCTGGCCGGCGTCTTCCTGGCGCTTATTGAGCCGGGCGAAACCCTCGTGGGGCATGACCACCTCGCCGCGCACTTCCATGCGCGCCGGCGGTTTATCACCATTCAGTTTCAGTCGTACCGAGCGGATAGTACGCACATTAACGGTGATGTCCTCACCGGTTTCACCGTCGCCCCGTGTCGCCGCGCGAACCAGCTCGCCATCCTCGTACAGTAACGACACCGCCAGACCGTCCAGCTTGGGTTCGGCCACATAGGATACCGGGCCCTTCACACCCAGGCGTTCGCGCACGCGCTGATCGAAGTCGCGCAGTTCCTGCTCGTCGAAGGCATTGCCCAGGCTCAACATGGGCACGTCGTGGCGCACTTCGTCGAAGGCATCCAGGGGCCGGTCGCCAACCCGTTGCGTGGGCGAGTCCGACGTCACCAGATCCGGGTGTTCCGCTTCCAGCGCTTCCAGGCGACGGAACGCCCGGTCGTACTCGGCGTCCGGCACGGAGGGATCGTCCAGCACATAATAACGGTGCGACCAGTCATTGAGCTGGTCGCGGAGCGTTTTGATCTCTTCGGCGGGAGAAGTGTCTTTCTTCGAGGTCACTGTTGCCTGGTCCGTTGGTTAAAGCCGGGATGGGCGCTTGCCTTTGTGGGAGCGGGCCCTGCCCGCGAAAGGGCGCGAAGCGCCCGGCGGAATTGCAGAGGCTCTTCTAACGGCAGCACCCAAACATCCTCTCTGGAACCCTGCCGGCCGGCTTTGCCGGCCTTTCGCGGGCGGGGCCCGCTCCTACAAGGGGCCATTCAGGCCCCGTGGGAGACGCGCTGGCGGCGCTCGAATTCCTGCACGCGCTGGCGCAGGTGCTCCATGGTCTGCGGGGTGAGCACGCTGTGCTGCTCGTCCTTGAGATCGCCATCCATGCCTTCGGCAAGACGGCGGCCGGCGGTGAGCATGCGCTCCAGGGAGGCGAGCGGGTCACGCGGGCCGGGCAGCTTCATAAAGAAGGTGATGCCGGCGAACTGCTCGTCTTCCATGCTATCGATGTCGAAGGTGCCCGGCTCCACCGCATTGGCCACGGAAAACTCCAGTTGCTCACGGCCATCCACGTCGCGGTGACGGTGGAAGATGTGCATGTCGCCGTAACGCAGGCCGTTTTCCAGCAGCAGACGCAGCATGTCCTGGCCGTCGAAGCGTTCCGGGCGGCGGGCGATCAGGTGGAAGACGATTACTTCCAGTACCGGGCCCGGGTCTTTGGGGTTTGACTCCTGACGGGCGGCGGACGGGCGCGGCGCCGACTGGCGAGTCCCGGACTGCTTTCGGCTTTCCTCGCGGCGCAGCTCTTCGCGCTGGGAGCCGACGGAAGGCTCGCGGGTGGCTTCAGGCCGGCGCGTCACCGGCTGTGCCGGCGGCTCGTCAACGTCGTCCGCGTCGGTGACGCCGGAGGCGGCCGACCCGGAGGTAGCGGCACCGGCTTTCGCCGAGCCGGCCACGTCGTCTTCCGGCGCGCCGCCATCGTCGTCGCCGTTGTTGGCGTCAAACAGGGTTTGCTGCTCGGCGCGGCGCGAGGGCGCTTCCGGCGGTGTCTCGGCGGTGTCCATCATGATCGGCGGGTCGACGCGGTCGCCGTGGCGGTCGTCCTCGTCGGCACGGTCCATATCGATAGGGCCGTCTTCGTCACGGCTGCGCACGCGCGGGCGGCCGATCAGTTCGTTGGGGTAGTCGTCGCTGTCGTCGTCCGCCGCCGGGCCTTTGCCGAACCGGCGGTCGATGCGCATGCGCAACCGGCCGTGGCGTTCGCGGATCATGCGCCGCACGCCATCGGCAAGAATCAGGAGGATCAGAATAACCAGAATGCCGATCAATGTTTCCAGATTCAGGCCCATGTTGCCTCTTCCTTAGCTCGCGCCAGTTTCAGGTAATAATTGGTCAGCCGCCGGCCACTGTCAAAACGCCGGCGGCGGCTTACATGGCCGCCAGCTCGGCGGCCTCTTCCACATCCACGGACACCAGCCGCGAGACACCCGCTTCGTGCATGGTAACGCCCATCAGGGTACGCGCCATTTCCATAGCGATCTTGTTGTGGGTGATGTAAATAAATTGCACACGCTCGGCCATCTCCGAGACCAGATTACAGAAGCGGCCCACGTTGGCGTCGTCCAGCGGCGCGTCCACCTCATCGAGCAGACAGAACGGCGCCGGATTCAGTTCAAAAATACTGAACACCAGGGACAGCGCCGTGAGCGCCTTCTCACCGCCGGACAGCAAGTGGATGGTGCTGTTGCGCTTGCCCGGAGGTCTGGCCATGATCGCCACGCCGGTGTCGAGCAGGTCGTCGCCGGTCAGCTCCAGATAGGCGTGCCCGCCGCCGAACACTTTCGGGAACAGCTCCTGAAGCCCCTTGTTAATGCGGTCGAAGTATTCCTTAAAGCGGGTGCGGGTTTCCCGGTCGATCTTGCGGATGGCGTTTTCCAGCGTCTTGAGCGCGTCTTCCAGATCGTCATTCTGCTGATCCAGATACTGTTTGCGTTCGGACTGCTGCTGGTATTCGTCGATCGCCGCCAGGTTGATCTGCCCGAGCCGGCCAATGCGCTGGGCGATCTGCTCCAGGTCGTCGGACCATTGTTTCTCGTCGGCGTCGTCGGGCAGGTTATGGAGCACCGTATCGAGATCGAAGTGCTGCTCGCTGAGTTGCTCGGCCACGGTCTGGCGGCGGGTGCTCAGGTCCTGCCACTGCATGCGCTTGTTGTTGATGGTGTCGCGCACTTCCTGGGCCTGGCGCTCGTGCTGGCCACGGCGGCCTTCCAGGTCGCGCATCTGGTGTTCCACGTCTTCCAGCTGGCGGCGCGCTTCGATCAGCTGCTGCTCGGCTCCCAGGCGCTGCTCGAGTTTTTCTTCCAGCTGCTCCTGCAGTTCGATACCCGGGTCGCCGTCTTCACCGGCCTGCTCTTCCAGTTGTGCCTTGCGTTCACGCAGGTTCGCCACCTGCGATTCCAGCCGCGCCAGGTTCTGGCGCAGGGCGTCCGCCTGGGTGCGCGCACCCTGGGCGTCCATCGCCAGCTGGTGGGCGTGGTCACGGTGCTGGCGCGCCTGCTGGCGGGCCTCGTCCAGGGCCATGCGGGTCTGGTCGCGGCGCGACAGTAGCGCTTCGCGTTCGCCGGAGTCC
Organism: Alcanivorax sp.; assembly: GCA_042090255.1. Lineage (GTDB taxonomy): Bacteria > Pseudomonadota > Gammaproteobacteria > Pseudomonadales > Alcanivoracaceae > Alloalcanivorax. The sequence continues at coordinate 37,616 of JBELJS010000019.1, read as the reverse complement.
TGCTCCATGGCGTCCAGCGCCTCCTGCAGGACGGCACGGGCCTCCTTGATCTGTTCCTGCTCTTGCTGCAGCTGGCCGCCGGCTTCGTCCAGTTCTTTGCCAAGGCGCTCGCGGCGCATGGTGATCTGCTCCAGGCGCACCTGACGGGCGCTCACCTGGGCGTTCACCTCACCCAGCTCGCGGCTGATGCGCGACGCCTGGCGCTGCACTTCCTCGCGCTCTTCCTCGAGTTCGGCGACCTGCTCGCGGGTTTCTTCCAGCTTCGCCTTGAGTTCGTCCACGCGCTGCTGGCCGCTGTCGATCAGCCCGGCCAGGCTTTCCAGTTCCCGGCGGCGCTCCAGCACCCCGGCTTCCTGATCCTGCTCGCGGGCCACGGTGAGCCAGTCCGGCCCCAGCCAGATGCCGTCGCGGGTGACCACGGATTCGCCGGCCTTCAGGCGGCTGCGCAGCGCCAGGGCGGCGCCCAGATCGTCGGCGGCGTAAACGCCGGCCAGCAGCCCTTCCGGCACCTGACCGGTGACGTGGGAGCGCAGCAGATCGCCGGCGTCGCCGGAGGCCTGCACCGGGCTCTCATGGACCAGCGCCACGCGGCCATGGGTCAGGTCGCCGAGCCAGCTGCTGACTTCCTCCAGGCCGTCCACGGACACCGCCTGCAGGGCGTCGCCGAGCACCGCTTCCACGGCGTTTTCCCAGCCCTCGGCCACTTCGATGCGGTCCGCCAGGCGCGGCCGCTGGTCCAGGTCGTGGCGTTCCAGCCAGTCGCTGACCGCGCCATCGTCGCCCATGGCGGCTTTTTGCAGGGCTTCCAGGGAGGTGTGGCGGTTCTTGTGGTTCTGCAGCTGGTCGCGGGCCTCGTCCAGCTCGCGGCCGCGCTCACCGTTGTCCCGGCGCAGCTGATTAATCTGTTCCTGCAGGCTTTCGGCGCGCATTTCGCTCTCTTCGCGCTGCTCCTGGTACTCGGCCACCTGCTCTTCGAACTCGCGCATTTCCCGGGCCAGCGGCCCGGAGTCCAGGGACTCCTGCTCCTTGCGCAGGCGCTCCATGCGCTCGCCCAGGCGCTCGATGGACTTCTCCAGGTGCTGAATGCGGGACTGCTCCACCTCCGCCTGGCGACGCGATTCACCGGCCTTGCTATTGAAGCTTTCCCAGGCCTGCTGCCACTCCTGCATGGCGTCCTCGGCCAGGGCCAGCGCCTCCGCCGAGGTCTCCTGCTGCTCATGGGCCTCTTCCAAGCCCGGCTCCAGGGCCGCCAGCCGTTCGTCCAGCTCGGCGAGCTTTTCCGCATCGGTGTTCTGGTGGGCGTCCGCCTCTTTCCAGCTGGCGGTGACCTGATCCAGCTCCTCGAACAACTGCTGCCGGCGCTCGCGCTGGTGCTGAATGCTCTGCTCCAGGCGCGCCACCTCGGCGCCCAGGGCGTAGAACTTCTGCTGCACCTGGTTGAAGCCTTCCTGGGCGTCGTTGTGCCCTTCGCGCAGCCGCTCGATCTCCGCGTCCACGTGGCGCTGCTCCGCGATGCGCGCCTCCATGGCCACTTCCAGCTCGGCGATAATCTGGTCCAGCTGCTTCACCTGGCCGTTCAGACCGCGCCAGCGCAATGCCTTGAGCTGGGCGCTCTTGTGCCGCTCTTCCTCTTTGAACTGCTTGTACTTCTCGGCGGCGGACGCCTGACGGCTCAAACGCTCGATCTGGCGCTCCAGCTCGTCGCGGATGTCGGTGAGCCGCTCCAGGTTCTCGCGGGTGCGGCGCATGCGGTTCTCGGTCTCGCGGCGCCGCGCCTTGTATTTGGAGATGCCCGCCGCTTCCTCGATATAGACGCGCAGCTCCTCCGGCTTGGCTTCGATCAGCCGGGAAATCATGCCCTGCTCGATGATCGCGTAGCTGCGCGGGCCCAGGCCGGTGCCCAGGAAGATATCGGAGATATCCTTGCGGCGGCACTTGGTGCCGTTCAGGTAGTAGTTGGACTGGCCGTCCCGGGTCACCTGGCGCTTCACGGAGATTTCGTTGAACTTGCCGTACTCGCCGGTGACGGTGCCGTCGGAATTATCAAACACCAGCTCAATGGAGGCCTGCGCCACCGGCTTGCGCGCATTGGAACCGTTGAAAATCACGTCCGCCATGGACTCACCGCGCAAGTGCTTGGCGGACGACTCGCCCATCACCCAGCGCACCGCGTCGATGATGTTCGACTTGCCGCACCCGTTGGGGCCCACCACGGCGGTCAGATTTTCCGGGAACGAGGCCGGCGTCGGGTCCACGAAGGACTTGAACCCGGCCAGCTTGATTGTTTTCAGTCTCATAGTGCTCGCATGGCGGCCCAGGCCGCTCCTAACCCAAAGCGCCCGCGACCCGGGGGGCCACCGGCGGACGGTTCAAACGCGCTAGTCTAGCGGGAAGAGAGGGTGAATTCACCCGGCGTGACGCCGTTTTACGTCACGTTACGGTAACCGGGTAGACGGCGCCGGACTCGTGTGTCACATTGTCACAAATATAGTAAGAGGTGCTTGAGTATGGCCAAGACACTCCGTATCTCCGATCCCTACATGGAATTGCTGCGCGCCGAGAGCCGCGGCCAGCACCGTACCCTGGCGGGTCAGGCCGAATACTGGATGGCGCTGGGCCGGGCCGTGGAACGCTCCCGGCTGGTGGACTTTCAGCAAGTCCGCGCGCTGCTGGACGGCGGCCTCCGCTTCGAGGAGCTTGACGACCGCGAACAGGAATTCGCTTTCGATCAGTTCCTGGACCGCATGGCGCAATCCCATGACCGTATGGACCAGGCCATGGAAGAACTCCGCCGCAACGCCGAAGCCAACGGCGAGAATGGACTCTGAACGGTGCCCGCCCGCCCTACGCTCTATGTGCTTGCCGGCCCCAATGGCGCCGGCAAGTCCACGCTCTTTGAGCACATTCTCCAGCACGACCCGGTCAGCCGCTCAGCAACGTTCATCAACGCCGATCTGATTCAGCGGGAGACCCTGCGCACCACGGACATGGAAGCCGCGTACGAAGCGGCAAGCCTTGCGGAGGCCCGGCGCCGCGAATGCATAGCGCGACGCGAAAGCTTTATAACGGAAAGCACATTCAGCCACCCCTCCAAGCTGGACCTTATCCACGATGCCGCAAACGCCGACTACCGGGTGGCGGTGTTCCATATCAATGTGAACAACGCCGACATCTCCGTCAGCCGCGTGGCGCAGCGCGTGCAACGGGGCGGTCATCCGGTACCTGAACAGAAGATTCGCGAACGCTATCAACGCAATCAGATGCTGATCCGCGCAGCCGTATTAGCCGCCGACGCCGGACTGGTATTCGATAACAGTGAGCGGTTCGCCGGGCCAAGGCGAATACTGGAATTTCGGCGGGGGTTTATCGTCGACCTGGCCGCGCCCGTTCCGGAATGGGTCCGGGAACTGTATCGGAAAGAATTAACGCAGTACCTGAGAATGTTTAAAGGGCGTTAGCGCATCCCGGACCCGCGCGGCCAGTGCTACACTGCCGCCCCCTTCATACAGCAGGCCCCATCCGTGACCGAGACCGACTTCGCTTCCCTCCCCCTCTCCGCGCCGACCCTGGCGACGCTGGCGTCGCTGGGCTTTGCCGAGATGACACCGATCCAGGCGCAGAGCCTGCCGTTGATTCTTCAGGGGCGGGATGTGATCGCCCAGGCCAAGACCGGCTCCGGGAAGACGGCGGCGTTCGGGCTGGGCTTGCTGCACCCGTTGAACCCGCGCTTCTTCGGCTGTCAGGCGCTGGTGCTGTGCCCCACCCGCGAGCTGGCGGATCAGGTGGCGAAGGACCTGCGCCGGCTGGCGCGGGGGTCGGACAATATCAAGGTGCTGACGCTGTGCGGCGGGGTGCCGATGGGGCCGCAGATCGGGTCGCTGGAGCACGGCGCGCAGGTGATCGTGGGCACGCCGGGGCGGGTGCAGAAGCATTTGAGCAAGGGCACGTTGTCGCTGGACGGGTTGAATACGCTGGTGCTGGACGAGGCGGACCGCATGCTGGATATGGGCTTCGTGGACAGCATCGCGGAGATCATTGGCCAGACGCCGGCGCGGCGGCAGACGCTGCTGTTCTCGGCCACCTACCCAGCCGGCATCGAGGCGTTGGCCGGGCGCTTTTTGCGCGATCCGGCGCGGATCGAGGTGGCCACTCAGCACGACGACCAGCAGATCGAGCAGCGCTTCTATGAGGTGGCGCCGGAGACCCGGCTGGAGGCGGTGACGCGGTTACTGTACAGCCTGCGCCCCACCTCCTGCGTGGCGTTCTGCTTTACCAAGCAGCAGTGTCAGGAGGTGGCGGATCACCTGGCCGCCAAGGGCGTCTCGGCGATGGCGCTCAACGGCGACCTGGACCAGCGCGACCGGGACCAGGTGCTGGGGATGTTCGCCAACCGCAGCCTGTCGGTGCTGGTGGCCACGGACGTGGCGGCGCGCGGGTTGGATATCGCGTCGCTGGATCTGGTGCTTAATGTGGAGCTGGGCCGCGACGCGGAGACGCATATCCACCGCATCGGACGCACCGGGCGGGCCGGTGAAAAGGGCCTGGCGGTGAGCCTGGTGGCGCCCAAGGAGATGCGCCGTGCCCTGGCCATCGAGGATCAGCAGAAAGGCGCGATTCAGTGGCTGCCGCTGGACGAGGTGCGCCCGCACGTGGACCGTAGCCCACTGCAGGCGCCCATGGCGACGCTGTGCATCGCCGCCGGCCGCAAACAGAAGCTGCGTCCGGGGGATATTCTCGGCGCCCTCACCGGCGACGCCGGTATCCCCGGTGGGCAAGTGGGCAAGATCACCCTGTTCGACAACCAGGCGTACGTGGCGGTGGAGCGCGGGATCGCCGATAAGGCCCTGCAGCGCCTCAGCCAGGGCAAGATCAAGGGCCGCTCGCTCCGGGTGCGATTGCTCTAAAAGGGTACCGCCCGAGCTTTCTACGAAGCTCGGATTGTGGGAGCTTGCCTTGCAAGCGAAAGGCCGGCTTTGCCGGCCGGCGGGATACCAGAGACCGTTGTAACGGCCGCACAAATCAGGTCTCTGGAATCCTGCCGGCAAGCTTCGTTTGCCTTTCGCGGGCGGGGCCCGCTCCCACAGGCCCGCTCCCACAAATCCGCTCCCGCAAAGCCCCCTCCCACATAAAAAAAAGCCCGGCCAAAAGGCCGGGCTCGTCAATGGTCTAGCAAAAGCAACTTCAGGGGTTGTAGTGCCACTCGCCGTTGTCACCGGGCACGGGCTGGAAGCCCTGGCCGGTGGTTTGCGGCTGGAAGCCCTGGAACGGGTTCAGGACCAGGCGCGGCAGGCTGCCTTGCGGGCCGGTCAGGTCGGCAACGTATTCAGAATCCTGAACAATCTTGCCCCCCTGAGTACGACCGTTAAGGATCACCCGGGCCTTGCCGTTGGTGGTATCGACCATGTCGTAGACGCGATCGCCGTCACCGTTGGGCACCCGCACATCCAGCTGGCCGGCGCGGATGGAGCCCGGCGCGGTGGCGTTGCTGCGCAGGTTGCGCCCTTCCAGTATCACGGTGCTACCCGGCAGGCCGGCGTCGGTGTGGATGGTGTTCACCGTCAACGTCTGGCCGGCGCGGTAACACACCTGGCCGTTACTTTGCGTGTGCGCGTTGGCGGTCATGGTGACATCGCCGTTACCGGCGACGGTGACGCCGTCGGTGCCGGTGATGCGGCCACGCTGGGTCAGATCACCGCCTGCGGCCAGTTCCACGCGGCGCCCTTGCAGATCGCCATTCAGATCCAGGTCGCCGCCGGTGGCGAGACCCAGCCCCCCGTTGCCGGTGAGACCGGTGACGGTGAGCGGGCCGGTGCCCCGGTTGTTGATGTAAACACCGCCGCTGCCGCCGGTGGCGCCCAGGGTGCTGACGTCCACATCCAGCGGATTACTGACGCGGGCGATGCCCTTGGCGGCGCTCAGTTCCAGCAGTGAGGCGACGATGTTGTTGGCTTCGGCATTGCCATCCAGGATGGCGCCGGCCACCGCCGACAGCATCACCGCGTTGCCCGGGGTGAGGGCTTCCACTTCATTAACGGTCAAGTCACCCGAAAGCGTCCGCACGCGAATGTCGCCATCATTGATGGAGGCATCCAGGCCGGCCAGGCCGTCCTGCTCTTCCACGTTAATGACGCCACTGTCGGCTTGCAGGTCCAGACTGCCCGCTTGGGTGGCGACGGCGTTGGCGTCGCTGCCGACGCCGTCGCGACCGTACAGGCTCACGTCGGCGCCGACGACACGGGTGCCGGCGTCGTTGTCGTCGAGCAAAGCGCCGTCCTGGGCCGTCAGGCTGACGTCGCCGTCGGCGCGGATATCACCCAGGGTGGCATCGCCGCCCTCAACCAGCACGCCGACGCGGCCGTCACCGGTGCGCGCCTGGCTGATCAACACCGGGCCCTGCTGGCGAAGAATCACGTCGCCGGCGTCGCTGACCGCATCGATGCGCTCGGCGCGCAGCGTCAGCAGATCGTCCAGGTTCTGGCTGTCCGGCAGGCCGCCGATGCCGTCACTGGCGCGCAGGGTCACGTTGACGCCGTCGATCTCACCGGCGCCGTCGACGCGGATCGCGCCGCCGGAACCCAGCGTCACGTGATGGGCGCCGTTGGCCGCCACACGGCCCACGCCCAGGTCGCCACTGGCGTCGACGTTGATGTCCCCGTCGCTGGTGGTGGCGTTATCGATACGCAGGTCGCCAAGGTTGTCCACCGCAATGGTGCCTTCGCCGGTTACCGCCAGGGTGGCACTGTCCAGTTCGCTGTTGAGCTGAATGCCGTCCACGGCGGTGGCGTTCAGGTCTTCGGCGCTCACCATGCCGTCCTGGCCGGTGGTGATACGGCCGGCGCTGTCGAGCCGCGCGTCGCCATTCACCGCCAGCCCCTCGATGGTGAGGTCCGCGCCGCTACGCAGTTGCGCGTTGCCGTCGGCCAGGCTGCTTTCCTTGACGGTGAGCGCGTCCACGTCTTCCAGGTACAGATCACCGCTGCCGGTGAGGGTGGCGTAGAGATTGTTCACCCGGGTCTTCAGGCCGCTGAGCGTGGAGCCGATGCTCTTGGCGGCGGACAGGAACAGGTTGTCGCCGTGAATGTGCTCGGCGATGACCGCGTCGGCCTGGATGCCGCCCGCCTCGCTGGTGACGGAGACGTCGCCAACCGCGCGCAGGGTGGACAGGGCCACATCGTCGCCGGCCGTCAGGGTCAAGTCGGCGTTGCTGTGCATGGCGCTGTCGGCGTCCATCGCGATGCCACCACCGGCGGTCAGGCTCAGGTCGGCCGGCGCAGCATCAGGGGCCTCGCCACTGGCCAGGGTGGCGGCGGTGAGGGTGGCCGCGCCGCCGGCTTTAGCGGTAAGCGCGCCGCCGGCGGTGACATTGGCGCCGGTCACGGCCAGATCGCCCTCGCCCGCGGTCATTTCCAGAGTGCCTTCAGCACGCACCGTGGAGGCGCCGACGCTGACATCGCCCTTGGCCTTGAGGTCCAGATCAGTATCGGCGGTGGCGCGGCTATTGCCGGCCATGGCCAGGTCTCCGCCCTGGGCGTCCAAGGACAAGGCGGCGCCCGCATCGGCGTGAGCCTGATCCAGGGTCACGCTCTGGCCGGCGCTGCCGGTGAGGTCGTTGCCGGCGGTCAGGGTGCCGCCGCTGGTGACACTGAGATCACCGTTGGTGGCGGTGGCCTTCAGATCACCGTTGCGAGCTTCCGCCGACGAGCCATTGTTCACGCGCACGTCGGTGGCGGCGCTCAGGGTGGCCTCGGTGGCCGCTTCCGCCCGGCTGTTGTTGGTGAGGACGATGCTGCCTTCCTCGCTGCCCAGGGTCAGGGCCCCGGCGGACACGGCGCGGCTGCCGTCGGTCAGGGTCACATCGCCGCTGCCCGCGTTCAGGGTCAGGTCCACGTTGGCTTCGGGCAACGGCGCCAAGCTGTGGATGTCGATCAGCCCGCTGGTCAGGTTGGCGGACGTCAGGATGACGGCGGCGCCGGCATCGCCGTCCAGGAAGCCACCAGCGGTGAGAGTGGAGCGGGTCACTGCCAGGTTGCCGTTGGCGGCGGTCAGGGCGGCGTCACCGTCGGCGCGCACGGTGGCGTCCTGCACGGTCAGGTTACCGCCGGCGTCCAGGTCCAGGTCGGCGTCGGTGTCGGCCCGGGCGCCTTCGGTGAAGGCCAGGTCGGCGCCGGCACTGCCGGTGAGGTCGCCGCCCGCGCGCAGTACCGAACTCTCGCGGGCGGTGATATCGCCCTCGATAGCGGTGGCGTCCAAGTTGCCGTTGGTGGCTTCCAGGCGTGAGCCCGCCGCCAGGCTGACCCCGGCGCCGGCTTCCACGGTGGCGTCGGTAACGGCGGTGGCGCGGCTGCTTTGCGTAAGGCTGACATTGCCCTCTTCGCTGTCCAGGGTCAGCGCCCCGGCGGCGCCCACGATGGTGCCCTGGGACAAGGCGATGTCGCCGCTGCCCGCGTTCAGGGTCAGATCCACGTTGGCGTCGGCCAGCGGCGCCAGGCGGCGTATGCCGTGATGCTGCCCGCTATTCAGGATGGCGTTGGTAAGGAGGATGCCCTGGCCGGCGTCGCCGTCCAGCAAGCCGCCGGCGGTGACTGTGGCGCGGGCCACCGTCAGATTGCCGTCGCTGGCGGTGAACGCCGCATCGCCCTCGGCGCGTACCATGGCGTCTTCCACGCTGAGGTGGTTGCCGGCGTCGAGATCCAGTTCGCCGCCGGCTCTCACGTTGGCGCCGGTGGTGAACGCCAGGTTGCCGCCGGCGCCACCGGTAAGGTCGTTGCCGGCGGTCAAGCGGGAGGACTGACTCACGCTCAGATCGCCCTCGCTGGCGGTGAGGTTCATATCACCGTCGGTGGCGGTCAGCGAGGAACCGGCGGACAGGGCCACGCCCTGCCCGGCCGTCACGGTGACGTCCACCTGGCCGGTGGCCTGGCTGGTGACCAGGGTCGCGCTGCCGGTGTCGGCGGTCAGGCTCAGGCCCTGCTTCAGGGACTCCACGGTGGCGGTGTTCAGCGACAGGTCGGTACCGGCGCGCAGCGCCACCTCATCGGCGCCGCTCACGCGGCTGCCCTGACTCACGCCCAGGGTGCCGTTGGTGGCGGTGGCGTTGAGCGTGCCAAAGGTGGCGATCATGGAGGAGCCCGCCGACATCAGCAGGTCCTGGCTAGCGCTGGCGGTGAGATTGTCACCGGCGCCAACGTTGCTGTGGGTGATCACCATGCTGCCGTGCCGGGCGGTCAGATCCAGATCCACACCGGCCGCCACCATGGCGTCGGTGAGGGTCATCGCCTGGCCGGCGGCCAGGTCCACATCGCCGGCGGCACCGACCGTGCTGTTCTGGCTCATCAGCAGGTCGCCGGCGTCGGCGGTGGCGTACAGATTGCCTTGCTCGGCGAGCAGTTGCGCGCTGCCGGAGAGACGCACATCCTCGCCGGCGGTGAGCGTCAGATCCTGCTTGGCCATGGCGACGCCGGTATGCAGGGTCACATCGGTGCCGGCGTTCAGATCCAGGTCGGCGCCGGACAGAATCTGCCCGCTGTCGACCACCAGCAACTCGCCGTCGGTCGCACCGACATGGGTGTCACTGGTGCCGGTGATACCGCTGCCCTGGGTGAGCCGCACGTTATCACCGGCGTCCAGGTCCAGAGAGCCGTCAGCGTCCGGGTGCAGAGAGCCGCCGGCGCTGATCAGACTGTTGGTGAGCATCGCGTCGCCACTGGCGTCGCCGTCGAAGTCCCCGCCGGCCAGCATCTGGCTGCGGGTAAGGCTGACGTCGCCGCCCTTGGCGATGACGGTCAGGTCACCGTCGGTTTCGGTGTGCAGTTGCGACTGGGTCAGGCCCACGCTGCCCCCGGCGCTGACGGTTTGCGCGCCTTCGGTGGCGGCGCGGCTGTTGGTGAGCCGCACGTCGCCATCGTCGGCGGTGACGCTCATGTCGCCGCCGGACTGCACGGTGGCGTTGCTCAGCGACACCTGGTTGCCCGCTTGCAGGTCCAGAGTGGTGGCGGCGCTGGCGGCGCTGTTGCCGTTCAAGTCCAGGTTGCCGTTGGTGGCCGTGGCCTTCAGGGCGCCGTCGGTGGCGGTGAGCGTGGACGCACCGGACAGGGTGATGTGCTCGCCGGCGCTGACGGTGACGTCGTCGGCGCCGGTGGCCTGGCTGTTGGCCAGGGTCACGTTGCTCTCTTCACCGGTCAGGGTCAGGTTGGCGCCGGCCTCGGCGCTGGCTTCGGTGAGCGACACCGTGGTACCGCCTTTCAGGGTCAGATCGCCGTCGGCTTGCGCGCGGCTGTTCTGCACCAGGCTGACACCGCCTTCGCTGGCGGTAGCGGAGAGATCGCCGCCGCTCAGCAGCTGCGAGCCGTTAACGGCGGTAATGTCGCCGCTGTTGGCTTGCAGGGTCAGATCACCGGCGGCGTCCAGATCGGCGTGGACCCGCTGACCTTTGCCGCTGCTCAGGCGGGTGTCGCCTTCGCCGGTTTGGGTGACGTCCTCATTCACGGTGAGCGCGCCGTCGGCCACGGTCAGGTGCAGGTCGCCGTTGGCGTCCAGGCCGGTGAGGCCCGGCAACCCCAGGTTCGGGGTCACGCCGCCCACGGTCAGGTCGCGGTTCTGGTTGAGCAGGTAGAGGCCGCCGTCGCCGGCGTCCGCTTCCAGCGCGCCGGTTTCGATCAGCAGGGCCTGGTCGGCGCTGCCGATGCCGTTGCCGGCGCGCAGGGCGAGCTGGTCGGCGTACAGTTCCGGGGTGACGTCCGCTTGGTTGAGCGCGTCGATGGCGCCGTCGGCCACCAGGGTGATATTGCCGCCCTCGCCGTCGGTACGCACTTCGCCCAGGTGGAGGTCGCCGGCGTCACTGGTGAGGGTGATGTTGCCGGTGGTGGTGGCCACCTTCTCCACGTCCAGGTCGTCCTGGTCGTGGATGTTGATCTCGCCCTTGGCGTCGGCGGTGACCACGTCCACGGCGGTGTCCAGGCCACGCACGTGGTCCGCGCCGGTGGCGCCGATGCCGCCGCCGGCGATCAGTTCCAGGCGCTTGCCGACGATGCCGGTGTGGTTGTCCTGGTCGTCGTCGATGCGACCGTCCGCGTCCAGGCGGATCGTGGCGCTGTCGCCGCCCGCCGCCAGTTCATGGAGCGTCAGATTGCCGCCGGCGGTGACGTCGATGTCGCCGTTCAAGGTTTCCAGAGCGATCAGCGCCAGGTCGTCGCGCTCGCGCAGCAGGATATCGCCGTCGCTGGTGCCGCTGTCGACCACGCGGTCCACTTTGGTATCCAGTTCCACCTGACCGTCAGCGCGGAAATGGAGATCGCCGCCGGTGACGTTCAGGGTATCGCCGTTATCGTCGACGATGGCGCCGCCCTGGGCGTACAGATAGGTGTCGCTGTCCTGGTCCACATTAGTGTCGACGACCTGGGTTTTCAGGCGCAGGTCGCCTTGGTTGGCCAGGCCCATGTCGCCGGCGGCGGTGAGGCCGCTGAGGCCGTCCACGGTGCCCAGCACCAGTTCGTCGCCGCCGTTGTCGTTGATCACGAAGGCGTCGCCGTCGCCGGCGTCGATGGCGATTTCACTAGTGTCGGTGTACAGGGAATCGTCTTCGTCGGCGACGCCGTGCCCGGCGCGCACCGCGATGGCCGGCGCGTGCAGCTTGCCCGCATCGGACACCCAATCACCGTCCACCCAGGTACCGCCGATGCCGCGCACGGCGCCTTCCGCCTGCAGGGAAATCAGCGTCGGGCTGACCACGTCGCCCACCACGCTGATGTTGCCGGCCACGTTTTCGGCGCGAATTTCACCGACGGATTCGATGTTGCCAAGACCCAGGTTGCCGGTGGAGTCGAGATAGACCCCGCTGTTCAGTGCCCGGTCGCTGCTGGTGCCCATGTCCAGACGGTTGGCCTGGATGCCCAGCGGCTTGGCCGCGGACATGTCGATGTCCTGGGCCTGGTCGTAGGCGGCGATGGACTGATGCCGCAGCGCCTGGCTGGCGTCACGGGCGGCGGTGGCCTTGAACACCGAGTGGTCGGCCATATCGCGGGACACCCGGGTGGTGTTGCGCATGGTGGTCCAGCTTTCCACGTTGGTGATCGCGTCCTGGTGGAAACTTTTGGCCACGTCCAGGTCGTTCATGGCTTCATTGAGCTCGTCCGCCAGGGGCGAGAAGGTATTGCGGTCGTATTCGTCCACCGCCATCTGAGCGGCCGCCAGCACCAGGCTCAGGCCCTGGAAGGTGGCATCGGCACCGCCGTCACCACTGAACGGGATCGCCTGGGCGCCGCCGGCCACCATGGCCATGGCATCCACCGCGATGGAGGCGGTGGACACCGTGCGGTTAAGGGAATTCAGTTTGCTCTCGGCCGAGCTCAACTGACTGCTGAGCCGGTCCACGGTGCGCTGGGCGCTTTTCAGGTTTTGCTGGGAAATGTTCTTGTTGACGATCGCCGAATTAAGCGCGGCGATGTACGCCTCCAACTGTTGCTGCAGGGTCTGCAGCTGCAGGATCTTGGCGTTCAGTTCGGCCACCCGGCCGGCGTAATCGGCGATGGCGGTATCGCGGGCGATTTCCGCGTCGCGCTCGCTGGGGGTATTACCGATCAGGGTCACGTGGTCACCGCGCACGTTCTGGTCGGCGCCGTTGCCGTCCAGGATCACGCCGTCGCGGGCGATCACGTAGACGTCGCCGGTACCGCCGGTGTCGAGCATGCCCAGGGTGACGTTGCGGTCCGCGTCCAGGGTGATGTCGCCGCCGTCGGTGACCAGGTTGCCGGTGATGATGTTGCCGTTGTAGCCCTCGTTGCTGGTGTCGGCGCGGGCGGTGAGGGTGATGCTGCCACCGCCGGGCAGGCGGATGGTGTCGTCTTGGTTCAGGAACACAATGTTGCCGTTGGTGGCGGTGAGCACCAGCTTGCCGCCGGCCATGACCAGGGTGCCGCCGTTGTTATCCAACACCGTGATCGAGGCGGCAACGATGGTGACGCCGCTGGCGCCCTTGCCCACCAGGCTGTCCGCGTCCACTTCCACGGCACCGGGGCTGGCGGCGTTGACGTCGCCGTTGCCGCCGCTGACGGACATCTGATCCACGTCCAGCACCATGGGGCCGGTGTTGCCGACGCCCTGCTGGGCACGCATGTCCACTTTGCGGGCCACCACGTTGGCTTCGCTGGCGCCATCCGGGCGGGCGTCGTTGATGGCGCCGTCGCTGGTCAGGGTAACGTTGCCGCCGGCGGCGGTGACGGTGCCCAGGTTGCTGTTGCCGGCGGTGTCGATGTCCACGTCGCCACCGGCGGCGCGGGCACGGACCAGGCTCAGCGGGCCGTTATCACGGTTGCGCAGATAGATGCCGCCGTTGCTGGCGTTGACCACCAGTTCGTCGACGCGGATTTCCAGGGCGTCCACGTTACCGTCAGCGGCGCCCACCTGCTGGGCCTCCAGGTCCAGGTCGCTGGCGACGATGTTGTCGCTGTCGCCGTTGCCGTCGCTAACCCGACCGGTGGCGTAGAAGGTGACGCTGCCGCCGCTGGCGAGACGGCCGAGCACGGCGTCGCCGGCCTGGCTGAAGTCGATATCGCCAACGGCTTCGCCCTCCAGCAGGCTCAGGGCGCCCACGTTGCTAACGTAGATGTCGCCGCCGGACAGCATCGACAGCCGGCCGGTGATGGCGGTGGAAAGCGCCTGGTCGGCGGCGCCGATACGGGCGGCGTCCAGCGCCACGAAATTGCCGGTGATGGCGGTGTTGTCACCGTCGCCATTCAGGTCGCCTTCGGCGGTGAGGCGGATCAGCCCGTCGCCGGATATCTGTCCCAGGGACAGGTCGCCCTGGTGGTTTACCGTGACATTACGGCCAACGCCGCCGGCGGCCGCGTTGAGGGTGAGAGTGCCTTCGCCACGATTGTCGAGGGCGATGTCGCCGTCCAGGGTCGTGGCGTCGATGGTGTCGGCGTCGCTGGTCAGGTCGATATCGTCACCGGCGTCCAGGGTCAAATCGCCAGCGGCGAACACACCGCCGCCATCGCCAATGCGGCCGCTGGCGGTGAGATTGACCTCATGGCCGGACAGGTCGGCGCCTTCCGCGATCAGGTTGCCGGCACCGTTATTGAAATCCAGATCCAGGCCATTGCCACCGTTGCGCAGCACGGTCAGGTGCTCGTTGGCGCGGTCGAAGGTGACGCCGCCGTCGTCGTCGCCGACCACCACGTTGCCGCCCAGCGTGGTGAGATCCAGGCTCGACAGCAGGCCGGTGTTGGCCACATAGGTGCCGGCCAGACTGGTGCCGGTGGCGGTGGTGAGGCTGCTCACCTCGGTGTTCAGGGCCTGCGCGGCGGTGCCGATGGCGCCCTGCGCATTCAGGTTCAGGTGATCGCCACGCACGTTCATCGGCGCATGGCCGTCGGCGAGGATGTCGCCGTCCTGGCTGACCACGGTCACGTCGCCGTTTTCGGCTTCCACCAGGCCCAGGACCACGTCACCCAGGTTGGCCTCCAGCCGCACTTCAGCGTTGTCGCCCAGGGCACGGACGTCGCTGGCGGTCAGGCCATTATCCTCGAACAGATAGACGCCGTCGCCGCCGGACCGGGCGCGAATGGCGTTGCTCTGGGTTTTCAGGGCGTTGCTGTCCTGGCCGATGCGGCCGGCGGCATCCAGATAGATAAAACGCCCGGTGATGATGGCGGTGTCGCCGTTCTTGTAGAGGCCGCCGTGGCGGGACACGATCGACAGCTCATCCGGGGCGGACACTTGGTCGCCGATCAGGATGTTGTCGTCGGCGCTGATCATAACGTCGTGGCTGCCCACGGCGCCGGTGCTCAGGGTGACGCTGCCGTCGGCGCCGCTGATGCCGGTGGACGAGGCGGTTTGTCCGGCCTGGCTGACGCGCTCGCCGGCCACCACCTTGCCGAGCATCAGCTCACCATCCCGTTCGTCCAGGTAAATGCCACCGTCCTGAGTGGTCGCGGACAGCACGTCCACGGCGGTGGCCACCGCCTGGCCGTGCTCGCCGATGGCGCCGTCCGCTTTCAGGTGGGCGGCCCAGGCTTCGACGTTGGGCTCGGCGCCGTGGCTGCCGCGCAGGTCGCCGTCCTCGGCGGTGATCAGGGCACGCAGGCCGGCATCGGCGCTGTTGTCACCGGTGCTGACCCGCTCCAGGGTCAGGTCGCCACCGGTGTCGGTGACCACCACGTGGCCGTTACGGGCCTCGGCGCGCAGGGTGTCCGCGTCGATGCGCAGGGCGTTGTTCTCGGCCCCGATGGTGGCGCCGTCTTCGGTGGTAGCCAGCGTCACCCGTTCGCCACGGGCGGCGGTGTCCAGGTTCGCGTCGCCGACAATATGACCGGCGGCGGTAACACTCAGATCGCCTTCCACGTTGACACCGGACAGCGTCACGCCGCCATCGCCATGGGTAAAGTCCAGGTCGGTTTTCACGGTGTCGCGGTTGGCGCTCAGGGTCTGGCCGTTGAACTGGACGCTCACGTCTTCCTGAATCGGGCCGGCGAGGGGGTCGATGCCGTCCTGTTTGAAGGCCACTTCGGCGCTGTCGCCGGTGGTGATTGTCAGGCGGTCCAGGTGATTCGCTTCGTTGACGCGAATCGCGCCGCTGTCGCTGCTGACCTCCAGCGCATCCACGTCGGTGTGCACGGCGTTATCGGCGCCGATGCCAGTGCCGGCTTTCAGCGTGGCGCTGGCGCCGCTGATGGAACCGCCGCTGGAGATAATGGCGTTGTCCGCGTCCAGCGTGGTGTCGCCGGCGATGATGGCGCCGGATTGCTCCAGGTCGTCACCGGCCATGGTCAGTTCGGTGGCGGCGGTGATCTCGCCCTGGTTGACCACGGACGACATCACCGCGCTGGTTTCACTGCCGGAGAGCAGCACGTGGCCGGCCTCGATTTTGCCGTCCGGGCCGTTCTTGACGCTGCCGGTGGCGCCAGTCAGATCCGCGTCGGTCACCGAGAAGGAGACCAGGCCGTTGCCAGTCAAGTCGATGTCGTAGGAGCCGTCATTGGCGAGGGTCACGCGGCCCACGTTGGCGACGATGTGGCCGGTGTTCTCCACGTTGGGCGCAATCAGATAAACGAAACCGCCATTGCCTACCTCGATCTTGCCCTGGTTGGTGATCGAGGCGTTGTTCATCAGCTCGCCGCTGAAGTTGAACTTGCCGTCCATGAAATCCTGGTCGGCGATGTCGAAGGTTGTGGCCAGCAGGCCGGCCACATCCACTTCCGCTCCGGCACCGAACACGATGCCGTTGGGGTTGATCAGGAAGATGTTGCCGTTGGCGGTCAGCGCGCCCCTGATTTGCGACACGGTATCGCCGGTGACGCGGTTGAGCGTGACGTCGCTGCTGTTCTGATGGATGAACTTGACCAGCTCGCCGGGATCGATACTGAAGTCGTTCCAGTTGATCACCGCCTTGTTGGACAGCTGTTCGATGATGGTCTGAAGCGCGCCCGGTGTGATCGTGGCATCACCGGCGACCACCTGGCCGCCGCTCGGGCCGGCGTGCACCGCGCCGCTCAAACCCAGGACTGAAACCGCTACCGCTACTGAAGCCTTACGCTTTTTATTCTGTGACATTGTTTTTCCCCGTGAAAATCGTGGTCGCGCCGCTCAGAAGCGGTAGCGTGCCTGCGCGTAGAAATAGCCGTCGTCGCCGGTTTCGGTGCCCAACGGCAAGCCCCAGTCGAGACGCACCTCGACCGGTTCCCACGGCCGGGCCAACAGGCCCAGGCTGGCGCCGGAAACATCGCGCTCGTCGTCCTGGTCGTAGAACGGCTCTTTGATGTAGAGGCGTCCATGGCTGAGCTGGCCGACCAACTGATAGCGGTCGTCATCGGCGAACAGGTCATAGCGGGCCTCCAGCGAGGCGGTGACGCCGCTGTCGCCGGAGAACACCGAAGGCGGATGACCTTTCACGGAATTCACGCCACCAATCGCCCATTGCTCGCTGGAGACCAGCGGATCGAAGGCGTATTGGCCGTACAAGCGCGGGATCAACAAGGTGCGCGCATTGAGACGTTGGATGCGGGTAAGGTCGATGGTCAGCTTGGTGAAGTCGTTATCCGCGCCGGCGAAAGAGCGGCTGGACAGGGAGGAATCGTCCTCCATGCCACCCAGGTTTTCGCCCAGGCCGCGGTGCAGGTCGAACGACAGCAGCGTGCGGCCGGACAGATCGGTGTTATCCAGCGCCACGCCGAGGCGCAGCTTGCGAACCCGATCCTCGGCGATACGCACGCCCAGCATGTCCTGGTCCAGGTCGGTGCCTTCCACCCAGGCGCTGTAGGTGATGACGCTGCGCGCGGAAAGAATCTGATCCTGCAGCAGGCCAACACCCAGCGCGGCGCTCTCGCCTTCCACTTCCAGCACTTTGAAATCGCGGCCGACACTGACGTTACCGGTGGAGCCGTACACCTGAACACTGGTGCCGCGGGCGTTGATCGGCGTCGCGTAATCGGCATACGCGAACCAGGCGTCGCCGTCACCGATCGACTGCATGCCGATCAGGTTGGCGCTGTCGCCACGGCCGCTGAGATTCTGAAAACGCAACGACGGCACCACGCGGTAGCGCCCGGTGTCTTTGCTGCCGTAGTTGTTGAATTCGATGGCGCCGGCCACGCGGGGCGCTTCCTCAACCTGGACCAGCAGATCGGTGTACCCCTGGCGGTCACCCGGCTTGAGAGTGGCGCTCGCTTCAATGCCCGACTGGCGGTTCACCCGGGTCAGGGCCCGTTCCACCCGTGCCAGACTCACCGGCTGGTCGCGGCGCACGCCGACGGCGGTCAGCGCGTCACGGACATACTCCGTGCGGTAGCGCTCGTTACCCTCGACGCGCACCTCACCCAGCAGACCTTCCAGAACCACCAATTGCACCGGTGTGTCGTCGGCGAAGGTTTGCCGGGGCACCACCACTTTAACCAGCGGATAGCCAGCCTCGTGATAGAACGCCTCGATGCGCGCCGCCAACGCCTGGATTTGCTTGAGGGTCATTGGCTTGCCAATTTCCGAGGCGATCAGCCCGGACAAGTCCGAGGCGGAGTAGGTGTGGTTACCCTGAAAGGCAACACCGTTGACCGTCACCTGGCGAGCCGCCGAAGCGGGTTGCGCCTGGCTCTGGCCGGCCGCAGCGCCAAGCAGCAGAACGGCACCCGCAATACGAGCAAAATTGCTTATTTTAATCATCAACCCATCCCGCACCAAACACCCCCTCAGGGGTGAAAACCTTAGATAAAAGAATCGGGATGCCTATTTGCCACCCCCCAGTCGGTGAAAATCCCCCCGGACCTGATTCCGCTGACCTTTTCGATATAAGCAAATTAATTAATATGCGAACAGGGTCACACTTTGGATAATTTATTTCACGTATTCATCACGGTCAACGTACTTTTCTTTACATTTCAGAAGGTTTTACGATGTCCTTTGAGCACTAAACTCTTACGGAAAGGAAATGGCCTTAATAACAAAGGCTTAGCTTCGAGGGTGACGACGGATAGCCGCGGAAAATAAATTTTTCGCGCTCTTTAGGCGTTGAATTGGGGGGAAGCAAAATCGGCACGGGACAAAAAGCGTAAAGAAAGAGGCGCCGGGGATGATTAAAAGCCTCCCTCCTTAACCCTTTAGTATTAGAAAATTATTTTAGTAATCTTTTTTAATGAGCCTTGTCGTCGGCCAGCTCGTGCACCCAGATTAAGGTGCCGGCGATCACGGCCACCGGCATGATGACCAGGTTCACCAGCGGTAGCATGGTCAGACCCAGCACCACGGAGCCGAAGGTGAGCACCATCCAACGTTTGCGCTTAAGCCGTTCCAGCATCACCGTGAACGGCACCTGGCGGTTGTCGGCGGCGAAGTCGATGTACTGCATGCCGAGCAGCCAGCCGGACCACAGGAACCACACCGTGGAGGCGAGTACGTTGACCACCGGAATGAAGTAGATCACCAGCACCACAAACAGAATCAGCACCGCCCGCCATAGCCAGTACCAGGTTTTGCGCAGCTCCCGCTTGAACACGCGCACGGTCATGGCGGGAATCGATTCGTCCGGCATCGGCCTGCCAGTGACCCGGACGTCCACCTTCTCCGCCAGGAAGCCCATGAAGGGCGCGGCGATCAACTGCACGCCCAGGGTGAAGACGCTGGCGAACAGGCCCAGCAGAACGATCCACACCAGCACCACGGCGGCGCCTACCAGGAAATCCACCGCCGGGTTCAGAAAGCTCCAGGCGCCGCCGAACTCCCAGCCTGCGGCGAGACCAGCCACCCAGCCACCGATCCATTGACCGAAAAAATAGTAGAGCCCGCCAAACACCAGCACGTTGAAGATCATCGGAATGATCACATAGGGGCGCAGGCCAGGGCTTTTCGCCAGGGACAGGCCCTGCTTCAGGTAATCGAGGGCGGCGGTGACTTGGGACACGGAGACCTCTTGAGTCGGCTTTCGGATGAAGCAGGGAGTGTAGCACCGCCACTGCCCCGCTCAATTCCACAATCTTTTACCCAAAGGCGCCCTTTCGCCGGGCTTCACACCTTGTTGATGCCACCGCACAGGACTAGCGTCAAAACAGGCTTTTCAGTTCGTTTCCCTACGTCACGTCGTTCAAGGAGAGAATCATGGCGATCAACCACGCTGAATGCATCGAAGCCTGCAACCGCTGCGCCGCCTACTGCGATTATTGCGCCGCGTCCTGCTTGCAGGAAGAGAACACCAAGATGATGGCGGAGTGCATCCGCCTGGACATGCAATGCGCCGCCATCTGCCGCCTGGCCGCCGAATACATGGCCCAGGGCAGCGAGTTCGCCGCGCAATTGTGTGAACTGTGCGCGGAGGTGTGTCAGGCCTGCGGCGAGGAATGCGGCAAGCACGACCATGAACATTGCCGCGAATGCGCGGACGCCTGTATGGACTGCGTGCGCGAGTGCCGCAAAATGGCGGCGTAACCGACCCGGCCGCCCACACCCCGCTTGCGACGGGGTGATCTTTGTAGGAGCGGGCCCCGCCCGCGAAAGGGAGCGAAGCTCCCGGCAGGATCCCAGAGTCACCAAGTAACGCCGCTGGTATCCTGCTGGCCGGCTTTGCCGGCCTTTCGCGGGCGGGGCCCGCTCCCACAAGACCCGCTTCCACAAAGTCCGCTCCCACCAAGTCCCTATCGGGATTCCTCAGCGCATGAAACCTTCTTCGCGGAGCTTGTGAATCTGGTCGCGGACCGCCGCGGCCTGCTCAAACTCCAGGTTCTTGGCGTGCTTCATCATTTCCGCTTCCAGTTTCTCGATGTCCTTGGCCACCTGCGCCGGTGAGCGGGCCACATAGGGGGCCTTGTCCTCGGCCACCTTACGGGTGCGCTTACGCTCCGGCTGGCCGGCGCCGGTGGTGTAGGCGTCGTCCATGATGTCACGGACCATCTTCTTCAGGCCCTGGGGCGTGATGCCCTGCTCTTTGTTGTGCTGCACCTGCTTCTCGCGGCGGCGGTCGGTCTCGTCGATGGCCCGGCGCATGGAACCGGTAATTTTGTCCGCGTAGAGAATCGCCCGACCCTCCACGTTGCGGGCGGCGCGGCCGATGGTCTGGATCAGCGAGCGGTCGGAACGCAGAAAGCCCTCCTTGTCCGCGTCGAGAATCGCCACCAGTGCCACCTCGGGCATGTCCAGGCCCTCACGCAGCAGGTTGATGCCCACCAACACGTCGAACTTGCCCAGCCGCAGGTCGCGGATGATCTCCACCCGCTCCACGGTGTCGATGTCCGAGTGCAGGTAGCGCACTTTGACGCCGTTCTCGTTGAGGTACTCGGTGAGATCCTCGGCCATGCGCTTGGTCAGCGTGGTCACCAGCACCCGCTCGCCTTTTTCCACGCTCTCGCGCACCTCGCCGAGCAGGTCGTCCACCTGGCTGCCGGCCGGCCGCACTTCCAGGGCCGGGTCGACCAGCCCGGTGGGGCGCACCACCTGCTCCACCACCTGGCCGGCGTGGGCCTGCTCGTAGGGCCCCGGCGTGGCGGACACGAACACCATCTGCGGCGCCAGCCGTTCCCATTCCTCGAACTTGAGCGGCCGGTTATCCATCGCCGAGGGCAGCCGGAAACCGAACGACACCAGGGTTTCCTTGCGCGAGCGGTCGCCTTTGTACATGCCGCCCAGCTGCGGGATGGTGACGTGGGATTCGTCAACGATCAGCAGCGCGTCCTCGGGCATATAGTCAAACAGCGTGGGCGGCGCCTCGCCGGGCTGGCGCCCGGAAAACAGCCGTGAATAGTTCTCCACGCCGTTGCAGTAGCCCAGCTCCTGAAGCATCTCGATGTCGAAGCGGGTGCGCTGCTCCAGACGCTGGGCCTCCACCAGTTGGTTGTTCTCCTTGAGATGCTTGAGACGGTCTTCCAGCTCCACTTTGATCATTTCAATGGCCGCCAGCACCGTGTCCCGGGGCGTCACATAGTGGCTCTTCGGGTAGATGGTGATGCGCCCCACCCGCTTGATCACCTCGCCGGTGAGCGGGTCGAAGATGCTGATGTCCTCGATCTCGTCGTCGAACAGCTCGATGCGCACCGCCTCTTTCTCTTCCTCGGCGGGGAAAATGTCGATCACGTCGCCGCGCACCCGATAGGTGGCGCGGCGGAAATCCATCTCGTTGCGGGTGTACTGCAGCTCCGCCAACCGGCGCAGCAGATCGCGCTGGTCGATGTGCTCGCCACGCACCAGGTGCAGCACCATGGCGTGGTAGCTGGCCGGGTCACCGAGGCCGTAGATCGCCGATACCGTAGCCACGATAATGGTGTCGCGGCGCTCCAGAATCGCCTTGGTGGCGGACAGGCGCATCTGCTCGATGTGCTCGTTCACCGAGGCGTCCTTCTCGATGAAGGTGTCCGAGCTGGGCACGTAGGCTTCCGGCTGGTAGTAGTCGTAATAGGAAACGAAGTACTCCACCGCGTTCTCCGGGAAGAACTCCTTGAACTCGCCGTACAGCTGGGCCGCCAGCGTCTTGTTGGGCGCCAGAATAATGGTGGGCCGCTGAATCTCCTGGATTACATTGGCCATGGTGAAGGTCTTGCCGGAACCGGTCACCCCGAGCAGGGTCTGGTGGCCCAGGCCGTCGCCGATACCCTCGATCAGGCCGGCGATGGCGGCCGGCTGGTCGCCCGCCGGCTGATACTCGGAATGCAGTTTGAACGCGGTGTCTGACATGATTCCTGGTCCCGAATGCGTTAGTATTGGCCTCCCCTACCCGCGCCCACGGCGCGGCCCGAACTCATTAGAGAAATGAGGAGTGCATGTCCGATATCAACCTCTCCGACCGCGTACAACGCATCAAACCGTCCCCCACTCTGGCGATTACTTCCAAAGCAGCGGAATTACGGGCCCAGGGTAAGGACATCATTGGATTGGGTGCGGGCGAGCCGGACTTCGATACGCCGGATCATATCAAACAGGCCGCCATTGAGGCGATCAACGCCGGTAAAACCAAGTATACCCCGGTGGACGGCACTCCCGGTCTCAAAAAGGCCGTGATCGACAAGTTCAAGCGCGATAACGACCTGAACTACGAAGCCGGCCAGATCCTGGTCTCCAGCGGCGGCAAGCAGAGCTTCTTCAACATGGCTCTGGCCCTGCTCAACGACGGCGACGAAGCGATCATCCCGGCCCCCTACTGGGTCAGCTACCCGGACATGGTGAAAGTGGCCGGCGGCGTACCGGTGATTCTGGAAACCGATCTGGACAGCCGCTTCAAGATCACCCCGCAACAGTTGGAACAGGCGATCACGCCGAAAACCCGCCTGTTCGTGATCAACAGCCCGTCCAACCCGTCCGGCATGGCGTACAGCAAAGACGAGCTGGCCGCCCTCGGCGAGGTGCTGAAGAAGCACCCGGACATCGTGGTCGCCACCGACGACATGTACGAGCACATTCTGTGGACCGGCCAGCCGTTCGTGAACATCGTCAACGCCTGCCCGGAGCTGTACGACCGCACCGTGGTGATGAACGGCGTCTCCAAGGCGTATTCCATGACCGGCTGGCGGATCGGCTACGCCGCCGGCCCGCAGAAGCTGATCGCGGCCATGAAGAAGGTGCAGAGCCAGAGCACCTCCAACCCGGCCTCGATCAGCCAGGCCGCCGCCGAAGCGGCGCTGTCCGGCGACCAGCAGTGCGTGAAGGATATGGTCAAAGCGTTCAAGGAACGCCACGACTATGTGGTGGACGCCCTGAACACGCTGCCCGGCGTCACCTGCGCGCCCAGTGACGGCACCTTCTACGCCTTCCCGGACTTCTCCGGCGCCATCGCCGACATGGACGGCGTGGAAAGCTGCACCGATCTGGCCGCCCAGCTGCTGGAAACCGCCGAAGTGGCCCTGGTACCCGGTTCCGCCTTCGGCGCCCCGGGCTGCCTGCGCCTGTCCTTCGCGGTGGGCATGGACACCCTCACCGAAGCGATCAGCCGTATCGAGAAAGCACTGAGCAAATAAGCAGCAAACAGGCCCCGGGGAGGTTGACGCCCCCCGGGACCGACACTAAGATACGCGCCTTAAGTTATTCCGCCTTAGCTCAGTTGGTAGAGCAGCTGACTGTTAATCAGCATGTCGCTGGTTCGAGCCCAGCAGGCGGAGCCAAATAAAAAGGCCCCGGTGTCCCAGACACCGGGGCCTTTTTATTTGGCTCCTGCTTTTTTGTGGGAGCGGGCCCCGCCCGCGAAAGGCAAGCGGAGCTTGCCGGCAGGATTCCAGAGAGATTGTTGGGCGGTTGGACAGGCCTCTGGGATCCTGCCGGCCGGCGTTGCCGGCCTTTCGCGGGCGGGACCCGCTCCTACAAAAGTCCCACCCTCAGGTCAGCTTCTTCCTCTCCACCAGCCCGATTCACCAAAAGGTCACACTACAGCCCTATCGTGCTCTCTTCTCAATTTCGGGCGCCCGCCCTTTTCGTTTGGAGAGCTTTTGATGCACTTTCGCGCTGACCTTCCTGTTTCCCGCCGTCTGCGGTGGTCCCTGCTGGCCTGCGCCGTGGCCCTGAGCGCCTGCGGCGGCGACAGCGACAACGACCCGGTGAGCGGCGGCGACCCGCAAACGCCACCGGTGGCGCAAACCGGCGCCTGGACCCTCGGCGATCTGCACGTCCACACCTACCAGTCCGACGACGCCCAGGTGTCCCTGGAAAGCGTGCTCGACGACGGCTTCGAACGCTACGACCTGGACTGGATGGCGCTCTCCAACCACCTGCGCCTGTCTGGCCGCGACCACACCGGCGCCTCGCTACAGGGCGGCAGCATTCCGTTCTCCCAAGGTCTGGTGGATTTCGAGAAGCCCTATGTGGAGCAGGCCCAGGCCGACGGCCGCTACGCCGGCAAGACCGTGTTTTCCACGGTGGAATGGGACATGCCCAGCCACGATCACGTGAACATCGGTATCGGCATGGAAGACCCCTACGGCGAGGACAGCCTGCGCGCCGTGGCGGAGTTCGAGTATCTGTTCACCAACCGTGATCCGGCCCTGTTCGATCCGGCCCTGGTGGCATCGCTGGAGGACGAAACCCGCGCCTACCAGAACCACGAAGATTCCATGCAAGCGCTGGGCTGGCTGCGCGACAACCACCCGGACAGCTACATGCTGCTCAACCACCCCAACCGCTACATGAACAAATACACCACCGCCCAGCTGCGCGAAATGCACGACCTCGCGCCGGAAATCTTTTTCAGCATCGAAGGCATGGTGGGCAACCAGATGGAGCCGGACCGCGGCGGTTACGTGGAAGCCTATACCGACGCCAACCTGACCTCGCGCACCTACGGCGGCACCGACTACATCGTGTCCAAGCTGGGCGGCCCCTGGGACGCACTGCTCGGCGAAGGCCGCCGGATCTGGAACGTGGCCAATTCCGACTACCACTTCACCACCGCCCAGGGTCGCTACAGCAGCGGCTACGCGCCGGGTGAATACGCCAAGACCTACGTGTGGCTGGAAGACGATGCTCGCGCCCCGGCGGACCTGCTGGCGGCGCTGCGCGGCGGTCGCCTGTTCGGGGTGTTCGGTGATCTGATCGACGCGCTGGAGTTCAAGGCCCGGGGCCAGAATGAAGCGGTAAACATGGGCGGCGAGCTGCTGGCCGGGCAAGGCGAGCAGGTCGCCGTGACCATTCGCTTCCGCAGCCCGGAGCGCAACAACTACGAGTACCCGTTGGAAAGCGGCCATCTGGTGAACGCGCGCCCGGTGGTGGACCATGTGGACCTGATCGTCGGCGACGTGGGCGAACCGGCCCAGCCCGGCACCGAGCAATACCGGTCCTCCGAGAACGCCACCACCCGGGTGCTGGCGCGCTTTAACAGCAACGACTGGAGCGTCGATGAGGACGGCTTCGCGGAGATCACCCACACCCTCACCGTCACCGGCGACCAGTACCTGCGTCTGCGCGGCACCAACGTGAGTGTGGAAACCGCGGGCGAAAGCGTGGACGGTGAACCGCTGCCGGATCAGAAGGTGGATTTCGCCAACGACGCCGCGCGCTTTGACGCCATCAACGCGCGTAACTACAACGATTTGTGGTTTTACTCGAACCCGATTTTTGTGAGCGTTGGGGAATAGGTAAGTCTCTGGGATCCTGCCGGCCGGCTTTGCCGGCCTTTCGCGGGCGGGGCCCGCTCCCACAAGCCCGCTCCCGCAAGTCAGCCGCGATAGCCGTTCGGGTTCTCACTTTGCCAGCGCCAGTGGTCGGCGCACATGGTGTCGATGCCGCGCTTCGCTTCCCAGCCCAGCACCTTTTTGGCGTGGGCCGGGTCGGCGTAGCAGGACGCCACATCGCCGGGCCGCCGCTCGGCGATCTGGTAGCGCACTTCGCGGCCCGAGGCGGCGGCAAAGGCGCGCACCATCTCCAGCACGCTGTAACCGCGCCCGGTGCCCAGGTTGGTGGTGATCAGGCCACCGTCCCGGGCCAGGGCGTCCAGCGCCGCCAGATGCCCTTCCGCCAGATCCATCACGTGGATGTAATCGCGCACCCCGGTACCGTCCGGGGTGTCGTAGTCGTCGCCGAACACCCGTAACTGTTCCCGCTTGCCCACCGCCACCTGCGCCACATAGGGCATCAGGTTGTTCGGTTCGCCGTTGGGGTCTTCGCCGATGCGGCCGCTTTCGTGGGCGCCCACCGGGTTGAAATAACGCAGCAACGCCAGCGACCAGCGCGGGTCGGCGCGGTGCAGGTCACGCAGCATGTCCTCGATGTGCAGCTTGGTGGCGCCGTAAGGGTTGGTGGCGCTGAGCGGGAAATCCTCGCGGATCGGCACCGAGGCCGGGTCGCCGTACACCGTCGCCGAGGAGCTGAACACCAGCTTGCGTACCCCGGCGCGGTCCATGGCTTCCAGCAGGCGCAGCGAGCCGGTCACGTTGCAGTCGTAGTAGCGCAGCGGCTGCGCCACGGATTCGCCCACCGCCTTAAGGCCAGCGAAATGGATCACCGAGCCGATAGCGTGCTCCTGGAACAGGCGGTCCAGCAACGCCGCGTCGCGAATGTCCCCTTCCACGAACTCGGCACTTTTGCCGGTGATCGCCGCCACCCGCTCGAGCCCTTCGCGGCTGCTGTTGCTCAGGTTATCGAGCACCAGCACCCGGCGCCCGGCTTCCAGCAATAACAACACCGTGTGCGAGCCAATGTAACCGGCACCGCCGGTAACCAGAACCGTATCCATTGCGCGTCCTTCTCGCTTTCAAATGTAAGGCCATTGTAGGCGGATTGGTGGCTCGACTGGTAGGAGCGGGCCCTGCCCGCGAAAGGCCGGCTATGCCGGCCGGCAGGATTCCAGAAAGATTGTTTGTACTGCCTTTAGAGAGGCCTCTGGGATCCTGCCGGGAGCTGCGCTCCCTTTCGCGGGCGGGGCCCGCTCCCACAAGAGCCCGCTCCTACAAGTCCGCGTGGGCGAAGAAGTCGGCGGCGGGGCCGGGGTGGCGGCTGAGCAGGCCGAGCAGTCGCGCGGCGGCCAGGGTGGCGTCGCCGAAGCCGTAGCATTCTTCGCCGAAGAACAAGGGGCTGCCGGCGCCGCCGGCCTTGAGCATCAGGTCCGGGTAGACCAGCTTGCCGTCGGGCAGCACCACGCCCAGCCGGTCGCCGTCGCCGTCGAAGGCCAGGCCCAGGTCCGCGTTGGTGTCGCGCACCGTCACCCGCAGGTCGTGCAGGGTGTCCGGGTCCGCCGGGTCCGGGGCGTGGTTGGGAAAGTGCCCGTCCACGTCGAGGAACAACGGCACCACGTCGCAGCCCATCAGCATCAGCGCTTCCGGGGCAGCCACGGCGGCGGCGCCGTTGCCGCAGTCCACCACCACTTTCATCGGCCGGCTCAGCTCGTGGCGGCGCTGCATGGCGTTGAGATAGGCAGGCAGCACATCGCGGGACTCATAGCCGCCGGCGCCCTCGCTGAAACGGCGGGCGCGCACGCGCTCGCGCAACGCCGCCAGGCCGGCGCCGCCCACGGCGGCACCGCCGAGCACGAACTTAAAGCCATTGAAGTCAGCGAGATGGTGGCTGCCGGTGACCATCACCCCGGCGTGCGCATCGTCATAGTGGTGGGTGGCGAAATAGAGCACCGGCGTGGGCACCAGACCCAGGTCGATCACATCGCAGCCGCCGGCCCGCAGGCCGTCAGTCATCGCCTCTGCCAGCGCCGGCGAAGACAGCCGGCCGTCGCGGCCCAGCAGCACCCGCTGGGCGCCTTCGGCCCGCGCCTGGGCGCTAAAGGCGCGCCCGATCAGGCGGGCGCCGTCCAGGGTCAGGGTGTCGCCGTAGCGGCCGCGCACGTCGTGCCGGCGGAACACTTCATCGGCAATGTAATCCGGCGCGTCTTCGGGCAGGGCCTCGGAAACCGCAATGCTCATAATCGAATCCTTTCGCAATGGCTAAGGGGCCATTGTGCAATTCCCGACTATTAAGAGCGGGAATTGCGCCGCAAACCGATTCGATTTTGCAATTATCCGATAAGAGGTAGCAGGGAGCTTTTCAGAGGCGCCTTAACCGACCGCGTCGATCGCCTCGCGGATGGCAGCCTCAAAACGGGCTCGGATGGCGTCCAGCGCCGGCTCATCGCGGGCTTCGTAGCGGGTCACCAGCTTGGGCGAGGTATTGGAGGCCCGGCACAGGCCCCAGCCGTCCTCATAATCCATACGGATGCCGTCCAGCACGGTGCGCGCGCCCTCGCCCCACTCGACCTCGTTCTGCAGATACTCGACGATGCGGAATTTATTCTCTTCGGTCACCTCGATGGGGATTTCCGGGGTGGTGCACAGTGCCGGGAAGCGGCGGAAGAACGCCTCCGCGTTCTGGTCCTGGCGGGCCAGCACATCCAGTAGGCGCACCGCCGCCAGCAGGCCGTCGTCGAAGCCGTACCAGTTCTCGCCGAAGAAAATGTGGCCGCTCATCTCACCGGCCAGCAGCGCGCCGGTTTCCTTCATGCGCGCCTTGATCAGCGAATGACCCGTGCGCCACATTTCCGGCTCGCCGCCAGCGGCGCGGATCACCTCGAACAGGGCGCCGGTGCACTTCACATCGAAAATCACCTTGGCGCCCGGATGGCGGACCACCATGTCCTCGGCCAGCGCCATCAGCAGGATATCCGGATAGACCACGGTGCCATTGGGCAACACCACACCCAGCCGGTCGCCGTCGCCGTCGAACGCCAGGCCCAGGTCGGCGCGCTCTTGCGCCACCACACGCATCAGATCGCGCAGATTCTCCGGGTCACCCGGGTCCGGGTGGTGGTTGGGGAAGGTGCCGTCCACGTCGTCGAACAGCGGCACCACGTCATAGCCGATCTCGCGCAACGCCCGTGGCGCGATCACGCCGGACACGCCGTTGCCGCAATCCACCACCACCTTGAGCGGGCGCGGCGCGCTGTGGCGCTCCAGCAGCGCGTCCAGGTAGGCGGGCAGCACGTCGCGCTGCTCGCGCCCGGCGGGGCTGTCGGCGTCGCTGAAATCCTGGTTTTGGATGCGCTGCTTGAGCGCCTGGATGGCGTCGCCGGACAGCGTGGTGCCGTTGATCACGATCTTGAAGCCGTTGTAGTCCGGCGGGTTGTGGCTGCCGGTGACCATCACCCCGGAATTCACCCCGGGGTAGTGCCAGGTGGCGAAATAGAGCACCGGCGTGGGCACCATGCCCAGGTCCACCACCGCGCAACCGCAGGCCTGCACACCTTCCGCCAAGGCGTCCAGCAGGGCCGGGCCGGACAGGCGGCCGTCGCGGGCCAGCGCCAGGGTGTCACCGCCCTGGCGGCGCACTTCCGAGCCGATGGCGCGGCCGATCAGGCGCGCCGCGTCCAGAGTCAGGCTGTCCTCATAGATGCCACGGATGTCGTAGGCGCGGAACAGGGAGTCGGAAAGTTGTGAGGCCATGCTGTCGTCCTTTGCCGAAAACGTTGGTGCCGGATTACGGCCTGCGGCCTAATCCGACCTGCGGGTTGTGCCGTAACCCGACACGGCGGTCAGGAGCGGGCGCGGCGCACCAGGCCCCGGGTGGAAGCATCCAGCCCGTCCAGGCCGTCGCCGGTTTCCAGCACCGGTACCATGTCGCGGGCAATCACCTTGCCCATCTCCACGCCCCACTGATCGAACGGGTTAATGCCCCACAGCACCGATTCCACGAACACCTTGTGCTCGTAGAGCGCCACCAGGCTACCGAGCCGGCGCGGCGACAACTCATCCAGCATCAGGGTGGTGCTCGGCTGGTTGCCCCGGTACTGCTTGAACGCGGGCTGGTCGTGCTGGTCGTCGGGCAGCGCCCGGCCGCCCAACGCCAGCAACCGCGACTGGGCCAGGCAGTTGGCCAGCGTCAGCCGGTGCTGCCGGGCCAGACGCTGGTGCTCGCCGCCCTCGCCTTCGCCGTTGGGCGGCACATAGCACCCGGCGACGATAAAGTCGCAGGCCACCGGCTGAGTCCCCTGATGCAGCAACTGGTAGAACGCATGCTGGGCGTTGGACCCCACCTCGCCCCAGATCACCGGGCAGGTGTGGTAATCCACGGGCGTGCCGTCGCGAGTCACGGACTTACCGTTGGACTCCATCTCCAGCTGTTCCAGATAGGAAGGAAAATGCTTGAGGCGGCCGTCGTAGGGCAGCACCGCCCGGGCGGTGATGTCCAGAAAATTGATGTTCCAGACGTCCACCAGCCCGAGAATCACCGGTAGGTTGTCGACCAACGGCGCCTCACGGAAATGCGCGTCCATTTCCCGGGCGCCTTCCAGCAGCTCGTGGAAGCCCTGCATGCCGACGGTAAGCGCGATCGGCAGGCCGATGGCCGACCACAGCGAAAAGCGACCGCCCACCCATTCCCAGAACAACAGTTGGTTGCAGGGGTGAATGCCCCACTCGCTCATTTTCGTGGGGTTGGCGGACACCCCCACGAAGTGGCAGCGCATCAGCGCCCGGTGCTGGTCGGGGAACGCCCGCTCCAGCCAGGCGCGGGCGGTTTCCGCGTTGGCCAGGGTGTCCAGGGTGGTGAAGGATTTGGACGACACCACGATCAGCGTGGTGGCCGGGTTGAGGTCATTGAGCAGCGGCGCGATCTGGCTGCCGTCCATGGACGACACAAAATGCAGGTTGGGCCGACGGCCGTGCTCCGGGCGAAAATCGCCAAGCGCGTAGGACGCCATCAGCGGGCCCAGGTCCGAGCCGCCCACGCCCACGTTCACCACATCGGTGATGGCGTCGCCGCGGCAGCCGCGCCACTGGCCACGCAGTATCTGATCGACGATTTCGCCCATGCGCGCCAACTGGTCGTGCACCTCCGGCGCGGCGGCGGCCTGCTCGCGCAGGCGCCAGTGCAGCGCCGGCCGCTCCTCGGTCCAGTTTACGTCGCTGCCCTCGAACAACGCGCGCACCCAGCCCGCCAGATCGCGGGCGCGGGCCAGGTCCAGCAGCAAGTCCAGGGTCTCGCCGGTCAGGCGCTGCTTGCTGTAGTCCACCAGCAGGCCGCAACAGTCCCGGCTGAACGTGTCGAAACGTTCGCCGTCGGCGGCGAACAGATCCGCCAGGTGCCAGTGGCGCGCCTGGTTGGCGTGGTCCGCCAGGGCTTGGCGCACCGGCCGTTCCGCGGCGCTAAAAGGGTCGGGCAACATCCTGTCTGTCCTCTTCGTCTCGCTCGGTGGCGGGTCAGCCCCGGCCGATACCGTGATAGACCAACCCCTGGCCGCGTACATAGTCGGGGTCATAGATATTACGGCCGTCCAGAATCAGCGGCGTGCCCAGGGTGTCACGCAGGCGCGGCCAGTCCGGGCTCCAATACTGTTTCCACTCGGTAACCAGCATCAAGGCGTCCGCTTCCGCCGCCGCCTGATAGGGGTCGTCGTGCAGCACCAGGTCGGGGTGGCCGCCGGCCCAGACGCTCAGCTCCGGCAGCGCCAGCGGGTCGTGCACATGCACCTGCACGTCCTGAGCCCACAGCGCCTCGATCAGCTTCAGCGCCGGGCCGTTGTCGACGCGATCGGAACCGGGTTTGAAGGCGGCGCCCCAGACCGCCACCCGGCGACCGGCCACTTCGCCTTCGAAATGGCGCCAGAAGCGCCGGAACAGCACCTCCTTCTGGCGCTCGTTGATCTCCATCACCTGTTCCAGCAGCTTGGCGCTCACCTCCTTGCTGCGCAGGGTGTCGGTGAGGCTCATCACGTCGCGGCTGAAACCAGAGCCGCCGAAACCGCAGCCGGCGTACAAATAGGCTTCGCCGATGCGCGGGTCGGAGCCCACGCCCTGGCGTACCGTGTCGATGTCCACGTCGAGCTGCTCCGCCAGCAACGCCATATCGTTCATATAGCTGAGCCGGGTGGCGAGCATGCCGCTGATCGCCAGCTTGGTGAATTCCGCTTCGCGCAACCCCATTACCCGGATCACATCGCGGCGCCGGTTGAACGGGCGCAGAATCTCGCGCATCAGGGTTTCCGCTTCCGGGTCGTCGCAGCCCAGCAGAATATGGTGGGGGCGCAGGAAACTGTCGATGGCCACGCCTTCCTGCAGAGTTTCCGGCAGCGCCACCACCCGCGCCGGGCTGCGCGCCTCGGCGAGCCGCCTCTGCAAGGCCTCGCTGGTGCCCACCGGGAACACGCTTTGGTTGACCAGCAGGCCGCAGGCGCCGGAACCGGCCAGCCAGTCGGCGATTTCCCCGGCCAGCGCCTGGGCGCCGGGCTGCAACGCCAGAAACACCGCTGGTGCCGCCGGGGCGCCGTTGAGGGTCATCGGCTCGCAGCGCAGCCGCCCGACGGCACGCTGCTCACCGAGCAGCTCGCCCAGCCCCGGCTCTCGGTACGGCACCCGGTCCTCGTTCACCGCGTCCAGCACCCGGCCCTCGGGGATGAACCAGCACACCTCATGGCCGCTTTGCGCCAGCGCGGCGGCGGTCACGGACGCGCAGAGCGTATCGCCGAAGACATCGATTCGCATGGCTAGTCCCTACTCCCATCGCCTGACGGAGCGGACTTTGTGGGAGCGGGCCCTGCCCGCGAAAGGCCGGGATCGCCGGCCGGCGGGATGCCAGAGGCGTCTGAAGAAGCGTCTTTAGAGGGGGCTCTGGGATCCTGCCGGTCGCTTTGCGACCTTTCGCGGGCTGGGCCCGCTCCCACATGGCCCGCTCCCACAGCCAGGACTTCGGCGAGGACTGGGTCCTTGGCGGCGTAATGGAGGATCGCTTCGAGATAGCCGGCCTTGCTGCCGCAGTCGAAGGTGCGGCCGCGCATGGCGTAGGCTTCCACCGGCTGGCGGGCAATCAGGTCGGCGATCGCGTCGGTGAGCTGGATCTCATTGCCGGCGCCCGGCGCGGTGTCGGCGAGCAACCCCATGATGCCCGCGGGCAAGACATAGCGGCCCACCACCGACAGGTTGGAAGGCGCGTCCGCGGGCTTGGGCTTTTCCACCACCGCGCGCATCGGCGCGCTCGCCCCCGGCGCCGGCGACGGGCCATCCAGTTCGGCGATGCCGTACTGGTCGACGCGATCATCGGGTACCGCCTCCACCATGATCTGCGCGGCACCGGTCTCCTCGAAACGCCGCACCATGGCGGTCAGATCGTCCGCCTGATCCATCGCGTCCACCAGCACGTCGGGCAGGATCACCACGAACGGCTCATCGCCTACCAGCTGATGGGCGGCGTGCACCGCATGGCCAAGGCCCAGCGGCGGGCCCTGGCGCACGCTCACCACCTGCACGCCCTCGGGCAGCGGGTGACGCACCTGCTCCAGCAGCTCGGTCTTGCCCTTGGCTTCCAGTTGCGCTTCCAGCTCCGGATGGCCGTCAAAATAGTTCTCCACCGCGCTTTTGCTGGCGTGGCTGACCAAAATGATTTCCGTGATGCCCGCGCGCACCGCTTCGTCCACCACATAGGCGATGGCCGGGCGGTCCACCACCGGTAGCATTTCCTTGGGAATCGACTTGGAGGCCGGCAGCATTCGGGTGCCGAAGCCAGCGACGGGAATCACAGCTTTACGAATCACGGGGTCTCTTACCTCCTTGTAGGGCTCACCGGGTAGGAGTCGCCTGGGACAGCGTGGGTTCCGGAAGGAACGCCGCCAACATTGATAAAATAAGTAAAGAGGCGGAGTAGTAATCGTCTTCCGGGTGAATCTGCTCCGGCAGTTTACCCGGCATCCCGAGTAACAGCGAGCGCACCGCCATACCGCCCCGGGACAGCGGGTATTCGGCGGTCTCGCCGTTGACCACGTTAATCCAGGCCGCCGGCCGTCCGCCCACCGGCGATTGCCAATAAGCACGAATCGGGCCGAGTTCCGCCTGGTCCCCGCGCCCGGCCCAGACCACATAGAGCGGCACGCGGATGGCTTCGAAACCGAACCGGGGCGGCCAGTCCTGCGCCACCTCGAGGGCGCCGTCCTGGTGCACGGAGAGCCAGTCCGGGGGCAGGTCATGGTCGCCGAAGCGCGCGTTGCGCAGCAGTCGTTCGCCGTCCAGCAGCAAGCGCCGCCAGGGGCCGTCCGGGTCCACCACCGCGAACTCACGCAGGGCCGGCATGACCCAATAGGACAGGTTCACGGTGACGCGATGATCGCGCACGAAGCCGTCACGGGCCGGCAACAGAAGCGCATAGCCACCGTAATCGCGAATCAGATGACGTTGGATCGCCTGACGAAGGCGGATCGAAACGTGTTCGTACTCCGGCTCTTGCCACTTGTGGGCGGCCCGGTGCAACGCCCAGGCGATCAGCAGATCGCCGTCGGTGGCGTTGTTGAGGTCCTGTACCGGCGGCGTCTTATCCGGCTGGTAGCGCCACGCCAGCAGACCACTGTCGAGCACATCCAGATTCGCTCGGGTCCAGGACCAGAGCGCCTCGAAGCGGGCCCGGTCGTTGAACGCCTCGGCGAACAACATGGCCCAGCCTTGCCCTTCGGTGTGGGTGACGCCATGGTTGCCGGTGTCCAGAACCCGGCCGTCGTCGGTAATGAAGCGCGCCGCGTAGTCCTGCCAAATCGAGTAACGCTCTTCGGCGCCGGCCGTGGTGCTCAAGCCGGCGATCAGCGTCAGACACAGCAGCACGGGCCAACAGCGCCGCGCTAAAGGTCCGACCTTCCCTGGTCGTGAATGCATCGTGTTATCCATTTTTATCGGCCGTAACAGAATTCCATCGGTTCCCCGGACACCGCGGAGAGCATCTTCACCGACACCTCGCCACCGCCCTGCCCGCGCAACCAACGTTCGTAAACCCCTTCCAGCAGAGACGCCATGGCCAATGGCCACAGGCAGCCAGGGCGCTTGTCCAGCTCCGGCCAGGCGCCGTGCAATATGGTGATCATGTTCTGCTGAGCGGAGAATAAACACCAGCCCCAGTCCATGCGGCGCCACTGGGCGTTGATCGCCTGCTCCAGCCCTTGCAGGGTGTCCTGCTCCTGCAGGGGCAACCGTTCCGCCAGCCGGTGACCCAGGTGGCGGAAAAACTCCAGGGATTCCTCGCGGCCGGACAATTGGCCCAGCTCCGCCACCAGCACCGAGAGAAAATCACGCCACTGGCCGTCGCATTGCTGTTCCCGAGGGAGAAATCGGCGCTGCCAAAATTGGCCACCAGGAAACGGTCGACGAAGGCGCGCTGATCGCCGGAGAGCGCGTCCAGGTCGATGCCCACTTCGTACAGCACGTTGCGGGAGGTGGCGCTTTCAAACTGGGTGGCCGCCTGGTCTCTCTGGTTTTCCAGACTGGCCGCCTGATTTTCCAGCGCGTCCAGCTCGTCCTGGGTGACCAGATCCACCGCTTCCGCGTCTTCGTCATCCGGGTCCGGCGGCACCTGGGTGTTGAATTCGTTGAGCGCCTCCTGGTACGCGGTTTGCGCGTTATTAAAGGCGCTCTGCGCTGTTTCCAGCTGCTCGGCGCTCTGCCCTACTTCGGCGATCAGGTCATAGGCGCCTTCCAGGTTGCCGGCCAGGGAGGCGGTGCCGTCAGCCAGCGGCCCGAAGCCGAAACGCTCGGCGGCCGAGCCGCTCACCGTGCCGGCGTTCAGGAAGGTGGGCGTGACCACGCCACGGAACCGGCCGCCCCGGAACGGCACCCCGGAAAACGCCAACTCGCCGCTCACCTCGGTGAGCTCACTGAGGCCCGATTCACCGTCCCGGTTACGCAGCGCCAGCCCGGTCTCCACACGCGGCGCCACGTCCCGGCGCACTTCCTCGCGGAAGCGGTCGATGCGCGCCTCGGCGCGGGCGCTTTCCTGCACCGGCGTGGGCGCGGGCGCCGGGCCGGGTACCACGCCGGGTTGATAGTAACCGGCGGACGGCGCCGAAGCGGCCACCGCCTGCTCGCGAACCGGCGGCTGCCAGTGCTGGCCCCGGTTTCCGGCAGACAGGTTGCCGGGCAGCCAGACGTCGGTGCGGGTACCGTCGTTGTTGTCGCCGCCGTCGGCGAGCGCCAGCCAGCGATTCTCCGGGGTCTTGCCGGCGGTCTTGCGGAATGGGTTGGCGCTGCCCGCCAGTGCACCCGGCGCGCCGCTGCGGTTGGCGCGGTACTGGGCGTCCGCCGCCTTCTCCGCCAACGCCAGCGCGCTGCGGGTATCGCCGGAACGGCGCGCGGTGCGGGCCGCCAGCAACAGCAGCTCGCCGTCTTCCAGCGGCGCTGCCTGTTCCAATAGCTGTTCCGCGCGGTCCACGTCGTCCATGGCCAGGGCGTTGGCCACCGCCGCGCGGCGCGCCGGCAACTGCGGGCCCGGGCGGGCCAGCAGCCAGTCGTAGGTGACGGCCGCTTCCCGGTGCAGCCCTCCTTCCTGATAGACCCGGCCGAGCGCCAGCACCAGCGCTTCATTGTCCGGGTCCGAGGACAGCGCCATCACCGCCTCGTCATAGGCACGGGCGAAATCACCGCCCTGGCGGGCATGATCCACCGACGCCACCGACAGGGTCCGGCGCGCGTCGGCGAAGGCCTCGCCGCCGCCGGGCTGTTGTTCCGCGCGGCGCTGTAACTCACGCAGCAGCTCGCCGGCTTCGCGGTCGTAGCCCAGCCGCCCCAATACCAGCGCGTGGGGCACGAAGTCCTTGGGCGCGCCCCGCTCCAGCCCTTCGGAAAGGTCCTTGCGCACCAGAGTCAGCGCCAGGCTGCTTTCCCCATGATCGACCAGGAAGCTGGCCAGTTCGCCGGTTTGCGCCGGGGTTTCCGGCGGCTCGGCATAGAGCCGCTCCAGCTCCGATTGAATGCGCCAGCGGTCACCGCTGTCGAACAGTCTCGCCAGCTCGGCCAGCCGGAGGCCGTTTTCAGCGCGTTGGCGCAGCGCCTGGCTGTCGCTGTCGCGGGCGTCGGCGGGCAGACGGTCGAGCAAATCCAGCGCATGCCGCCAGCGGCCCTGGTCGGCGGCGAACTGCGCCGCCGCCAGCAACGC
Organism: Alcanivorax sp.; assembly: GCA_042090255.1. GTDB lineage: Bacteria > Pseudomonadota > Gammaproteobacteria > Pseudomonadales > Alcanivoracaceae > Alloalcanivorax. Next base: position 851 of record JBELJS010000019.1, on the reverse strand, counting down.
TTGCGGCTCGGACCCCGGCGCTTCCAACGGCTCCAGCATCGCTGCCGCCTGGGCACTTTGGCCGCGCGCCTGCATGCGCTTGGCCAGCGCCAACCGCGCCCAGGGGTCGCCGGGTGCCGCCGCCACCGCTTCATGGAGCAACGCTTCCCCGGCATACACCTGACCGCTATCGATCAACACCCGGGCCCGCTCGCGCAGCACCTGGCTCTGCTGGTCGCGCACATAGCCGTAACGCATGCGCTCTTCGGCGGGCAGCTCGGCGTAAATCCGGTTGGCTTCGTCGTAACGCTCCTGGGCCATCAGCGCGCGCACCAGACCCACTCGGGCGTCATTGTTGTCGCCGTCGTTTTCCAGCAGGTCGCGGAATACCGTTTCCGCCACCTGGGGGCGGTCCTGGCCAAGCAGAATTTCCCCTTGCAGCAAGGCGGCGTCGCGGCCACGCCGGCCGCCGGCCCGGGCCAGCGGAATCACCGCCTGCAGGGCCTGATCGTAGTTCTGTTGTTGGTTGAGCGCGCGGGCCTCGGCGAGCCGCCCGTAGAAGCGGGCGTCTTCCAGCGCCGGCGCCCAATCCTTGCGCCGCTCGGGCGCCATGCGAATGGCCCGCGTCAGGCGCTGCTCCGCCGGGCCGAAACGCCCCTGGCGCAGATCGGCGAGGCCCAGGCCGGCCACCGCCTCGGCGCTCTCCGGGTCGTCCTTGAGCACCGCCTCGAAGGCGCGGCGGGCGGCACTCAGCCGGCCTGCTTCCAGGGCGTCGTAGGCGTCCGCCACGGCAGCCCCGCCGCTGCCCCTGAGCACGCTGTCCAGCCGCTCGCGCACCACCGGGTCGTCGGGACGCACCGCCAGATAGTCGC
>JBELJS010000018.1:0-63292 GCA_042090255.1 Alcanivorax sp. | reverse complement strand
GTGGCTAGCGCCACCCTTTCGCGGGCTGGGCCCGCTCCCACCAGGCCGCTCCCACCAGGCCGCTCCCACCAGGCCGCTCCAGAAGGCTCAGGAAGCGGCTTTTTGCGGCTGGCGGGCCTTTTCCCAGTGGTAGACGCGGTCCTCGACGCGGCGCGTCTTGAGCCAGTAGCGCCAGGTGCTGTAAGGCCAGATGGCCACGTTCTTGCCGTCCGCCTGCTGGTACCAGCTGCTGCAGCCACCCTGCTGCCAGACGGTGCCGGACACGTCTTCCTGGAGCTTGTCGTTGAAGGCGTCCATTTCGGAGCGCTTCACGTCCAGGTAGTCGCCGCCCTTGGCGTCCAGCTTATTGATCGCGTCGAGGATGTATTCCGCCTGGCACTCGATCATGAAGATGATCGAGTTGTGGCCCAGGCCGGTGTTTGGGCCGACCATCTGGAACATGTTCGGATAGCCCGCCACGGTGATGCCCAGGTAGGCCTCGGAGGCGTCCGCCCAGTCGTCCTGGAGTTTGCGGCCGTCGAGCCCGGTGATCGGAAAGCCCCGCATGTAGATGCGCGGGTCGACGATAAAGCCGGTGCCCAGGACCAGGCAGTCCATTTCCCGTTCGCTGCCGTCGGTGAACACGATGCTGTTCTCACGCACTTCCTTGACGCCCTCGGTGAACAGCTCCACGTTGTCGCGGTTGAAGGTCGGGTAATAGCGGTTGGAAATCATGATCCGCTTGCAGCCGAGGGTATAGCTGGGGGTCAGCTTGCGGGCGGTTTCCTTGTCCTTGACCTGGAAACGGATGAATTGCTTGACCACTTTTTCCAGCAGCCCCGCCAGGCGCGGATGGAAGATCGGCACCACCCGGGATTCGTTGCTCCAGTAGAGCCGCACCCGGTGCAGCTTGCGCAGCAGCGGGAAGCGCCGGAACAACGTTTTGGTCAGTTTGGAATAGGTGCGCTCGTCGCGGGGGATAATCCACCCCGGGGTACGCTGCACCACGGTCAAACGCTCCACTTCCGGGGCAATCTGCGGCACATACTGGATGGCGCTGGCGCCGGTGCCCACCGACACCACTTTTTTGCCGGTCAGATCGTAGTCGTGGTCCCACTGGGACGAGTGGAAGACCTTACCTTTGAAGCGGTCCAGGCCGGGGAAATCGGGAATCTGCGGCACATGCAGCGGGCCACTGGCGAGCACCCAATGCTGACAGACCACCTGGCTGCCGTCTTTCAGGTCCAGGGTCCAAAGCGCCTTGTCCTGATCGAAATGAGCGCCGCACACCTCGGCGTTAAAGCGGGTCTTTTCCTGGATGCCGTGTTTCTCGGTGGTGCGCAGAATGTAGTCCTGGATCTCCTTCCAGCCGCTGTAGCGGGCGGTCCAATCCGGGTTGCCCTCGAAGGAAAACGAATACATGTGCGACTGCACGTCGCAGGCGCAACCGGGATAGCTGTTGTCCCGCCAGGTGCCGCCCACCTGCTCGGCTTTTTCCAGCAGCACGAAATCCTCAATGCCGGCCTCGCGCAGCTTGATCGCCATGCACAGGCCGCCAAAACCGCCACCCACAACGGCCACCTTCACCGGCCGCGCGTACTGATAGACCTTCGCTCGACTGTTCATCTTATTCTCCCTATTACCGACCACGGTCATTGACCCTGTTGGTCATCACTGACCGGCACTTTACCTTGTTCCGGCCCCGCATAAAGGTGTTAAGCTGACCGGAAAATTGATAATTCCGGCCAAGGCGTCCCCCATGCCCCTGCGTTCCATTCTAGCCCTGATGTCCACCGTGGATGTGCTCGAAGAGCGGGGCGTGGACTGCGCCCCGGTTTTGTCCCGCCACGGCCTGGAGCCGGCGCGGCTGGATCCCAATGGGGAGATCGAACGGGACAGGGAGCTGGCGGTGCTCACCGAGCTGCTGCCGCTGGCCGAGGATCCGCTGTTCGGCTTTGAAATGGGCCGCCGCTTCGGCTTGGCCGGCTACGGGCCCCTGACCATGCTGTTGATGACCAGCCGCACCGCCTTTCAGGGCTTTCAGATTGGCGTCCGCTACCAGGCCCTCACCTACCTCTACGGCAAGCTGTCGCTGGTGCCCGGCGAAGACACCACCACCCTCATTCTCGAGCCGGTACCACTGCCAAATAGCGTGCGGCGCATCCTGATCGACCGCGACATGACCGGCACCTTCAATCTGGTCAACGAGATCCAGACCCAGCTGGGCCTGAACCTGGCGCCGCTGGAGGTCTGGCTGCCGTTCCCCAGACCCGCCGAGGCGTCGATCTACGAGGATTTTTACCGGGCGCCGGTGAAATTCGACCAGCCCTGGTGCCAGGCGGTCATCCGCAACCAGGATATGGCCCAGCCGCTGCCCGGCTACAACCGCACCGCCCAGGAAATGTACCAGAACCAGTGCGACGCCTTGCTGGCACGGCGCCAGGCGGAGGCCCCGGCAGGGCTGCCGGACCGCGTGGCGGCCTATCTGGAGCTGTTTATCGGTGACTTTCCCGGCGCCGACCGGGCCGCCGCCACCTTCGACATGCCCGAGCGCAGCTTCCGCCGCCGGCTCGGCGACGCCGGACGCAGCTATCAGAAAATTCTCGATCAGGTACGACTGGGCAAGGCGCGCGGCTACCTGGCGGATTCGTCACGCAGCGTGGAAGAGATCGCCGGCCTGCTCGGCTACAGCGAGCCGGCGGCGTTCATCCGCGCCTTCGAACGCTGGACCGGGCAAACCCCGTCGCGCTACAGAAAAGCGTTATAACCGCGCGCCTTGTGGGAGCGGGCCTTGCCCGCTCGCACAAGCCACCCTTTCGCTTGCAGGGCAAGCTCCCACAAGCGGCCCCGCTTTCGAAGCACGGTGCTATTCGGAGCGGATTTTTTGCACGATATGGGTGGTGGAAATGTTCTCGACGAAGTCGAGGACTTCGACGCGGCCGCCGTGGCGTTTGACGATGTCCGCGCCCACCACCTGGTCGACGCTGTAGTCGCCGCCTTTGACGAGAATGTCCGGGCGCACTTTTTCCAGCAGCGGTTCCGGTGTGTCGGTGTCGAAGGCGACCACGTAGTCCACCGCTTCCAGCGCCGCCAGCACCGCCATGCGGCGGTCCAGAGAATTGATCGGGCGGCCCGGCCCCTTGAGCCGGCGGATCGAATCGTCGCCGTTGACCGCCAGCACCAGCCGGTCGCCGAGGCGGCGGGCGGAATCCAGATAGCCCACATGGCCGGCGTGGATGATGTCGAAGCAGCCGTTGGTGAACACGATCTTCTCGCCCTGGGCGCGGGCGTCCTCGATGGCGATCAGCAGTTGCTCCTCGGTCATCGCGCCGCGGCCGGGGCCGCCGGCCTGGTGCACCGCGCGGCGCAGCTCCGGGGCGGACACCACCGCCGTGCCCAATTTGCCGACCACGATGCCGGCGGCGATATTGGCCAGCACCACCGCCTCGGGCAGGTCGGCGCCGGCGGCCAGAGATACCGCCAGGGTGGAAATCACGGTGTCGCCGGCGCCGGTGACGTCGAACACCTCGCGGGCGTGGGCCGGCAGGTGCAGTTCCGGCTGACCGGCGCGCAGCAACGTCATGCCCTTCTCGCTGCGGGTGATCAGCAGGGCGCCCAGGTCCAGCTCGGCCATCAACACCTGGCCTTTCTCCAACAGGGTCTTTTCGTCCGGCACCGGCCCCACCACCGCCTCGAATTCGGCCAGATTGGGGGTCAGTAGGGTGGCGCCCCGGTAGCGGCTGAAGTCGCTGCCCTTGGGATCCACCAGCACCGGTACGCCGGCCTCGCGGGCCAGGGCGATCAGCCCGGGGCAGTCGCGCAGAGCGCCCTTGGCGTAGTCGGACAGCACCAGGGCGCCGCAGCCGGCCAGCCGGGCTTTGACTTTCTCGGCGAACGGCGCCGGGTCCTGGTCCTGGAAGGATTCCTCGAAATCCAGCCGCAGCAGTTGCTGCTGGCGGCTGATCACACGCAGCTTGGTGATAGTGGGCAACCCGGCCACTTTCTGGAAATCGCAAAGCACATCGGCGGCGCCCAGGCGTTGCTCAAGGATGCCAGCGGCTTCATCCTGGCCGGTGAGCCCCACCAGTTCCGCCCGCGCCCCCAGGGCGGCCATGTTGAGCGCCACGTTGGCGGCGCCGCCGGGGCGGTCCTCCAGTTCGGTGACGCGCACCACTGGCACCGGGGCCTCCGGAGAGATACGTCCGGTCGGGCCGTGCCAATAACGGTCCAGCATCACGTCGCCGGCAACCAGCACATGGGCCTGGCCAAAGGGGGGAATTCGCGGGTTGTGCATCACCTACTCCTGCGCCACGGGGAGCCTCAAACTGGCGCGCAGTGTAGCATAGCGGTGGATGCGAGCAGCCCCGCTGAGTACACTTTGCCGCTTGCCGGGCGGGCGCGGCCGGACCAGGGCCCTCGCCGGCGCGAATACGATTCAAGACAGGACATAATTCTATGACGGCTTTGCGCCACAACGCACTGCAGGGAAGATGGCTGAGACTGTGGCTGACGGTCTCTTTCGCGGTCATGTTCACCGGGCCGTTCCTGTTCCACTCGCGGGTGGCGCTGCTCAATGTGGTGGACGTCCTGTTCTTCCTGCCCTCGCTGACGCTGCTCACCCGGGCGCTGGTCAGCGGCGACCGGCGCCTGCTGCTGGACCCCTGGCTGGTGCCGCTGTACGCCTTTCTGGGCTGGACCCTGCTGACCATGGTCTGGGCCGAGGACGCCAACAGCTCGCGGACCATCCGCGCGGCCGTGGAAATCGTCATCCTGGTGGGCCTGTTCCGCTGGGTGCACCTTTACTACCGCCACACCCTGAAACAAGCGCTCGCCAACGGCGCGATGACCGCCATGGTGGTGCTGGCGGTGATCATGGTCAGCTATTACACCATTCAGCCGCTCACCAGCCCGTTGTTCAGCCAGCCCGCCAGTCTGATTTTCAACCTGCCCCAGCCGGGCCCGTTGCTCGGCACCATGGCGCTGGTGGCGCCGTCGTTCATTTTGCTCGCCCAGACACTGGACGAGGGCTTCACGCCCAAGGGCGCGCGCCGCGGCGCCGGCGCCCTGGTGGGCTTCACCTTCCTGGTGGCGGTGCAATGGCAATCCGGCGCCATGCTGCTGGTACTGGCGCTGGGCTGGGCCTTGCTGCGCTACCAGCAACGTCTTCTGGCGGCGCTGGCCGGGGCCGTGGCGCTCTATCTGGCACTGGATTTCGAGGTGCTGCGCCAGGCCGGCATGTATTTCAGCCACCCGCTGTTCGGCAACGGTCTCAGCCAGGAAGGCGGCGACTCCCTGTTGGTGACGATTCCGGACGGCCTGCGCGTGCTGCCGCACCCCAACAACGTACTGCTGGCGGTGGTGCACAGCACCGGGCTGATCGGGCTGGGGCTGTTCATCGCCGCCTGGGCAGTGCCCGCCTGGCGGCTGCCGGACGCCGGCCGCGAACAGCGTGAGGGCGCGGTGTTCCTGGTCGCGCTGCTGCCTGGCCTGCTCACCATGCTGAGCGCCGGCGCCTACCTGCTGGTGCCGTTTCACCCCAGCTGGATGTGCCTGTGGCTGCCTCTGGCACTGATGCTGGCGAGCCTCAGCAACCGTGACACCATGCGCCGGCCGGTCCGCGACGGTCAGGGCTAACGACAGCATGGGAAAGCGCCAACACCGCCCGGTGTCTCCGTCCGACCCACGCCTGTGGCCGACCCGCCTGGGGCTGGCCCTGTTCTGGCTGATCGGCCAGCTCCCCTGGGACTGGCTGCTGGCGGCCGGCCGCGGCGTCGGCCGTTTGGGCTGGTATCTGGCCGCCTCGCGCCGGCGGGTGGCGCTGACCAACCTGCGGCTGTGCTTTCCGGAGCTCTCCGAGCAGGAACGCGAAGCCCTGGCCCGCCGGGTGATGACCAGCACCGGCGAGGCGATTCTGGAAATGGCCGGCGCTTTCCATAACCGCCGTATCGACCTGGGCAAGCGGCTTACCGTCAGCGGCCTGGAGTATCTGGAAGCCGCCCGCCGCGAGGGGCACGGCGTACTGCTGCTGGGCATGCATTTCAACAGCATCGACGTGGGCAGCCGCCTGCTCGGCAAGTTCTTCCGTTTCAGCGTGGTTTACCGGCCCAACGACAACCCCTTACTCGATCACTTGATCACCAAGGGGCGCGGCACCTGGGTCAACCATTCCGTGGACCGCAACGATATCCGTCAGACGGTGCGCCTGCTGCGCCAGGGCGAGGTGGTGTGGTACGCGCCGGACCAGGATTACGGCACCGCCCATGCGGTGTTCGTACCGTTTTTTGGGGTGCCGGCGGCCACCATCACCGCCACCAGCCGGATCGCCCGCATGGGCCGGGCGAAGGTGATCCCGTGCGCCCATTACCGGCTGCCCGGCGGCCGTTACGAGATCGAGTTCGGCGCGCCGCTGGAAGACTTCCCGTGCGGCGACGACGAGGCGGACACCGCCCGAATCAACCGCACCATTGAACGCTATGTGCGCAAACACCCGGAGCAGTACCTCTGGGTGCACAAGCGCTTCAAACACCAACCGCCCGGCCAGGACCATCCCTACCGATGACCCGACCCAGCTCCGCCCTCGACCATACACCCCGCGCTCCCGCTCTGTTCAGCGGCTGGCTGACACTGTGCTTCGCCCTGATGTTTTCCGGGCTGCTGGTGTTTCCGTCCCGCACCGGTTTGATGAACGCTTTGGACGCTCTGTTCTTCCTGCCCGCGCTGGTCTACGTGGCGGTGGCGTCCCGCCACCAACCCCTGGCCCTGCTCAAACGGCATGGCTGGCTGCTCGCCTTTCTGTGTTACGCCACCTTTTCCACCTTCTTCGCGCCGGCCCCCAACCCCAGCCGCTTCGTCCGCGCGCTGATCGAAATTTTCACCTTTTTCGCGTTCGTGGAGCTGGTCGTACAGCGCTATCCACGTGCCTTCTGGGCCGCCCTGCTGATCGGCACCGGCGCCGCCGCCGTGGCCGCGCTGGTGGATTTCTTCGCCTACTATTTTATCGTCGACCGACCGTTCAGTTCGCAGCTGTACGGCGTGTTCGAAGAGTTCCGAATCCGCCCCTGGCTGGTGCTCGACACCAACCAGCTTTACGCCAGCATGTACTGCATCACGCTGCCGTTCTTCGCGTTCTTCGCCAGCCGGCAGCTGCCGCCGGGCCGCCTGGTGCGCGTCGCCCCGTACCTGATCACCGCGGCGCTGCTGGTGTATCTGGCGGCCAACCAGCGCCGCTCCACGCTGGTGGCGCTGGCGGTGGGCTGTCTGGCCTTGCCGATCATCAACCTCAAGCGCCGCTTGCTGGTGCCGCTGGTGGCGGTGGCGGTGGTCGCGGCGAGCACGCTGCTGTTCAACCCCGAATTGATCACCGAGCGGGGCACCGGGCAGCGGCCGCAGTTGTGGCACGCGGCATGGGAAATGATCCTGGAGCATCCGATCACCGGACACGGCATGGCCAATGAAACCCGCGACCTGCACATCGTCGTTGGCGGCGAGCCGGTGGTTCAGGACCACCCTCACAACTATTACCTGTCTCTGCTGTACCACATCGGCTTTCTGGGGCTGGCGCTCTGGGTCATGCTGTGGGCACCGGCGCTGTGGCGCGGCTGGCGCGCCTATCCGCAACGCATCTGTGTGTTGGCGGCGGCCCTGGCTACCGGCTTCACGGCGGTACTGTTCGACGGCATTCATCCCTATACGCCGTTTATGTATAACTGGCCAAGCGTGTGGATACCCATGGCGTTGCTGGTCGCCTATGTGAGACAACAGGAGGCACGCGATGAAAGTCGTTCAGGTATGTAAATACCGCAACGATACGGTGGAAGGCGTGGATTTGTTCGAAGAAGTGATCCGTGCCGCCCACGGCCATGAGCGCAGCTTTTATATTTTCCATGGCGAGCCCGGCAATCTGGGCGAGCGGCTCGGTTGCGAAACCGTGGCGTTCAATTTCAGCAAGTCCGACATCAAACGCATCCGCCCTTCGGCGGTGCTCAAGGTGCTGCGCCAACTGCGCCGCGACAAACCGGATGTGATCATCACCCACCGCATGAAACCGTCGGTGTTCGTCGCTTGGTGCGGCTTGTTCCTGCCCGGCGTGCGCAAGATTTCCGTGGTCCACAACATGGGCGAGTTCAAACGCCCGCGGCGGCGCTTGTTCGCCAAATGGCTGATGCGCGGTTGGAAGTTCGCGGCCTGTTCCGAAGCGGTACGCCAGGACATGCTGCTGCGCGGTTTCTCGCCGGATGAGGTGGTGGCGATCCCCAATTCGGTCAACGAACAAATCGTGCGCGACAATCTGCTCGACCGTGAGGAGGCGCGCCGCGATCTGGGCGTTCCGGTGGACGCGCCCAGGGTCATCGGCACCGTCGGTCGCATGCGCCCGGTAAAAGGCCACAAGTATCTGATCGACGCCATGCGCCAGATGGACAACCCGCCCCATGTGGTGGTCATCGGTGACGGCGAACTGCTGGACAGCATGCGCGAAGAGGCCACGCAGCACGGCCTGGAGGATCGGCTTATTTTCGCCGGCGGCCGCAAGAACGCCTACCGCTATGTGTCCGCCTTCGACGCCTTCATCATGCCTTCGCTGCGCGAGGGCCTGCCCATCGCCATGCTGGAAGCGATCGCCGCCGGGGTGCCCGGCTACGGCACGCCGGTGGGCGGTATCCCGGAAATTCTGCGGGATAAACGCTGGCTGTTTGAAACGGAAAACACAGAGGCGGTTAAGACGGTACTGGAGTATCTGGGCAGCGCCACGCCGGAACAGCTGGAAGAAACACGCCGCGATCAATACCGCATTTTCAACGAATCGTTCAGCATCGAACGCTACCACGCCCGCTTCCGCTCGTTGATGGACGGCGGCGACGGCCGGCTCTAACGCTAGCGGCCCGGCGGCTTTTCCTCGAACTGAATCCAGTTTCGTTTGAAACGCTTCAGATCCCGGGCCTGCTGTCGGGCCCGGCGGCGGCTGTCGCCACTGAAGCCAGCGCCGTCCAGATCAATGAAGTGCACCCGGTCTTGTTCATCGACGAGTATATTCTGCGCCTTGGCATCGCCGTGCCAAAAGCCCGTCTCGCCAAGCCGCTTCAGCCAGCGCTCCACCGTTGGCGCCACGCGCCGGGCGCGCTCTCTCTGTTCCTCCATCAGGGTGCTCAACGGCACCGCGCCTTCGAGGCGGGGGAAGGCGATCAGCGCTTCACCGTCGGCGCAGCGACGCAGCATCGCCGGGCGCGGCGTGGGCACGCCCAGCAATGCCCAGGTCCAGCCCATTACCCAGGAAATGTCCGCGCGGGTCTTGAACAGCGCGTGACGCAGCCGGGTCTTCAGGCCGGTTTCCCGATAGTGCTTCACGATCCACTGGTCGTTGCCGTAAACGCTCACCCGGCTGCCTTCCTTGATCAGCGCCAGACTTCGTGGGTCACGCAACCAGGCCGACAAGGCATCGAATTCCTCGCGCGCCAGCGAACGGCGGTAAAACCATTGTTCCTGGTGTTCCTGCCAGACGCCGATAGCGGAGCTCTCCCGGCGCCATTTTTTCATCGCGCTGCGCAACCGCCGGTCACTGCGGCGGCGCACCATGGCGGCCAGGGGATCACTGCGCAACCCTTCCTGGCGCAACCGTACCGCCACCTGCTCTTGCAGCCGATCGCGAAGATCCAGCGGCGCCTGAGCACAGAACAGCGCCAGGTTGTCGAGGATCGCCGGTTCGTAGCGCAGACCGCCGGGCAGCGGCACCACTTCACCGGCGTCGATGACCAGGAAACGCTCGCCGTCGAACAGAAAATTGTCCAGATGCAGATCCAGTTGCCGCAGACCCGCCCGGTAAAGCAGGAAAAGGCTGTTCAACAATTCTTCGGCAAGCGCCAGCCCCCGCTCACCGCGCAGCGTCGCCTGACCGGACTGGCCGCCCACCCATTCCTGGATCAATACCGCGCCCCGGCCGGGGCCCTGGCTCTGAATGTTCTCGAAAATCAGACCCGGCGTGGGCACCCCGGCGTCCACCAGCGCGCCGTGACGGTCCAGCTCGCGGCGGGCCTCGTCGTCGCGGCCGGCAAAGAACAGCTTGGCGAATACGGTAACGCCACGCCAGTGGGCGCGCACCGCGATACGGCGGCCCGGCAGGTGACGCAACACCACCTCGGCGCGCAGCGGCTCACCGCCGATATCCAGGGTAAAGCCACCGGAGCAGGCCCAGTCCAGGACGGCCAGTTGCTCCCAGGTCAGCGGTGTGTCGGCGGCGGTTTGGGTCACGATGGATTCCGGCGGCGGACGAAACTGGCAAGGTACCGGCGCAGATAGCGTGGCCGCAATGCTCGCCGCCAATCAGCGCCGAGCGCACGATGGAAGAAGAAACGCACTTGCTCCGGGTGCCCACTGCGGGCGGCCTGCTTGAGCAGCGACAGGGCGCGACGCGCCCGGTAACCGCGCCGCAGCTCACCGGCCCAGCCGGGCAGCCCATTGTCGTCGAAGATGGCCCGCTCCAGATCCATGCCCAGCGCCAGCGCCGCCGCCGCGTCGTTGCGGCGGCTGTCGCCATGGTGATACACCCGCAGCACCGCTTGATCGCTGTGGCAGGCGTCGTAGCAGGCCATCAAATGGGCGAACACCGGCATATCCTCGGTGTGTGGCAACGACGACGCCAGCGGCGCGCTGTCGAACACTGATCGGTGCAGGGCGCAGGCGCCGTTGGACAGACTCAGCCACTTGCCCAGGTAGGCGGCGAAATTGGCTTGCCGGCTGTCACTCACCGGGCCGGGCGTAACCCGGCGCTCTCGGTCGCCGTGGCGGGCGAGATGACCGGCGATGGCCACGCGGCTTCGCGGGTGGCCGGCGATCAGATCGGTAAACACTTGCAAGGCCCTGGGCAGCAACTCGTCATCGGCGTCGAGAAACACCAGCCAGTCGTGGCGGGCCAGGGCCAGCCCCGCGGCCCGCGCCGCCGCCGGGCCCTGGTTGGCCTGGCGATGATAGGCGAGCCGCGCACCGAACTCGGCGCACAGTCCGTCCATCACCGTCGGCGTGTCGTCGGTGGAGCCGTCGTCCACCACCAGCACCTCAACGTCGGCGCCATCCTGGGTGCACGCCGAGGTCACCGCCCGGCGCAGGAAGTGGGCGTAGTTATAGGCGGGAATGACGATGGAAAACGCCGGCGCGCCGCTCATATGTCTTTCCCCGGATGCTCGCAGTAACGCAGCGGGAAGCTGGGTTCGATCTCGAAATAGCGGCGGTAGATTTTCTCCGCTTCCTTGCGGCTGGCGCGCCACAGGGCGGCGTGCTCGCGCAGCGCCTGACGCAGCGGCAAGCCGGTATAGGCGCGCACGAAGCGCAGCAAATCCCGGTGGGTGAGATCCAGCCGGGCGGTGGAGTAATACAGGCCGCCCACGTCTTTGTTGCGCCAACGGCGCGGCACCTTTTTGCGCACCTGGGAGCGGTGCAGATCAATCAGATACAGCGGTGCGGCGGCGTCATGCCCGGCCACTGCCCGACGGCCGATCAGGAAGTGACCCAGGTAGAAGTCCCGGTGATTGACGCCGGCGCCGTGCATGGCCCGGGCGATCTCGCCCACCCGGCGAACCAGCGCCCACTTGAAAGGCGCCGGCCCCGGATCCAGGCGCCAGGCTTCGCCCAGTTCTTCCAGGCTGACCGTGTCGCTCAGCTCATCGGTGACCAGGAACGATTCCTGCCGCGCCGGGTTGGCCCCGCGACAGCCGTAGCCGGCGATGGTCAAGGTATCGATGCCGGCGGCGGCGACGGCGCGGATCGCCCGTACTTCGGACATCGCCCCCAGCACCGGCGCCTTGGCCTGGGTCAGGTTCTTGATAATCTCACGCCAGCCGATGCCACCGTGATACTTGAGGAAATAAGGGTGGCCGGCGGCTTCGAAACGCAGCGTGCGCCGGCCCTCACGGGCCCGGTAGACCTCGCCGGCTTGAACGGCGGCCTGGGCGAACGGGTCACGCCCGCGCCAGACGGCGGCCAGATCGTCGCGCAGGAACAGGGCGCGGGCGCTCATCGCCGTGCCCCCGGTGGCTCGCCTTCGATGGCGTCCACCGCGTGATCCACCAGGCTGTAGATATCCGCCTGCTGGGCAAAGCGGGCCGCCTTTGCCCACCAGGCGGGCCGGTCCACCGCCATCAATTCCCGCGCGGCGGCGACCAGGGATTCCGGAGTGGGCTCGTCGAGCACCCGGCCCAGGTCCGCGTCGCGGATGTAGTCGGCGTAGCCGCAGGCACGAGTGGTCAGCACCGGCAATCCGGCGATGGCCGCCTCCAGCAGCACGGTGCCGGTGTTTTCGGCGTAGGCCGGGTGCACCAACAGGTCCGCCGCCCACAGCCAGGACGGCACATCGTCGCGGCCACCCATGAAATGCACCCGCCCTTCCAAACCCAGACGCCGGGCCTGTCTCTGGTAGGGGGACGCCTTGTCCTCGCCAACCACGAACAGCCGGGCGTCGCCGGGTAGCCCGGCCAGGGTTTGCAGGGCCCGGTCCAGACCCTTGGTACGAAAACCAGAGCCCAGGAACAACAGCATCGGCGTCACTTCGCTGATGCCAAGCTCGGCGCGCAGGAGGGTGCGGCGGTGCCAATGGTCGGCGGGCTGCATGCGGTCCCGCCGGATGCCCGGCGGCAACGCGACGAACCGCGCGTCAGGGGTGCTGTAATGGTGCTGGTAAAGCGCTTTCTGCGGCGGCGAGATGGAGAGCACCCCGGTGGCGGCGTCGATGCCGAACACGGCGGCTTCCATGGCCAGCTTGCTGCGGTAGCGCGGCAACAGCGTTTTCAGGCCCTGGTAGCGGGCCGCCAGGCAGCCATCGGCGGCGTAGTACCAGTCCAGCCCGGGCATTTTGTTGAACCCCACAATCCGATCAAACCCGTTGACCTGGCCGACCACCCGTCGCGCGAAGTCGGCGTCGGCGGCGTGGTTGCTGTTCGCGGCGGACGGCACGGCACGCACCTGCAAGCCATCCATGGTGGCGGGATCGCCGTTCCAGGCACGGGTGAAGATGGTGACCTGGTGACCGCGTTGCAACGCCTTGTTGGCGATCGCCACCATGTCCCGCTGCAGGCCCCCGTAGGGAAAATACTCGAACAGCAAAAACGCCAGCTTCATGAACCGCCCCCAACCTTCACCGGTATGTCCGACGCTCCGTCCGCTGTTACTTCCATCAGCGCCTGCCATACCCGATGCGGTTTGAGGCTGCTGAAACAGGGCGGGTTCACGCCCTGTCCGAGGTTGCCCTGATAGGTGCATTTCTCCTGAATACAGGGCGCGCAGGGAAACTCCGCCGCCAGCGAACGGGCGCGCGGCCCCCATACACCGGTCAGACGCGGATCGGTGGGGCCGTACAGCGCCACGCCGGGCAGGCCGGCGGCGGCCGCCAGGTGGGCCAGCCCGGTGTCGACGGCGACGAAGCCGTCCCAGGCCAGCATGCGGTCGGTAAGCGCGGACAAGGACAGGCGCGGCAGCACCTCGACGCCGGTCAGCCCTTGTGCGATGCGCTCGGCGCGGGCGCGCTCAGTGTCGTTGCCCCACGGCAGCCACACCCGCTGACCGTCAGCGGCGGCACGCTCCGCCAGGGCGCGCCAATAGGCTTCCGGGTAATGCTTGGTCGGCCAGGTGGTGCCGTGGCAGAACACCAGCTCGGCGCCGGGCGCGCCCAGCGGGCGCGGCGCGCGTGTGCGACGCAGGCCATAGTCTGGCGCGCTCTGCGGGGCGGTGTAGCCAAGGGCGGCGGCGAACAGCTGCCGCACGCGGGTTACCGCGTGGCCGCCACGGGGCACCGACAACGGCCGGTCCAGCGCCAACGCGGACCAAGGTTCACGTGCCGAGGCTTTATCCAGGCCGAACCGGGGGCCGCGCGCCAGGCGGGTAATAACGGCGCTTTTGATCAGGCCCTGGGCGTCAATTACGGCGTCGTATTCGCGTTCGCGCAGGCTGTGCTTGAAGCTTTTCCACTCACCGCTGCGACGGGCGCGCCAAGGGTGCCGGCGCCAGCGGCGCAGGGCGCAGGGCAGCACCCGGTCCACCGCCGGATGGCGGCCGGCCAGGTCGGCGAAGCCCTCTTCCACCACCCAGTCCAGTCGCAGGCCCGGGATCGCCCGCGCCGCGTCGGTGATCGCCGGCAGGGTGTGGATCACATCGCCCATGGAGGAGGTTTTGATCAGCAGAACACGCATACCGCCCGCCCGTGATTCATGGCGTCACGCCCGGCAACCGCGCCAGGGCCTGAATCACCCGGTCCGGCTCCAGTTGGCGAAGACAATTGAGGTGGCCCAGCGGGCATTCGCGCTGGAAACAGGGGCTGCATTCCAGCCCCAGCCGCTCAACCGCCACCGCCTCGCCCAGCGGCGGCGTAAAGCCGGGTGAGGTGGAACCGTACACCGCCACCAGCGGCCGGCCCAGAGCGGCGGCGATGTGCATCAAACCGGAATCGTTGCTGACCACGGCGTCGGTGACCGACAGCAGGTCCACCGCCTGCTCCAGGCTGGTGGCGCCGGCCAGAATCGCCGCTTCGCCACGCTGGGCCTCGGGCAGCGCTTCGATAATCTGCTCGGCCACCGGGCGGTCCTTGGCGGAGCCGAACAGCCACACCCGGCCGCCCCGCTCGATCCAGTGGCGGGCCACGGCGGCGTAGTGGTATTCCGGCCAGCGTTTGGACGGGCCAAATTCGGCGCCGGGGCACAGCCCCAGCACCGGGCGGTCGTCGGCGAGCCGCTGGTCGGCGCGGGCGGCGGCCACGGCGTCGCTGTCCACGCGCAGCCGGGGCGGCTGGATCGACTCCAGCGCCGGCGGCGGCGCGTCCGCGTCCAGCGCCAACGCCACAAAGCGCTGCACCATCAAAGGGTAGCGGTCTTTGTCCAGCTTGCGCACGTCGTTAAGCAGGCCGTAGCGCATTTCGCCACGCCAGCCGGTGCGCGCCGGCACGCCGGCCCAGAACGGGATCAGTGCGGACTTAAGGGAATTGGGAAGGACGAAGGCGCGGTCGTAGCCGCCACGCAGAGCACGGCCTTCGGCGCGCCGCTGGCGCAGCTTCAGTTCACCGTGGCCGAACGGCAGGTCCAGCGCCTGGCGCACTTCCGGCATGCGCGACAGTAGTGGCCGGCACCAGGCCGGCGCCAGCACATCGATGTCGCAGGGCTGCTGCCGCTGCAGTTCGGCGAACAGCGTCTGGGCCATGACCATGTCGCCGACCCAGGACGGGCCGACGACCAGGATGCGTGGGCGCCGCGCTTCAGACACTCAGGAAACGTGGGTCAGCCATTCCTGGTGGCGGTCGTGCTTGTCGCGCACCAGATCGAAATAGACGGTCTGCAGTTCTTCGGTGACCGGCCCACGCTTGCCTTCCCCGATGATGCGGCCGTCCAGTTCGCGGATCGGCGTGACTTCCGCGGCGGTGCCGGTGAAGAAGGCTTCATCGGCGATGTAGAACTCATCGCGGGTGAGGCGTTTTTCGCGCACCGTATAACCGTGCTCCTCGGCCAGCTGGATGATGGTCTTGCGGGTGATGCCATCCAGGCAGGAGGTCAGCTCCGGGGTGTACAGCACCTTGTCGCGGATCAGGAACACGTTCTCGCCGGAGCCTTCCGCCACATAGCCTTCGTTATCCAACAGCAACGCTTCGTCGGCGCCGCCGGACAGCGCTTCGTTCAGGGCCAGCATGGAATTGATGTAATTGCCGTTGGCCTTGGCCTTGCACATGGTGATGTTGACGTGGTGCCGGGTGTAGCTGGAGGTGCGCACTTTGATACCCAGCTCCAGGGCTTCCGGGCTCATGTAGGCGGGCCATTCCCAGGCGGCGACCATGACGTGCACTTTCAGGTTGTGCGCGCGCAGGCCCATGCCTTCGCTACCGTAGAACACCATCGGACGGAGATAGGCGTGGGGCAGCTTGTTTTCGCGCACCGCGTCGATCTGCGCCTGGTTAATCTGTTCTTTGGTGTAAGGAATCTTCATGTTCAGGATATGGGCGCTGTTGAACAACCGGTCGGTGTGTTCCTTGAGCCGGAAGATGGCCGGGCCCCGGGCGGTCTCGTAAGCCCGCACGCCTTCGAACACCCCCATGCCGTAATGCAGGGTATGGGTCAGCACATGGGTCTTGGCTTCGCGCCAAGGCACCATTTCATTGTCCAGCCAGATAAAACCGTCTCGTTGAGCCATCGACATGGCGGTCACACTCCCAATCCACAGGTAGAGCTGTTATTTCGCAAGATCGAACCAGTGTTGCCAGATCGTCCGCACGCCGTCCCGCAATTCACGGAACTCACCGTCGCCGACGATGGACTTTTCTTTGCGCAGTGACGCGCGATGGGCCGCGGACCGGTAGGCCAGGTAGGCTTCCCGAAGCAGGCCGGCATCCTGGGCCGGCATCAATTCCAGAGCGGCGAGGGTTTCAAGCAGCCGCACATTGTCGGTGAAACGGGTCAGTTCACCGTGGCGGGAGGCCCATCGTAGAACCCCGTATTGGACCATAAATTCGATATCGACGATACCACCCGGGTCCTGCTTCAGATGGAAACAACCGGGCTGATTGGAGGCCAGGTGATCGACCATCTTGTCGCGCATGGCGAGCACGTCCACGCGCAGTGCGTCCTGGTCCCGCTCGCGGCAAAGCACTTCGTCGCGGATCGCCTCGAAACGCTGGCGGGCGCGGTTGCAACCGGCCACCACCCGGGCGCGCACCAGCGCCTGATGCTCCCAGGTCCAGGCGTCCTGCAGCTGGTATTTGCGGAACGCCTCCATGGAGGACACCAGCAAGCCGGCGCTGCCGCTGGGCCGCAGACGGGTGTCCACTTCGTAGAGCTGCCCGCTCATGGTGCGGGTGGAAAGAATGTGCACAATGCGCTGCCCCAGACGGGCGTAGAATTGCTCGTTGGATACTGGCTTGTCACCGTCGGTGCTGCCGCCGCTGGCGGCGTCGTGCAGGAACACCAGGTCCAGGTCGGAGTTGTGGCCCAGCTCAATACCGCCGAGTTTGCCGTAGCCCACCACCACGAAATCCGGGCTGCACGGCTGGCCGTCATCGCGCAGCGGGCGCCCGTGGCGCTCCACCATCGGTTCCCAGGCCAGCATCACCACCTGGTTGAGAATGCTTTCCGCCAGCCAGGTCAGGTAGTCGCTGACCTTCATCAGCGGCAGCACCTCGGTGACTTCCGACGCCGCCACGCGCAGCAGATGGGCCTGCTTGAAGTTACGCAGCACCTCCATCTGCTGTTCCAGATCGTCCTCGGCGACGCGCAGCAATTGCTGGCGCAGCTCGTCGTCCAGTTGCGAGCGGGCGGGCGGCGAGTACAGCGTGCTGACGTCGAGCAGCTCGTCGAGCAGCACCGGGTGGCGGGCCAGACGCTCGGCGATCCAGGGGCTGGCGCCGGACAGCTTGACCAGCTGCGTCAGGGCGCCGGGGTTTTCCACCAGCAACGCGATGTAGGCACTGCGGCGCAGCACCGACTCCACAAACGAGATCAGCCGGGCGGCGGTGACCGCGCCATGGCCCTGATAGCCGAGCGCCTCCAGCAACAGCGGCATCAGCTTGTCGAGCCGATCGCGGCCGATGCGCTGCATATTTTCCACGCTGCGCGACTCGCGCAGCGTGTCGATCTGATCCAATACCTCGGCGGCCTGCTGAACACCGATCGCTTCCAGATGGGCGAGCGCGGCGTCACGCTCCACATCGCCGCGCCACAGGTCGAGCAGCTCCCGGTCGCCTTCGGACACTTCCGCTTCCTGCTGGGGGTCGGCGATCACCTGGCTGAAGTGATAGCGCACCTGCTCACGGTGGCGGCGCAGTGCCCTTTCGAACGGCGCACGGGCGGAAAAATCCATGGCGAAGGTGAGCCGTTGCCAGCCCAGCTGGTCGTCGGGCAGGCGCTGGGTCTGGCGGTCGCTCACCGCCTGCAGGCGGTGCTCCACGTCGCGCAGGAAGACGTAAGCGTCCGCCAGTTCGGCGACTACGTCCTCGGGCAGCATGCCCTCCTCCACCAGCATCGGCAGCACTTTCATCAGATTCGGGTCGCGCAGGGTGGGCAGCTGGCCGCCGCGGATCAACTGGAACGCCTGGACGATGAATTCCACTTCGCGGATTCCGCCCGCACCCAGCTTGACGTCCGCCTGCATGCCTTTGCGATTCACCTCACGCTCGATCAGCCCTTTCATCTCGCGCAGGGATTCGAACGCCCCGTAGTCGATATAGCGGCGGTACACAAAAGGGTTAAGCCGTTCAATCAGGCGCGCGCCGGCGTCCAGGTCGCCGGCCACCGGGCGCATCTTGATCAGCGCGTACCGCTCCCATTCGCGGCCCTGGTTTTCGTAGTAGCTTTCCATGGCGTCGAAGCCCACCGCCAGGGCGCCGCTTTTGCCCCACGGGCGCAGGCGCATATCCACCCGGAATACGAAGCCGTCGCCGGTGGTCTGGTCGAGGGCCTTGATCAGCTGCTGGCCCAGGCGCAGGAAGAACTGATGATGGGTGAGATCGCGGCGTTCGCCTTCGATTTCCCCTTCGTCTTCGTAGGCGAAAATCAAGTCGATGTCCGAGGACAGATTCAGCTCGCGGGCGCCCAGCTTGCCCATCGCCAGCACCACCAGCTTGACCGGCCGGCCCTGCTCGTCACGGGGCGTGCCGTTGCGCTCGCAGGCCCACTGGTAGAGCTTTTCCAGGGCACTGGCGATCAGCGTATCGGCGAGCATCGACAGGTCCGCCACGGTGGCGTGATAGTCCGCCAGGCCGGTGAGATCCCGCCAGATCAGACGCACCATGTGGCGGTGGCGAAGGCGGCGCAGCGTGGCCTTGAGCGCGTCTTCGTCGTCGCAGGCCATCACCGCCGCCCCGATTTCCTCGGCCAGGCCGCCGGGCTCCAGACGCCGCTTCAGAAAACCGTGGTTGAGCCAGCCCCCCAGGTCCGCGTCACGAATGAATTGCTCCGCCACGTAATCGGAACCCGCCCAGACACGGGGCAGGTCTTTGAGGAGGGCGTCGGGGAGAGCGTGGCCCACTTCCTGGAACCGCTGCCAGTGCCGGGTCACCAGCACGGAGAGTTCGTCGGGCAGGCCGGAATAGTCCGGATCAGTCATGGCCGGTATTGTCCACGGGCAAAGCGGAAAACGCCAATGTTAACGCAGTGCGTCACGCCTGGCCCCTAGAGCAGGACATCCTGGGAAGGCGTGACGCGCAGCACCTCTTCGATGGTGGTGAGGCCCTTGGCCACTTTCTGCGCGCCGCTGATACGCAGCGGCTTCATGCCGCCCTTGATGGCCTGCCGGGTGATGGCTTCCAAGTCGACGTTGCGGCCCACCATGCCTTTCAAGGTGCCGTTCAACGGCATGGTCTCGTAAACGCCCATGCGGCCCAGGTAACCGGTGCCACGGCACTCCAGGCAACCCGCCGGCTGGCAGATGACGTCCGGCACACTCATCTTAAAAGGGCGCACCAGTTCCTGCCAGGCGGCCTCGTCGGGACGGGTTTCGATCTTGCAGTGCGGGCACAGGGTGCGCACCAGGCGCTGGGCCATGACGCCGATCACGGTGGCGGAAATCAAATAGGACGGCACGCCCAGATCCGCCAGGCGGGTGATCGACGAGGGCGCGTCGTTGGTGTGCAGGGTGGACAAGACCAGGTGGCCGGTGAGCGCCGCCTGGATTGCCATGTCCGCGGTGGCCAGGTCGCGGATCTCGCCGATCATGATGATGTCCGGGTCCTGGCGCAGCATCGCCTTGACGCCCTGGGAGAAGCCCACATCGATGTTGGCCTGCACCTGCATCTGATTGAAGCTGGGCTCCACCATTTCGATCGGGTCCTCGATGGTGCAGACGTTCACTTCGCTGGTGGCCAGTTGCTTGAGGGTGGAATACAGCGTGGTGGTCTTCCCCGAGCCCGTGGGCCCGGTAACGAACACGATGCCGTGGGTGTGGGCGGTCATCGCCTGCCAGTGCTGATAGTCCTCCTTGCTGAAGCCGAGCTGCGAAAAGCTGCGCACCAGCACGTCCGGGTCGAACACCCGCATCACCATTTTTTCACCGAACGCGGTGGGCAGCGTGGAGATACGCAACTCCACCTCGTCGCCGTCCGGGGATTTGGTCTTCAGGCGGCCGTCCTGGGGTTTGCGCTTCTCGGCCACATTCAGCCGCGAGAGAATCTTCAGGCGGCTGGTGACCGCCGCCATGATGGTGGCCGGCAGTTCGTAGACGTCGTGCAATACGCCGTCGATGCGGAAGCGCATCTTGCCGAGATCACGGCGCGGCTCCAGGTGGATATCGCTGGCGCGCTGGGAGAACGCGTACTGCAGAATCCAGTCGACGATATTGACGATGTGCTGATCGTCCGCGTCCGGGTGGCCCTTGCCCACCTCCAGCAACTGCTCGAAGTTGGTGATGCCGGACAGTTCCTGGCCACCGACACGGGCGGCGCCGGCGATCGAGCGGCTGAGGTTGTAGAACTCAATACGGTAGCGGCGCAGTTGCTCCGGGTTGGCGAACACCACCTCCAGAGAGCGGTCGCCCAGCACCTGCTTGAGGTGCTCCTGCCAGTCCGGCTTGAAGGGCTGATCACAGGCCACCACCACCCGGTCGCGGTGGTTCTCCACGGCGACAATGCCGTGCCGTTCGGCGAAGGCGTAGCTCATCACCCGGGTGATCTGATCCACGTCCACTTTCAACGGATCGATGTGGTACAGGGTCAGGCCGCTTTTCGCCGCCAGCCACTCACTGAGAAATTCCACGTCCATGATGCGCTGGCCGTGGGCGCGGTCCACCAGGCGGTATTTCGCCACCACCTGCAATGGGTGCCAGTTGAGTTCCTTGTTTTCCCTGGGCGTGGTGGAAATCACATTGAACTCTTCCCGGGTCACGCGCTGCTCGTCGAGCAATTCGCGCATCACCCAGCGAACGTCCACTTCCTGGCCGCGCAAATGCGCGGGAACGGCGCTGGCATTCACGGTGGTTTACCCCCGTCTTTTGATTGTCTGTATCCGTTTGCCGATTACTGTAGACCGAGCAGGCACTTGCCGCCATCCCCGTTCCGGAGGAACCTGAGCCTGGGAGCCAGAGTACGCAAGGAGTTGTTCAGAGGCTCCCTAGGCGGGGCGTTGGAATTGATGGAGGCTTACCTCTATACTCGCGCTCCAACATTATGACCGTTCCGTTACAGGGTAGCCCCATGTCCTTCGGAAGCTCGATCGCCGGCCTGTTCGGCCGCTCACCGATCAAACCGCTGCAACAGCACTACGACACCGTGCACGAATGCGCACTGGGCCTGGGCGAGTTCTTCGCCGGGGTCAGCAGTAACGACTGGGAAAAGGCCAAGGCCGCCCGTCAGCGCATCGCCGACCTGGAAAACCAGGCGGACGCTCTGAAGAAAGAATTCCGACTCAATCTGCCGAAAAGCCTGTTCCTGCCGGTGTCGCGCACCGATCTGCTGGAACTGGTGAGCGTCCAGGACAAAGTAGCCAACAAGGCCAAGGACATCGCCGGCCTGATGCTGGGCCGGCAAATGACCATCCCGCAGCCCATCGCCGACGCCATGAACGTCTATCTGCAGGGCGCCATCGAGACCTCGGCCCAGGCTCAGAAAGCCATCAACGAGCTGGATGAGCTGGTGGAAACCGGTTTCAGCGGCCGCGAAATCCAATTGGTCGAGGAACTGATCGAAGACCTGGACCGGCTGGAGCGGGCCAACGACGAGCAGCAGGTTCAGATCCGTTCGCAATTGTTCAAGCTGGAATCCGAGCTGCCGCCGGTGGACGTGATCTTCCTGTACAAAATCATCGAGTGGATCGGCGATCTGGCCGACCGCGCCCAAAAAGTGGGCGGCCGCCTGCAACTACTGCTGGCCCGCTAACCCACCTTAAATAGCCACTCAGACCAGAGGTTCGCTATGGAGTGGATGCTCGAACACAGCATGCTGATGCTGATTATCGCCGGCGCGGTCGGCTTTCTAATGGCGTGGGGCGTGGGCGCCAACGACGTGGCCAACGCCATGGGGACCTCGGTGGGGGCAGGCGCTCTGACTGTCGGCCAGGCCGTGATGATCGCCATCGTCTTCGAGTTCGCCGGCGCCTATCTGGCCGGCGGAGAGGTGACCGCCACGGTACGCAAGGGCATCGTCGACGCCAGCGTCTTCAGTGAGACACCACACTATCTGGTTTACGGGATGCTTTCGGCGCTTCTGGCAGCGGGCATCTGGCTGGTAGTGGCGTCCTGGTTCGGCTGGCCGGTGTCGACCACCCACTCCATCGTCGGCGCCATCGTCGGTTTCGCCGCCGTCGGCGTGGGCATGGATTCGGTGCACTGGGACAAGGTCGGCTCCATCGTCGCCAGTTGGGTAACGTCACCGTTGCTCGCCGGTTTTATCTCCTTCTTTCTGATCAAGAGCGTGCAACGTCTGGTGCTCAACCACGACGACCCCTTCCAGCGCGCCAAGAAAGTGGTGCCTTTCTATATGTTCATGGTCGGCTATGTGATGACCGCCGTGACCCTGGTGAAAGGCCTCAAACACATCGGCCTGGATATCAGCTTCGCCGCCAGCCTGGGCTGGGCGGTGATCGGTGGCCTGGTGGTGGCGGTGATCGGCGCCAGCATCCTCAGCCGCATCCAACCTGACCCGGAAGCCGACAAGGATTTCCGTTTCCACTCCGTGGAGCGCATCTTCGCGGTGCTGATGATCTTCACCGCCTGCGCCATGGCCTTCGCCCACGGTTCCAACGACGTGGCCAACGCGGTGGGCCCGCTGGCCGCCATCAACAGCGTGATCGCCAGCGGCGGCCAGATCGGCGAAGAAGCCGCCATGCCCAGCTGGATCCTGCTGGTGGGCGCCATGGGCATCGTCTTCGGCCTGGCGATTCTCGGCGCCCGGGTGATGGCCACCGTGGGCACCAAGATCACCGCCCTGACCCCCAGCCGTGGCTTCGCCGCCGAACTGGGCGCCGCCACCACCGTGGTGCTGGCGTCCGGCACCGGCCTGCCGATCTCCACCACCCACACCCTGGTGGGCGCGGTGCTCGGCGTCGGCATGGCGCGCGGCATTGGTTCGCTGAACCTGCGCACCGTGGGCACCATCTTTACCTCCTGGGTGGTGACACTGCCGGCGGGCGCGCTGCTTTCGATTCTGTTCTTCTTTTTCTTCAAGGGGTTGTTTGGGGCTTGAGGCGGCTACGCCGCAACCTGGTGGGAGCGGGCCCTGCCCGCGAAAGGGTGGCATTAGCCACCCGGCGGGATTCCAGAGACCTTGTTAGCATCTTGCTTTTAAAGCTCTCTGGTATCCTGCCGGCACGCTGTAAGCTTGCCTTTCGCGGGCAGGGCCCGCTCCCACAAGCTTGAGGCTGCAGTCCTTGCATCCTGAATCCGATCTGGTCCGCACCGCCCGGCGGTGGCTATACTCCCCCAATGTCATCGAGCCCAGAGAATCCCGTGCCCAGCACCCCCAGCGCCAACGACCAGGTGAACTGGTTTCGTAATTCGTCGCCGTACATCAACGCCCATCGCGGCCGCACCTTCGTGGTGCTGCTCGGCGGTGAGGTGCTGGATACCCCGCGCCTGCCCACCCTGGTGCACGATCTGGCGCTGCTCAACGCG
Source organism: Alcanivorax sp. (assembly GCA_042090255.1). Lineage (GTDB taxonomy): Bacteria > Pseudomonadota > Gammaproteobacteria > Pseudomonadales > Alcanivoracaceae > Alloalcanivorax. The sequence continues at coordinate 39,763 of JBELJS010000018.1, read as the reverse complement.
CTGGGCGTCAAACTGGTGCTGGTGCACGGCGCCCGGCCGCAGATCAGCCAGCGGCTGGAAGCCGCCGGCCTGGAGAGCCGCTTCGAGCACTACACCCGCATCACCGACAGCAACGCCCTGGAAGCGGTGATGGCGGCGGTGGGCGCCTTGCGCCTGAAGCTGGAAGGTCTGTTCTCCATGGGGCTGGCCAACTCGCCCATGCACAACGCCGCGATCCAGCTAATCAGCGGCAACTTCGTGATCGCCAAGCCGGTGGGCGTGCGCAACGGTTTCGATTATCAGCACACCGGCGAGGTGCGGCGCATCGAAGTGGAGGCCATCCGCCAGCAGATGGACGCCGGCAACGTGGTGCTGCTGTCACCGCTGGGCTCCTCGCCCACCGGCGAGCTGTTCAACCTCAACGCCGAGGACGTGGCCTCCACCGCCGCCATTGCGCTGGGCGCCGACAAGATGATCGTGCTCGGCGACGGCATCCGCATCGAAGACAATGAACAGCGCCTGCTGCGCGAACTGTCGCCCCAGGAAGCCGGCCGGCTGCTGGGCGAGGAACGCTTCATCGACAGCGCCGTGGAACGCCAGCTCACCGCCGCCTACCACGCCGCCAGCAACGGCGTGGCGCGAGCCCACCTGCTCGACGCCAGCGAAGACGGTGCCCTGCTCAAGGAGCTGTTCACCCGCGATGGCTGCGGCACCATGGTCACCCGGGAAACCTACGAAACCCTGCGCGGTGCCCGCATCGACGACGTCGGCGGCATCCTGGAACTGCTCGAACCCCTGGAGCAAAGCGGCGTCCTGGTGCGCCGCTCCCGGGAACTGCTGGAAAATGAAATCCAGCGCTTCGTGATCATCGAACGCGACGGCATGGTGATCGCCTGCGCCGCCCTCTACCCGTTCACCATCGACCACATCGGCGAGTTGGCCTGCGTCGCGGTGCACCCGCATTACCGCAACAGCGAGCGCGGCCTGCAGATGCTGCGCTACCTGGAGCGCCGAGCCCGGGAGCAAGGCCTGAAAACCCTGTTCGTGCTCACCACCCACACCGCCCACTGGTTCCGCGAGCAAGGCTTCGAACCGGCCGGCGTGGAGGCCCTGCCCGAGCAGCGCCAACAGCTCTACAACTGGCAGCGCAACTCCAAGGTGTTCGTGAAAAAGCTGTAGCGGGCTTTCTAATCGGCGGGCACCCAGTCCTCGATGCGCAGACCTGGAACACGCTGGAATTCACGCGTGTTGTTGGTGACCAGTATCAGACCCTGGCTACGGGCATGGCCGGCGATCATATGATCGTAGGGGCCAATGGGCTGCCCGCTCCGGGCCAGCTCGGCGCGTAGCTGGCCGGTGTGCATCGCGGCTTGCGGATCGTAGTCCAGCACCTCGAGGCGGGCTGCGAAGCCCTCCACCACGGCGAGGTTGTCGCGGGGTATTGCCGAGCGCTCGGTGCCGTAGACCAGCTCCATCAGCGTGACGCTGCTGATACACAACTGACCCTGGCTGCGCCTGAACGCCTCACGGACTTCCGCCGGCTTGTTCTTGATGGTGAAGATGCAGATGTTGGTATCCAGCATGTACTTCAGCATCAGAAGCCCTCGCGTTCCTGGTCGTCGGGCTGCTCGCGCTGATTCATGAAATCCGCGCTCACATCCGGGCCGTCGAACCAGCTGTCCCAGGCCTCACCGGCGGGCACGATAAGGCGCGCGCGCCCCACGGCGACGATGTCCACCTGCTTGACGTCATCGGGGAAGGCGACCGCCTTGGGCAGGCGCACCGCCTGGGTTCGATTGCTTTTGAATACGGTGGTCTTTTCCATGGCGAACTCCTCCGATGTCCGGATCGACTCGCCAATTCTCGCCCCTGAAGACGTATATGTCAAAGGGATATACAGCGGATTCTTTTCCCGGATTTCCAGTTCCAAAACCCTCTCTTCCTGATTTCCTCTCGACGCTAGCATCCCGGTCCGGGAGGGTATGTAGGAGATTCCGGATAGCGTGAGAGCCATCTCCCACACCAGTCGTGGCGATATTCCCCCTTGGCGGCCACGCTGCGCTACAATCTCCGCTTTCCGGATCAGACAGCGAAGAGCCCCATGCCTCAGTACCGCTCCCGTACCACCACCCACGGCCGCAACATGGCCGGCGCCCGCGCGCTGTGGCGCGCCACCGGCATGAAGGACGATGATTTCGGCAAGCCGATCATCGCCATCGCCAACTCCTTCACCCAGTTCGTGCCCGGGCACGTGCATCTGAAGGACATGGGGCAGTTGGTGGCCGGCGAAGTGGAAAAGGCCGGCGGCATCGCCAAGGAATTCAACACCATCGCGGTGGACGACGGCATCGCCATGGGCCACGACGGCATGCTTTATTCGCTGCCCAGCCGCGACATTATCGCCGACTCGGTGGAGTACATGGTCAACGCCCACTGCGCCGACGCGCTGGTGTGCATCTCCAACTGCGACAAGATCACCCCGGGCATGCTGATGGCGGCGATGCGCCTGAACATCCCGGTGATCTTCGTCTCCGGCGGGCCCATGGAAGCGGGCAAGACCAAACTCGGCGAGCACAAGCTGGATCTGGTCGACGCCATGGTGATGGCCGCCGACGACAAGGTGGACGACGCCACCGTGGCCGAGGTGGAACGCTCCGCCTGCCCCACCTGCGGCTCCTGCTCCGGCATGTTCACCGCCAACTCCATGAACTGCCTGACCGAGGCGCTGGGCCTGTCGCTGCCCGGCAACGGTTCGCTGCTGGCCACCCACGCCGACCGCCGCGAACTGTTTCTGGAAGCCGGCCGCCGCATCGTCGATCTGGCCAAACTCTATTACGAGCAGGACATGGAGAGCGTGCTGCCGCGCAACATCGCCTCCTTCAAGGCGTTCGAGAACGCCATGAGCCTGGACATCGCCATGGGCGGCTCCACCAACACCGTGCTGCACCTGCTGGCGGCGGCCCAGGAAGGCGACGTGGGCTTCACCATGGAGCACATCGACCGGCTCAGCCGCAAGGTGCCGTGCCTGTGCAAAGTGGCGCCGGCCACCCAGAAATACCATATGGAAGACGTGCACCGCGCCGGCGGCGTGATGGGCATTCTCGGCGAGCTGGACCGGGCCGGTCTGCTGCACCGCGACCTGCCGATGGTGCATTCCGCCACCGTGGCCGAGGCGCTGGAACATTATGACGTGACGCTAACCCGCGACGACGGGGTGAAAAAGATGTTCACCGCCGGCCCGGCGGGCATTCCCACCCAGACCGCGTTCAGCCAGGATACCCGCTGGGAGAGCCTGGACACCGACCGTGCCGAGGGCTGCATCCGCGATCTGGAGCACGCCTACAGCCGCGACGGCGGCCTGGCGGTGCTGTACGGCAACATCGCCGAGCGCGGCTGCATCGTCAAGACCGCCGGCGTCGACGATTCCATTCTCACCTTCAGCGGCCGGGCGCGGGTGTTCGAATCCCAGGATTCGGCGGTGCGCGCCATTCTCGGTGACGAGATCGTCGCCGGCGACGTGGTGGTGATCCGCTATGAGGGCCCGAAAGGCGGGCCGGGCATGCAGGAAATGCTCTACCCGACCAGCTACCTGAAATCCAAGGGCCTGGGCAAAAGCTGCGCGCTGCTCACCGACGGCCGTTTCTCCGGCGGCACCTCCGGGCTGTCGATCGGCCATGCCTCCCCGGAAGCCGCCGAGCAGGGCGCCATCGGCCTGGTCCGCGAGGGTGATGCAATTGACATCGATATCCCCAACCGCACCATTCAACTGCGCGTGGACGACGCGGAGCTGGCACAGCGCCGTGAAAAAATGGACGCCAGTGGCAAGCTCGCCTGGCGTCCCCGCGAGATGCGCCAGCGCAAGGTGTCCACGGCTCTGAAAGCCTACGCCGCCTTGACCACCAGCGCCGACCGGGGCGCGGTGCGCGATCTCAGCCAAATCGGCGAATAGCGCGACGCGCCACACCGACCAAAAGGAAGGAACCGTCATGAGCTTGCAGCGTAAATTGATGCCGCTTGCCGCCGGCTTGATTACCGGCGCTGGCACCCAGCGCTGGCGCCACCGACTGGCGGAGTGGCGCCGCCGCCTGCGCAGCCGCCCCCATGAGGCGATCTTTTACTTCCGCATCGACGACCCCTATTCCTGGCTGCTGGCCCAGGTGCTGCCGCGCTTCGCCGAGCACTTCGGCGTGCGCATCACCCCGCGGGTAATGCTCTACCTGGACCGCTCCATGTACCCGGAGCCGGACATGCTGCGCGAGCTGGCGCCCAAGGACGCCGCCGCCCTGGCCGGTCTGCACGACCTGACCTTCCCGGCGGACTGGCGCGTCCCCGACCGGGAGACCGCCCTGGCGGCCACCCGCTGCTTGCTCAAACACGAACACGACGACCGCTTCTGGAGCCTGGCCCACGCGCTGTCATCCGCCCTGTGGGGCGGCGACCAGGAGGCCCTGCAACGGCTGTTGAAAGAACATGGCCAGCAACCGGAGGACCAGGCCCAACTGGCCCTGGAAGCGCGCCGGGACCAGTTCCTCAAGGACGGCCACTACCTCACCGGCACCCTGCATTACGGCGGCGAATGGTACTGGAGCCTGGAGCGCCTGGACCATCTTGCCCGCCGGCTTGAGCAGCTGGGCCAGGGCAGCGGCCCCTGGCCGCTGGACTACGGCAGCGCCAAACAGGCGCTGCTGCCCGGCGCCCCGGCGGACCCGGCCGGCGACGGCGAAACGCGACCGGAGCTGGAGATGTTCTTCTCGTTCCGCAGCCCCTATTCCTATATCGCCCTGCCCCGCGCCTACGCCCTGGCCGACCACTACGGACTGACGCTGCGGCTGCGCCCGGTGCTGCCGATGGTGATGCGCGGGCTGAGCGTGCCGCGCGCCAAACGCTTCTATATTCTCACCGACGCGGCCCGCGAAGCGCGCCTGCACGAGGTGCCGTTCGGCCGCGCCTGCGACCCGCTGGGCAAGGGCGTGGAGCGTTGCATGGCACTGTGGCCGTTCGCGGAAAAAGAGGGCCGCCTGCGCGAATGGCTGCTGCACGCCGGCGAAGGAATCTGGAGCCAGGGCGTGGACGCGGCCAGCGACGCCGGCCTGCGCAAGCTGGTCACGGCGGCGGGCATGAACTGGAACCGGGCGCGCCGCTGGCTGGACGACGACCAGTGGCAGGGCGACGCCGAGGCCAACCGAGAAGCCATGGTGGCCGCCGGCAGCTGGGGCGTCCCCAGCTTCCGCTTCAATGACCGCCTGGTGTGGGGCCAGGACCGCTTTGCCCTGATTGAACAGACATTACAATCCGGTCATTGATCGCGGCCCGGAATATAGCGACTGTGGGAGCGGGCCCGGCCCGCGAAAGGCATGCGGAGCTTGCCGGCGGGATACCAGAGAGGCGGTTAAACGGGATTAACGGCGTCTCTGGTATCCTACCGGGCGCTTTGCGCCCTTTCGCGGGCAGGGCCCGCTCCTACAAAAACGAGAGGCTTATAAGCATGACGTTAGCGTATTGGTGTGTTCTGGCGGCGATCCTGCTGCCCTATGCCTTCACTGGCTTTGCCAAGTTCCAGGGCGGTTTCGGTCTCAACGAGAACAAGAACCCCCGTGAGTTTCTGGAAAAACTGAACGGTGCCCGCAAGCGCGCCCACTGGGCACAGCAGAACAGCTTCGAGATTCTGCCCGGCTTCGCCGCGGCGGTGATCATCGCGCACCTGGCCGGCACCGCGCCGCAGGCCACCATCGACGGCATCGCCCTGGCCTTCGTGCTCAGCCGCGTGCTGTTCGGCATCTGCTACATCGGCGACTGGGCCAGCGCCCGCTCCCTGGTGTGGTTCTTCGGCATGGGCTGCATCGTGGCCCTGTTCGTGGGCGTGGCCGGCTGAGCCGAACCCCGGTTATGACCTTCCGCGTCGGGATCAACGGCCGTCACGTCTTGAAGTGCGCGCCGGACGTCCCCATTCTCACCGCGGCCCGCGAAGCGGGCTTCGGCTTTCCACACGCCTGCCGCAACGGCGTCTGCCTGCGCTGCCAGGGCCGCCTGATGGCCGGGGCGGTACGCCACGGCGGCAGCGGCGACATCATCCACGCCCACGGGCCCGGCGCCGACCGGGTGCTATACTGCGTGGCCATTCCGATCAGCGATTGCGAGATCGACGTGCCAGAGACGACCGCACCGGGCGAACTGCCCGTGCACCAAGTGCAATGCCAGATTATCGAGCGCGAGCCGCTCAACCACGACGTGACCCGCGTATGGCTGCGCCTGCCCGCCGGTAAAGCAATACACTGGCACGCCGGCCAGTACCTGACGCTTCTACTGGCGCACGGCGAATACCCGTTCTCTATAGCCAACCCGCCCGGTGGCCGGGATCTGGAGCTGCACGTGCGCCACGGCGACGACAACAGCGCCGCCCACGCCATCATGGCCGACCTCAACGATCAGGCCACGGTGACCGTCAGCCTGCCCGGCGGCCGCCGTTTTATCGACCGGGCCCTGGACCGGCCGCTGTGGTTTATCTGCGGCTCCACCGGGTTCGCACCGGTGAAGGCGATGATCGAGCGGCTGATCGAGCTGGAGTACCCGCATCCGGTGCGCCTGTTCTGGGGCGCCCGCGTGGAGGAAGACCTCTACCTGCCGGACCTGCCGGCGCAGTGGCGCCGCCAGCTGGCGGATTTCCACGCGGTCACCGCGCTGTCGGACATGCGCCGCCCCGGCCACGCCCAGGGGCTGGTCCATGAAGCCGCTCTGGAAGCCCTGGCCGAGCCGCTGGCGCCGCTGTTCTATGTGGGCGGTTCGCCGGCCATGGCCTGGTCGGTGTTCGACGACCTGGTAGCCGAAGGCGTGCCGGCCAAGAACATCCACTCCGACGTCTTCGACTACGCCCCGCGTTAGGCCGCGCTTGTGGGAGCGGACCCGGCCCGCGAAAGGCAAGCGCGGCTTGCCGGCAAAGGTTGCCCCGCAGGATTCCAGAGACCTTTAAAAGCGACTTGTTAACGATGTCTCTGGGATCCTGCCGGCCGGTTGCACCGGCCTTTCGCGGGCAGGGCCCGCTCCCACAGGGTACTCCGGATCATAGGTGCTGCTTGCGGCTGATCACCACTGGTCGGCACAATGAGCCATCGTTCCTCGACGGTTACCCCATGGAAGAAGCCCGCCGACAGTCCTCCGACACCCTGGTGCCCTGTCCCCAGTGCGACCTGATTCTGTCGGTGGCGCCGCCGGCCCCGGGCGAATGGGTACGCTGCCCGCGATGCCGCCACCCCCTCGCACGCCATAACGTCAACGACCAGGCCAGCCCGGCGCTGGCCGCCAGCGCTCTGATCCTGCTGGGCGTGGCCCTAACGTTTCCCTACATCCGTTTCGAAAAGAACGGCGTCAGCGACCAGATGGGGCTGCTGGACGCCGCCACTCAGTTGGCGGCGTTTCATCACCCGGCGCTGGCGGTGGTGGTGTTCGCCACCATTGTGGTGATACCGGCTTGCTTCCTCGTCGCGCTGCTCTGGGTCCATACCAGCCTGGCGCGGACCAGCCCGCTGGCCGGCACGGCCCTGCTGGTGCGCGCGCTGCCCCGCTGGCGTCCCTGGATGATGGCCGATGTGTTCGCCATCGCCGCCCTGGTCAGCCTGATCAAAATCGCCGGCCTGGCCCAGGTCACCCTGAAACCCGGTTTTTGGGCGTTCTCCGGCTTCGCCCTGGCGCTGCTGGTGACCGTGCAGCGCCTGCACCCGCTGGCGCTGTGGGTGCGCCTGACCGGATCGCCGCAAGCACCGGCGGGCACCGAAGCCGGCCGCACCGCCGAGGAACAGGGGCTGATCGGCTGCGAGCAATGCGGCCAGCTGCAACGCCTCGACAGCCATAGCCATTGCCAACGCTGCGGCGGCGCCCTGCACCGGCGCCAGCCGGCCAGCCTGCAACGTACCTGGGCGCTGCTGATCGCCGCCACCGTGTTCTGCTTTCCGGCGCACCTGTACCCGATCATGGCCACCACCAGCCTCGGCAACACCCAACCGTCCACGATCATTTCCGGCGTCCTGCAATTCCTTTCCCACGGCGACTGGCCGATCGCGTTGATCATTTTCTCCGCCAGCGTTCTGGTACCCTTTGGCAAGATCATGGCGCTCGCCTGGCTGTGTCTGGCGGTGCGCCGAGAGGCACCGCTGGATATGCAGGCGCAAATGCGTCTTTATAGAATCACCGAATGGGTGGGACGCTGGTCGATGATCGATGTATTCGTGGTCGCCATCGTGGTGGCTCTGGTGCGCCTCGGTAATCTGATGTCGATTACCCCCGGCCCCGGCGGCGTCGCTTTCGCCGCGGTAGTGGTGCTGACCATGCTGGCCGCGTTCAGTTTCGACCCGCGGCTGCTGTGGGACCGCCAGCCGTCCAGTGAGGCGCCGTCCGATCCGGCGCGACCCGCAACCCCGACAATGGCAGACCAATGACCTCCAAGCCCTCCCGCGCCATCGCCGAAAGCGTGCCCCGCCTGTCACCGGTGTGGCTGATTCCATTGGCCGCCCTGCTGATCGGCCTGTGGCTGGCGTTCGACCATCTGTCCGGACAGGGCCCCACCATCACCCTGAAGATGCAGGACGCGGAAGGCATCGAAGCGGGAAAAACCGCGATCAAAACCCGCAGCGTGCAGGTCGGCACAGTGGAATCCGTGTCACTGTCCGAAGACCTGCAACACACCCTGATCACCGCCCGCATGCAGGACGGCAGCGACCGCATGCTGAACCAGGAAACCCGCTTCTGGGTGGTCAAGCCGCGTATCGGCCGCGAGGGCATCAGCGGGCTCGGCACCGTGTTGTCCGGCGCCTACATCGAGCTGCTGCCCGGCGACAGTGACGAGAAGAAGCGCCGCTTCACGGTGGAAGACCAACCGCCGGTCACCGAGGCCGGCGCCGAAGGGCTCTACCTGACCCTGTTCAGCGAGCCCGGCAACAGCGTCACCACCGGCGACCCCATCACGTTCCGCAGCCTGACCGTGGGCCGGGTGGTGGAAACCGAATTCCTGGCCGATGAAAAACGCATTCGCCACCGCATCTTCGTGGAGCAGCCCTACGACGTGCTGGTCACCGACACCACCCGTTTCTGGAGCGTCTCCGGGGTCGGCTTCCAGCTCGACACCCAGGGGTTCCAGGTCAACCTGCAATCGCTGGAAACCCTGCTCGGCGGCGGCGTCTCCTTCGGCGTGCCCGACGACACCATGCCCGCCGGCACCCCGGTGGAAGACGGCCGCGAATACACCCTCTATCCGGACCAGGAAGCGGCCCGGCGTGGCCTGTTCGACCAGTACCTGGAATACGTGCTGCTGGTGGAGGACACCGTGCGCGGCCTGCGCCGGGGCGCGCCGGTGGAGTACCGGGGTGTGCGGGTGGGCACCGTCGAGCAAGTGCCCTGGCGGTTTACCGCGGAACAACCGGATTCGCTCAACCGCTTTTCGATTCCGGTGCTGATCCGCATCGAGCCGCAGCGCGTCGCCGGTGACGGCGACGTGCTGCTGGACGACTGGCGCCGGCGCATGGAGCGCATGTTCCAGCGTGGCCTGCGCGCCAGCCTGAAATCCGGCAACCTGCTCACCGGCGCCCTGTTCGTGGACGTTCAGGTGCACCAGGATGCCCCGGCGTATCGCGACGAACGCTTCGAGAACGTGCCGGTGTTCCCCACCGTGTCCGGCGGGCTGGCGCAGATAGAAGGGCAGATCGCCCAGCTTCTGGACACCCTCAACGCCCTGCCGTTGCAGGACATCGCCGAAGGCCTGGACCGCAACCTGGCCGCCTCGGAAGGGGCCTTGCAGGAAATCGCCGCCACCGCCGACCGGCTGGAGAAACTGCTCGGCGGCTCGGACATGCAGCGCCTGCCCGGCCGCCTTAACGACACGCTGTCCGCCCTGGAAGACACCCTGGACGGCCTGTCCGCGGGCGGCGAGGGCCGCCAGATCGGCGATACCCTGCAGCGCCTGGAGAGAGTGCTGCGCGACGTGGAGCCGGTGCTGCGCACCCTGCGCCAGCAACCCAATGCTCTGATCTTCCAACACGATCCGCCAGCGGATCCCGTGCCCAAGGCCCAGCCATGACTCACCGTTTACCGCTTCCCCTCGCCGCGCTGCTGCTGGCCCTGAGCGCCGTGCTCGGCGCCTGCGCCAGCGGCGGCCCGGCCGGCGAATACAACTACCTGTTGCCCGCCGCCAGCGAGCCCGCCGCCAGCGACCGGCTACCCCGGGTGCGGGTGGATGTCGCCGGCTACCTGGACCAGGCCGGCGTGGTGGTGGAAACCGCCCCCACCTCGGTACACGCCGCCCGCCAGCACCTTTGGGCGGAGCCCCTGCCCAGCCAACTGGGGCGCGCCCTGCGCCACCACCTGGCGACCGCCGGCGCCCCGGCCGAGGGCCGGCTCAGCGTCAGCGTGACCCGCTTCCAGGGCACCGCGGACGGCAACGCCCGCGTCAGCGGCCAGTGGCACTACCAGGCCGAGCCGTCGGAGCAAAATAAAAGTCTGGAGCGAAGTGGACACTTCGACCTCACCCGCCCCCTCAACCAGGACGGCTACCCGGAGCTCGTCACCCGCCTCGACGCCGCCTGGCAAGCGGTCGCCCAGCAGATCGCTTCCGCTCTCCGCTAGATATAAATTTGTAGGAGCGGGCCCCGCCCGCGAAAGGGTGGCTTTCAGCCACCCGGCAGGATTCCAAGAGACGCTGGTTCTCCAGGTGTTCGGAGCTCCGTATCTGAGACGCGGTGCAATGGTGGTGCCTTCCGGGACCGCTCAAGCCATCCCTGGCCGCTGTTAGTTTGGCCTTCCCTGGCCAAACAGCTCCCTCCAGGCACCACCATTGCCCCGCTCACTGGGCAGCGGAACCGCCACGGGTCAGACCGACCGTGTCAGACCAACCGCCAGGAACATTGCAGAAAGGTTCGGCGCCAGCGATAACCCGGAACACCGGAATCTCACCCCGGAGCGGGTCTGTGTTCTGCCCTTCCGGGACCCTGGAGAACAGGACGTTCGACAGGGAGCATACAGGGGTGAGGCAAGCGTGTTGCGAAGCACTGCTTCGCGCGCCGCCGAACGCCGCCCATCTGTGATGGGTGGCCGGGCCCGCTTGCGGGTATTCACAGCGTTCCCGGAAGGGCAGAACACAGACACGCGACCCCGGATGGAGGGCGCGAGCTTCCAGAGAAGAGGGTCTCTGGGATCCTGCCGGGTGGCTGGCGCCACCCTTTCGCGGGCGGGGCCCGCTCCCACAACCCCGGCTTCGTAGCACCGCGTGGCGGCTGGTCAGGGCAGTGGCAGGTCCGGGAGCTGGCCGTCCAGGTCGGCGACGCGACGTTCCAGGACCTTGGCGGCTTTGACCTGATCGCCCAGCGCCAGGTAAAGCCGTGACAGCTCCGCCAGGGCGATGGCGCTCTGGCTGGAGTTGGCTGCCGCCTCGAAGAAGTTCTGCGCCTTACCCCACAGCCGCGCCTTGAGCGCCACCCGCCCGGCGGTGACCAGCACCGCCGCGTTGCCCGGGCGGTCCACCAGCCACTTTTCCAGGTTCTGCAGCAGCTCGTCCGGGGACACATCGTCAATCGCCTCGAGCACCGGCGGCAGGCGATCGTCCCAATCCCGCTCCAGTTGCTCCTTGACCAGCGACAGGGCGCGGCCGCCTTCACCGAGCTGCGCCAGGAAGCCGGCGTAACGCGCCACCATCGCCGGGTCCTGCTTGAGGGCGCTGGGCACCTGCTTCCACAGGTCGCGCAGTTCCCGGGCGCGGCTGTCGCCGTCGTTAAAGCCCGGTTTCTGTGCCACTTGCTGTACCCGCGCCAGCCAGGCCCGGCGCTCCCGGCGGGCCGCGTAGGGGTCGCCGAGGGCGCGGCGCAGGCGCGGCGCCAGGGCACACAGGGCGGGCCAATCGCGTTCGCGCTCCAGCACATCCGCGTACAGCGCCAAAATGCGTTTGTTGCCCGGGGCCTGTTCCACCAGGCCTTTCAGCTCCTGATGGGCGGCGCCCGGTCGGCCGTCGTCCAGGGCGAAGCGGGCGCGCATCAGGCCACTGAAACTGTCGCCCCGGCGGCTGCGGGCGGCGTTCTGCAGGTACTCTTCCAGGGCCTCGCCGTCGCCACGCTGGCGCGCGCATTCCGCCGCCAGCAGCCAGGCCACCAGCGGCCAATCCCCTTCGCGGCCGGCGGCGGTGAGCAGCCGCTCGGCCTTATCCAGTTCGCCGTCCATCAGCAGAATAAAACCGCTTTTCAGGCGACGGTGGGCCAGGCCGCGGCGGAAGCGCCGCGTGGCGCGCACCGGTTCCGCCAGGTTCCAGGCCAGGTTGCCCAGCAGGGTCAAAACGACCACGGCCACCACACCCAGAATCAGCGCCAACAGCGCGAAGCCGAGCGTGGACTCCAGGCGCCATTGGTCGCGGATCACCAGCAAATAGCCAGAATCGGCAGCCATCCAGCGGCCCAGGACAGTGGCCGCCAGCAAGACGACAACGATCAGCAGCAGGGCTTTTTTCATCGGCCGGCCTCCCCGGCCGCGCCGTCACCGCCGCTTTTCAGCAGGTCCCGCTTGAGGCCGCGCACCGCGTCCAGACCGGCGCCGATCTCCGGCAGCGCCTGCTCCACCTGCTGGCCACCCAGTTCCTCCAGGGCGGCGCGCATCTGACGGACCCGTCCCTGATCTTCCTGGAACCACTGGTTGAGCATGGCGGCGGCGTTGTCCAGCGCCTGCCGGTAGGCCTGCACCCGCCGCTGCATCAGCGCCAGTTGTGCTTGCTGCAGGCTGGCGTCCAGCGTCAGGCGTACCGTGGACGCCTGGGTTTCGGTCAGCGGCAGCGGCACCTCGCCCTCATGGCGACGCACCGTCACCGGCAGATGGTTAAGCAACCGCTGCCACCAGCCGGCGTCCTGCTCGGTGTCCTCGGCGGGCGGCGCTTGGCGCTCCGGCACCGCCAGCTCCGGGATCAGCGCCTGCAGCGCGCCCAGGCGGAGCACCATGGCCTCGACGTCGACCTGGCGGGCGCCGTTGAGCTTTTCGATGTCCACCGCCAGTGCTTTGCGCGCCGGCAGCGCCTGGGGGTCGTCCAGCCGTGCCAGGGTTTGGTCGGCGGCCTGCAGTAGACGGCGCGCGGCCTCAGCGTCGCCGGTGAGCATCAAACGCTGGCCGGCCAGGGCGGCCAGGGATTCCGCTTCGTTGATCAGCCACAGGCGCTGCCCGCCCTGGCGCACATCAGCCAGGGCTTCCCGGTCGCGGGCACGGGCGGCTTCGATGCGGTCCTGCGACTCGCGGATCTCCTTGAGCGCCTGATCGCGGCGCTGGGACTCCCGGTTCAGTTCACTGCGCAAATCGCTGATTTCGCCCTGGCTGGCCCGGCGGTCCTGCTCCAGCACTCGCCATTGTTGCCAGCCCCACCAGCCGGCGGCGGCCAGAGCGACGAGGACAATTAGCACGATAAGCAGCGGCCACAGGCTCAAGCCCTGCTGGCGGTGAGAAGCGCGGTGCGTCATGGGGTCTCCCTATTGTTGTTGCCGCCGGCGGCGGACGATCCCGTTCGTTCCCGTAATGGCTGGTGGCGGAATGTATAGACGATAAAGAGACCGGCCGGTGCCGTCCAACCCCTTGTTGCCACAGGCGTCCTGGCGGAGACCGCTCAGCGCCGTGGCACGGCGGCCAGCATGTCGGCGTCATGGGCGCTGTCGGCGACCACCAGCGGCCCCGCATGATGCTCGACCACGGCAGCAGCCACGCGCTCACCGGCGGCGATCACCGTGGCCCCGGCGGGCACCAGCGCGGCCATTGCGCGCCAGCCCTCGACGCTGGTGATCATCACCGTGTCGGCGCCCTCGGGCCAGTGGCGGCCGGGGGCGGGAAGGCGCCGGTAAAAGGGCACCACGTCCACGCTGGCCCCCTTTTCCCGCAGCCGCGCCGCCAGCCAATCACGGCCGCTTTCGCCGCGACAGATAAGAATGCGCTTTTCCGCCACTGACGCCAGACAGGGCAACGCCAGCACCGCCTCCGAATTAAAGCCGCTGCGCGGGTACTCGGGAGTGAGCCCCGCGTCGCGAATGACGGCGGCAGTGGATTCCCCTACCGCCAGCCAGTGCACCCCCACCGGCCACTGCGGCCAGAGGTCCGAGAAAGCGTTCAAGGCGTGCTGGGCGGCGTTGGCGCTGACGAAAAACACCGCGTGATAAAGGTCCAGATCGAACAGCAGCCGGCGGTGGGTCTCGTCCAGCGCCACCGGCTCGATCGCCAGCGCCGGCACCGCCCAGGCCCGGTGGCCGCTGTCCACCAGCCTCGCCGCCAGGGCGTCGCCCTGGCGGGCGGGCCGGGTCACCACCACCCCACGGCTCATGCGCGGTCGTACAGCTCGCGCAGGATCCGGTCAGCGCCTTGTTCCAGCAGCGATTCGGCGATGCCGATGCCCAGCTCGCGGGCCTCGGCGCGGGGGGCGCGGCCCTCGGCGCGCAGCACCGTGACGCCGTCCTCGCTGGCCACCAGACCGCGCAGCCACAGCCGGCCGTCGTCCTCGAGCAGGGCAAAACCGGCGATCGGCACCTGACAGCCGCCTTCCAGGCGGCGGTTCATGGCCCGCTCGGCGGTGACCCGGTCCCAAGTCAGGGCGTCACTGAGCGGCGCCAGCAGTGCCTGGGTGTCGGTGTCGTCCGCGCGGCACTCAATGCCGACCGCGCCCTGGCCCACCGCCGGCAGGGATTCCTCCGGCGGCATGTCGTAACGGATGCGCTCGTGCATTTCGAGACGCTTGAGGCCGGCGGAGGCGAGGATAATGGCGTCGAACTCACCGGCGTCGAGCTTGCCCAGACGGGTCTGCACGTTACCGCGCAGGCTGGACACCTTCAGGTCCGGCCGGTTGGCCATCGCCTGGGACTGGCGGCGCAGGCTGGAAGTGCCCAGCCGGGCGCCCTCGGGCAGGCCCATCAGGCTGTCGTAGTGGTTGGAGACAAAGGCGTCGCGAGGGTCTTCCCGCTCACAGATCACCGGCAACGCCATGTTCTCGGGCAGCTCCATGGGCACGTCCTTCATGGAGTGCACGGCAATATCGGCGCGCCCGTCGATCATCGCTTCTTCCAGCTCCTTGACGAACAGCCCCTTGCCGCCGATTTTCGCCAACGGCGTGTCCAGAATCTTGTCGCCCTGGGTCTTGATCCGCACCAACTCCACGCGCAATCCCGAATGCAAAGCCTCCAGCCGTTTCTGAACGTACTCGGCCTGCCAGATGGCCAGCGGGCTGGAACGGGTAGCGATGCGCAATATCTCGCGGGACATGGGAGCTCCTGGGCGGGGAATAGATGGCGCCTAGTGTAACGGAAAGGCCTGCGCTCCGCCGAACGCGGCGGAGCCAGTTGATAGTTGATAGTGGACAGTTGATAGCTCGCGATTTGGGGCCGTGCCGACTTCCCGGTGGGTGCCCGCGCGACGGGACGACGGAACTGGCCGCTACGCCTAAACCTGGCTAGTCGGTGTTTTCGCTTTTAGCTATCAACTGTCCACTATCAACTATCAACTGTCTTTATCCGCGTTTGACGAGGGCGCGGCGCAGGCCGGGCATGTGGCGGCGGCTGACGTTGAGCCGTTCGTTGACGCCGCGCAGGCGCACTTCGAAGCGGCCCTGGCTGGAGCACTCCAGGCTTTCGATAAAATGCAGCGACGCCAGGGTGCTGCGGTGAATGCGCACGAACAGGTCGCCGAATTCATCTTCCAGGGCCTTGAGCGGCTCGTCGATCAGCACATAGCCACCGGCGTGGTGCACCGCTACGTATTTTTGATCGGCCTGGAAGTAGCGCACTTCTTCCACTGGCACCAGTTCCAGGCCGCGGTGCGTGCGGGCGCTGAGGTGGCGGCGGCGGCCGGTCTGGTTGGCCGCCATTTTGTGGCTCAGCTCGGCGATCTGCATCCGGTTCAGCACACGCGCTTTATCCAGCGCCCGCTTGAGGTCCTGGGCGCCCACCGGCTTGAGCAGATAATCCACCGCGTGCACCCGGAACGCCTGCAAGGCGTGCTCTTCATAAGCGGTACAGAAAATCACCGCCGGCGGGTTCTCCATCTTGTCCAGATGGGCGGCGGCCTCCAGGCCGTCCATGTCCGGCATGCGAATGTCCATCAGCACCACGTCCGGGCGCAGCCGCCCGGCGCTTTCCACCGCTTCGCGACCGCTGGCGGCTTCCGCGCTGACTTCCATGTTCGCCATCTCCACCAGGCGTTTGAGGCGCATTCTCGCCAAGGCCTCGTCGTCGCAGACCAGGACCTGCATTTTCGCGATGTCGTCCATGGGTTCCCCTTATTCTTATTTATCCGGCTCTTTTATTGGAGCGGGTAGCTGATTTCAATCTCATAGTGTCGTTGTTGCGAACGGGCCGACACTGACACGCTGGGGCCGTGCAGGGCCTCCAGGCGATGGCGAATATTGTCCAGCGCCATGCGGTTGCCCTGGTGCTCGCTGTCGCAGTCCTGTTTCGGGTTGCTGACACGCAGCACCACCCGGCCCTGTTCGATGGCGGCCGCGATGCGCACTACGCCGCCTTCGGCGAGCGGCTGGATGCCATGATAGATGGCATTTTCCAACAAGGGTTGCAACGTCAAAAGCGGCAAGGCAACCCTTGCGGGATCCAGTTCAATCCGCCATTCCACATTCAGGCGCTCGCCCAGACGCAGTTGCTCGATGCGGATATAACGCTCGCACAGGGCCAGCTCCTCGGCCAGGGTGACTTCGCTGCCGCTGTCCTTGAGGCTGGCGCGGAACAGGCTCGACAGGTCTTCCACCGCTTGCTCGGCGGCGTCCGGATCAATGCGGATCAGGGTGGCGATGATATTCATGGAGTTGAATAGGAAGTGCGGCCGGATACGCGATTGCAGCGCCTGGATACGGGATTTCAGCTCCGCCCGGTCCTTGACCCGCAGCTGTTCCTGCACATAGAAGTAGCGCATCACCAGGCCCGAGATGATCGCCGCGATCAGCACGTTGGCGAGAATATCCCAATGCCACAGCGGCGGCATGGGGGCGGCGGACACCCAGGACATCAGCGCCCGCGCCACCAGGCTGAACACCAGCGTGTCGAAGGCCACCAGCCCCACCACCGCCAGCGCCGCCCAGGCCTGCGGCAGGCGATTGAGCCGGCCGCGCAGCTGGCAAACCAGCGCCGCCGAGGTCAGCGCGATCCACTGAATAAACAGCGACGTCAGCGCCAGCCGCTCGAACCCGAAGGGCTCGAAGTAGCCGGCCACCAGGCTGATCACGATGGCCATTAGTTCCGACGCCACCACCACCACCAGCACGGCGCGGGTGGTGCACAGGTCGGGCAAAAAGACATTGTTCTGGGGCTCGGACATGGGCGCTCTTGTTGTCGGGAAGGGGGAGACGCTTTCGGGTACGATACCACCGTCCGGCGATGCTATACTGCGCGCCCTGTCAATTCCCGTATTCCCGCAGCCGGACGTGAGCAGCAAGATGAGCGACAACCAGCAAAACCAACTCTGGGGCGGCCGCTTCAGCGAGTCCACCGATGCCTTCGTGCAGGCGTTCACCGCCAGTGTCGGCTTCGACCGCCGCATGTACCGCCAGGACATCCAGGGCTCCCAGGCCCACGCCACCATGCTCGCGGAAGCCGGCGTGCTCACCGACGGGGAACGAGACGCCATCGTTCAGGGGCTGGACGAGATCCGCGCCGAGATCGAGGCCGGTGAATTCGAATGGTCGGTGGCGCTGGAAGACGTGCACATGAACATCGAGGCACGCCTCACCGACAAGATCGGCATTACCGGCAAGAAGCTGCACACCGGCCGTTCCCGCAACGACCAGGTGGCCACCGATATCCGCCTGTGGCTGCGCGACGAGATCGACCTGATCGACGGCGAAATGGAACGGCTGATGACCGGCCTGCTGGATCAGGCGGAGCGCGAAGCGGCCACCATCATGCCCGGCTTCACGCACCTGCAGACCGCCCAGCCGGTAACCTTCGGCCACCATCTGCTGGCCTGGTTCGAAATGCTCAAACGCGACCGGGAACGGCTCGCCGACTGCCGCAAGCGGGTCAACCGCATGCCGCTGGGCAGCGCCGCCCTGGCCGGCACCACCTACCCGATCATCCGCGAGCGCACCCGCGAGCTGCTGGGCTTCGACGAGGTCTGCGAAAACTCGCTGGACGCGGTCAGCGACCGCGATTTCGCGATTGAATTCTGCGCCCTGGCGGCGCTGTGCGTGACCCACCTGTCGCGCGTCAGCGAGGAGCTGGTGCTGTGGACCAGCGCCCAGTTCAACTTCATCGACCTGCCCGACCGCTTTTGCACCGGCAGCTCGATCATGCCACAGAAGAAAAACCCGGACGTGCCGGAGCTGGTGCGCGGCAAGACCGGCCGCCTCAACGGCCACCTGATTGCCCTGCTGACGCTGATGAAAAGCCAGCCGCTGGCCTACAACAAAGACAACCAGGAAGACAAAGAGCCGCTGTTCGACGCGGTGGACACCCTGGCCGGCTGCCTGCGCGCCTTCGCCGACATGATCCCGGCCATCGAGCCCAACCGGGAAGTGATGCGCGAAGCGGCCCGCCGTGGCTTCGCCACCGCCACCGATCTGGCCGACTACCTGGTACGCAAAGGCGTGGCCTTCCGCGACGCCCACGAAATCGTCGGCAAGGCGGTGGCCCTGGGCGTGGAGAAGAAGAAAGACCTCAGCGACATGAGCCTCGCCGAGCTGCGTCAATTCAGCGACCAGATCGACGACGACGTGTTCGAAGTGCTCACATTGGAAGGCTCGGTGAGCGCCCGCGACCACATCGGCGGCACCGCCCCGGATCAGGTGCGCGCCGCCGTCGCCCGTGGCCGTAAACAGATCACCGGTTAAGCCCTGTTAAATCGGGCAGCACTGGCGCATCGTGCCGGGCCACAACTGCTAGAGTCGGCAGTAATGAAGCGACGATCAGCAAGGAGGCCCCATGTCCACGCAAAAGGAACGCGCGCAAGCTCTGCTGCAACACCACGGTCGCACCTTCGCCGCCGAACTGGGCGCGCCGGTACGCCGCAACACTCCGGCGCCGTTATTCCAGCTGCTGTATTTTTCGTTGTTGACCAGCGCGCCGGTGCAGGCGAGCGTGGCCATGAGCGGCGCCCGCGCCCTGCGCGCAGCCGGTTGGACCACCGCCGCCAAACTGGCCAACAGCACCTGGCGCCAGCGCACCGACACCCTCAACCGCGCCGGCTATGCGCGGGTGGATGAGAAAACCGCCGCCCAGCTCGCCGACCTTACCCGGCAGGTCCAGGACCGCTACCGGGGTGATTTGCGCCGTCTTCGCGATGACGCCGACGGCGACCCGGCAAAAGCGACGCAAGCCCTCAAACGCTTTGTCGGCATCGGCGATACCGGTGCCGCTATTTTTCTGCGCGAGGCTCAGGTCGCCTGGCCGGAATTCCGGCCGTTCGCCGACCCCGCCGCCGCCGGCGCGGCACGCAGGCTGGACCTGCCGGAGGACCCGCGCCGGCTGGCGCGGCTGGTACCGGAGGACGCATTCCCAACGCTGGTGGCGGCGCTGGTGCGGGTGAAGCTGGCGGGGGACTATCGGTCCATACTGGCTGCCGCCTGAGCCGCGCATTACGGCGTAAAGCGATCGCTGGATGTTCGCGGGCCGCTGTCATCGTCGCCACCTTCGGAAATCGCTATACTCCACGCCATCGAACCCACCACACCGGAGTGCTCCCGATGCGCGCGGTTTACTTGTTCATCGTGATCGCGGCCCTGCTCACCGGCTGCGGCCAGAAGGGCCCGCTCTACAAGGCCGACGACCGTCCCGAATCGGCCCAGCCGCTGGGCGGCGAGAGCCTGGGCGGAGACACCGAAAACGACGACCCATCCAAGGACGACGACCAGGAATGACCATGGATCCCTTCTCCTACCGCGACGGCGAACTGTTCGCCGAAGAGCTGCCCGTGACGCAACTGGCGGAGCGTTTCGGCACGCCGCTGTATCTGTATTCCCGCGACGCCCTGGAGACTCATTACCACGCCTTCGATGACGCTTTCGGTGACCATCCGCACCGGGTCTGCTACGCGGTCAAGGCGAACAGCAACCTGGCGGTACTGCAGGTGCTGGCCCAGGCCGGCGCCGGCTTCGACATCGTTTCCGGCGGCGAGCTGGAGCGGGTGCTGCGCGCCGGCGGCGAGCCGCACAACATTGTGTTCTCCGGGGTCGGCAAAACCGCCGGCGAAATGGCCGACGCGCTGAAGGTAGGCATTCACTGCTTCAATGTGGAATCCGCCGCCGAGCTGGAACTGCTCAACCTGGTGGCCGGCGAGCTGGACCGGGTGGCACCGATTGCGATCCGGGTGAACCCGGACGTCGACGCCCAGACCCACCCCTATATTTCCACCGGCTTGAAAGAGAACAAGTTCGGCGTCGACATTCAGAAAGCGCCGGCGCTGTACCAGCGCGCCGCCGAGTTGCCGCACATCAAGGTGCTGGGTATCGATTGCCACATCGGCAGCCAGCTGACCCGGCTGGCGCCGTTCGAGGACGCCCTGGAACGGGTGCTGAAACTGCTCGGCGATCTGCAAAACCTGGGCATCGAGATCCAGCATCTGGATCTCGGCGGCGGCCTCGGCGTGACCTACCAGGACGAGGCGCCGCCGGCGCGCTCAGAGTACGTCGAAGCGCTGCTCAAGCACATTCCCGGCGACCTGCCGGTGCACATCGAACCGGGGCGCTCGATCGCCGCCAACGCGGGCCTGTTCATCACCCAGGTGCTGTTCCTCAAGCCCACCGAACACCGCAACTTCGCGGTGGTGGACGGCGCCATGAACGACCTGATCCGCCCCAGCCTGTACTCGGCCTGGCAGGAGATCGTGCCGGTGAAACCCCATGACGCCGATTGCCGCGACTGGGACATCGTCGGCCCGGTGTGCGAAACCGGCGACTTCCTGGGCAAGGACCGCGCTCTGGCGCTGGAAGCCGGCGATTATCTGGCGATACGCTCCGCCGGCGCCTACGGGTTCGTGATGGCGAGCAACTACAACAGCCGCAACCGGCCCGCGGAAGTCATGGTCGACGGCGACCAGGCGTTCCTGGTGCGCGCCCGCGAAACCGTGGACGAGCAGCTGCGCCTGGAAACCCTGCTGCCCTAGCTAGCGGCTAGCGGGCGGCGTGTTCCAGCAACACGCCGCCGTCGCTCTCCAGCCGGTAACCGCCACCGCCCTGGCTGAGCTTGCCGTGCAAAAACGGCAACGCCTCTTCCATCTGTCCGGCCAGGGTCCAGGGCGGGTTCAGCACCACCAGCCCGGAGCCGGTCATGCCGCGTGCGGCGCCATCGTTGAGCACGTTCAATTCCAACCGCAGGTGTTTGTCCGCCAGCCCCATCAGGCCGCGCGCCAGATAGTCCGCGCGGCGGCGTTGCAGCATCGGGTACCAGACCACGAAGCAACCGGTGTTGAACCGCTTGATCGCCTCGCGCACGCCGGCCACGGTGGCGCGGTCGTCGCCGCCCAGCTCGTAGGACGGATCCACCAGCACCAGCCCACGCTTGTGCGCCGCCGGCAACAGCGCCTTCACCCCCGCCCAGGCGTCCTGCTTGTACACCCGCACCCGGCGGTCGCCGCGAAAATGCGCCTCCAGCAGGGCGGCGTCGGTGCTGTGCAGCTCGGTGACCTGCAGCCGGTCCTGATCGCGCAGCAGCGCCGCGCTGATCGCCGGTGAGCCCGGGTAGTGGCTGAGCCCGCCCGGCCGACTGAAACGGCTGACCAGATTCAGGTAGCGGTTGATCACCGGCAGGCCGGTGCTGGCGCCGTACAGGCGCGCAATGCCTTCCTGGTATTCCCCGGTTTTCTGCATGTGCTCGGACGCCACCTCATAGACCCCGGCGCCGCCGTGGGTGTCGTGCACCACGAACGGTTTGTCCTTGAGCAGCAGGTGATCAAGCACCGACACCTGCACCAGGTGCTTGAGCACATCGGCGAAGTTTCCGGCGTGGTAGCTGTGACGATAGGAAAGCATGGGGCATCCGAAAGATTGGGAGCGGGCATTGTAGACCAGCTGCAAGCTGCAAGCTGCAAGCGAGCCTTGTGGGAGCGGGCCCAGCCCGCGAAAGGCAAGCTTTGATTGCCGGCAGGATACCAGAGACTTATCTAACGGCAGCACAAACAACGCCTCTGGGATCCTGCCGGCCGGCGTTGCCGGCCTTTCGCGGGCTGGGTCCGCTCCCACAGGGGCGCTCCTACAAACCGGGCTTCGTGAGCAAGGCCGCGGCCTCCGCTGTTCCTTGCCGGCCCGCGGCCTTACAATGGCGCTTTCTTGTAACCAAATCCGGACGCCGCCATGCGACTGCGCTTTACCAAAATGCACGGCCTGGGCAACGACTTCCTGGTGCTCAACGGCTTTGAGCAGCCGCTGCCCGAGGACGGCCCGCCGTTGCCGGTGGCCGAGCTGCGTCGCCTTGGCGACCGGCATTTCGGGGTCGGCTTCGACCAGATGCTGGTGGTGCAGCCGCCCCGCCATGAGGGCGTGGATTTCCGCTACCGTATTTTCAATTCCGACGGTTCGGAAGTGAGCCAGTGTGGCAACGGCGCGCGCTGCTTCGCCCGCTTCGTGCGCGACGAAGGGCTCACCGACAAGCACCGCATCCAGGTGGAAACCGCCGCCGGCGAAATGACCCTGAACGTCACCGACGACGGTCTGGTCACCGTGGACATGGGCGCGCCTCTGTGGGCGCCGGAGGCGATCCCCTTCCGCGCCAAACAGGAAGCGGACACCTACATACTGGTTTCCAGCAACAACGCCTACGAGATTTCGGCGGTGGGCCTCGGCAACCCGCACCTGGTAATGCTCACCGAGAACGTGGACACCGCCCCGGTGGCCACCCTGGGCCCGGAGCTGGAGCACCACGAGCACTTCCCGGAACGGGTCAACGTGGGCTTCATGCAGATCGTCAGCCGCCGCGAGATCCGCCTGCGGGTGTTCGAGCGCGGCGCCGGGGAAACCCTGGCCTGCGGCTCCGGCGCCTGCGCCGCGGTGGTGTGCGGCCAGCGCCGCGGCCTGCTCGACGACACCGTCACCGTGCATCTGGCCGGCGGCGACCTGCAGGTTCACTACAACGGCAGCGGCGGTATCCGGATGACAGGCCCCGCCAGCCGTGTCTATGATGGCGAAATCGACGTAGCGGGCCCGCCCCTGGACCAGGGCCCCAGCACGGAGCCTTCGGCATGACCGACGACACCAAGATGAGCGCCGACAAGGTGGCCGCCTTTTTGCGCCAGAACCCGGAATTCTTCCAGCAGCGCTCCGACCTGCTGGAGCTGATGCGCCTGCCGGACCCGCGCGGCCCGGCTGTCTCCCTGCTGGAACGCCAGGCGGCGATCCTGCGCGAGCGCAACCAAGAGCTGCGCGAGCGGCTTAACGGCCTGATCGACGTGGCCCGGGAGAATGACCAGCTGTTTGAACACACCCGCCGCCTGACCCTGGCGCTGCTGGAAGCGCGCAGCACCGACAAGCTGCTGCGCCAGTTGCTGCGCAGCCTGGAAGACGAATTCCGCTGCGACACCGTGGCCCTGCTGCTGCACGACCGGGAAGCCAAACTGCTCGGTGAGGTGCGCAAGCAGGTGCGCTTCGTCGACCCGGATGACCTGCCGCAACCGCTGGCGCCGCTGCTGCGCACCGGCAAGGCGGTGTGCGGCGTGCTGCGCGGCGAAGAGCTGCAGGCGCTGTTCCAGGACCAGGCCGAGCAGGTGCGCTCCGCCGCCGTGGTGCCGCTGGAGCACAACGGCCGGCTCGGCATTCTCGCCATCGGCAGCCGCGACGCCATGCACTTCCGCAGCTCCATGGGCACCCTGTTCATTACCCATATTGGGCAGGTGCTCAGCCGTCGGCTGGTGGACGTCAGCCGGCCGGCCTCGCCGCGCCAGGCGCAACGTGCCTGAGCGCGGCGACGACACCCTCACCGCCTTCGTGCGCCACCTGGCCAGCGAACGGCGGCTGTCCCCGCATACCGTCAAACATTACCAGCGTGACCTGGAACGGGCGGCCCCGCATCTGCCGCCCTGGACCCGGGTCACGGTGCACGACGTACGCGCCCTGGTGGCGCGGCTGCACCGCCAGGGTCTCGGTGGGCGCAGCCTGCAGCGCCTGCTCTCCACCCTGCGCACCTTCTACACCTGGATGAACCGCGAGGGCCTGGCCCGGGACAACCCGGCGCTGGACGTGCGCGCGCCGAAAAGCGGCCGGCGCCTGCCCAAGGCCCTGGACGCCGACCAGACCCGCCAGCTGCTCGACGCGGAAGGCGGCGAAGGCCCGCTGGGGCTGCGCGACCAGGCAATGCTGGAATTGCTGTACGCCTGCGGGCTGCGCCTGGCGGAGTTGATCAGCCTCGACCTGGACAGCATCGACCTGGCCGGCGCCCAGCTGGTGGTGACCGGCAAGGGCAACAAGACCCGCCAGCTGCCGGTGGGCACCCCGGCGCTGGCGGCGGTGCGCGCCTGGCTGCAGGCCCGCCCCCTGTTCACCGCCGACGCGGACCAGCCAGCCCTGTTCCTGAGCCAGCGCGGGCGGCGTATCAGCCCGTCCAGCGTGCAGCAACGGCTACGCCGGGCGGCGCTCACCCGGGGTCTGGACGACCACCTGCACCCGCACAAGCTGCGCCACTCCTTCGCCACCCATGTGCTGGAGTCCTCCGGCGACCTGCGCGCGGTGCAGGAACTGCTCGGCCACGCCAACCTGAGCACCACCCAGGTCTACACCCATCTGGATTTCCAGCACCTGGCGAAGATCTACGACGGCGCCCATCCCCGTGCCCAACGGCGCGAGGAAGACGACTGACCCGCAAGCCCTTATTATTGAGCCCATGACCGGACTGAAACTGATCACCTTCGACCTCGACAACACCCTGTGGCCGGTGGACGAGGTGATACGGCAGGCGGAAAAGACCTGCAGCGACTGGATCGCCGAGCACCACCCCTCAGCCGCCGCGGCGCTCACCGCGGAGCGGGTGCGGCTGGTGCGCGATCAATTGGTGCGTGAGCACCCGGACTACCTCAACAACCTCACCCGCCTGCGCCGCGACGCCATGGCCCAGGCGTTTATCGACGCCGGTTTCGGCAAGAAAGAAGCGCGCCATATCGCCGCCGATGCGTTCCTGGTATTCCACGACGCGCGCAACCGGGTGACGTTTTTCCCCGGCGCGCTGGAAGTGCTCGAGACCCTGGCGGACAGCTACACCCTGGGGGCACTCAGCAACGGCAACGCCGACCTGAAACGAATCGGTATTCATGAGCTGTTCGGTTTCCACCACTCGGCGGAGAGCATCGGCCGGCGCAAGCCGGACCCGGACATGTTCCAGGCCGCGCTGCACAGCGCCGGCGTGCAACCGGAACAGGCGCTGCATGTGGGCGACCATCCGGTGGAAGACGTGGACGCGGCGCGCCGGCACGGTTTCCACGCAGTGTGGGCCAACCTGATCGACCTGCGCTGGCCCGGCGACCTGGACAAACCCGAGCACCATATTCACCATCTGCGCGAACTGACCGACCTGCTGCCGTTAT
This sequence comes from Alcanivorax sp., assembly GCA_042090255.1. Lineage (GTDB taxonomy): Bacteria > Pseudomonadota > Gammaproteobacteria > Pseudomonadales > Alcanivoracaceae > Alloalcanivorax. The sequence continues at coordinate 14,296 of JBELJS010000018.1, read as the reverse complement.
TCGATGACTGAAGCCGACCACGGACGCCGAGACCCATGACCGATACCCGCGGCCAACTGAATACCCTGCTCGACGACATGCAGAGCGAACTGCAAAGCCTGGGACTGTGGGAAGGCCACCCCCCGGAACCGCAAGCGTTCGAAAGCAGCACGCCGTTTTTCGCCGACCGCATGCACTTCAGCCAGTGGCTGCAATGGGTGTTCATCGCCCGCTTCCGCGCCCTGCTCGCCGAGGAACACCCACTGCCCGCGCAATGCGACGTGGCCCCCATGGCCGAGGAAGCCCTCAAGGAACTGCCCCAGCACACCGACAACCTGGTGGCCCTGCTGGCCGAGTTCGACGACCACTTCTAAACCCGCCTTGTGCGAGCGGGCCCCGCCCGCGAAAGGCAAGCGAAGCTTGCCGGCGGGATGCCAGAGAGGTGTCTGACGGCAGCACCAAAGCGCCTCTGGAATCCTGCGGGGCAACCTTTGCCGGGTGGCTAACGCCACCCTTTCGCTTGCAAGGCAAGCTCCCACAAAACTCTAGCTTCGTAGAAAGGTAAGGCGTCAGCAATAACTCGGAGCGGTGGAATTTCCCACTGAAGCGTGATACCGCCTTTTAGGCCATGCGCTGACCGGGCGCGCCTTCGCGGATCAGGCTGTCGCTCAGCAGGGCCAGCCAGGCGTCTTCGTCGTCACCGGCGGACAGGGTCCACAGCCAGCGCCCCTGGGCGTCCAATCCTTCCAGCGCGGTGACCACGCGGCCCGGACCAGGCCGGCGCAACCGCCAGACGCTGGCCACCCGCCCCATATCCAGTGACACCAGCACACCGTTATGGGCCAGATGGCAGTGGCCCTTTTGCCAGCGCGGCGGCGACCAGGGCGCGCTCAGGCACAGCCGCACACCGTTGTTACCGGTGCACACGGTGAAGGCGCGCTGGCGTTGCCCGGCCAGCGCCAGCAGCGCCGGCACCGTCTCCATACGCACCGGGCAGGCGAACTTGTCCCGTACCGCCTGATACAGCACCTGGCGACGGTCGCCGAGACCGGCCATCAGGTCACGGAAGCCGTCGTCGTCAAGCTGCGACCATTGCCGCTCCAGCTCGGCCACCGCCGGCGACGCGCCACCGCGAGCCCGGCGCGGCAACGGCGCCCCCAATTGGCGCTGGTCCGGATGGAGCATGGCGCAAACCAGCTCCTCAAACGCCAGCCCGCCGGTCTCCGGCGCCACCGCCATTTGCTGAACCGGCGCCCCGTAGCGGTCAAAAAACAGCAGGCTACGCGCCGGCAGGTCCGCCACCGGCGCCAGCACCGCCATCACCGAATGCCACAGCGGCAGGTTCAATTGCTGGCTCAGCCGGCATTGCTCACCGCGAGACTCCAGGCTGGCCTCATGGTCCAGCAAAGTGGGATAGCGCATCGACTGGGACACACGCGCCCCGTCGGCGAAAGTGGTCACCACCAGCGCGCCGAGCCGGTAGAGCCCCTTGAGGATGGCCACCGGCTCATCCTGAAGGCGCAGAACACGGTCGCCAAGGGCGGCGCGGCAGTGGTGGAACGTGGTCGAGACGTCATTCGCGGACGCCAGAGTGGTGACCGTCACAGCGGACCTCCTGGGGTAACAGGGTGTGGGCAGCTGGCGTCCGCTGGCGTTCCACAGTCAGGGAAAACGGGGCGCCTCCTACTTGGTGAGAATCAGCCGGTTGTTGGCGGTGCGGCGCAGCAAATAGCGCTCACCGCCGTGCTCGATCCACAATTTGCCGTCCCGGTTGAGCAGCGCCACGCTGGTCGCCACGCTGTCGTCGGTGATGGCGATGCTGCGGCCCTGTTTGGCCACGGCGGGGGCGCTCGCTTGGCGGGGGGCAACGGTTCCTTGAGTCATGACGCTTCTCCTTGAGTTTCGTGGCTCGAAAGAATATGAGAATGATTATCATTAAGTAATTCAATACCGTCAACCACCCCCGCACGCCGATCCAACAATTTTTAACAGCACGCCGCTCAAAGGCCCTGCTTTGGCGACCGGCGGCCCTGGAGCTTGTCGTTCTAAGCGCCTAGACTGACCCCATGAATACAGCTATCGCCTCAAAAGCCATCGAAACGCCCCAGGAAAAACTGGCGGCAATCCTCGACAGCCATCAACCGCGCAGCCTGCTGACGGTCAGCCTGAACCCCGTGCCGGTGGCCCAACACTGGTGCGACGATCACGATTGCGAACTGATCAGCATCCAGGAGCCGGACCCGTTCAAACAGCTGGAAGCGGTGCGCCGGGTGGATATGGCAGTGGTCGCCGACCAACTTGAATACATGAGCCACAAGGACGGTGAAGCCCTGCTCGGTCTGCTGCGCAATCTGCACACCGATTCCATGGTGGCGGTCTACCAACCGCGCCTGGCACCGGAAAAGCTGCGCTGGCCGCACAACGGCTTTCTCGCACTGGGCTGCCGCGAAGAAGGCCATTTCGCCCAGGACGGTCGCGAGCTGGATATCTACAGCTACGATCTGGACGACTATAATTTCCGCCGCCAATGGAATAACCCGCGCTTCTGGGCCAACCCGGAGCACTGGGGAAAATACTGGTGGTAAACCGCTCTTGATCCTTCAACGCCTGAAAGAGTCGCTCTACTTCTGGCGCCGCCATTTGGCGGCGCTGTTTGTTATCAGTGCGCCCTTCGCGCTGATCGGCGAGGCGTTTCAATGGCTGGCCGGGCCGGTGATCGTCAACGACGCCAGCGGCCAGGTGGTGGGCTTCAACGCGGCCAGCATGCTGTTTCTGATGATGCTGCGGCCGCTGGCCGAAGGCGCTCTGATCTTTCAGCTGTCGATCATTCAGCGCGGCGACCGCCAGGGCCCCTGGCACAGTATCCTGGCCGCTTTTCTGCGCTTTCCCTATCTGCTTGCCACCTATTTCCTGATGGCCCTGGCGGTGTCGGTGGGCTGGATGCTGCTGTTCTTCCCGGCGTTCTGGGTCTACGCCCGGCTCTGCTTCGCGCCGTTCCGGGTGATGCTGCGCGGCGACACCCCGTTGAACGCCCTGCGCACGTCCTTCACCCGCAGCGGGCCCTGCCAGTGGCCGCTGCTGGCCGCGATCCTGCTGGCCGGCATGCTGGTGTTCGCCGTGGCCGGCTTCACCAACAGCCTGCTGGTGGGCGTGATCGGCGACCACCCCGCGGTGCTGCTGGTGGCCAGCCTGGTGGTGAGCCTGGCCGCCACGCTGGTCAACGTGGTGGCGTTCCGCTTCTGGACCCTGCACGACCAGGGCTGACCAACCGCCAGGCCCGAAACCCTTCCTCACTGCCCAACGCCCGGGCCGCCCGGCGCAGCCGCTCGCGGGTAATCGCCGCGATCGTCGGCCAGCGCGGCTCGCCGGTGGCGTCGTCCCGCTGCACCAGCAGGAAACGGCGCCCGCCGCCGTCGGCGAGGTTTTCCGCAAGCACCGCGTGGCCGGTGGTGCCGCTGCCGGCGAAGAAATCCATCACCAGATCACCGGGGCCGGTGGCCAGCCGCAACAAAAATCGCAACAACTCGGTGGGCTTGGGGTAGACGAACGGCACCCGGGCGCCGAACAACGCCTGCAGTTCCCGGGTGCCGCTGCGGGCGGTGCCGAAGGCGGCGCCGTCCAGCCAGGTGGTGGCCACCTCTCCGTACCGCTGCTTTTCGCCCAGGAATACCTTGAGCTGGGGCCGGGCGCGGCCGCTGCGTCCAAACAGGATGCGGCCCTCGGCCTGCAACGCCGCGAAGCGCTCCGGCCCGGTGCGCCAGCAGCGGCCCGGCGGCGGCCAGTACACCTTGCCGGTGACCGGGTTGGTGATCGGGTAGGTGAGCGCCGGGCGCACGTTGGGGGCGTCGAAGGGGTCGGCTTTCCAGGGCCCGCGCGGATCATTGTCCGGGTTGTCGTAGCGGCCTGCCCGCACCGCCAGCGGGTAGGCGGCAAAGCCGGGCAAGGTCCGCCACAGCGATTCATTGGCGGCGGTGAGCCGGCGTTGCGCCTGACGCCGGCGCCGCGCGTAGGCCACCACATATTCATGCTGCACGCAGAGGTCGGTGTCGTTCTGGCGTGAGGTCCGCGACTGCCAGGCGAACATGGCGACGAAATTGGCGGCGCCGAAGATCTCGTCGAGCACCAACCGCAAGGTGTGCACTTCGTTGTCGTCGATGCTGACGAACAACACCCCATCCTCGCGCAACAGTTCCCGGGCCAACACCAGGCGCGGATAGATCATGTTCAACCAGGGTCCGTGCCGCCGGCCTTCGTCGCCGCCGTCGGCGCCCGGATTGGCGCCGCGCCGGGCGCGGAAATTATCCGCGTACAGGAAATCGCCGCCGGTGTTATAGGGCGGGTCGATGTAGATCATTTTGACCCGCTTCAGATAGCGTTTCCGCAAACGCTTGAGCACCGGCAGATTATCGCCTTCGATCACACCGTGCGGCATCCGTGGCGCCGCCAACGCCGCTTCCGGGAACGGCTTCAATACCGCCACCGGAGGCACCTCCAGTGCCGCCAGCATCGCCGCTTTGCCCGGCCAGGTGAGCTCATAGGCCTCCGCGGCCCCGCCATCACGCCGGCCATTCGCCCCCGGGTTCTGCAATGCCAGCGCTGCCATGGCATCCAGCCGTTGTCGCTCATCCATTCCCTATTCATGCCCTTGCAGAACCCTTCCGCGCAAAGTATAACCATAGAGATTAGCGCATAAGCAATCACAATCCATTGCTTATGCGCAAACCGCAATGTATAAAAACCCGCTAGCGCAGAGGGAATTGCAATGATGGACGTTGGAAGCATTCTTAGAGAACAGCGCCGCAACCGGAACGAAACGCTTCAGGTGGTCGCCGCCCGTGCCCACACCGACGCCGGGAACCTGTCCCGCATCGAACGCAACAAGCAGCAGTTGACCGTGGTGCAACTGGTGCGGCTTTGCGACGCCCTGGGGTTACCGCTGGACGAATTCGCCCGGCGCCTGGACGCGGTGCGCATCAAACCGCGCCGGGTCCGCGACCCTGGTGGCGCCTATGATACCGCCCGGCGACGCCTGGCCCTGGGCCTGCCGGTGCTGACCGGCGGCCGCCGGCAAGCCTGACGCCGGCCGCCCGCCCACACGGCGTTATCGAGACGCCCGCAAGGCGTTGTGACTTGCGCCGATTCAACCTCAACGCCCCGCTATTTGCTAATACGCAATGACGGTAATTTGCGCTATTGCAATTAACACATTGAGGAGGCAAGAGCGCATTCCGAATACTGGGCGTCATGGATATCGGCGGCATTCTCAAAGCAAGGCGCGTGCGCAGGGACGAAACCCTCGAGGACGTGGCGTTTCGGGCGGGTACCGACGCGGGCAACTTGTCACGCATCGAACGCAACCGCCAGGATGTATCGGTGCAGCGGCTCGGGCGTCTGTGCGATGCGCTGGAAATGTCGCTCACCGAGCTGTTCGAGGAGCTGGAAGGTAAGGCCAAGACACCGCATTTGCGCGACCCGGCCAGCGCCTTCGACAAGGACACCCGCCAACTGATCGACCTGTCCGACCAGCTCAACACCAACGGCCGCCGCCTGCTGGTGGATCTGGCCGCCCGACTCGCCGAGACCAAAGGGCTTTCCTGACCCTGAGCCCGCCGCGCCGCGTCAGGCGCGGTCGTAAACGATAAACGAGTAATCGTAGGGGTTGGGGCCTTCCGCCGCGTAATCCTCGCGCGCCGCTTCGCGCCATTCCCCGGGGTCGAAATCCGGGAAGCGGGTGTCGCCGTCCACGTCCGCGTGCACCTGGGTGAGATAAAGCCGGTCCGCGCGCGGCAGTGCCAGCTGGTAGATTTGAGCGCCGCCGATCACCACCACCTCGTCGTGCCCTTCCACCACCACCAAATGCCCGGCCAGCTCCAGGGCCTGATCCAGGTCCGCCACCACCTTGGCGCCCGGCGCCGAATAGTTCGGCTGGCGGGTGATCACGATATTGGTGCGCCCGGGCAGCGGCCCCTTAAGGGATTCCCAGGTGTTGCGCCCCATGATGATCGGCTTGCCGAACGTCACCCGTTTGAAATACTTAAGGTCGTTAGGCAGGTACCAGGGCAAGGCGTTGTTGCGCCCGATCACATTATTGGCGGCCTTGGCGGCCATCATCGCTAAACGAAACGTCATGGTGGTTCCTTAATTGCGCGGCGAAGGGCCTCATACCGCGATCGGCGCCTTGATGCCGGGATGCGGGTCGTACCCTTCGAGGGTGAAGTCCTCGAACCGGAACGCATAGAGATCACGGATCGCCGGGTTCAATGTCATGGCCGGCAGCGGGCGCGGCGCGCGCGCCAGTTGCGTGTCCGCCTGTTCCACATGGTTGCTGTAGAGGTGGGCGTCGCCAAGGGTGTGCACGAACTCGCCGGGCCGCAGGTCGCAGACCTGAGCGATCATCAGCGTCAGCAGCGCGTAGGAGGCGATATTGAACGGCACGCCCAGAAAGATATCGCCGCTGCGCTGGTAGAGCTGGCAGCTCAGTTTGCCGTCGGCCACGTAGAACTGGAACAAGCAGTGGCACGGCGGCAGTGCCTGGCGGCCGTTGGCGGCGTTGTCGCGGGGCGACAGGCGCGGGTCCGGCAGCACCGCCGGGTTCCAGGCACTCACCACCAGCCGGCGCGAATCCGGGTTGCGGCGGATCTCCGCCACCACCTCGTCGATCTGGTCGATCACGCCGCCGTCCACGGTGGGCCAGCAGCGCCACTGCTCGCCGTAAACCGGGCCCAGGTCGCCTTCCGGGGTGGCCCACTCGTCCCAGATGCTGACGCCGTTTTCCTTCAGATAGCGAATATTGGTGTCGCCGGCCAGAAACCAAAGCAGTTCATGGATGATCGACTTCAGGTGCACCTTTTTCGTGGTCACCAGGGGAAACCCCTCGGCCAGGTCGAACCGCATCTGGTGGCCAAACAGCGAATAGGTGCCGGTGCCGGTGCGGTCGCCCTTGTAGGTGCCCTCATGACGGGCCCGGTGCAGCAGGTCCAGATATTGCTTCATGGCGTCAGCCTCTCTTTATTGCCGGACGGTCGTCGTGCTTGTAGGCCCAGGCGATCATGGCGGCCCCGATCACGATCATGGGAATACTCAGCAGCATGCCCATGGTCAGCCAACCGCCGGCCAGGTAACCGAGATGCGCGTCCGGCTCACGGAAGAACTCCACGACGGTACGCGACACGCCGTAGCCAACCCCGAACAGGCCGGTCACCGCCCCCGCCGGGCGCGGCCGCGCGGAGTACAGCCACAACACCAGGAACAGCACGATGCCCTCTAGAAAGAACTCGTAGAGCTGCGACGGATGGCGGGCCACGCCCATGGGGTCGGAGGGGAACACCATCGCCCAGGGCGCGTCCGAGGGCCGCCCCCACAACTCGCCGTTGATGAAATTACCGAAGCGACCGGCACCCAGGCCGATGGGCACCACCGGCACCGCGAAATCGGCCACCGAGAAGTAGCGTTTGCCGAATTTACGGGCCAGCAGCCAGAAGGTGAACAGCACGCCCAGAGCGCCGCCGTGGAAGCTCATGCCACCGGTCCAGATGGCGAACAGCCAGAGCGGGTCATCCAGGAATTTGCCGAAGTTATAGAACAGCACATAGCCGACCCGGCCGCCCAGGATCACCCCCAGCGCCACATAGAACACCAGGTCACTGACCTGGTCGCGGGTCCAGCCGCTGTTCGGGCGCCCGGCCCGCCAGATCAGCAGGCACCAGCCGCCGACGAAGCCGATCAGATACATCAGGCCGTACCAATGCACCTGCAAGGGGCCCAGGGCGATCGCCACCGGGTCAATCTGGGGAAACTCCATGCCAATACTCCGTCAGCACGACCCTGGGGCGGACCGCGTCAGTTCAGTATCAATTCCACGCCGATCACGATCAGCACGCCGGCGAAAATGCGCCTCAGGGTGACCGAGGGTAAGCGGTGGCTGAGCCGCGCCCCCACCCGCGCCATGGGAAAACTGGTCACCACGATGGCCAGGGCCGCGGGCAAATACACATAACCCAGACTCCACGGCGGCAATTCGGTTCGCCCCCAGCCGGTGGCCACGAAGCCGGCGCTGCCGGCCAGGGCGATGGGCAGACCACAAGCGGCGGAAATCGCCACCGCATTCTGCATCGGCAGGCGGCACCAGGACAGGAAGGGTACCGTGAGTGAGCCACCGCCGATACCGAACAGGCTGGAGATGCCACCAATCACCGACCCCACCCCGGCCAGGCCAACGCCGCCGGGCACCCGCTCGGGAAGGTCGCCGCGGGCGCTCGCCGCGCGGCGCTGGCTGAGCAGCATCTGCGCGGCGATCACCACCGCGAACACGCCGAACAGGCGGGTCAGCGCGGCGCCGGACAAACGGTCGGCGACCACCGCGCCGAGCAACGCCCCCACCACGATGCCCACCGCCAGACGCCAGGCCAGCGGCCAGCGCACGAAGCCGGCCACATGGTGCGCGCGCACCGAACTGCCGGCGGTAACGATAATGGTGGCCAGCGACGTACCCACCGCCATCTGCGCGACCACCGCATCGTCAAAGCCGAGCCCGTGGAACAAGTAGATCAGCGGCGGCACGATCACCACGCCCCCGCCCAGACCCAGGGCACCACCCAGCAAACCGGCGAACACGCCGATCAAGGCGCAGATCAACACTAGCGTCATTCATGTCCCCTGCTGGAAATGGCGGTTATGCTAGCAGCCCCGTTTTGTTATGTCCCAGGGAACCGGTTACCCATGTGCATTGTGCTCTTCGACTGGCGGCCCGGCGCGGCGACGCCGCTCTCCGTGGCGGCCAACCGCGACGAATTCCACGCCCGCCCCACCGAGGCGGCCGCCTGGCGCGGCGATGTGTTCTGCGGCCTGGACATCCGCGCCGGCGGCACCTGGCTGGGCATCCACCGCGACGGTCGCTTCGCGGTGATCACCAATTTCCGCGAACCGATCGCCGAACCGGTCGGCGGCGAACGCTCCCGGGGGCTGCTGCCCCAGGCCTTTCTGGAAAGCCGCGACACCCCGGAAACCTTTTGCGCCACCCTGGCCGGGGAACAGCATCACTACGCGGGGTTTAATTTACTGGTCGGTGACCGCCGCACGCTCTGGTATCTGAGCAACCGAGGCGCGCCGCCCCGACCGGTGGCCGCCGGCCTGCACGGCCTCTCCAACGGCCTGCTCGACGAGCACTGGCCCAAGGTGGCGCGCGGCAAAGCCAACCTGGACCGCGCTCTGGGCCGTGAAACCGGGCTGGAAGGGCTTCTGGAAGTGGTCAACGACCGCCACCAGCCGGCCGACTCGGAACTGCCCGACACCGGCGTCAGCCGAGACCTGGAACGCCTGGTCGCGCCGGTGTTCATCCAGTCCGAACAATACGGCACCCGCGCCAGCTCAGCGGTACAGCTGCACCAAGACGGAAGCATCGAGATGGCCGAGCAAAACTGGCACCCCAACGGCCACCCCGACGGCCCGCCCCGCTACAGCCGCTCCTTGTAGGAGCGGGCCCTGCCCGCGAAAGGCCGGCGGGATACCAGAGGCCTTCCTAACGACAGCACAATCAGCGTCTCTGGAATCCTGCCGGGAGCTTCGCTCCCTTTCGCGGGCGGGGCCCGCTCCCACAAATCTTGCTTCGTAGCGCCGCTCGAGCTCAGCCGCTTTTGCGGTGGCGGATCAGCTCGCCGAGGCCGGCCTTGGTAAGCTGCAGATCCACATAGGAGGCGATCACCTCGCCATTGTCCATGGCCAGCACTTCGTTGAGCAGGCGCCGCAGGAAGCCCATGTTGACCTGGCGCACCGCGGCTTTGACGCGCAGCAAGTTGGACGCGTTCATCGACAGCGCGTCGTAGCCCATCGCCATGATCAGCAACGCCGAGGCCGGGTCGCCGGCCATTTCGCCGCACACCGACACCGGCTTGCCTTCCTCGTGGGCCTGCTCGACCACATGCAGCAGGGCGTGCAGCACCGCCGGATGGAAGGAGTTGTACAGATCGGAGACCTGGCGGTTGTTGCGGTCCACCGCCAGCAGATACTGGGTCAGGTCGTTGGTGCCCACCGACAAAAAATCCACCCGCTGGGCCAGCGCCCGCGCCTGATATACCGAGGCGGGCACCTCGATCATCACCCCCACCGGCGGCATCGCCACATCCACGCCCTCTTCCCGGACTTCCAGCCAGGCGCGGTGGATCAGATGCTGCGCCTCCTCGGCCTCGAACACGCTGGTGATCATCGGCAGCATGATGCGCAGATTATCGAACCCTTCGGACGCCTTGAGCATGGCCCGCACCTGGACGATGAAAATCTCCGGGTGATCCAGGGTCACGCGGATACCGCGCCAGCCCAGGAAGGGGTTGTCCTCCTCGATGGGAAAATAGCTGAGCGCCTTGTCGCCACCGATATCCAGCGTTCGCATGGTCACCGAATGGGGCGCGAACGCGGACAACTGCTCACGGTAAATCAGACGCTGCTCTTCTTCCGACGGGAAGCGGTCGCGCACCATGAACGGAATTTCCGTGCGGTACAGCCCGACGCCCTCGGCGCCCCGCTCGATGGAGCGGTTGATGTCGGTCATCAGGCCGGTGTTCACCTGCAGACAGACACGTTGGCCATCCTCGGTCTGCGCCGGCAGATCGCGCAGTTTCTCCAGGCCCGCCAGCAAGTGCTTCTCTTCGGCGATGATGTCTTCGAACTGGTCTTTCAGCTCGGCGGTGGCATTGGCGATCACCCGGCCGCGGAAACCGTCGATGATCAGTTCCTTGCCGTCGAGTTTCTTCAACGGCAGGTTCTGACAGCCGACCACCGTGGGGATGCCCATGGCACGGGCCACGATGGCCATGTGCGAGTTGCGCGAACCGCGTGTGGTGACGATGCCGGCGAGGCGCTCCTGGGGCATTTCCATCAGCATCGGCGCAGAAATATCCTCGCCCATCAGGATGCAGGCGTCCGGGAACTCGATCTGGCGACGGTTGCGGCTTTGCAACTGTCCGAGCACCCGCCGGCCGAGATCGCGCACGTCGGCGGCTCGCTCCCGAAGATAGGGGTCGTCCATCATTTCGAAGTTGTGCACATGGGCGCCCACCACCATGCGCAAAGCGCCCTGGGCCCAGTGCCCTTCACGAATCTTGGCGATCACTTCAGCCGGCAGGGCATGGCGGTCGAGCATGCGCAGGTAAACGTCGAACAGCGCCTGCTCCTCGGCGCCCAGGCTTTTCTTGGCGCGCTCGGCGAGATCCCGGATTTCCTGGCGCACCCGCACCAGCGCCTCGTCGAGCAGGGCGATCTCCGCGTTGACGTCCGCCACCTCCCGGTCCGGCACCGAGGACAGGTCGGTTTCCGGGAACAGCAGCACGGCCTGGCCGATGGCCGCGCCGGAAGCGCCGGACTGGCCGTCGTAAATGGTGGCCAGGTTCTCGTGGGCATCAAGCTGTTCAAACAGGGCGCCGGAAGCATGGGCATGGGCGATCACCGCCGACAACTGCGCCGATATGGTGACCAGAAAAGCCTCCTCGCTCTGGTCGAACCGGCGCGCGTCGCGCTGCTGCACCACCAGGATGCCGAGCACGTCACCGTGGTGCATCACCGGTACGCCAAGAAAAGCGTGGAAGGGATCTTCGCCGGTTTCCGCCAGGTAGTGGAATTTGGGGTGGGCGAAAGCGTCCTCCAGGTTGATCGGCTCCTCGCGCAGCCCCACCTGCCCCACCAAGCCCTCGGACAGGCCCAGGCTGACCCGCCCAATCGCCTCGCGCTTGAGACCCTCGGAGGCCATCAATACATAACGCCCTTCGCTGTTATTGCGAAGATAAATAGAACACACCTCGGTGCCCATGGCATCGCGCACGCGCTTGGCCATCAAATCCAGAGCGGACGGGATGTCAGGCGCGTTGTTCACTTCCTGCACGATGCGGCGCAGGGTATCGAGCATGGGGGGTCCTCTTAATTATTCCGCAGGGCGCGCTAATGCTTCTGCAAGGCACGCAAGGCCGGTGCCAACTCGCGCAGGGCCTTGGCGTATACCCCGCGTTTGAAATGCACCACTTTGCGGATCGGGTACCAGTAATTCACCCAGCGCCAGTCCTGGAACTCCGGCACCGGCGAGCGCGCCAGGTCGATGGCCGCCTCACCCGCTTCCAGCCGCAGCAGGTACCATTTCTGCCGCTGGCCGATGCAGGTGGGACGGTTGCGCGGCGGACGCAGAAAGCGGCGCGGCAGGCGATAGGTCAGCCAGCCTTCGGTGGTGGCGAGAATGCGCACATGCTCGCGCAACAGGCCGGTTTCCTCTTCCAGCTCCCGGAACAGGGTCTCTTCCGGGCTTTCACCGGGCATCATGCCACCCTGGGGAAACTGCCAGGCATCGCGATTGCCCACCCGGCGACCCCAGAAAACCCGGCCGTCCGGGCCGGCGATCACAATGCCGACGTTCAGCCGGTATCCTTTGTCGTCAATAATGCCTGTCATTGTATTCAATCCCGTGGAAACGACGAGAGCCCGCCGTCCCCCAATTACTGCCATTAAACCTTGCCGGGCCCGGAGCAATCAATCGGCACCCTGAATCAGACGGATCACCGGCACCGGTTCACGGTGCGCCCACCGCCTCTGCTAAGCTAGCGACCCTGACAGGGGAGGGCCCATGACACTGGCTATTTTCGACTTGGACAACACTTTGATCGCCGGAGATTCCGACCATCTCTGGGGGGAATTCCTGATCGACCAGGGTATCGTTGATGCTGATGGCTTCAAAGCCGCCAATGACGGTTTCTTCCAGGACTACCAGGACGGTCGCCTGGACATCTTCGCCTACCAGGAATTCGTGCTCGGCGTGCTCAAGGGCCGCCCCCTGAACGAGCTGGACAGCCTGCGCCAGCGCTACATGGACACGGTGATCGACAGCATCTGGCTGCCCGCCGCCGAACAGTTGGTCGCCGAACACCGCGCGCGGGGCGACACCCTGATGATCATCACCGCCACCAACGACTTCATCACCGCGCCGATCGCCGCCCGCCTGGACGTGCCCTGGCTGATCGCCACCCAGGCGGCCACCGACGCCGACGGCCTCTACACCGGGCGCGTCAAAGGCGTTCCCAGCTACCAGCACGGCAAGGTGGAGCGGCTCTCCGAATGGCTCGCCGAGCACCAGGAGACCCTGGCCGGGAGCTACTTCTACAGCGATTCCCACAACGACCTGCCACTGCTCGGCAAGGTCGATCACCCGGTGGCCGTGGACCCGGACCCGACCCTGGAGCGCCACGCCCGGGAAAAAGGCTGGCCGATCCTGTCGTTGAGGGCACCGTCATGACGCGCCGTTTCAGCCTCGCCGCCATCCTGGTCGCCACGGCCGCCCTCTCCGGCTGCGACCGGCCGGGCGAAGAAGACATCGCCGCGCGGCCGCCCACGCCATCGCAAAGCGCCGACCAGCCGCTCGACCTGGCCACCGACAGCGGCGCGGCCCTGGAAAGCCGGCGCGGCGAATGGCGCGACGCCCTCAACGCGCTGCTGACGAACCCGGGCGCGAACACACTGGCCGCCGCCGACAGCCAATGGCGCGCCCTTTACCGCGCCTTCAACCGGCACTACCTGACCCTGGCCGCGCACGCCTGCGCCGCCGAGCGCCAGGCGGTACTGCAGCGCCTGGACGCCTGGCCGCTCTACCCGGCCTATGTGGACGCCCTGCCCGCCTGGCCGGATTCCGGCATCGTCAACGACCCGGCGCTGGAACTCACCGCCACCAGCCTGCGCCGCCAGCAAGGCGCCACCACCGACGGCGAAGTGGCGCTGGGGTTCCAGCCGATCCGCCTGCTGATCGCCGGGGCCGAAGGCGCGCCCCGCCAGGCGAAGGACCTGCGCGCGGGCGCGGAGGCAGAGAGCGACGAGCCAGCCGCGGCCCTGCGCGAGCGACGCCGCACCTACCTGCAGCTGGCCGCCAACCAGCTGCAGGCGGACCTCAACGCCCTGGACCAGGACGACGCCCTGACCCTGACGTCCTTGCGCTGCGCCCTGGAAACCCTGGACAACCGGCTCGCCTCGCTGGAAACCCACCGCCAGGCCACCGCGCCGGAAGAGGGCCTCTACATAGCGTCGGTGAGCGTGGAAATCCTCGACGCCACCCAGCCGGACACCGCCCTGGCGCAACTGAGCGCCGACGCCAACAGCGACGCCCGCGCCGCCCTGGAGGATGGCTACCCCGGCTTCCAGGCCGCCCTCGACCAGGCCGTGGAAGCGCAAAGCTGGGCCCCACTCGGCGAGTGGCTGCACACACACGGCGAGACGCCTTAGCCCGGCAGGATTCCGGGAGCGGGCCTTGTGGGAGCTTGCCTTGCAAGCGAAAGGCCGGCTTTGCCGGCCGGCAGGA
>JBELJS010000072.1:0-15275 GCA_042090255.1 Alcanivorax sp. | reverse complement strand
GCGACGCCTGGTTCAACACCGGCGACATGATGCGCGACATCGGCTTCCGCCACGCCCAGTTCGTCGACCGCCTGGGTGACACCTTCCGCTGGAAGGGCGAGAACGTCTCCACCACCGAGGTGGAACAGATCCTCGACGGCTTCGAGCAGATCGTGGAATCGGTGGTCTACGGTGTGGAAATCCCAGGCACCAACGGCCGCGCCGGCATGGCCGAGCTGCGTCTCGACCGCCCGGTTTCTCAAGGGGGGAAGGAGGAAGTGGACTGGCCCGCCCTGTGCACCTACCTCAAGCGTGAGCTGCCGCCCTACGCAATCCCGGTGTTCCTGCGCATCACCGACCACGGCATGGAAACCACCGGCACCTTCAAGCACCAGAAGAACAAGCTGAAGGAAGAGAAGTACGACCTGAACCAGCACAACGACCCGGTCTATGTGCTGCTGCCCGGCGAGAGCGGCTACCAGCGTCTCACCCCGGAGATACAGGCCGGCATCGAAGCCGGACGATATCGCTTCTAACGCCCGTGCCCGACAATATGGTTTCTTCCCGGGTCTGAATATCCGATACTTCAGGGTATTTATTGCGCCGCCAGCAAAGGCCCAGACCATGCAAGACCCAGAAGCAAGACACCGCGAGCGGCCCACCGAGCCGCTTCCCAAATCCGTTAAGCCGGCCCTGCTGTTCCTCGGCTTTTTGTTTATGGTGACGGTGGTGATCGCCGGAGCCGCCTATGTGGTGGACCGGCAAATTTACGGGTGAATCATTTGAACGGGTGATCCATGTCGTCCCAGCAAGAGCACCGTCATCATCCACGCCGCGACCCGCCCCGGGGGGTGTCCCTGACCCTGCGCCGGGATCCGCCGGCGGCGGACGAAGAATCGCTGCATCTGTTATGCCGGGATGTGTCCCGGACCGGCCTGGGGGTGGCGTTCCCCCATTCGATGACGCCGGACACCGATGTGGAACTGTGGATTACGCTGCCCGGCGACGACCGACGCCTCCATCTGTACGGCACCATCGCCTGGTGCGCCGCGCCGCTGGGGCAATGGCGCGCGGGCATCGCGCTCAACCTGGAACGCAGTGACGGCCAGTTCTGGTCGGCGCGCTTCGACCAAGACCATGACCTCGACAAACACTGAGCGCCCCCTGTTTCGCCGCGGCGGCGACTACCAGAGCCACCGCCCTGACTACCCCGCCGCCCTGTTCCAGTGGCTGGCGCAACACAGCCCCGGCCACCGTCTCGCCCTGGATCTCGGGTGCGGCAGCGGGCAGGCCTGCCGCGCGCTGGAACCCTGGTTCGGCAAGGTGCTCGGCGGGGACGTCAGTGTCGACCAGCTCACGGCGGCCCCGCCCAGCGCCAGCCACTATGTGGCGGCGCACGCGGACACCTTGCCGCTCGCCGACAACAGCGTCGACCTGATCACCGTGGCACAGGCCCTGCACTGGTTCCCCCTGCCCGCTTTTTTCCATGAGAGCGCCCGCGTGCTGCGCGACGACGGTCTGCTGGCGATCATCAGCTATGGATTGTGCAGCGTGGCCGGCCTGGAGGGCCTGATCGAGGACTTCCACGACCGCACCCTGAAACCCTGGTGGCCGGCGGCGCGCTGGTTGGTGATCGAAGGGTATCGAAGCGTCACCCTGCCCTGGCCGGAAATCGAGGGCCCGCCGCCCATGCCGCTGGAACGGCAATGGCGCTGGCAGGACATGGCCGGCTATCTGGATACCTGGTCGGCACTGGTGAAAGCCCGTGACAACGGCGATGACCCTTTGGCGGCGTTCTTGCCGGTGCTGAGGGAACAATGGGGAGAGGGAGAAAGAACGGTGCGCTGGCCGCTGCAACTGCGGGTCTGCGCCCGGCCGCCACGTCCGGTGGGGTAAGCCCGCACCGGAGCGGCGCCGTCAGGATTCGGGGAAGTGCTCGGCGAGCAGGCCGGCCAGGCGGTCCAGCCGGCGGCGGCGCTTGGCCAGTCCGAAGATGTTCATCATCCGCGTGCCCCAGGTGAGCGCGGTGGCCAGGGTGTCGCCACCACGGCGGGGAATCACGTGCACATGCACATGGGGCACGTGCTGGTTGGCCTCGCGGCCGTCGTTGACGATCACGTTGTGGGCCAGCACGTCCAGGCCGGCCCGCTTATGCGCACGGATGGTACGCCGGGCCAGCTCGAACAAATGGGCGCAGAGGTCCGGCTCCAGGTCCTGAAGCAGGGGCTGGTGCTGCACTGGAATCACCAGGCAGTGGGCCTCGCGCACCGGGAACAGATCCAGCAGCACGATGGCCCGCTCATCGCGGTAGACCACGCTGCCCTCGGCGCGCCCCTCCAGTATCTGGCAAAACACGCAGTCAGCCACTCAGTTCTCCGATTGCAGGTAATCTTGCTTGCGCCGCTGGCGCCAGATTTCCGCCCCGGCCAACAACAAGGCCAGCAGCAACACGGCCAGCAACGGCCCGCCGGCCCGCCACAGGCTCACGTCTTCCCGGGCCAGACCGTCGAACAGACTGACCACCCAGGCCGGCCCCCATTCCTGGTGGTTCGGCGACACCGGCCAGGGCATCAACAGCAGCGCCGCCGCCAGAGCGCGCAGCGGCAGCCGCAGCCAGCCGCGCAGCGGCCGGGTGATGTACCAAAGCACGAACAGCACGCCCACCGAGCCGAGCAAATAGGCGAACCATCCCCACAAATAGGCTTTCGTCGTCACGATCTCTCCTCAGTTCACCCAGTGAATAATATGCTCTTCCAGGTCCGCTTCATCCACCGCGGTTTCGCTGACCACCCGCCCGGCCACGCTGACCCCGGCCTCGCGCACCGACTCCGGGCGCCCGGACAGTAACGGGTGCCAGGCTTTCAGCGGCCGGCCCCGGGCCCGCAGGCGGTAGGCGCAGGTGTCGGGCAGCCAGTCGAAATGCTGCGCCACCTCGGCGGTGACCTCAACACAATCCGGTACATAGTGATGGCGCTCCGGGTACACCCGGCACCGGCACTGTTCGGTGTCCAGATAACCACAGGCCACGTCGGTGAAGGCCACCTCGCCGCTGTCCTCGTCTTCCAGTTTAACCAGACAGCAGCGACCGCAGCCATCGCACAGGGCCTCCCACTCACGGGCGTCGAGCTGCTCCAGGGGCAGCTCCCAGAAGCGCTCACGCACGGCGCGGGCGGTCCGGGTGGCCGTCGGCCAGATACAGATCCGGATCCGGCGGCGGCGGCATCTGCAGGTAAAAACCCTGCGCCTGCACGGCGGCCATGACTTTTTTGACGTCAGCGCGGGACAGCGGGCGGTCCGGCGACAGAATCAGATCACTGACGTGCACGCCCGGGCCGAACTGCTCGGCGAGCGCCTGCGGCAATTCCTTGAGCCCCTTGCCCCGGGGCACGTACAAATACATGTCCGGGCGCTTGCGGCTCTTGTAGATCGAGCAGAACAGCTTGCCCTTAAGCAGACTTGAAGCACTCATAGCATGTCTCTCAATGGCCGCGCGACCAGCTCTTCACGCCAGCCGGTGAGCGGCTCCGGCAGCGCGTCGGGATCGCGGACCAGCGCTTCCAGCCAGCGGCGCCGCACCAGCACATCGGGTTTCAGTGACAACTCTTCGGCGATCCGCCCTACCCGCTCACGCAGCGCTTTCACCATACCGCGCTGTTCCGGGTCGAGGGGGCCGGGCAACGGCGCCGGCGGCTCCGCCTTGGCGGCCTGCTCGATCAGCGCCAGCAGCGCGTCGCCGTCGCGGCGGATGGCGCGCGGGTGCACGCCCAGCTTCTGCAGGTCCACCCGGCCGCGCAGGCCACCGCGGCTCAGATCCAGCAGGGTATTGTCTCGCAGCACGAAGCCCTTGGGCAGGTCCCGTTCGCGGGCGGTGGCTTCACGCCATTCGGCGAGCGCTTCCAGTACCGCCAGTTCGCGGCCCTGCAGATGGCCGGCGCCCTTCACCTGGCGCCACACCGCCTGGGGCTCGGCGCGGCGACGGGCGTCGTCGCGCAGCCGCGCGCATTCCTCGTACCACCAGTCCAGCCGCCCCAGCCGTTCCAGTTCGGCCTGCAGTTGCTCGGCGAGCTCCGGCAGATACTTGACGTCGTCCTCGGCGTACAGCAGCTGCTCTTCGCTGAGCGGCCGCTTCAGCCAGTCGGTGCGGGTGGCGCCCTTGGCCAGGCTCACCCCCATCCGGCTTTCCACCAGACGCTGATAACCCACCTGCATGTCCTCGCCGGTGAGCGCCGCGGCGATCTGGGTGTCGCGGACCCGCTCCGGGTAGGCGCCGGCGAACGACGCCAGCGCCTCCAGGTCTTCCGAACAGGCGTGCATGATCAACGGGCGTTCGGCGAACAACGGCACCAGCGCCGGCGGGTCCACCCGGGTGGTGTCGATCAGACGAATATGCTCGCCGTCGTGCACTTGCACCAGGGCCAGGCGCGGGTAGTAGGTCCGTTCGCGCATGAACTCGGTGTCCAGGTAAAGCGGCTGATCCGGAGCCAGGCCATCGGCCCAGTCCCGCAGGGAGTCGGTGCTGTCGCACCAGATGTACGCCATGGGAGTCCGTTGCGTCGCTGAATGTGCGGGCATTATACGGGTCGCGGGCGGCGGCTGAAACGCGTGCCGGTGAGACGGCCCGGCGGCACTCAATTTCAGCGCCGGTTTCTGCTACCCTTTGCGCCCTCTGAATCGTCAGTTGCACAGGAAACCGCCATGAGCACCAAATTGGTACTGGTCCGCCACGGCCAGAGCGTCTGGAACAAGGAAAACCGCTTCACCGGCTGGAAAGACGTGGACCTCACCGATCAAGGCCGCGAGGAAGCCCGCCAGGCCGGCGAATTGCTGAAGGAAGCCGGCTTCGAATTCGATATGGCCTACACCTCGGTGCTCAAGCGCGCCATCCGCACCCTCTGGACCATCCTCGACGGCATGGACCAGATGTGGATTCCGGTGATCCGCGATTACCGTCTCAACGAGCGTCACTACGGTGCGCTGCAGGGCCTCAACAAGGCGGAAACCGCCGAGAAATACGGCGACGAGCAGGTGCTGATCTGGCGCCGCAGCTATGACACACCGCCGCCCAAGATGGACCGCGACGACGAGCGCTACGCCGGCCGTCTGCGCGTCTACAAGGACCTGGACGAGGACCGTATCCCGCTGTCGGAAAGCCTCAAGGACACCGTGGACCGTTTCCTGCCCTACTACCAGCAGGAAATCGAGCCCCAGGTGCGCGCCGGCAAGCAGGTGCTGATCTGCGCCCACGGCAACAGCCTGCGCGCGCTGGTCAAGCATTTGAGCGGCATCTCCGACGAGGACATCGTCAAGCTCAATATCCCCACCGGCATTCCCATGGTCTATGAGCTGGACGACGACCTGAAGCCGATCAAGAACTACTACCTGGGCGACCAGGAAGCCGCCGCCAAAGCCGCCGAGGCGGTAGCCAACCAAACCAAAGGCTAGCCGCCGATCCGATCCAGCGCCCGCACGCGACGCCGTTCCGCTTCATCGAACAGCGACGCGCGCAGGCGCTGGACGGCGTCTTCCTGGTCCTCCTCCGCCAGACCGCTGCCCTCGATCACCCGACGTTGCGCCTGGTACGTCTGATAGCGTTCGCGCCATTCCTCACGGCGCCGGTCCAGCTCACCCAACCGTTCCGCGGCCTCCGCGCCCAGGCGTTGCTCCCGATACTGGTATACCCGCGCCTCGGGGGCGCCCTGCTCGCGCAATCGGTTTACCGTCTCGGCCACTTCCGCCGGCCGACGCGACGCCCGCACCATCTCGCGCATGTCCTCCGGCAGGCCCGCCTCAAGCGCTTCCAGACGGGCCTGTCTCTCGGCGGGGGCGAGCCGGTCGTTCTCCAGCAGCTCGCGGCGCTGCAACGCAAAGTCCGCGTAGCGGTCGCGAAAACCGAAAAACGCCTCGCGGGTGATGGCGCTGAACCAGCGATCACGCAACGCCCGGCGCTCTTCCAGGCTTTGCCGCATGCCGGCGACACTGCCGTCGTGCTCATCCAGGTCACGCAGCGCGGATCGGTAACCGATATAATGCTCGAACAGCTCCCAGGCCTGCTGCGCCGCCGTTTCCGAAAGCGCCGCCCGCAGATGGGCCGCCACCCGCCCGCGCAGCACGTTCAACTCTTCCTCTCCAAGCGCGGAGAGGAAATAGTCAAAGCGCCGCCGCACCTGCTCCGACACGATCAAGTTGCCCTGCTCGTCCTCGCGCAGCGCCCCATCGGGTACCGTGCCGCGCCAGGACGCCGGCTTCTCGCCGAGTTTGCGCCCGCGAGCCACGTAGTCCTGGAATTCGGAGTGGCCGGTGCTGTTGCCCGCCGCCGACGCATCAAGCGGGGCCGGGGCCGGCGCCGGCGGCGCCTCGCGCCACCACACACCCATCAGCGCCAGCGTCACCACCAGCAACGACATGGTCGCCGCCAGGGCCAGAGGTCCTTTCATTCTTGTTCTCCGTTCAGTTGTTCCCTGTCGACCGCTAGTCGGATTGGTACTTTTTTATTAGTGAACCACGGCTAACAGTAAGGCTAGCATCAAACCACCGGTCGATAAAAAACAGGGACCGATCGGCGATCTACAACATTCGACAACAAAAAATCAGGGAAGCTTATGAAAACTTTAACCCGGACTCTCATAGGGGTCATGGCACTGGCGGTTCTATCCCTGCCCGGCCTGACCACCGCAGACTACACCGAAACCCGTTACCCCATCGTGCTGGTGCACGGTCTGTTCGGCTTCGACAACGCCGCCGGCGTGGATTACTGGTACCGCATTCCCGAGGAACTGCGCCAGGGCGGCGCCGAGGTGTACGTCACCCAGGTCACCGCCGCCGAGGACACCGAAGTACGCGGCGAGCAACTGGCCCGCCAGGTGGAGAACATTCTCGCCACCACCGGCGCCGGCAAGGTCAATCTGATCGGCCACAGCCACGGCGGCCCCACCGCTCGCTACGTGGCGTCGGTCTATCCGCAAATGGTGGCCTCGGTGAGCAGCGTGGGCGGCGTCAACTGGGGCGCCCGCATGGCCGACGTGCTGCAGGGCGTGTCCGACAACGTGCCCTTCTCCGGCGATCTGATCGGCTATCTGGGCAACGCCCTGGCCGGGCTGATCGACCTGTTTTCCGGCGGCGGCAACCAGCAGGACATCATGGCCGCGCTCAAGGCGCTGACCACCGAGGAAACCCTGGCCTTCAACCAGCTCTACCCGGAAGGCGTGCCCGCCGAATACTGCGGTGAAGGCCAGCGCGAGGCCGGCAACGGCGTGTCCTACTTCTCCTGGAGCGGCGCCAAACCGCTGACCAACGGTTTCGATCCGTCCGACGCGCTGCTCGGCGCCACCTCCATCGTCTTCCTGGGCGAAAAGAACGACGGCCTGGTGAGCAGCTGTTCCAGCCATCTGGGCATGGTGATCCGCGACGACTACCGCATGAACCACCTGGACGAGGTCAACCAGGTGCTGGGCCTGCACGATATCTGGAGCACCGACCCGGTAACCCTGTATCGCCAGCAGGCCAACCGCCTGAAGAACTACAGCTTCTGACAGGCGGCACCACCGGCAAAAAACCGCCCGCCGTTAACGGCGGGCGAAAGTTCCCGCGCCGGGTGACCGAAACGCTCAGCGCGCCCGGCGCCATGGTTTTGTGTCCTTGCCCCGCCCCTCTAACATCGGGTACTCGGCAGCTTTTCCTATGAAGGACCATAATCATGACAACAACCCTCAAAGCGTTTCTTGCTTCCGGCCTGTTGCTGGCCTCTTCTGTGGCCACGGCGGAAACCATCGAACGGGACATCTGTGTCTTCGACATCGCCGGCAAGGTCGGCCCCACCATGGCCGCCATGCAGGATTGGCGCACCGAAGCCATGAACTGGGGGCTGGACGCCAACCTGAAGGTGTACACCAACGAATCGGTGGTCGCGGAAGACCTCAAGGCCGGGGTGTGTGACGCCGCCCTGATGACCGGTATCCGCGCGCGCCAGTTCAACACCTACGCGGGCACCCTGGATTCCATCGGCGCCATTCCCACCATGGAACACATGAAGATCGCCCTGCAGGTACTGGCGCACCCCAACAGCGCCGACAAGCTGACCGCCAACTCCTATGAAGTCATGGGCATCGCGCCGATCGGCGCCGCCTACATCTTCGTCAACGACCGGCGCGTGAACACCCTGGCCAAGGCGGCCGGCAAAAAAGTGGCGGTGCTCGACTACGACCCCACCCAGGCCAAGCTGGTGGCCGCCGCCGGTGCCACGCCGGTGCCCTCGGACATCACCAATTTCGCCGGCAAGTTCAACAACGGCGTGGTGGATGTGATCGCCGCCCCGCTGGTGGCCTACAACGTGCTGGAACTCTACAAGGGCCTGGAACCGGACGGCGGCATCATCGACTACCCGCTGGTGCAGCTGTCGATTCAGCTGATCGCCAAGGGCGACCGCTTCCCCGAGAAAATGGCCCAGACCTCCCGGGAGTACTTCTACAACAGCCTGGACCAGGTGCTGGAGCAGGTGGAGCGGGAAGCGTCGGTGGTGGACGAAAAGTGGTGGGTGGACATCCCCGCCAAGGACAAGCAGGAATACGAAGTCATGATGCAGGACGCCCGCGATCAGATGCGTAACGAGGGCCACTACGACCCGGACATGCTCGACCTGCTGCGCAAGGTGCGCTGCAAGCTGAACAGCTCCCGGGCCGAATGCACCGGCGGCTGAACCGGCGGCTTACAGCCCCAGACGCTTGGCGATCACCTCGTTCATGATCTCGTAGGTGCCGCCGCCGATGGAGAGGATGCGGTTGTCGCGGAACAGCCGCTCCACCACGGTGCCGCGCATATAGCCGGCGCCACCGAAAATCTGCACCGCGTCCCAGGTGACCCGGTCGGCGCACTGGGTGGCCTGGTTCTTGGCCATGGACACGTCCAGCACGCAGTCCTCGCCGTTGGCCAGCCGCGCCGCCACCCGATAGGTGAACTCCCGGCTCACCGCCACCTGGGTGGCCATTTCCGCCAGCTTGTGGCGGGTCACCTGGAAGCCGGCGATCGGGCGGCCGAACGCCTCGCGCTCGCGGGCATAGGCCATGGCTTCGTCCAGGGCCACCTGGGCGGTCATATTGGCGGTGACCGCGAGAATCAGGCGCTCCATTTGGAAGTTGCTCATGATGCAGAAGAAGCCGCCGTTCTCCGCGCCGATCAGGTTTTCCGCCGGCACCCGGCAGTCCTCGAAGAACAGCTCGGCGGTGTCGGACGCCCACCAGCCCATCTTCTTGAGCTTGCGGCCGACGGTGAAGCCGGGGGTGTCCTTCTCCACCAACAGCAGCGAGATGCCGCCGAAGCCCGGGTCGCCGGTGCGCACCGCCACGGTGTAATAGTCGGCGCGCACGCCGCTGGTAATGAAGGTCTTGCTGCCGTTCACCACATAGTGGTCGCCGTCGCGTACCGCGCGGGTGCGCAGGTTGGCCACGTCGGAGCCGCCGCCCGGCTCGGTGACCGCCAGCGCGGCGATCTTGTCGCCGGCCAGCACCGGCGGCACCACCTTCTCCTGAAGCGCTTCCGAGCCCCATTTCCAGACCGGCGGCAAGCCGATGTCCAGCGACCCCAGGCTGGCGCCCACGCCGCCGGAAGTGCAGCGCACCATTTCTTCGCAGGCGGCCACTTTCATGAACACGTCTTCACCGCTGCCGCCCCATTTCTCCGGTGCGCCGATACCGAGAATGCCGGCCTCCGCCGCCTTCTTATAAAGCTCGCGGGGGAATTCCCCGGCTTCTTCCCAATCGTTGACGTAGGGCAGAATTTCACGCTGAACGAAACTGCGCACGGTGTCGCGGACCATGCGGTGGGTATCGTCGAAATAGGACAGTTCAGGCACGGGATCTCCTTATTGTATCGAGCGTCATAAACCAAGCGCTTGCTTGGTTCGCATGGTAGCCCCGTGGACGAAAAGCAGCAAGGTAACAGCAAGGGACACGCGGGCGACGCCCGCGCGGTTCAGGAACGGATCAGGAAGAGAACGGCCGGCGGCCGCGCAGGGCCTGGGCCAGGGTGGCGCCGTCGACGAATTCCAGGTCACCGCCCATGGGCACGCCCTGGGCGATGCGGGTGACGCTGACGCCGGCTTCCCGGGCCAGGTCCAGCACGTAGTGCGCGGTGGCCTCGCCTTCCACGGTGGTGCCGGTGGCCAGGATCAGCTCCTGGATCTGGCCTTCGTTGAGGCGCGCTTCCAGCACGTCCAGGCCCAGCTCGCGGGGGCCGACGCCGTCCAGCGGCGACAGCTCGCCCATCAGCACGAAATAGTGGCCCCGGTATTCCGCCGATTGCTCCACCGCCAGCACGTCCGCCGGCGAGGCGACAATGCACACCAGGCCCGGGTCGCGGCGCGGGTCCTGGCAGACCGGGCACAGCTCCTGCTCGGCGTAGTTGCGGCAGCGCCGGCATTGTTTGACGCCGTCCATGGCCGCGTTCAGCGCCGCCGCCAGGCCGCGGCCGTCGTCGCGGCCCCGTTCCAGCAGCGCGTAGGCCATGCGCTGCGCGGAACGCGGCCCCACCCCGGGCAGGCAGGTGAACGACTGGATCAGCTTCTCCACCAGGGGAGTGTGCTTCACGGCTTGAACCCCGGCGGGAAGGGGAAGCCGTCGGTCATTCCCTTCATCATGTCTTTCTGGCTGCTTTCCACGCGGCGCACCGCGTCGTTGACCGCCGCCGCCAGCAGGTCTTCCAGCATTTCCTTGTCCTCGCTCATCAGGCTCGGATCCAGGGACACATTCTTCACGTCGTGGCGGCCGTTCATGACCACCTTCACCAGGCCGGCGCCGGCTTCACCGGTGACTTCCGCGTTGGCGGCCTCTTCCTGCGCTTTCTTCACCTTCTCCTGCATCTGCTGTGCCTGCTGGAGAAGGTTGTTCATATCGAAATCCATGACGCACCTTCTTCAATCGGTGGATTGGTCGTGGTCCCGGGGCTGGATGCTGCTTTCATCCAGCCGGGCGTTGAACTGCTGAATCAGGGTCTGCACGGTGCGGTCTTCCAGCAAGGCACCGCGCGCTTCCTCCAGCCGCACCCGCCGGCGCTCCTGGTCGATGGCCTCGGGGGTGTCGCCGGCCTCGGCGTCGTATTCCAGATTCAGCCGGATGCGGCGCTGAAAATAGTCGCTGAGGGCGCCGGCCAGCTCCTGGGTGCGCTCCGGGTTCACCAGCACCTGGTGGCCGGTGCTCAGGCGCAGGGTCCACTGGTTCTCCTGGCGGGCCGCCAGCACCGTGTTGCGGGCCAGGTTGCGCGCCGCGCCGTCCAGCGGCAGGCGCTCCACCAGGGCGGCCCACCAGGAACCCACGTCCTGGTCGGATTCCGGCTCCGCCAGCGGCATCGGCGTGGGCGCGGCCTCCGGCTCGGGCTCGGATGCCGGCGCCGGGGCGGGCGCGGATGAGGTAGCCGACGACGGCTCACCGCGCGCAGCCGGGGCTTCGGCGGGCGGGCGCTCAGCCGGCGGCGGCTCGGCGGGCGGCGGCGCTTCGGTGCGCGGCTCCGGCGTCACCGGCTCCTTGGGCGCGGTGCGCCGGGGCGTGTCACCGAGCAAGGCGCGCAAATCCCCCGGCCCGCCGCCGCCCTGGGGCGACGGCGCCGGGGCGTCAGGCTTTTTTGCCGGGGCGCGGGCCTCCCCGCCCGGCAGCACGCCACGCGGGGAGAACAGCACCATGCGCAGCAGGATCATTTCCAGCGCCGCCCGCGCGTCCGGGGCGTCCTGGATATCCCGTCGTCCGCGCAGCGCCACGTCGTAATAAAGCTGAATCTGTTCCGCCTGGAAGCGCTCCGCCAGGGCCGTCATGGTCTGGTCGGCGCCCTCCCCGCCCAGCGCCTGGATCACCGCCAGCTCGTGCAGGGCGGATACCAGTTCATCCAACAGGGCCAGTTCATCCGGTGCGTGCTCGGCGATCGCCGCCAGCCCCTGCAGCACACCGGCGGCTTCGCCACCGGCCAGCGCTTCCAGCAGGGTATGCACATGGCCCCGGTCCACGGTGCCGAGCATGGCGCTCACCGACTGGGCGCTGAGCTGCTCGCCGCCGAACGAAATCGCCTGGTCGGTGAGGCTCAGGGCGTCGCGCATGGAGCCCTGCGCCGCCCGGCCCAGGGCCAGCAGCGCCGGCTCCTCGAAGCGGATCATCTCGCGCTCGAGCAGGGCTTTCAGATGGCCGGCGATCTGCTCGGCGGGCAGCGCCTTGAGGCTGAATTGCAGACAGCGGGACAACACCGTCACCGGCAGACGCTGGGGATCGGTGGTGGCGAGCAGGAACTTAACGTGCGGCGGCGGTTCTTCCAGCGTCTTCAGCAACGCATTGAAAGAGTGCGCCGAGAGCATGTGCACCTCATCGATCAGGTACACCTTGTAGCGGCCCCGGGTGGGCGCGTACTGCACGTTCTCGAGCAGCTCGCGGGTGTCCTCCACCTTGGTGCGGCTGGCGGCGTCCACCTCGATCAGATCCACGAAGCGGCCTTCGCCGATTTCCTCGCAGGTGGGGCAGACCCCGCACGGGCGGCTGCTGACCCCTTCTTCGCAGTTCAGACAGCGGGACAGGATGCGCGCGATGGTGGTCTTGCCGACCCCGCGGGTGCCGGTGAACAAATAGGCGTGGTGCAGGCGGTCCTGATCCAGCGCGTGGGTGAGCGCCCGGGACACATGCTCCTGGCCCACCAGCTCGTCGAAGGTGCGCGGTCGATATTTGCGGGCGAGAACCTGGTAACTCATCGCTCTCCAGCCAAAGGGCTATCCGGGGCTTCGGGGGAAAGCCGTATGCTAGCGAATCTGACCGGTTTAAGACAGCGGGAGGGGCGTGACAGGGGAAGAAATTGGAGGCCTTCCCGCCAGCCGCACCCCGGCACACGAGTCCACTGCTACCGTTGCTCCCTTCCGGGCCTGGCGGAGTTCACAGTTTGTCGTTGCGGGGGGACCAGCGGGTCGGCCATAACGCGCCTTTCAGCGAGCGCGCATTGTGGCCAAAGGCCGGATTCTTTGCAAGCGCGGCTCAGTCGAACGGGCTGAAAGAATCCTCGCGGCCCACTTCCCGGGCCTCGCCGTGGCTGTCGTTCATGACCCGCACGATGCGCCCGGCCTGGGCGTCATCATCGGCGTCCACCATCACCAGGTACTGGCCCTTCTCCACCTCGCGCCAATAGGGCCGGCGCGGGCCGGCCCTTCGGGCGTTTTAGTACGGTTCCCCGATCGGGATCTGGCGCGGTTTGTGCGCCTCCGGAACCACCCGGGACAGATGCACGATCAGCAGGCCGTCTTCCATGGTCGCGCCTTCCACCTGAACGTGGTCGGCGAGCCGGAAGCTGCGTTCGAAACCGCGGCGGGCGATGCCCCGATGCAGCCAGGTGCGCTGTTCGCTGTCTTCCTCCGCCGGTTTACCGCTGATGCGCAGCAGGTTTTCCTGCACGGTGATATCCAGATCGGCGCGGCTGAAGCCGGCCACCGCCATCACCACCCGGTAGGTGCCGTCGCTTTCCCGGATAATGTCATAGGGTGGGTAGCCGTTGGACTGGTCCGAGCGCAGGGCCGTCTCCAACCAGTCGTCGAACCGGTCGAAACCCACGCTGTGCCGGAAAAGGGGTGCCAAAGTATTCATCACGTTACCTCCATAGCATCGTAAGCGGTCCCCGCAGGCGACCGCGCAAACAATCTTCAAGTAGGTGTGACAACTTCAGCCGGCTGTTCGTCACGGTGAAATAAATAGGGTCACCAAAACGGATTTCAAGGCTTTCAAGAGCGCTTTAACGGGGCGGGTCGGGACGCTCGGCGGTGCTGTTGTTGCAGCGGAACCAGCCGGCCACGGAGACCCGCTGGCGGCGGGCTTCCAGCACCTCGTGGGGAATCCGGTCGCTGAGGAAGCAAACCAGGGTACCGGCGCGGGGCTCCACCTCGGTGGCGGGGTGAATCGCGTCCGGGTCGGCCCAGACGCGGAGGCGGCCACCCTCGTCGCTGCGCCACTGATCATTCAGGTACACCACCACGGACAGCACCCGTCCGTTGCGACCGTTGAAGGCGTCCAGGTGACGCCGGTAGAACGCCCCGGGATCGTACACCGCGAAGTGGGATTCGAGATCGAACAAGCCCATGAACAGCTGCCGGTTCACCGCCAGCCGCAGTTGCTCGAACTCGCCCAGCAGACGGCACTGAGCCAGCGTGGACCCGTCCAGCCACAGGGTGCGGTCGCGGCGCACGCGGGCGTTGTGCTGGTGCTCGCCGCGCCGGCCAATGCCGGCGCTCTGGAATTCCCCGCGCCGGTCACGCAGCAAGGCCTCGCGGCGCAGGGCGCGTACCAGGTGGGCGGGGAAGTAATTGGGCGCCACGGCGTACTGCCGGGCCACCAGATCATCGATCAGCCGCTGGCAGCGGGGGCTGCCGCCGTCGAACAGATCAGCGTGATTTTCCAGGGCGGGATCCTCGGAAGGCGAATGCCGTATTAGTGCAACGAGCCCGGTTCGGCGGGCGGGACATCGTCGTCGGGCCAGAACAACCAATCGGCCTGCTGGGAATCTTCCAGCAGTTGCACGGTGGCGTCCAGCGTCGCCTGCACGAAATAGAGAAACTGCTCGAAGGTGACGCCCCGGCGGCCCAGCAGCAGGTCGCAGGCGACCAGCCGGGGCATGGAGTCGTCGTTGACGTCCAGGAACAGCTTCAGCGAGGGGTAATCCATGTTCAGCCGGGTAAGATCCGCCTGCACCGTGAACAACGCCGCCGGCCTGACTTCCAGCTCGGTGGAGAACAACACCCCGTCTTCTTCCACGAACAGACGCGCGTCCACCACCCCTTCCCGGCCCTGCAGTTCGGAAAGATGCAGGCCATGGCACTGGTCGCAGATATAGTGTTGGATGTTGGCCTGTTCCAGCCAGCGCGTGACTTGCTCCGCATCCGGCGTGACCACCGTCAGCATCGGCTTACTCCTCTGTTCAGGGGGCGCATCATCCGGCATTCGCAACCTAAAGGAAAGAGGTCGCCTCGGAAAATCGGCCCACTTGCGCCGCCGGGTGGAACGGTGGTTATGATTCAGCAAACTCCCCCACAGAGAGAGACAATGACAACAACTTACGTGGCCTTCCGCTCCAGCGACGACCTGCACCAAACCACCGACGGCTTCATCCAGCGCATGCGCGGCGGCGCCAGCAAACCCGAGCCCAAGGTGGTGGAAAAGATCATGACCACCTTCATCGACGAAGCGCTGGACGCCTTCTTCCTGCAACCGGCCGCCATGTCCGGCCTCAGCGGCACCCAGAAGCGCCTGGTGCAGGTCGCCTCGGACACCATTTCCAAGGCCACCCGCCTGGTGATC
>JBELJS010000017.1:0-63535 GCA_042090255.1 Alcanivorax sp. | reverse complement strand
CTTTCTTAAGACCTGCCGGGAAACCATACAAGCGGGCCCTTGTGGGAGCGGGCCCCGCCCGCGAAAGGGTGGCGTTAGCCACCCGGCGGGGCACCAGAGAGCTGGTTGATACACCGCTTTTTTAAGCTCTCTGGGATCCTGCCGGCAGGCTTTGCCTGCCTTTCGCGGGCGAGGCCCGCTCCTACCTGGGTCCGTGCCCACAAAAAAGCCCGCCATGGTATCCACGGCGGGCTTTTTCTTAAGCGGAACAGGTCATTGGTCGGGTTAAAACGACCTATTTGCCTAGCTATGGCTGAACTTCAAGCACCAGTGTCTGCTCCAGGCCATCCCCTCCTGACGTGGCCGTAATAGCCACTGGCTCATAAACGGCCGGAGGGTTCGCGGCGTCAGCGGGGCCATAGGAGAAGTTGCATACCATTGGCTCCAAAGTATTGGGTACCGTGCAGCTGTCCGGGCCAAACGCCTTCAGAGTCTCGCCGGGGTCGAATTCAATGGTGGTTCCCGCAATCGGAGCGTTGCCATTCGCATCCATCACCACGACCCGAAGTGTGCCTGTAACGTTCCCAATTCTCTCCAACGGCGTAATCCCTGCCAACTCGGCGTCACCCCATGATTGCGGGGCCGTCCCGCCAGTGCCGACCAGACTCAGGTCATCAAGATCTGCCGAGCCCGGATAGACATATATCTTCATCCCATCGGTGGAGAGAACAATACGGCTGGAGGCTCTTACGTTGGCCAACTGCTTACAATGGCCCGCGCCCTCTGTCGCAGGAGCACAACCCAGCCCTCTGAAGAAGCTTTGCGCAGTATCGTGCTGACCGTTGGAGTTATAATCCATGAATTCCTCGGCGTAACCGCCGGCGCCTTCATATAAGCCGGTTTCATTATCGTCGCGGAAAGCTTCGGGCAACGCTACCCACTGCTCACCCTGGTCGAAAATGTTGTTGCCGTTCAGATCGTCAAACGATTCCTCACCGACCGCCCAGGCGGTGATGGTGGTGCGGCCAAAACGATCATGCTCTATACACGATGCTCCACCTGTCAAACCTTGGCGGCTGCGAGCGCTGGAGCTTTCTGAAAAGCAGGTTCGGCCTGCACGATCAGGGTCGTAGTTGATCTGCTGTTCCGCTGAGCTGGTCCAGGTTACGGAGCAAGTGCCGTCCTGAATCTCACAACTGCCCTCGATATCGCCGAGTTCAGTGGTGAAGTTAATCCTAGTACCATCAGGAGCCCAATTACCGAAGCGGTCGGCAGCGCGAACCGTGACCTCCACCTGAGCACCAAGATGGCTACCCGCCGGAGGGTTGAGCGTTTCCACCGCAATCGAGAAACGATCCTGGGTAACAACACCAGACTGAACCGAGACCGATCCCGTGGCATTAATATCAGCGTTATCGCGCAATTGAGCCCTGACGCTGCCCACGAACGGTACCGTACCGCTGCGTACGGTGACACTGGCAACACCCTCCGAATTAGTGCTGGCGGCGTCATCGGAAGTGATCCCAAAACCACCCGAATCCGCCACCACGGAGAAGTCCACTACCTGGCCGGCAGAAACCGGTTCTCCATTGCTATTTTTGACTCGGAATCGAAGGGTAGAAGATTCCGGTGCACCGACTTGCGCGGAACCTCTGAGGCCGATCACCTTAGGTTCGGCCCCCAGAAACTCAATGGAATTCGGTGGTGACTGAATAATAGTCAGCGAATCGGATACCGCCGTTTTTATCTCACCGTCAATAGTGACAGAAGCGGTAATAATGTCACTTTCACATCCATTGGCGGGCTGATAGCTGACAACCGCGGACCCGCCAACTGCAGTGGTCGACGCCGGATCAAAAGAGGCTTTCCCGGAACTGGCACAGCCAGATGAAAAATTAACGGTGGCGAAGCCCGACCAGGGGTCGTTGTCCGGTGCTTCCACCAGATTGGCGGAGATAGACATGCTGGAGCCGACGCCAAGCTGAGCGCTGCTTAGGATAAGAACACCATCCTGGAAGGCGCCCCCGTTTCCAGAGCCGATTCTCACATCGGCACCCTGCTCGCCCCCAGAGTCGTCTTGGCCGCCACCGAGCGTACGGAACCCCATTTGGCGGCTGATGACTTCCTCGCCCGCCTCGATATCAGCAGTCAGTATACCGGCACCTTCTTCTTCCCCTGCTTCGAGAGTGATCTCCGCAACCCCCTGAGCATCCGTAAGCGCGGTACCCGCGGACGGAGAAAGAACGCCGAGAGATGCGGTGAACGTCACCACCCTGTTCGGCACCGGGCTACCGTTCGCCAGGACCGTGGCCCTGGCTCGTCCGGGCCTATTAGCGGTAATCGGGGTTTCGGTGGTACCTACCGCTTCACCAGCGGCATCGGTCAGACCGAGCGACAAGCTGATGCCGGCGTCGTTCGGGTCATCTTCGCCATCACCGTTACCTTCGGATGTTACCGTGCTGGTGAACGATACGGATGCGCTGCCGGCGCCATCACTATCCGTAAAGGAGGCCCGCAGAGTGCCGGCCCCAGCGGAGGCAGCGAGCATCAAGGCGGTGGATTCGCCGTTGGCATCCGTGGTAATTCGATCCGCAGAGAGCGTGACTTTACTGCCGGCATCCAGACGAATCAGCTGGCCTGATACCGGAGCGCCATCAGGATCCACGAGTTTCGCGGTCAGCGTGGATGGAGACTGATCAGACACGGTCGATGGCGCGATACTCAACGTCAAAGAGTTCGGAGAAAGCTGTTCTCTTTCGATAAGGTCGTCGCCACCACTACTGCCGCCACCACATGCAGCAATAAGAAGTGCCGGAAAAACGGCGCATAGAAAAACGCGCAAGGAGCGTAGAACGCCCTCTCTTCTTGTATCCAATGACATTTTCTTCCCTTCCCTAGAACTAAAATCTAGAACTTATAAAAAACCCCTGCCGACGGCCCCTTGAAGGAGACGTCGCCAATATCGTAGTACTGAACGTACTCTGCATTGACGCCAAAATTTTCACCAATGTTTATATCTACGCCCGCACCATAAGAGGTGTCTTTTATCGTAGCAGTTTCATCGTTATAACGGATGTTGTTGTTTAACGTTGCCTCTTCTTCACCATAGGTGTACCCGAGGAGCAGATAGGGGCGCCAAAAATCAAACTGATAGCCGACTTGAATATACGCCCCCACATGATAATTAAAGCGGTACTCCTCATCGCCCTCGCTCTTGTCGTTCAGGGTAGTGCCAAGTCGAAGCTCTGTTGCGAAATAGCGATTTACGTGACCCCCTAAACGAGCAAACACTTCGCCCGTATCGAACTCGCCTTCCCCGAAAAAGCGGTCTTCCTGTTCCAGTTGGGTATAGTTCAGGCCAATGTAGCCGTCAGCGAAAGAAACAGCGGGGGCAAAAGCGCCCAGTAGACATAGAGCGCTCCCCCAGATTAACTTCCTCATTCTATATTCTCCTTTTTGCTTTACTGATGACGCTATATTATTTATTCGCCGTTCTCTGAGCTTCTATCTGTTTGTCTCGACGAAGGCGGTCATGCTGAGTGGGGGTACAGCCCAGGCAACGCAGAAAGGTAGTTCGGGCCGGCGTTTTGACAAGTGTCTCAGCCGCTTCGTCCTCGTTACCCCCCAGCAAGGTAAAAGGCAGCATTACTGTATAAACGACGGTGCCCACGACCGTGGCGGCGCCCATCACAGGCCGGACGAAAACAGCGTCGCCAAGCATGGCTATTTCCCCGGGGCGGTTATTCTCTTCCATTTGACCCGCCTGCGCTTGCACGGAACTGAGAGTTCCGCCTGCCAGTACCGAGATGGCAAGAATGGCAGCCGTCAGCGGGTCCTTCGCTCGCTTCATTTTAATCCCCCTACCGATTTTAGAATGAACCCCGAATCTACATTGTTGCCCCGGAAGCGGCAATATCCCTACCGCTCAGCGCTGGCAACGCGGACAGTAAACGGTACTGCGCTGGCCGTGACGCCCGCCGCGCAGAGGTTCGGCGCACTGCGGGCAGGGCTCGCCGGCGCGACCGTAGACCAGCAGCTGCTGGGCAAAGTAACCGGGCTGGCCGTCGGCGCTGGTGAAATCGCGCAGCGTGGTGCCGCCGGCCTCGATGGCCTTAGCCAGCACCGAGCGTATCGCCAGCGCCAGCCGCTGGTAGCGCGCCGCGCTGATGCGGCCGGCGGGGCGGCTAGGGTGGATGCCGGCCAGGAATAGGCTTTCCTGGGCGTAGATGTTGCCGACGCCCACCACGGTGGCGTTATCCATGATGAAACTCTTCACCGAGACCCGCCGACCTCGGCTGCGGCGGTACAGCCAGGCGCCGGAAAAGTCCTGATCCAGGGGCTCGGGGCCCAGGTTGGCCAGCAACGGGTGGGTCAAGGCGTCCGTCAGGTACAGCAGGGCGCCAAAGCGGCGCGGGTCGTTGAAGCGCAGCAGTTGGCCGCTGTCCAGATGCAAATCAATGTGATCGTGCTTGCGCAGCGGCGTATCCGCCGCGACCACCCGCAGGGTCCCGGACATGCCCAGGTGAATACCCAGATGCAGGTCGCCCAGATCCATCAGCAGGTACTTGGCGCGTCGGCGCAGGCCGACGATGCGCTTATTCCGCAGCTCGGCGACCCGGGCGTCCACCGGCCAGCGCAGACGGGGCTCGCGCACGGTAACGGCAGTGAGCGTGCGGCCGGCCACGTGGGGCTCGATACCGCGCCGGGTGGTCTCCACTTCGGGCAATTCGGGCATGGGCTATCCTGGGTGAGGGAGGCTAAGATGACGCCCTGGATTGTAACGGTCGCAGGCAACGGAGACATCCTATCCCGGGAGATAACATGGCCTATTGGCTCGGCGTGGACACCGGCGGCACCTTCACCGATTTCGTTCTGTTAGGCGAACAAACCCCGCGCATTCACAAAGTGCTATCGACGCCAGCGGCGCCGGAAGAGGCCATTCTACAGGGCATCCGCGAGATGGGCCTGGAAGCGCTGCTGCGCGCCGGTGACCTGGTGATCGTGCACGGCACCACGGTGGCCACCAACGCCGCCCTAGAAAGCAAGGGCGCGCGCACCGTGGTGGTCACCAACGAGGGGCTTGAGGACGTGTTGCTGATCGGCCGTCAGAACCGCCCGGAGCTGTATAACCTGACACCCTCCGCCGCGCCGACGGCGCTGGCCGGCACCCCGATGGAAAGCCTGAGCGCCCGCCTGGGCGCCGACGGCACCACGGTGACGGGCCTGAGCGATGCCGACATCAAGGACCTGGTGGCCCGGGTGCGCGCCCACGACCCGGAATCCGTGGCGGTGAACCTGCTGTTCGCCTACCTGGACCCGCGCCACGAAGAGCGCCTGGGCCGGGCCCTCGAAGACGCCGGCCTGGCGGTGAGCCTGTCCAGCCGGGTGCTGCCCACCCGGGGCGAGTACGAGCGCGGCATGGCCACCTGGCTGAACGCCTGGCTGGCACCACGCATTCATCATTACATCAGCCGCCTGAAGACACACACCGCCCCCTCGCCGCTGACCATCATGCAGTCCAACGGCGGCACCGTGGCCGCCGACCAGGCCGCCGGGCGCGCCGTGAACCTGTTGTTGTCCGGCCCCGCCGGGGGCCTCAGCGCCGCCCACCGGCTGGGTGGCGCCCTGGGCGAGGACCACCTGATGACCTTCGACATGGGCGGCACCTCCACCGACGTGGCGCTGCTCGATGGCGACATCCGCCTCACCCAGAGCGGCCATATCGGCCCCTACCCGGTGGCGGTGCCGATGGTGGACATGCACACCATCGGCGCCGGCGGCGGCTCCCTGGCGCGCGTCGACGACGCCGGCCTGCTGCATGTGGGCCCGCAATCCGCCGGCGCCGATCCGGGCCCGGCCTGCTACGGCAAGGGCGGGCTGGAACCCACGGTCACCGACGCCAACCTGGTGCTTGGCCGCCTGCAGCCGGAGTTCGCCCTGGGCGGCAGCCTGACCCTGGACCGGGACGCCGCCGAGGCGGCGGTGTCGCGGGTGGCGCGGTCGCTGGGCCTGGACACGGTGAGCGCCGCGCAGGGGATTATCGAGCTCGCCAATGAACACATGAGCCAGGCGCTGCGGGTGATTTCCATCCAGAAAGGCTTCGACCCGGCGGATTTCCAGCTGGTCAGCTTCGGCGGCGCCGGCGGCCTGCATGTGTGCGCGCTGGCGGAGAACCTGGGCATGCGGCGGGCGGCGATGCCGATCCGCGCCGGGGTGCTGTCCGCCGAGGGCCTGGTGTACGCACCGCGCAAGCGGGAACTGATCCAGGCGCTGCCGCAAGACGCCGACGCCGCCCGGGTGGGCGCTCTGGCGGCGGACCTGGACCGGCGGGGCCGGCAGGAACTGGCCTCGGAGGGGGTGTCCGACAGCGACGTGGTCACCGAAGTGACGCTGGATCTGTGCTATCAGGGGCAATCGTCTACTCTCGGATTGGCCTGGGACGGCGACCCGGAGGCGGCGGAGGCCGCGTTTCACCGCCTCCACGAGCACCGCTACGGTCACCGGCTGGCGCTCCCCGTGCAGCGGGTCAACGTGCGGGTGCGCTGCCAGGCGCCGGCGCGGCCCCCGGCCCCGTCGCCCCAGACCGGCGGCGACGGCGCCCCGGCCTGGGAGGCCCGGCTGCCGGGTATGGACACCCCGGTGCCGGTCTACCGCCGTGACAATCTGGCCGCGGGCCAGGTACTGCGCGGCCCCGCGCTGGTGTTCGAAGCCGTAGGGACGGTTTATCTGGCCCCCGGATGGCAGGCTCAGGTACACTCCGAGGGTCACCTGCTCATGACCCGATAGTCACTACGCTGTACCCGGTGACCGGCGGCCGACACCGCCGACCCCGAAAACCTGGAGCCGATACGGTTCCACAACTGTGTTTCCGCCATGAACGACGTATTGAATTTCTTTTCCGGTGGCCTGCTCTCCGCTGGCCCCTGGGCTCTGGTGCTCATCACCCTGGCAATGACCCACGTGACCATTGTCAGCGTGACCGTGTACCTGCATCGCTATTCCGCCCACCGGGCTTTGGAATTGCATCCGGTGCTCAAGCATTTCTTCCGCTTCTGGCTGTGGCTAACCACCGGCCAGAACACCCGCGCCTGGACCGCCATCCACCGCAAACATCACGCGCGCTGCGACACGGAAGAAGACCCGCACAGCCCTCAGGTGCTGGGCATCCGCAAAGTGCTCAGCGAAGGCGCCGAGCTCTATCAGGCGGAAGCCGTCAACCAGGAAACCCTGGACAAGTACGGCGCCGGCTGCCCGGACGATTGGGTCGAGCGCAATGTCTACAGCCGCTTCACCTTCTTGGGTATCGCGCTGATGGGCGCCACCAATCTGGCCCTGTTCGGCGCCATCGGCATCACCATCTGGGCGGTGCAGATGATGTGGATTCCGCTGTTCGCCGCTGGCGTGATCAACGGTATCGGCCATTACTGGGGCTACCGCAACTTCGAATGCTCCGATGCCTCACGCAACGTGCTGCCCTGGGGCGTGTTGATCGGCGGCGAAGAGCTGCACAACAACCACCACACCTACCCCAACTCGGCCAAACTCTCGATCCGCCGCTTTGAGTTCGACATGGGCTGGGCGTGGATTCGACTGTTCGAGATGCTGGGCCTGGCGAAAGTGAAGAAGGTCGCCCCCAAGCCGGTGGTCGACCGCGACAATGCCAAACCCGCCGTGGACCTGGATACCCTGCGGGCGGTCTTCCAGCACCGTTTCCAGGTCATGGCCCAATACCGTCGCGCCGTAATCAAACCGGTGTTTGAACAGGAAAAGGCCCGTGCCTGTGAAGCCACACGAGGCTTCTACAGCCGTGCCCGCGCCCTGTTGTACCGGGACCAGCGGTTCTTCAAGAGCCGTCACAAGGACCGGCTGGCCAACCTGACCGAACACAACCACACCCTGGCCACGATCTATGAGTACCGGCTGCGCCTGCAGTCGATCTGGAGCCAGACCAGCCGCAACTCCTCGGAGATGCTGGACTCCCTGGCGCAGTGGTGCCGGGACGCCGAAGAATCCGGCATCCATGCGCTGCAGGATTTCGTGGCGACGCTGAAAGGGTATCGGGTGCAGCCGGCTCGAGCCTGACGTCCCGGGCTGGCAACCCCGCCCGATAAGCACTAGAGTACGCCTCCCTCGCGGCCTGCCTTGAGCAGGCCGCTTTGTTTTTACGTCTTTTCCCGCGCCGGCGACATCGGCTCCGGGCCATCAAAAGCCCTCCAAGGGTTCCTCTGCCGCGCCGTCCGCCGGTGGTCGCCATTCGCTACCGCCTGGCCTGCCAGCGCGCGTCTGTTTCACTGGGAGACACGTTTGACCGATACCGGCTTTTACCAATTTTCGCCCGTCACCATCCTGTTGCTTCTGGCCTCCTTCTACGGCGGAACCTATCTGCTGACCCTCCTGATCAAGAGCGACCGCCAAGGCACCGACGCCTTCATGGTCGCCAACCACCGCGTGGGCTTCGGCATGGGCGCCGCCAGCATGACCGCCACCTGGATCTGGGCGGCCTCCTTTTACGCGGCCGCCACCTCCGGCTATACCTATGGCCTGTCCGGCCCGCTTCACTACGGCCTGTGGGGCGCGCTGATGATTCTGTTCATCTACCCGTTCGGCCAGCGGTTCCGGAAGCTGGCGCCGAACGGCCACACGCTGGGCGAACTGATCCACGCCCGGCACGGTGCCTCCAGCCAGTTGATTCTGGCGTTCTCCAACGTGCTGGGCAGCCTGATCAGCCTGATGGTGAACTTCACCGCCGCCGGCGCTCTGGTGTCGGTCCTATCGCCACTATCGTTTCAAACCGGTGTGATCATCGCCGGCATCGGCGTGCTCAGCTACACGCTGACCTCCGGCTTCCGCGCTTCGGTGTTCACCGATTTCGCGCAGCTGGTGGCGCTGATGGCCATCGCCGTGGTGATTATTCCGGCGGTTCTGTTCGCCATGGGCGGCCCCGGCGCGATCATGGACGGCATGAGCACCCTCACCGCCGAACAGCAGAACCTGTTCTCGATGGACGCCATCCTGAACCAGGGCGCGCCGTATTTCGTCGCCGTGCTGGCCTACGCGATCGGCAACCAGACCATTTCACAACGTTTGTTCGCGGTGAACGAGAAGCACATCAAGCGCACCTTCGTGACCGCCACCGTGGGCTATGCCGCCATCGTCATCGGGCTGGGCATGATCGGCTTGATGGCAGTATCCGCCGGCATCGAGCCGGTCAACGGCGACATGAACAATCTGATTCCCCAGGTGGTCTCCACCTATCTGCCGCCAGTGTTCATAGCGCTGTTCTTTATTCTGGTGATCGGCTCCCTGTCGTCCACCGCCGACTCTGATCTGTCCGCGTTGTCCGCCATCGTCATGGCCGACGTGTACGGCAAGAACATCGCCAAAGACAACGCCGACCCCAAGAAAATGCTGTTGATCGGCCGCGTCACCATGATCGTCGCCACCGTGTGCGGCCTGGTGTTCGCCAGCTTCGCGCTGGATATCCTGGTGATGCTGGTGTTCGTCGGCGCGCTCTGGGGTGCCATCGTATTCCCGGTGATCGCCAGCTGTTACTGGAACCGGATCACCAACGCCGCCTTTACCTGGGCCGTGGTGGTCGCGCTGATCATGTTCTGTGTGGCACGCTTTGATCTGTTGCCCATGCAGGGCCTCACCGCCTTGTTATTCGAGTTCCTCGCCGCCATCGGCGGTGGCGTGGTCATCGGCCTGATGGCGTTCGGCTTCTTCGGCGTTCGCATCGGCGCGGTTGCCGGCGTGATCGCCTTTCTGGCCACCGCCTGGTTCGGCTTTCACTTCCTGCGCGATTACACCGTGCTGATGGCGTCACTCACCGCCTACGGCGTCAGCACCCTGGTCTGCGTGGCCATCAGCCTGGCCAGCAACCAGAGGTTCGACTTCGACGAGATCGGCAAACGCGTGAACAACTACGACGACCCGAGCGCTACGGACCTGCCCGAAGGCACTGCCCCTGCGCAATAAATACACCGGGCCACGGCGAGCGCCGTGGCCGCAAAGGAGAAACTCATGGAAACCTGGATATTCGGCGCGTACGTACTCGTGTGGCCCGTACTCAGTCTGGGCGTGCTGGTCGTGCTCAGCGCGTCGGTAATGCGTGACCTGCGCGCGGCTAGACGGGAAAAACGTGATTTGATCTGAGCGCAGAAACCGTATGGAATAACTATACTGAGCACTTATGAGGTTCAAACCTTGCCTCAAAACAGCCTGTCCACAGGATATCTTCACCTCTACGGGCCGCCAGACACACTCTAAATGGTGGAATCATCTGACCAATTTTAGAGTGTGGCAACCACCTAGAGGCGCCCCTTAAACAGGCTGGCGCCCCTATCCTCAGGCCGCCGCCAAAAGAAAGGACGATGCAGTCACGTCCGAAAAAGCGAGGACTTGTATTTAAAGAAGCTGACTATATATCTTGTATCTCTACATCCTCAACCAACTGAACCGCGTCCTGGTTAGCATTGGAAACCGTAACAGTGAGGCTACCCAATCCAAGGCCGATGGTGTCAAGAAGAGGGTTAATCAAGGCCTCTGCAAGCAACGACACCACATCGTCCAGCAAGCTGCTCAACCCTTGCATCAGAGGATTTAGAAGCCAACCAAGAGGCAAACCCAACAAAGCCGTATCGTCGACATCAATATCTAAGTCCAGCCCCGAAAGCCCCTGACCATAATCCTCAAACGCCACTTGAACACAGTCGTCCTCTCCTGCGCAATACAGTGGGTATTCAGGATCGAGAAGAACAGATTGGCTAAATCCAGGGACCCCCCCTGTAATCTCTGCCGATACGGACAAGACGGATGGCAAGAAAGGTAAAATTTTAAGAAGATCAATTTTTATTGGGGATAGCTGAGGCTCGCCAGTGCTAGGATTTATACCACCCGAAACAATACTAGCCACTGAGCGATTAATCTCCATACCAATCAAAACTTCGTTTTCGACCCCGCGTGCGCAGCGTGCGGAGACAAAAGCACCATCCCCGCCGCCTGCATTCACCGCTAATGGTAGCTTTATGTCGGCGACGCCAACTGAAACGCCAGGTAGCGACAACACGTCAACTGTGGCATCTACGAGCAAAGTGACGTCAGGTGCATAGAACTTTGTAAGCCACTCTCCGTCCTCATCCCTGCGGGCCGGGCCAATGACTACTTTGGACGGTTCACCAACATTGAGATTTACCACGGCAGTTACATTGGCAAGACCGGGCAACCCAAGATCAATGTCAATTGGCAGCGCGAGAAGACCATTTTCTCCTGGTTGCTGCTGCTCGGCTAGATTTAGCACTAAACTGATCACTACGTCGTACAACGGGAATTCGCTACCCTGTGGTACAGAAGCATTCTCTACCACATCTAAAACGTCTCTTACTTGGATTGTTTCTACGCCGACAGCTGATGCTAACTCATCTAACAAACTAGCCACGGGTGCGGCGATCCCGCCTATAGCACCAAGCCCCTCAGCGAAGTCCTCGCCGCTCAAACCAAGCAACTGCGTAACTGTATCAACCTCTAATGCGGTCAAGAGCTCGCCCAGTTGAACGGTAGTATTCCGGAGGCTGCTAAGGCTTGTAGGGTCCAGTGTATAGTTGGGCTGGTTTAGAATTGCGCCTAACAAACCACCCAAAAGGCCACCATCAACGCCGGCTGTTCCCCCGGCTGCACTAACCGTAGCTACGACCTCTTTGCGTGCGGCCGCATTAACGTCCACCGTTACAGATCCGAAAATGCCATCAGGCAGAAGGAGCGAAATAGGCTCTTCCCGCTGATAGCGAACCAATACTGCGTTAGTTTGATCCAGAAAATCTGTCTCGGAAAAAGCCACGTCCCCGTCGCCATCCGAGTCACTAAGCAGGCCGGCAACTACATCTAAGTCTCCGTCTTCGCCCTCAAAACCCTGAGCACGAGCCGCTGCAAGAGCCCGCTCCCGCATGTTCCCGAGAGTGATGACCTCGCCCCCGCACGCTTGCGCGGCGTCGGCAGCCGCAGTAGCGGCGGCATTGACCTGGCTTTGCATTTCCTTACGCAGCGAGAACAGGCGGGCGCCGTCCAGCGCCATGACGCCAAGCAAAATCACCAGCAACATCAGCAATGGGGTGATAACGGTGAGCGCGCCTCGCTGCCGAAACATCAGCGTTACTCCTCGTCCCGGGTCTGTTCGCCGAAGCTTTCCGGGATCGGTTGTTTAAAGCTGTCGGCCAGCCGGCGCTGGGTATCGATGTAGACCGGTACCGAAAGCTCGCTTTTTGCCGCCGGCGGTGACTGTCGCTGCTGCTCCAGGACGCGCTGGGTGGCGGCACCGACCTGGTGTTCTTGTTCGACGTCGACCACTTTACCGGACACTCCGAACGGCGGGGGGCCGTCGGCGATCACCGCCACCGGCATCAAGATGAGTAGAGCCATGACTCGTTTCATAGTTTATCTCCCGAATTGCGTGGCCAGTCGTTCCGCATAGGCCCGCTCTTCACTGGTCAGGTTGTACTGGTTCTTCATCCATTCCAGGCCGCCCCAGTTGTCGGTGAGCAGATACGCCACCGCCAGGTTCTGGCGTACCGGCCCTTGACCGTCACCGAGCTCCATGGCAGTGCGTAATTCATAAGCGGCATCCTCATAGTCACCCACCATCAACAGCACGTAGCCGTAGTCGTTGCGGACCTGGGCGGAGGCCGGGGTGCGTTCACGGGCGATCTCCAGGTGGTGAAGCGCCTTCAACACTTTGTCCTGTTTCAGCAGGACCATGCCCAGACCATGGTGGCTGCGCCCGGTGCCGCAGCGGTCCACCAGGCCCTGAAAAATGGTCTCCGCTTCCCCAACATGCCCCGTGGAAGCCTGCAATTGTCCGTAACGCACCCAGTGATCGACGGTTTCCATGGGCTTGGATTCCAGTTGCGCCAATGCCGCATGGTTGCGCTCCCGGTTCATCAGATTGTCGACCATGTCGAGCTGCACCTGTTGTTCCGGCTGGATGCGGGCGGAGCAATTCAGCCGGTCCAGGTCGTACGGGTCGTCGGCGCGCTCGCTGGGCGCCTGCGAAGCGCAGCCAGCCATCAGTACGGTGGCCATGATCCCCATCGCTATTTTTTGCATCCGTTGCTCCTGATCTTCGTTGTTCTTTCTTACGGGTTCAGCGCTGCAGATACGCCCATTATCAAAATGCATCGGCGATGGAGATCATCGCCGGGCCGCCAATCAGAATAAACAGGGCGGGCAACATGAACACCATCATTATTACGGTCATCTTGGCGCCGATACGGTTAGTTTCTTCGCGAACACTATTGCGCTCAACGCTTTGTGCCTCTTCAATAATTTGGTCCAGGCTCAGTGACACTCCGGCTCCCAATTGACTACTTTGCTTCATCAATACCACATAGTTGCGAAGCACTGGAATACGGCGATTTTCACCCAGCTCATCCAGTGCTTGCGTGCGTTCGGCGCCGGATTCCATCAGCCGATTAAACCGATCCAGGCGACTGGATAGCATGGGTAGCAGCGGCCTGCCCTGATTGGCGATCAACCGCAAAACTCTTTCTAGAGATAGCCCGGCCTCCATCAG
The DNA here is from genome assembly GCA_042090255.1 of Alcanivorax sp. Lineage (GTDB taxonomy): Bacteria > Pseudomonadota > Gammaproteobacteria > Pseudomonadales > Alcanivoracaceae > Alloalcanivorax. The sequence goes on along the minus strand of JBELJS010000017.1, from coordinate 49,992 downwards.
CATGCGAGTAAGATGGCAAAGCTCTATTGCTTCTAAGTTCTGCCTTTGCTCCGCCCTTTTGCCCATTGTTCGGATAGCTCGGCGTGGCAAGATAAAAGCGAGAGCGGCCAACAGCATTGCCCCAATAGGGCCGAGCATCCAAAAGCCGAGCACCACAACTATCGCTGGCACAACCCAACAGAATGCAAGGTAAAGGATCTGAGACTGCTCATGGGACCGGCCTGTGGCAGCATAGGCCTCTCGTATTTCCTCAAAATCACCCCTTGCAATAGACGACTCGGTGAACCGACTAGCGAGCTTTGATAGCCAGAAACTAGAAGCTTCATCCTCCTGATCCGCAAGGCGATGCAAACGTGCGTTGATTCGGGCGCGACGGGCCCACTGCGGCGCTTTCGCCCAGGCTACCCAGACGGCGAGGAAAGAGATCACCGCCGCGGATATAAACCAAATACTATTCACGTCCAACCCCCTGGATCATTCTCCAGATAATGATCACGCCCAGAGCCTGCAAACCACCGGCAATGGCGAGCATGGTATGCCCGGTGTCGGTGTCCAACAGAACCCGGGAGTAGTTCTCATTGATAAGGATCATGTAGGCGGCCAGGCCGAGCGGTAACAACGCGAAGGCGGCGGCGGTAAAGCGTGTCTCCGCCGTGGCCGCCATGAATTCGCGCCGCAGTTCCTGTTGAGAGCGCAGCGAGGTTGCCACCTGGGTCAGCACAGGGCGAATCGAGGAGCCGAAGCGCGAAGACGTCCGCAACGCAATTGAGACCAGGACCAGGGACGGTATCCGGTAGAGACCGCCAAAATCCTCGAAGAGGCTGGTGTAGTCGCGGCCCGCTTCCACGGCGTTACGCAATCGGAACGCCAGCGGATCGAAGACCGGAGGCGCGTCATTGAAGGATTCCACCAAGGCGTTGTCTAGAGAGCGCCCGGCGCTCAGATAGCGCAGGGTGGTGTCGATCAAACCCGGTAACTCTTCATAAATACGCCGTCGCTGCTGCTGGAAACGAAAACGCCAGTACATCCACAGAGCGATGGCGATAAGCCCGGCTGTGATCAATGCGACCAGCGGCCCATTCAGAATCAGCACCACCAGAAGGAATACCGCGATCACCACACCGAAAACGGACAACTGGCCTTGCGAAAGGTGAATATCCGCGCGGATCAGCACGCTTTCCAATGGGGTTACGGTGACCCGGGCGGCGGTCTCGACACCCAGATCCGCCCGGGTTTGCAAACGCCGCCGAACGCCGTCGTTCAGCGACCGCTTATAACGACGCCGAGCCCATAGCCACTGCAACACCAGCGTGATCAGCGCGAGCACGGCAAGCGTTTGCGCGGCGGCGAGCAGGGCCAGGCCACTCATTGCTCGTGGCTCCTGTACAGGTAGTCCATGTGATAGGCGTCGGTCTCGGTGGGCGTCAGCGCGATCACTTCGCTCACCATGCGCCGGCCATCCGGCATTCGCACCAGTTGAATAATGATGTCCAGGGCGGAACCGATAAGCCGGCCGATGGCACGCTCACTGGCGTCGTAGCCGCTGACCGCCAGCAGAGTTTCGATGCGCACCAGGGCGTCCCGGGTGGTGTTGGCGTGGATGGTGCTCATCGAACCTTCGTGGCCGGTGTTCATGGCCTGCAGCAATTCGATGATTTCCGCGGAGCGCACCTCGCCGAGAATAATCCGGTCGGGCCGCATCCGCAGCGAGTTCACCACCAGCTCCCGGGCGGTGATACGGCCTTTACCCTCGGTGTTGGCCGGGCGTGTTTCCAGGCGCACCACATGGGGGTGATTGAGCACCAGCTCGGCGGAATCCTCGATGGTGAGAATCCGTTCCGCGCGGGGTATGTACTGGCTGATCAGGTTCAGCATGGTGGTCTTACCGGTGCCCGTGCCGCCGCTGATAATGATATTGCGGCGCGATTCCACCGCGCGGATCAACACGTCCAGGCAGGCGTCCGTCATCGACCCGTTTTCGATCAATTGCTGGGCGGACAGATGGTTGCCGGTGAACTTACGGATACTGATGGTGGGGCCATCCAGTGCCAGCGGCGGAATGATCGCGTTGACCCGCGAGCCGTCCGGCAGGCGGGCGTCCACCATCGGGCTGGCTTCGTCGAGCCGCCGGCCCAGCGGCGCCAGCATGCGGCGAATCACCCGGGTGATGTGGTCGTCGTTGATAAACCGGGTATTGGCGCGCTGCAAGACACCGGCCACTTCGACGAAAACATGCTCCGGGCCGTTCACCAGAATATCGTTGACACTGGGGTCCGCCAGTAACGGCTCCAACGGGCCGAAGCCGGTGACTTCATCAAGAATATCGCGGACCAGCTGGTTCAAGTCCTGGGTGGACAGCGGCACTCGGTTATGGGAAATGTACTGCCCGACATGATTGCGGGTGAATTCACTCAGCGCATCACGGCTGGCCTTGCCGACTTCGATGCCTTCTTCATCCAGCCGCTCCACCACCCAACGGTGGGTGCGCTCCTTGAGCTGCTGGTACTCCTGATCGAAACGACCGGCCACGGCTTAACTCCCCAGCAATCGCGTCAGAAAACCACCGCGTCGCGGCTCGTCAGCCTGGCCATCGAGGGATTCCAACAGGCTGCCGAGCCGGCGGCTGTAAGCGCACCGGGGAGACTGCTCGAGAATCGGCCGGCCGCTGTTCACCGCCAACAAGCGGTGACGCCAATCCATCGGCAAGGTGCCCGCCAGGGGCGCGCCAACGGTCTCACTTAACTCTCCGGCATCCGGCGGCACACCACTGTCGTAACCGTCCACCACCAGCCCGATATGGCCCTCACGGCCAAGGTGCGAGCCCCAGTCATGGACCAGAGCCCGGGCAGCGTGGGCGTGGTCCACCAGCGGATGGATGCCGACCAGCAAATGGCGGGTGTGCACGCCCAGGGCCCGCACCCAATACTCGCTTTGCAGCGAGGCCACGTTGATGGTGATGTGGTCGAACATCTGCATCAGGCGGTTCAAGGCGATGAACAGATCAGCGCTGCGGTCGCCGTCCAGCGCCTGACTGCCAATGCCACCAGAAAGCAGCCGCAAGCCGGGCCGGAACTCTTCCAGCGCCGTGTCGATCAGCGTCTCGTCCAGGGTTTCCGGGTTGGCGAGCAGGTTATCCAGGGTGAATTCGCTGCTGGCGTCGAGATAAAACACCCCGCGCTCGCGGGGCTGGGTGTCGATCGCCAGGCAACGCCAGTTGGGCTGGCGCTGGTTGATGCCGGTGGCCAGATTTTGCGCCAGAAAGCGGGTGTCCACGGTGGGGTCGGCGCCGGTCACCAGCGTCAGGTTGTTCACCGAAGAGCGGCTTTCGTCGCCGTAATGCCCACTGCGCACCAGTTGATGACGGCGCAAACGGTCGCGGATCTCGCCGGCGTCGTTGCCGGCCAGGAAACTGTCCCGGGCGCCGGCGCGCATGCTTTGCAGCAGCAGCTCCTGATTGGACCGGGTACACACCGTGATCACCGTGACCCAGGGCCGAGCGCTGGTCAGCGCGGTGATGATCGCCAGGGACTGGTCCATATCCGCTTCGTTGATCTCTACCAGCACCACATGGGCGGTGGTGGCTTCCAGCAGGCGCAACACCCGGGTGAGATCGGCGCGGCTGACGAATTCCACGCGGAACGGCTCTTCGATAACCCGGTCCAGCCAGGCTTTGATGCCGGGGTCGTCGACCACCGACAAGACAATATCGTTATCGCTCACCAGCTCACTCCATGACGAATGGGTTGCGAGCCACCACGCGGCTCGGTGGCCATGTCCAGCCATTGCGTGCTGCTTTCCCGGTAGGCGCCACCGGGCAGCGTCACCGGCGGATCACCCGCCTTGCGCGGCGTCACCAGATGCGGGGTAACCACCATCACCAGCTCCTTGTCGTCCCGAGAAATACGGCTGGAACGGAAGAAGGCGCCGAGCACCGGAATATTGCCTAGGCCCGGAATGCGGTCGCTGTTGTTAATGGTGCTGCGACTCACCAGACCACTGATGATGAAGGTTTCACCAGGCGCCAGGGACACCGTGGTCTCCGCCCGCCGGACCCGCAGCCCGGGCACGGCGACACCGCCGGTTTCAACGCCGGCGGAGAAATCCAGTTCACTGACTTCCGGCGCCACCTTGAGAATGATCTGCTCGTCGCTGATCACCGTGGGCGTCAGGCTCAGGCCGACCCCGAATTCCTTGAATTCGATCTGGATACCGTTGGTGTCGCTGCGGGTGGGCACCGGGAATTCACCGCCGGAAAGAAACGACGCGTTCTGGCCGCTGAGACTGGTGAGCGACGGTTCCGCCAAGGTGTAGGCGAAACCACCGCCTTCCAGCGCATTGATAATGGTGAGCGAATTACTGCCGAAACCAAACAGATTGAAACCGTCGGAGCTGAGCGGATTCTGCGCCGCGCCCGGACCGGAGAAGCCCCGGTAGCCCGCACCCGGCGGCGCGATGCCCACCGCGGAGTTGCCGTCATCGAACAGGTTGGCGTAATAGATGCCCAGGCTGTTCAATTCCGAGCGGCTCACCTCCAGCACGCGAATATCGGTTTGCACCTGGGTGCCGTAGGGCAGGTTGCCGCCCAGGGTGGCAGCCACCGCAACGCTGCTGCGCATCGGCCGGCTTTCATCACGTTGCCAGATGGTGATCTCGGACGAGCCTTCCTTGAAGGCGGTGACCAGCACTTCCTGGCTGCCGCTGACGGTGAGCTTGGCGACCTCCGGGTTGGAGGTCGCCACCTTGGTGATCGGCGCGGAGAACGTCAGCACTTTCTGGTCGCCGGGCGCCATGCGCATGGATTGGTCCATGGCGGCGGCCTGGCCGCCGGCGAACAGCATTAGCACCAGTAGCAGCCGCGTGCCCAGGCCGAAGCGTTGTTTATCGCACATAGGTGCTCCTTGATTCCGCGCCCTCGAAAACCTGCACGCGCTGGCCGGGAGAAGGCTTCGGCGCGGCGGCCGGCGCGGGTTTTTCGCGCTCGGGGAAGAAGTCGTCGAAGTAGAAGGGTTTCTGTGGCGGGGCCTCGGCGGCGGCAACGGTCTGCTCGCCATCGTCCGCAGGGTCGCCCCCACCTCCAGGCGGTGTATCGCCACGCTCACCGGCTACCACGGCGAGGCGCACCTTGCCTTCCGAGGACGCCAGCATCAGCGCGGAAACGCGCTCTTCCGGCACCGACAAAACGGCGGTGTTGTTGCGGCGGCGGGCGCCGTCGTCTTCATCGTCGGCGCCGGTGGACAGAGAACCGTAGACCGCCAGCACCGGCACATCGCGCAGCATTACCAGCGCCACCGGCGCGTCTTTATCGGAACGGCGGAAGGCGGTAACCACATCGACCCGGTCACCGGGCTGCAAAAGCCCCCCGGCGCCGACCACATCGTCCACGGCAATGGCGATGGCACGCTGGCCTTCCGGCAGGTTGGCGGGCAGGGAACCGCCGCTTTCCAGGTGGTGATTGGCGAGCAGTTCGCCCGGGCGGGCATAACGGCGCAGCTCACGACCGAACACCGCTTCGTCAGCCGCCAAGGCGTCGCTGATCTGGGTCGGTGAGGTCACTACCGCCAGGTTTTCTTCGTTGAGGGTTTCGCCGGCTTTCAGTGGCTGGCGCAACACCCAGTATTCATAGGACGGTGCGGCTTGTTCCTGATCCGCCTGCTCAGTGGTTTGCGGCGACGTGACGGTCACCGGCTCCGGATCCCGGCTCAGCCCCACCAGCGCCAGAACCAGCGCCAGGAAGGCCAGCACCAGGGCCGGCAGCATATATAAAATCTTTGATCCCATATCCCCTCCGAAACATCCGTGTTCGACAACTGCTTATACTTCTCATCAAAAGGCGGCGCGGGCCTCCGCTTCCAGCGTGTCCGGCAACGGCGGAAAAGTCCCCAGCAGGCCGAAACTCATCACCGGCACAATGGGGTTTTCCTTATAGTTGTAGGTCACCCCGCAACGGAGCATTTCCACGCCACCCACCGTTTCCACGGCGCAGGAGGAAGCGCCGTCCTCCAGGCTGGAGAGCGGTCCCGGCAGCGTCGCCAGCAGACCGCTCATGGCCTGGCTGGCGCGGTTGACCACGGCGCCCTCCATTTGCTCGCCCTGGAACGCGGAACGGTCCACGTACAGAGCGGTGGCCACCGCGCGGTCCACCACGTTCTGCAGCCGGTACTGGCTGAAGAACACGATGCCGTAGATGGCCGAGGCGTAGAGCATCGCGACCAAGAAGGGGAACAGCACCAAAAACTCCAGTGCCACAGCCCCCTCCTGGACCGAAGACCGACTCAGCGAGACGCCGTTCACAGGCTCTCCTTAACCCTCGCCATCTTCGGCGCCGGTGAGCTCATCAGCAATATTTTGGAAGGTGCTGGCAATCGGACCGTCGTCCCCTCCCAGCAGCGCAGCGCCGGCAATAACAGCAATCACGATAGCGGCGGCGAGCACGATGTACTCGAGTGCGCTGGCGCCACGCTGCTTGTCGGCCTGGGTACGGCCACGGCTGAACAGCCGGGCGGCGAGTTGTTGTGAGACATTGGTAAAAACGGTCAGTGATTTCATGTGAAGCTCTCCCTTACCCAAAGTACGATCAGTGACGATTCCTTTCCGATAGTAGGTATTTTGTGAACCACTTCACAAGTACCCGCATTTGCATATCCTTCGCTCAAACCCTTTAAAATCAAAAACTTAGGCACAATGCCAGCGGATATCCGGTGTTATGAAAGCGATGACCGGTTGTTTTTGTTCTTTTTGTAACCGCTTTTGTCGTTACGTTTCCACCTTTACGCGGCGTAACATCGTTATGCCAGTATGCTGCTTTTGCTTCCCGCACAAAAAGACCAACTTTGTGCTGTTATGAAATTTATTGTTATTGACGCGATCAAGCAATAAGTATCAAACAAAGCCAGGCCGTTTCGCAGACATAAAAAAACCCGGTGTGACGTGTAGCCACACCGGGTTTTTTGTCCCTTGCCAGGCAGGACGCTTACTTGATCTTGGCTTCCTTGTAGATCACGTGCTTGCGGACCACGGGATCAAACTTCTTGGTCTCCATCTTTTCAGGATGCAGACGCTTGTTCTTGGCGGTGGTGTAAAAGTGCCCGGTACCCGCTGAGGAGACCAGACGAATTTTTTCACGAATCGGACCAGATGCCATGATTCAGCTCCTTGGGCTCAGGCGCGCGCGCCGCGGCTGCGGATATCGGCCAGCACGGAGTCGATACCCTTCTTGTCAATGATACGCATCCCTTTGGAGGATACACGCAGGCGCACGAAGCGCTTTTCACTCTCCACCCAAAAGCGATGATAGTGGAGGTTCGGCTCGAAGCGACGCTTGGTCTTGATGTTCGAGTGGGACACGTGGTGGCCCGTTACCGGCCGCTTCCCGGTTACCTGGCAAACTTTGGACATGATCTTGCTCCCGTGATGCAACACAATTGGGGCGGGGCAGCCCCGGAAAAGGCGCGTTTTATACCAAAACCCGGGGCGGGGATCAAGCCATTCCGGTGTTTACCGGCAAATATCACACCCAGCCGCGGCGGCTGAACGACTCCCAATGGCCGTCGCCGATCACCAGATGGTCGAGAATGCGCACGTCGATCAGATCCAGCGCCCGGCGCAACCGCTCCGTGACATCGCGATCCGCCTGGCTCGGCTCGGCCACCCCGGACGGGTGATTATGGGCCACGATGACGCTGGCCGCATTGTATTCCAGCGCCCTGCGGACCACTTCCCGGGGGTAGACGGCGGCGCCATCCACGGTGCCATAAAACATCTTCTCGAAACCGATCACCCGATGCTTGTTGTCCAGGAACAGCACCGCGAACACTTCACACGGCTCACCGCGCAGTTCGGCGGTCAGCAACCGCGCCGCCGGTTCCGGATTATCCAGGCTGAACCCCCGGTCCAGCTCCGTGGCCAGGTACCGCCGCCCCATCTCCAGGGCCGCCAGCACTTGGGCGCAACGCGAATTCGCCATCCCCGGCAAGCGCCCCATACGCTTGGGCGTCAGGTCCAGCAGCCCGCGCAGGCCGCCGCTGCGGTCGAGAATGTCGCGCCCCACGTCGACGGCGGTTCTGCCCCGACTGCCGGTACGCAGAAAGATCGCCAGCAGTTCCGCGTCGCTGAGCGCGCCTGCGCCCCGCCCCAGCAGCTTTTCCCGCGGCCGTTCCTCTTTCGGCCAGTCACTGATCGCCATATTCACCTCCCTGTGTTTGCTCATACCTTGGTGCTACCCTATGACGCCCCTAGTCTGCACAACCCCCCAGGGCGAGGGCAGACGACATCCACCATGGTTTGTGTCAGCCACAGCCCAAAATACTGTACGGAATGACAGCATGCAGCGACTGGTCAACAAACGGATCCTCCTCGGTGTCACCGGAGGCATTGCCGCCTACAAGAGCGCGGATCTGGTCCGCCGGCTGCAGGACGCCGGCGCCGAAGTCCGCGTGGTAATGACGCAAGGTGCCTGCGAGTTCATCACTCCGCTTACCATGCAGGCGCTCTCCGGGTACCCGGTGCACACCGACCTGTTGGACCCCCGCGCCGAGGCCGCCATGGGGCACATCGAGCTGGCCCGCTGGGCGGACCTGGTGCTGATCGCTCCGGCCTCGGCCAATTTCCTCGCCCGCCTGGCCTACGGTCACGGTAACGACCTGCTCGCCACCCTGTGCCTGGCCACCGGCGCGCCGGTGGCCGTCGCCCCAGCCATGAATCAGCAGATGTGGGCGGATCAGGCGACCCAGAAGAATCAGCTCATCCTGCAGGAAAAGGGCATTCACATCTTCGGCCCGGGCGCCGGCAGCCAGGCGTGCGGCGAGGTGGGCCCAGGGCGCATGCAAGACCCGGGGGAGATCATTCAACAGGCCGCGGAAGTGTTCGACTACGAGCTGCTCACCGGCAAACACCTGGTGATCACCGCCGGCCCCACCCGGGAACCCATTGACCCGGTGCGCTACCTGACTAACAAGAGCTCCGGAAAAATGGGCTTCGCGCTGGCCCAGGCCGCCGCCGAAGCGGGGGCCCGTGTCACCCTGATCGCCGGCCCGGTGGCTCTGGACACCCCCAACCGGGTAAAGCGCATCGACGTGGTCCGGGCTGAAGACATGCATGAGGCCAGCCTTAAGGCTGTGGAAGAAGGCTGCGACATCTTTATCGCCACCGCCGCCGTGGCGGATTACCGGCCCACCGTCACCGCCGACCACAAGATCAAGAAATCCACCGAGGAGATTCACCTCACCCTGGTGAAGAACCCGGACATCATCGCCGCCGTGGCCAGCCACGCCGAACGCCCCTTCACCGTGGGCTTCGCGGCGGAAACCCGGGATGTGATTGAATACGCCCAGGGCAAGCTGAAGAGCAAAAAACTGGATATGATCGCCACTAACGACGTATCCGGCACCAATGTGGGCTTCAATAGCGACAATAACGCCCTCACGGTGATCTGGCCCGGCGGGCACAAGGTGCTGCCGCTCGCCTCCAAGGCGCAGATCGCCAAGCAACTGATCGAATTGATCGCGATCCGCCAGAGCTGAAACCACTGACCGTGAGACCATCGATGCAACTGCAATACCGGCTTCTTGATGCCCGCCTGGGCGACCCGTTTCCACTGCCCGCCTACGCCACCGACGGCTCCGCCGGCCTGGACCTGCGCGCCATGGTTGAGGGCCCGCTGACCCTCAACCCCGGCGATACCGAGCTGCTGCCCACCGGGCTGGCCATTCACATCGGCGACGCGGGCTACGCGGGGATGATTCTGCCGCGGTCCGGGCTGGGCCATAAGCACGGCATCGTGCTGGGCAACCTGGTGGGGCTGATCGACTCGGACTACCAGGGCCAGTTGATGGTGTCCTGCTGGAACCGGGGGAACAGCGCTTTCACCATCGAGCCGGGGGAGCGCATCGCGCAGCTGGTGATCGTGCCGGTAATGCAGGTGGCGCTGACGCAGGTGGATGATTTCGACGACAGTGTCCGCGGCGAGGGCGGTTTCGGCCACAGCGGCCGCCAGTAAACGCCACGGGCGCCACCGAAACGCCGCGATCACAGAACGGCGACGGGACGGCTAGGGGGAACGGATGGGGCAAGAACGCAAGGTTCTGACCAGGCCAGCACTGCTGCTCGCGCTGCTGGGCCTGGCGCTGGTGGGCGCCGGCTTCGGTCTGTGGCACCAGCATCAACACGACCAAGCGCAAACCGCCGCCGCGGATCAGGCCCGCCATCTGGCCAATACCCTGGCCGGCGAACTGGGCCAGCGGGTGAATCGCCACCGCGCGCAACTGGAACAACTGGCCGGACGCCCGAGCGCCTATCCTTCCGCCGCCGATCAGCCCCTGACGCCCACCCCCTGGCAAGATGACACCCGCCTGTTGCGCGTACCCAACGACCACCCCGGTGAGGAGCGGCTGTCGTTCACTCTGCGTGAACTGCTGCACAACCTGCGCGAACGCGGGGAAGTGGTCGTCTCCAGCACCGGGGGCGAGCAGCCGGCACTGCTGCTGGCGCGTACTACACCCGGCGGTGCCGTCATCCTGGAGCACGACCTCGGGCCCTGGCTGAACAGCCTCGATCAACGTCTGCCCAAAGGCAGCGCCGTAACACTGAGCCAGGGCGACCTGACGCTGATCCGGCGCGGCCAGGCCGCCACCGCCAGCGCCGCCGCGAGCGCCCGGGGCGGCCCCTTCACCGTGACGCTGGCGGTGCCCCCTACCTTGTCTTCGTGGCGAAGCCTGCTGCTGCCCGCCGGCATCAGCGCGTTACTGGTTCTGCTGGCGGTCTACGCGATATTCGCCCGGCTCGCCTCGCAGCGGCCCGTGCCGGCGCCAGCCGCCGGCCGCCGCCCCGACAGCGCGCCCGCCCGTCCGGCGGCGCCAGCGGCGTCGCTGCCGCCGGCGCCCGAACCGGAGCCGGAGCCTGAAACACCCACCGACGCGGAGCCCGGCCCGGCGCCGCCGCAAGCGCTGTTCGGGACCGACGGCATCCGCGCCACCGACGACGCCCTCCTGGACAACACCGCCCTGGAACAACTCGGCCGGGCGATCGGCAGCGAAGCCGGGGCCGCCGGCCAGCACACCCTGTTTGTAGCCGGCGCGGGCGGCGCCGATGCCAAGGGCGCTCTGATCGAGGGCCTGCTGGCTTGCGGCCGTCAGGTAATCGATCTGGGCCCGGCGCCGCCGGCGGTGCTTCATTACGCCACCGAAGTGCTGGAAAGCCAAAGTGGCGTCTATATCACCGACGACGTCGACCAGCGGACCCTGGAGATCGTCATCAACGGCGAGCTGCTGCATGGCGACCGACTGTTGGCGCTGCGCGACCGGCTGCTGGAACGGCACTTGGACCAGGGCAGCGGGCAACGGGAACACCGGGAGATCCACAACCGCTACCTGGCCGCCGTGGCGGACGACATCATTCTGGCACGGCCCATGTCGGTAGCGGTGCAGGGCGCGAGCGCCGCCGCCGGCCTGGCACCCCGCCTGTTCGGGGAACTGGGCTGCAAAGTGGTCACCGTGGACGAGCCAGACCTGGACGCGCTGGCCCGGACGGTGAGCGACCAAAACCTGAATCTGGGCCTGGCGTTTCCCACCACCGGCGGGCTTTTCCTGGTAGCCGGCGACGGCCGCCTGGTCGCCGCCGACCGGCTTCTGATGCTGCTCGCCCATGACCTGCTGGAACGCAACCCAGGCGCCGACGTGCTGTTCAACGTGGCGGACAACCGCGCCCTGGCCGGCCTGATCCGCAAGCACGGCGGCCGGCCGGTGATGGACGACGGCGGCCCGGCCCGGCTGCGGGCGCGCATGAAAGAATTGGCCGTGCCCCTGGCGGGAGAGGCGAGCGGGCATATATTCTTCGCCGACCGCTGGTACGGATTCAGCGATGCGCTCTACGCCGCCGCCCGCCTTTTGGAGGTGCTCTCCCTGCAAGCGGGCGACAGCGCCGAGGCCTTCGCCCAGTACACGGATACCTTTTGACCGGTTGGAGAAAACAGTCATGGACACCAAGAGCGCCCAGGAAACCGCCCGCGTTCTGATTGAAGCGCTGCCTTATATTCAGCGCTTCGCCGGCACCACCGTGGTGATCAAGTACGGCGGCAACGCCATGGAAAACGACGAGCTGAAGAACAGCTTCGCCCGCGACGTAGTGATGATGAAGCAGGTCGGCATCAACCCCGTGATCGTCCACGGCGGCGGCCCGCAGATCGGCGATCTGCTCAACCGGCTCGGCAAGGAAAGCAAGTTCGTCCAGGGCATGCGGGTTACCGACCGGGAAACCATGGACGTGGTGCAGATGGTGCTCGGCGGCCTGGTCAACAAGGACATCGTCAACCTGATTCAGCACAACGGCGGGCAGGCGGTGGGCCTGACCGGCAAGGACGGCCGCCTGATCAAGGCGCGCAAGATGCTGCTCAAGAATCTGGACGCCGACGACCCCGAGCTGCAAGCCTCGGAGATCATCGACATCGGCCACGTGGGCGAAGTGCAGGGCATCGACACCAAGGTGCTCGATCTGCTCGGCGGCAGCGACTTTATTCCGGTGATCGCGCCGATCGGCGTCGACCAGGACGGCACCAGCTACAACATCAACGCCGACCTGGTGGCCGGCAAGGTGGCGGAAGTGCTGCGCGCCGAGAAGCTGATCCTGCTCACCAACGTGGCCGGCCTCAAGGACAAGGAAGGCCGTGTGCTCACCGGCCTCACCGCGGACCGGGTCAACACGCTGATCAAGGACGGTACCATCCACGGCGGCATGCTGCCGAAGATCCGCTGCGCCCTGGAAGCGGTGGAGAACGGCGTGCACACCTCGCACATCATCGATGGCCGGGTGGCCCACGCGGTGCTGCTGGAGATATTGACTGATAAAGGCGTGGGGACGCTGATCAGCAAGCACTAAGCCACAAGCCCGCTCGGGTTACGGCTTGCAGTTTGAAGCTTGAGGCTTGTAGCTGAACACAAAAAGGGAACGACGAATGACAGAACAGACTCCGTCCAGAAAGGAGCAAATCCTGCAGGCCCTGGCGCACATGCTGGAAGCGGAACCGGGCGGGCGGATCACCACCGCCGGCCTGGCCCGGGAAGTGGGGGTGTCCGAAGCCGCGCTGTATCGGCATTTTCCGAGCAAGGCGAAGATGTTCGAAGGGCTGATCGACTTCATCGAAGAGGCGATCTTCTCACGCATCAACCGGATTACCGGCGAAGGGGACGCGCTCACCCAGGTGGAGCAGATTCTCACCCTGATCCTGGCGTTCACCGAGCGCAACCCGGGCATCACCCGGTTGCTGACCGGCGACGCCCTTACCGGCGAGAACGAACGTCTGCACCGGCGCATTCAGCAGTTCTACGACCGAGTGGAAAGTCAGCTCAAGCAGGTGGTCCGCGACGCCGAATTCAAGGAAGGCAAACGCACCGCCGCCACGCCCACCATCACCGCCAACCTGCTGCTGGCGGTGGTCGAAGGGCGCATCGCCCAGTTCGTCCGTTCCGGTTTCAGGATCCGCCCCGGCCAGGACTGGCCCGAGCAATGGGCGCTGCTCGCCCCCACCGTGTTTCGCGATTAAGAGCCCGCAAGCTCCTCCAACCGCTCAATAATCGGCGCGTACTGCTCGCGCACCGCCTGCTTGTCCTTCTCATAGCCGGCGATTTCCCCACGCACATGGGCCATACGGCGCTGATACTCGTCGATGGCCTGACGGGTACCCTCCGGCACTGGCCGGCCGGCGCGCTCGGCACGGGCCGCTACGCTGACCTCCTCGTCGCGCTTCTCTGCCAACTGCGCCAAGGTGTTAGTAGCGTAGCTGATGCGTAACTCAAGCGCTTCGAGCTGGCGGTCACGGGCCCGCACCGCGTCTTCCGGCCCGGCGTAAAGCCGCTCCAGCTCCTTGTCCCGCTCGGCCTGCTGTCGCGCCTGCTGCCTGGCCGCCATTTCCTCACGGCGACGCGCCTGCTCTTCCGGGGGTGCCGGCGGCTCGCGGCGCAGCACGCGGCCGTTAAGATCGAGCACCTGATAGCCGGCATGGATGGCCTGCTCGTTGAGCGTGGCGCTTACCGCCAAGGTGCCGTCCGGCTTGATGTAGCGGTACATCACCTCACCAGCAGGCTCATTCTGCTTGGGCGCCGCCGGCGTCAGCACCGGGAACAGCGCCAACGACGCCAACACCAGCCCCCACGGCAGCCATCTCACGCTACCCCTCCACGCCGTAGCGCTTGCGGTACTGCTTGAGCGCCACGCGATCCGCGTCGCGCCCTTCCTGCTCTTCCAGCCAGACGATAATGTCCGCCATGGCAACAATGCTGCGCACCGGCACGCCCAGGCTCTCCTCCACTTCCTGGATCGCCGACAGCCCTCTACCAGGCGAAGACTCTCCGCCCCCGTGCTCCTGGCGGTCCAGCGCCACGAACACCCCGGCGATGCTCGCCTCGGTGCGCTCGAACAGCCCCGCCACCTCACGGATCGCGGTGCCGGCGGTAATCACATCGTCAATCACCAGCGCGCGGCCTTTCAGCGGCGCGCCCACCAGCCAGCCGCCTTCGCCGTGGCTCTTGGCTTCCTTGCGGTTGAACGCCCAGGGCAGGTCCCGGCCATGGTGCTCGGCGAGCGCCACGGACACCGCCGCCACCAGCGGGATGCCCTTGTAGGCGGGCCCGAACAGCATGTCGAACTCAATGCCCGATTCGACGATGGCGTCGGCGTAATAGCGGCCCAGCCGGGCCAGCGCCTCGCCAGTGTAAAAGGTGCCGGCATTGAAGAAATACGGGCTGATACGCCCGGATTTCAGGGTGAACTCCCCGAACTTCAGCGCCTGGCGCTCCTCGGCGAAGCGCAAAAAGTGCTTCTTGTAGTTTTTCATTCTGTCCCCCACCGGGCTTACCAGCCCAGCACCTCCTGCTGCTTGCGGACGATTTCGCCAATGCCTTTCTCGGCCAGGCCCAGCAACTGATCGGACTGCTGACGGGTGAACGGCTCATCGCCCTCGGCGGTGCCCTGAATTTCCACGAAACCGCCATGTTGGGTCATCACCACATTCATGTCCGTGTCGGCGTTGGAATCCTCGGGATAATCCAGATCCAGCACCGGTTCCCCCTTATAAATACCCACCGACACCGAGGCAATCAGGCCGTTGAGGGGGTCTTCTTTGATGCGCTTGCGCTCCAGCAGGGTGGTGAAGGCGTCCACCATGGCCACGCAGGCGCCGGAAATCGACGCCGTGCGGGTGCCGCCGTCCGCCTGGATCACGTCGCAATCCAGAAAAATGGTGTTCTCGCCCAGCTTTTTGAGGTCCACGGCGGCGCGCAGAGAACGCCCGATCAGCCGCTGAATCTCCAGGGTGCGGCCACCTTGCTTGCCACGCGCCGCTTCACGGCCGGAGCGGGTGTGGGTGGCACGGGGCAGCATGCCGTATTCGGCGGTGATCCAGCCCTGGCCCTTACCCTTGAGGAACCGCGGCACGCCATCCTCCACGGACGCGGTGCACAACACCTTGGTATTGCCGAAGGACACCAGCACGCTGCCTTCGGCGTGCATGGTGAAATCGCGTACGAAGGATACGTCGCGCATCTGGTCGAGCTGGCGGCCGGAAGGGCGCATGAAAACTCCTTGATTCGGGATCGAATGGACCGCCATTGTAGCGAACCCCCGCCCATCAACGCGAGGCGGGGCGCCCGTGAATGTTGTGCGAGCGGGCCTGCCCGCGAATGCTTCCAGCCCCCTGACCCGTTACACTAACCCCCCACTTACCCGCGCGCACAGACCCAGGAATGCCCATGATTCGCAGCATGACCGCTTTCGCCCGAGCCGACCGCCATCTCACCGGCGCCAGCCTGGCCTGGGAAATTCGCTCGGTGAACCACCGCTATCTGGAAGTAGGCCCGCGTCTGCCCGAAGGCCTGCGCGCCCTGGAGAACGACGTCCGCGAACGCTGCCGCCAGCGCCTGGGCCGCGGCAAGGTGGACGTCACCCTGCGCTATCAGACTGAAGAAGGCGAAGCGGAACTGGAGCTCAATGAAAACCTGGTCAAACACCTGTCCGACGCCGCCCGTCGCGTCGGCGACCTGGTACTCCATGCCGGCCAGGTGAACCCGCTGGAGATTCTTCGCTTCCCCGGCGTCCTCTCCACCCGCGAAGTGGACGCCGACACGCTGCACGCCGAGGCGCTCGCCGCCCTGGACGAAGCCCTGGACGCCCTGATCGCCACCCGCGACCGCGAAGGCGAGCAGCTGGCGCGCATGGTCCGCGAGCGGCTTGACGGCGTCGGCGAGCAAGTCGTGCGCATCCGCCAGGCCCTGCCCGCCATCCGCGATGCCCTGCGCGATCGCCTGCGCCAGCGCGTCCAGGACGCGGTGGAAAGCCCGGACACGGAACGCCTGGAACAGGAACTGGTGCTCGCCGCCCAGAAAATGGACGTCGACGAAGAGCTGGACCGCCTGGAAACCCACGTGGCCGAAGTGCGCCGGGTGGTGGAAAAAGGCGGCCAGGTGGGCCGCCGTCTGGACTTCCTGATGCAGGAACTCAACCGCGAAGCGAACACCCTGGCGTCAAAGTCCGTGGACGCCGAGACCACCGCCGCCGCGGTGGAATTAAAGGTGTTGATCGAACAGATGAGGGAACAGATCCAGAATATCGAATAGGGTTCCAGGGCATCCCGGTTAATCCATAACGCCCTGTTTTTACTGCACTTTTATATTATCACCCTTCCCAGGCAGTCCGAAGAAATCCGCCAATGCCCACCACAAAAGGTGGGCACATTGGTGGGCACCCTCTTTTTTTCCTGTTTAAATATCATCCAAATGGTGGGCAGCGCCCACAGCCCCAGGACAAGGAGCGCCCCATGGCCAAGCTCACCGCGACCCAGGTCGCCTCTCTCGCCAAACGTGAACCGAAGAAACACACCGACGGCGGCGGCCTCTACTTCTGCGTCCGCCGAGCCGGCTCGCCCTATTGGATGCTGCGCTACAGTCACGCCAGCAAGCGCCGAGAAGCCACGCTCGGGTCATACCCGGCCCTCTCCCTCGCCAACGCCAGGCTGCAGGCCGAGACGATGAAGAAGGAGCTCCGCGATGGCCGGGATCCGCTCGTCGAGAAGAAGAAGCAGGAGATTCCCGATATCCAGACCATCCGTCAGCTCTTTGACGACTGGCACCAAAGCGACCTGTCTCGGCGCCTCCAGCACCCCGAGATCCCCAAGCGCATCTACACCAAGGAGATCGATCCGGTCATCGGCACCTACCCCATCAGCGACGTGACGCCCAGGGAGATCCGACGAATCATCCAGCGGGTCGTAGAGAGCGGCAGGCCAACCATCGCCAACGACACCCTGATGTACCTCAAGCAGCTATTTCGCCACGGCATGAAGCTCGACCTGTGCCACAACAACCCCGCCTCGCCCTTCACGGCGACCGATGCCGGCGGACTGGAAACCAGCCGCGACCGCATGCTCACCCCGGAGGAGATCCGGCACGCCTTCCAGGTCTTCCGGGACAACATCAGCAGCTTCGGCCGCGACAACTACCTGGCCTGCTGCCTGTTCCTGGTACTGGGAGTGCGCAAAAGCGAGCTCTGCGAGGCGCTCTGGGATGAGTTCGACCTGGCTGCCGCCGTCTGGGACCTGCCGGCACATCGCAGCAAGACCGGTACGGCAATCTCTATCCCCCTGCCCACCCAGGCTGTGGAGTGGCTCACCACGCTAAAGGGCTTCGCCTGCGGCTCTGCCCATGTTTTCCCTGCACGACGGGCTAGTAAGCGCCCACACATGGGTCCAGATACACTAAACCGCGCCATCTCAAAGCTGTTCGGGCGGGAAGCCGGCCGCAAGCAGCAGCCACCGAACAAGATGGGCGACCTGGAGCATTTCACCGTTCACGATCTGCGCCGCACCTTCCGCAGCCTCGCGGCTGCGGAAGGCGTGCCCAGTCACGTGGCGGAGCGGTGTTTGAACCACAAGCTGAAGGGGGTAGAGGGGATTTATGATCGGCATGATTATTTTGATGAGCGGCGGCTGGCGCATCAGAAGGTCTCAGATTTAGCCTCATCGCTAGTTTGAACGGGCCCTTCTACCCGTAACGTAAGTCTTCGCAGAGCCGGCACGACAAACCCCCAACGGCAAGTTACATGGAACCCCTAAAGGCTCATGGCTCCCGGCTCCCTGCCTACACCATTATTCGAAAACATGGTATGAGCCTATCGAACCTCCTTTTTTGACATCACGACCCCCCTCCCGTGAACGCTGCGGTGCTGCCATTATCGGCTTTCCACCACAGATCGGTTATCACGATCGATACTATTAAGGAGAAAACGATGAGCAAGAAAAAAAGCCCCATGACACCGCAAGCAGCTTCACGAATCCAGAGTTCTTATGCCAAAAAGAATAATGGCAAAGTGCGCTCGGATAGCTTTGTTTCACGGGCTAGTAGCGCAGGTAGTCGGAACCAAAATAAAAAAGAGCCATAAATGGCAACACCAGACTGAAATAAAGCCCAGAGCCGGTCACCTATCGGCCTGGGCCCTTGCTTTAGCCCAATACGCTGGGTATCGCGAGAAAGAAAAGAGGTAATCCTCAAAGCTCAAATGTTCGGCGAGGGCCGGCACGGCACCGATTAGATCGTCTAACTGCTTCTTTTCTTGTTTTATCCATGCGGTCCAGATAGTGGACATTCTCGTCATCAAAAATGGCAATAAGATATCTCGACTATCCCCTACCAACGACTCCAAAAATTTTACCAATTGCTCTGTGCTTGGAACGGTTCCGTTGCGCCACTCAGCCAGTCGGCCAAGCTTCGTTTCATATACGGAATCATACATGTCTGGAGCACTGTCCGCGCCTTCACGACGTGTTCTCTCGGGTTTAGGAGAGGGTATATGCGTAGCCATCTGCCGATAAGACAGGGGTTCGCCTCCAGAGCCAAAAAGTCTCGACCAAAGTTTGTATAGCTTCTCAGTTGGAGTAACCAAATCACCATCTTCCAGCGTCGGAATCAACTCGACCATGATCCCCTGTTCAACTAGATCCTTCTCGAACCCATACGACGGGTCAAGGAGACCAAGACTGCTAACTATGTCTGCCACGAAGTTGGCGAAGAGCTGGTGATAAAAATCCACACGCAAATAAAAGTGGCCCCGCAGAGCCAGCGACAGCTGTTTGTGGCTATAAGATTCCCTGTGACTTTCCAGAGCAACCACTGCATCACAATATATGCGGATACATTCTGCGCCGATCATGACATGCTGACTAATCAATTCTGACATCGCTTCGCTGAGATAGCGATTCCTTATCTCGTCGTAAAGATTTATATTTTTCTCGCGCAGCACGAGCGCTGTAAGATTTTTTTCCGCTTTAGCACGACGCCTCAGAAACGCCAGCGTTTGGTTTATCTCAATGCCCTCAAAGGGCTTGTGCCGCGAAATCCCTTCTAACACTCCTATCGAGAACGTAAGCCACACAACTCCGTTTCTTCCGGCTTCCGGCGACATCTCCGATATGGCTTGGTGGACACTGGCACGGACACCATAGTGATCGATAAGCTTATTTAGGTTGACCTCAATTTTTTTGGCAGAGCGTGGTGTAACGCCACTCCTGAAGATAGCCTTAAGAGTATTGAGTGATGGTTTTACAAGCCCAATCTTATGTTGCGCCGACCACAATAAAGCAGGGTAGCCTGCGGGTTCGCCCAGCCATTTCATCAGCTCTATCATTGGGGGCACGAAAGGATTTGGGTAATCTAAGGGCGCTAATTTTAGCTTTTGTTTAGCCATCGCTCAGAAGCCCAATGATCTTATCGTGGCATAAGTTCGATTTAATGAGCCATAACTGACAACGTCAACCGAAAGGTATAACAAAGTACACTCTCTTTTCTGCCATCACCTTTTGCAGGTGCATGAAAAAACACTTTGGCCGACTCCGAAATGAGCCTTAATAATGGAGATAAAAATTTCACGATGGCCGTAATTATAGGGCGAAAAGGATCCAAATTAGCAGGTACGTAACGACAATATAGTGCTCCGGTGCGTTAACCGGTCAGCCGCAAGAGCGCGCCTACGTTCTAACGGCCTGGTGGACTACAGGGAACGACCTACCTTGCCGGTGCGCGATTGTCTCCTCAAGCACTTGAAGCTCTCTCTCTAAACGCGCTTCATCCTGCAAATCGAGGTCAAGCATTCTCTGTCGAGCACCCGCGAATATATGACGGACCTCATCGGTCTCGAGGGACGTATCCGAATACTCGACGAGCGCCACCGCAGACCTCCACAACGCGGAGAATAGTGTCCGCATCTCGTATGCAGCCACGCGGTTGAATTCCTCATCCCAAAAGCCAAAAAAGTTCTGAGTTGGATCTTCAACTTTACTTGAATGCAGTATTGAAAAAGACGACATTCCAGATCGGCTCTCAATAGGCCCCGAAAAAAGCTGTAGCTTATCCCAAGCCTGTTCGAAGCTATCATGACAACCCGCAAAAATAGACCTCATCTGCGGCCTTAGATGATTCCTTGCTTGCAATTCCAATTCGTTGGCGTGAACTTGGCGTGTAGCGGCCATCTCGTTACGGGTGTATTCAAGCTCCTTCCTAGTGGCCTTCATTTCCTCGTTTTGCAGCCACAAAGATCGGAGCAATATCAGAATGGTGGCGAAACCCAGAATCGGGTTCAACAGACCACCGATGAAGTCACCGAACAACGCAAATGCTTCCTGATTGCCGAACCCCAAGCTGCCAAAGGCATAGAAATACAAGGCAACGGCAAACACCACGCCCGCACCCGCGATGCCCAGAGCGCTGTAAACCACCATCTTCATCAACCCATCCTTCCTATTCAAACGGTAGCAGCTCGAAAAGAGCCCCGACCATCATTCTAAAAGGAGCGAGCAACCCTGCAAATAGGCCACTTACCGACTCCGCTCACAACACACTAAGGATCAGCTGGTCCAGCTCTGAGAATCGATCCCGGTAGCCACACCTAAAAGCTGATTCCTAAGCAATATTGGGTCGCCGCGATCCAGCCTGAAACGCCGACAAGATAGAATATCAATTTCATGTGGAGCACGCGCGGCTTAGGCCCAGCACCTACCTGACCAAGCACGGGAAAAGGTGAAAAGTATATGGTCCATCATGTATTTCGTGCTATTTACAGAACTCAGGCATTAGATCTTCCTCATAATCAGAATGCACTTGTCCTTCTACTCTCCGCAACCTATAGACAAATATTTCTAATTCTTCAACCCAACTGCCCTCTTCCTTATGGGACAATTTCATTAGCGATCTGACACAGGATATGTATTCAACGGTAAATTCGGCGAGCTTATCCGCATCAACAACTCCATTCCCGTAAACATCACCTATATCGCTATCCAGAATCTTAAAACTCTCAGGAAGTGGGATGCCAAACCATGCAAGAGTAGTCGCCATCCCCTGGTATAGATAATCGCCGTTGAAAAGCCATTGATCCATATTTGCGCGCTCTCTATAAACGAGACCGTGCAAGATCAATGACTTCAAGTAAGATGGAATTGCATCGAAAACATCACGGCCTGAGTCTAGGGCATGGCAGCTTAGATGGAGCTCATCGAATCCGTTGCGCGGAAAAATAGCCTGATAAAGACGATAGATGTCCACTTCGTGCTGGGCAACAAGGAATGAATTGGAGGCTTTTACCTGATCTACCACGTAATCACGATGCCGCAG
Source organism: Alcanivorax sp. (assembly GCA_042090255.1). GTDB lineage: Bacteria > Pseudomonadota > Gammaproteobacteria > Pseudomonadales > Alcanivoracaceae > Alloalcanivorax. The sequence continues at coordinate 28,351 of JBELJS010000017.1, read as the reverse complement.
GTACATCCCAAACCGAGCCTCCGCGCTGGACGCATCAATCTGAACTTCCGTTTGAACCGTAGCATGCATCCGTGCCACTAAAGCAGCAAGGGCGGCAACAAAGGCAAACCATGGCACAAAAGGCTTTAGAATCTGAACAAAGCGCCAAACCCCTTGGCTCGTCCAACTCGGTTCATGGCCGGATAACACCCAGGCCACTGCACCAAAAACAAGTATTGACGGAAAGCCTGTCACAACCCAGAAAACACGCTGAGCCTGCAGCCTCCGATCATCGAGCTCATACCACCGTTTATGATGTTTTTTATTTTGGTCCATACCCCCTCCTCTGACGAGGAAACATAGCTTATCGACGCATATAAAGGGAAGGATCAACGTAATCTATTTCCTACAGACAACCAGCGCCGCCACATGGCAGACTTCACCCCATCGACCCGATTCAGAACAAAGCCCATGGAATCCTTGAGATATCCGCATCTGGAGCGACAAGCCATAGATGGAAGCAATAAAGGAGAGGTCTAATGCCCCAGTACATAGTAAATAAAAATGGGTAAGCGGATTAAATGGTTGATCTTACCTTTGCATGAGAGTGAGACAGACCGGCATCTCATCGGATTATCTGGTTGATGCTTCACCTACTGCTGGTGCATGTTTCCTTCGCTAATTCCAGCAAGAACCCCACACGCCTCAACTTCCCGGTCATCGTTGCAACTCGCTCTCAGTGAAACGAGTTGTTTCTCAAGCGCTTGCAGAGCGGTTATCTGCGACCGCACATGAGAGATGTGATCATCGAGCAAGGCGTTGACGGCGGTACAAGGCTGATGAGGGTCGTCCTGATAGCTCTGTAGTTCGTGAATCTCAGCCAGTGACAGGCCCAGGATTCTGCAGCGACGGATGAAGGCCAGCCCCTCACCATGCTTCTCGGTATAGACACGGTAACCGTTGTCCTGCCGATCAGGCGGCGGCAACAAGCCCTGCTGTTCATAGAAGCGGATCGTCTGTGTTTCGACCCCTACCAACTGCGCCAACTGACCAATGCGCATCAGCCTCCTCCCCAACGGATTCTTTACTCTATTGACCTTATAGTAGCTTTATAGTTTTAAATGGTACCACAACATTGTTCAAGTGGAGTCGTATCATGAGCAAATCCTGTGGTGGCGCCTGTGGCGGTGATGCAACGTCCGCAGCGGATACCGATATACAGGCCTCCTCCGAGGCGCCAGGGAGATGGGTCAGTGTTTATGCCGTGCCGAAGATGGACTGTCCATCAGAAGAACGAATGATTCGCCTAGCCCTGAACGGCTTTGAGGAGATTCGGGCGCTGTCCTTCGACTTGTCGAACCGCCGGCTGAAGGTCGTGCATGACGGCGAGGTCGAGCCCGTCACCTCGAAACTGAAGACCTTGGGGCTAGGCGCCTCGCTTCAGGAAACCGTCGCTGCAAATCCGGAGACCATCAAGGCCGCCGAGTTTTCGGCAGCTTCTGCTAAGCAAGAATCCGGGACCCTGCGCTGGTTGCTCGGCATCAATGCACTTCTGTTCGTGGTGGAAATGACTGCCGGTCTGATCGCCCAGTCCACCGGCCTGATTGGAGAATCCCTGGACAATTTTGCCGATGCGGCGGTGTACGGGCTTGCCCTTTATGCGGTTGGACATAGCGTGAAAATGCAGGTACGTGCCGCGCATCTTGCTGGTGTACTGCAACTGATCTTGGCTGTGGGCGTGCTCGTAGAGGTGGTGAGACGCTTTGTATTCGGTAGTGAGCCTGAATCGCTGGTGATGATGGCTATCGCATTCGTCGCATTGATTGCCAATACCAGTTGTCTGCTGCTCATATCCAAACATCGGGAAGGCGGGGCGCACATGAAGGCAAGCTGGATATTCTCGGCCAACGACGTGGTGATCAACCTGGGGGTCATCACCGCCGGCGCCCTGGTCGCGTGGACCGGTTCCAATTATCCGGATCTGATTATCGGCACCATCGCGGGGGGCATTGTACTTAACGGTGCCAGACGCATTTTGGCGTTGAAGGGTTAAATAATGCTCATTATTGGCAAAAAGCTCTCGCCGTATGCCCTATTGTCCATATCGGGCCTGCTGGCAGCGTCTGATCAGGCTGTAAAGTGGCTGGTGCAGCAATCAATGGCCTATGGCGAGTATGTTTCGGTGACCCCGTTCTTTAACTGGGTGCACCTATGGAACACCGGTGCCGCATTCAGTCTTTTTGCGAATGGTGGAGGCTGGCAGCGCTACTTTTTTATCGGAATCGCGGTAGTGGTCTCGATTTTTCTGATCAAGCTGATCCTTGAAAATCGTCATAAAGGAGAAGCCATCGCTTACAGTCTTATCCTCGGTGGCGCCATGGGCAACCTGATTGACCGGGTCTTTCGCGGCTATGTTGTGGATTCCTTTGATTTCTATTGGCGAGACTGGCATTGGCCGGCCTTCAACCTGGCTGATATTGCAATTGTCCTCGGTGCCTTACTTTTCGTTTCCAGCAGCTTGTTGGGTAAAAAAGCAAACACCAATGCCGAGCCGGATGGATCTGACTGACACCTACGCCTATACAACACCATGACCGAACTTCCCGACAACATCCTTCACCTGCCGCAATACCAAGTACTGGGCTGCAAATCAACCGACGACGAAATGCACTTCCAGGTGGACGTGCCCGATCCCATCGCCTGCGAGGAATGCGGTGTGCAGGGTGAGTTCGTACGGTTCGGCAAGCGTGACGTTCCCTATCGTGATCTGCCCATCCACGGCAAGCGGGTCACTCTCTGGGTGGTCCGCCGCCGATACACCTGCCGGGCCTGCAAGACAACATTCAGGCCCCAGCTACCGGAGATGGTGGACGGATTCCGTATGACACTGCGGCTGCATGAGTACGTGGAGAAGGAATCCTTCAACCACCCCTACACCTTTGTGGCGGCACAGACCGGCCTGGACGAGAAGACGGTGCGCGACATCTTCAACGCCCGCGCCGAGTTCCTGGGGCGCTGGCACCGCTTCGAGACGCCCCGCATCCTGGGCATTGACGAGCTATACCTGAACAAGCGCTACCGCTGCATTCTGACCAACATTGAGGAGCGAACCCTGCTCGACCTTCTGGCCACCCGCCGCCAGGACGTGGTGACCAACTACCTGATGAAGCTGAAAGACCGGCAGAAGGTCGAGATCGTCAGCATGGACATGTGGAACCCCTACCGGGCAGCGGTCAAGGCTGTGCTGCCCCAGGCCCGTATCGTGGTCGATAAGTTCCATGTGGTGCGCATGGCCAACGATGCCCTAGAGAGAGTGCGCAAGGGCCTCAGAAAGGAGCTGAAACCGTCCCAGAGCCGGACTCTCAAGGGAGACCGGAAAATCCTGCTGAAACGCGCTCACGAAGTCTCAGACCGGGAGCGCCTCATCATGGAGACCTGGACAGGCGCGTTCCCGCAACTGCTGGCCGCCTACGAGCACAAGGAGCGCTTCTACGGCATCTGGGACGCCACCACACGGCTCCAGGCAGAAGCCGCCCTGGACGAGTGGATAGCCACCATCCCGAAGGGCCAAAAGGAAGTCTGGAGCGATCTGGTCAGGGCAGTGGGAAACTGGCGCGAAGAGACCATGACCTACTTCGAGACGGACATGCCCGTCACCAACGCTTACACGGAGTCCATCAACCGACTGGCCAAGGACAAGAACCGTGAAGGGCGCGGTTACTCCTTCGAGGTGATGCGGGCACGAATGCTCTACACCACGAAGCACAAGAAGAAGGCACCGACTGCGAAGGTCTCTCCTTTCTACAAGAAAACCATCGGTTACGGACTGCCGGACTTCGCAGAGGAACTCAACTACGGAGTCGATCTATCAACCATCTGAGGGTGGTATCAGATTGATGGGGTGAAGGTGCCCCATCAACCATTAAATCCGTATACCCATAAAAATAAAGACGGGAATTACCATGAAGTTCATGTTGAGAACAGTCACTGCCACCGGTACCCCAAAGCCGGTAACGAGCATAGTTTGGGGAGGCATTCTGACTGCCATAGTGCGGTGGACGCCGCCAACGGCACGCCGTACCGGCCTGCGGATGGCTGCGCCTATTGCTGTCCCGCTTGTCATACTGCTTAAGACATAAACCGCCATGAGGGCCGCCGTTCCGAAATATACGGCGGACTCATTTGCGAACTGGCGCAATAACAGACAACAAAGCGTTGTGCAGATAGTTGATTTGCGCGTGCTAATACCAACGCATGCGGATGGGCCACCGAAGGCGGCCGCCTTCTCTGTTGCTCGTTCAGCTTCTTGGTTAATATCGATCGCAGCTCTAAGGGGTGTTACCACCTGAGAGCGAGTAGCTACTTTTTGCTATTCGGAAGGAATTCTCGCCGTATTCTCGCTGCTTCTGGACCTCTCGGCTTGCGAAAACGTTGATAACAACTTCTCCCCGTTTTTTCCTGAACTGGGCCAAGCCTGTTTTGGTCAACACGACGTAGCATCCTTCGCCCCTGATCGAATCGGCCTCGATATCAACCGGCCCCGCATCGCGCCACCAGACAACCTTTGCCACAACGGCTCCACTGTCATCAATGTAAACGCTAGAAGCATTGGCATGCGCACGCCATTCGAGTTGGCGCAGCCAACCTGGGCATATCATAATCGGATATGCGGCGGAATCGAATCCGAAGTCGACTGAACAAACTAGCCTTCTGATGAAAGGCGGCGCTGGCGCGCCATCGAGCGGCACAAAGCCACCTATCCAGACAGCGGCAGGCAACTTCTGGTAGCAGTCGTCAAACGTCGCGTCAGCGACGGAGAGTCCTGGGGCTCGAATACGGTGAAGCACAAGGTCTGATTGCCGCGACTTGTGTATCTTGAATTGTGAAACTTCAGCTACGACGTACTCATCGCGCTGATCGGACCAAATAAGAGTATCGTCACAGACACTTTCCACCCATTCTCTCTCACTTTCGGCCCACCCCCCGTTTCGGCTCACTACAGGTCGGCGCAAACCTATCGGGCGAACCTTTGGAAGTGATAAGGGATGTGGTGGAGTTGGCGCATTCAGGCGCTCCAAGAGCAAGGGTATGGCATCGAGGTTCAGTACGCCTGCTTGCCGGAGCTCTCCTGCCACATGGCGAAGCGCTATCACACCAATAATCGCATGCGGCTTGAGATAAGTAATCTTCATGTCCAGGGCATCCAACTCCGCTTCAAGGCGCTTGATAGCCCTTTGGCCGAACGCTTCAAGTCCTCCCCATTCATGGATGAATATGGCAGCTCGCCGCCGAATCGTAAGCTCGTCGAAATCTGCTGCCTTCGCGAGCGCCTGCGCTGTAGAGCGCAGCATTTCTGTCCACCCAAGTTCTGACTCCACTCGCATAGCGCCGGTGCTCTCGTCCGTTAGCGGTCGCTCTACCTGCGGCGGGGTATGGAGCTCGAGATCATAGAAAAGGGGTAATGGCTTTGCATCCATGGATACGGCCACCCCCCAACGATTAGCCAGCAGGGCAGCAGCCTCTGATACTGCTAAATCCCTGTGGTTAACCAATGCAATCACAGCGGGACTTAGCAGGGACGCGAGTCGATCCCATTTATCAACTAGCAATATCTGAAGTGCTTTTAACGGCGTATCCATCTCACCACCTAGAAGGCGGCGAATAACTCTTTGAAATACAATTTCGCCGACGATCGGCTGGTCCGCTAGACTCAGAGCGCAGTTGCGCGCATCCCGCTGAATATCAGTGACTGGTAGACTCAAAGAAAAGTATAGCAGTTCCTCGAGGATATTCTCATCGCTAAGGGGCTCCGGAGTCGGCTCGAAAGCGTGACCCAGCTGGAACTCACGCGTGCAAGTGATTTGCTCGGCCAGTAGCGACCATATAGCAGGCCAGTCAGGCTCCCCGCACACGACTGGCAAAACCGAATCGAGCTCATTCAGCAGGAATTGTGTATTCTCCTGGCCAGCCGTGATTGCGTCCACAAGGTCTTCATATGCTTCTGCATGAACAGTATCTGCGCCGAGAAGCCTTCGTGCCTTGTAATAGTGGAACTTACCGCCTCCCATCTGCCGGCTCCAGGAACTAAAGGGATCCTTGCTTTCTTCGTAGCCGACCACCAGATTCCTCGCATACTCAACGTTACCGGCCTCGACCAGTCGGTGAACCAGCATGAAGCGACATCGTGCATCCGATTGCAAAATATCCCAGCGCTCATACATGCACTGGACGAGGTAAAGAGGAGCGAATTCAGCCAAGTCTACGAACCGGTATGGAGCATCGTAGCTCAGCTCGTCGCCGTCCGCCTCGAATGCGCGCTCAAGTTCTTTAAGAGTCGTCGCGGCGTCGTAATTGCTCTTCGTATAGGATAGACGGGGCTCTGGCTTTTCTAACGACCAGCGCTCCACAGCCGCATTCAGCGTGGCAGACTCAAAGCCTTGCTTGGTAGCGGTGGCGCGGAGACGTTGTAGAAGTACGAGCCGCTCATATGCTCCGCTGGCCACTTCGATCGCATCCAGCAGCATCTGAACGATTTGCGCAATATTTTCCTCACCCGCGGCGTCACCGGCAACATCAATAAAGTCACCAATATGATGCGGGTCGCGATAGTACGGCTCCATATAGAAGGGCAAGCACAATCCACACCAGACCGTAACGCAAGCCATCACCGTCTCAGGTCGCCGCCGGACCATTCCAATCATCAGCAAATCGATTCGGTTGGGCCATGAAACCAAGTGCCAGTCTGCAAGAGCCTTTGAGACGTCAAAACCGAAGCGAGCATCAACTTGCATCGCCTCATCAATGAGCGACATAGTTAGACGTCGGGCCGCAGACGCCCCTTCCGTTTCTGTCATACCCATGACTTGGCGCATAAGCAGTGAGACCCGCTGGCCCCTCTGCGTAGGGTCTGCGTCGTTTGCTAGAACAATTGTGTCACGCCAAACGGCGTACTGTGGATCTTTCTTCGGAGGCAGGGAGTAGCCCAGACATTGTTCGGGGACTTTGGCTAGAGCACGCTTCGCACGTTTAATATCCCCGACCGCGGCAAACGACATTGCCAGATCAGACAACCCATCAATCTGCTCACTGGGCGTGTTTTCTTGAAGTTCTCCTGCTAGCGTATCGAGCCGGTCTACTGCAGCCTCACGATCACCGTCAATCCGATACGCAGCAACAGCCAACCTGCGCCGGAGTGGCCAAGCGCCCTTAAGAGGGGAGGTCGTAACCACATGATCTATCGCTCTAAGGACGGCAAGATATTCAATCTCTCCGCAACTAGCTGCGGCTTTCAGTAAGGCGCCGGCGAGCACCGGCGCGGCCTTCACAGCTTGTCGGATATGATAAATATCAGCTCCCCGGTTTGAGCTCAGTCGCGACAAGTAACCCATTGCGTCGCGGGCGAGTGTCCTAACGCGACCAGACGGCACAGAAGAAGGATTATTCGCTACATCAGCGAGAAGCATACCGACCTGAGATGCATACGTCTCAAGTGGTTGCAAGAATGGATATTTTGAGGGCACGGCATCCACTATCGGCTTATCAAGTAAGCCGCACAGCCTCGCATGATGCATCACCGCATCCACCAGGGCGAAAAGTCCTGATGGATCTGTATTGTCATCACCCATAGAAACCATGGGAACAACCAGCTTATCAAATAACTCTAAGGCCATATCATTTTGACCTGATTCCACAGCGAAAAGTGCCAAAGAGCGACGCAATCCGTTGGGGATCAGTTCAAAATCCGGTAGCTTTAAGGCCTCATCCAACCAGGTGAGCGCCTGCGACGAATCGCCGTGTTCATGTGCGGTAATGGCCGCGCGCGCTATCAAAGACGGCCGATCTTCTACGGCTACGCCGAGCTTTACGCAGAGCTCCTCAGCGCCAGACTCTACGTGCTGAAGCATAGCCTCCGCGACCTCCTGCCGTAGGTGCTGCTTTACAGAAGCGATCATTTCCTTGGATGCTTCATCCGGCACCTGCGTCATGCCCTCGTTGGCCAAATGGTCAATAGCCTTCAGGATCTGCTCGGTGTCTCTGAAATGGATGGCGCGACGCGCCCACTTCTCGAACTCCTCTAAGTTATGCTGGTCGCCATAGTGTTGATACCTTGATGTGTGCAGTTGCGATAGTGGTTCAAGGGTCTCGAATAGTTCCTTCGCAGCGTCCATATCACCACGCTCCAGAAGAGCATCGACAACTTCGTAGCCTCTATCTGGAAAATCCTGAACAAAAGAAATAGCCGCGTCGATGTCACCGATAGCCAGCATTGCAAGCGGCAGCCGATCGGCATATCCCAACGCTGTCTCACGCCGACTCAACTCGTCGCGACAAAGCAGGAGCTGCGTGAGAATTGTTGCATCATGCGTGGCGCGGACAGCATAAAATGCTAGACGAATATCTGCATGAATGTCAGCTATTGGGCGGCCCTCTGATAGTTGTTGCCGAAAGCGATCAGGGGTCGCTAACGTTAACGCCTCGCTTTGGTCACCCGCGCGAGCGCAGTATCGTAGTTCAAGCCATGATTGTAAGGACTCTGGAGGCGCCTCTTTGGCCAACAGTGCGAGATTGCGATAAACGCCTCGCGAATAATCGGTATCTATTTCCCCCAGACGCTTACGCGGTTGGGCAATCACAAATAGTCGAAAGCTGTTATGAAATACGCTCCAACCTTGCGGCGTGTCGCGTAGCAAATGGCGTGCAACTGCGAGCGCTCGCTCTATCGCGCGCTCTTCTACGACGGTGGAGAGTAAGTGTAGCGACAGGGGGGCTTCGGCTCTGGCTATAAAACCTAGCACGTCCATGGCGTCTCTATCATCAGCGATCTCTCGCCAAGCAGAGGTGTATACGGTTTCAATATCTCCGTCGAACGACATACCACCATCAAGTAGTCGTTTACGTTCTGATTCGTCAGCATTCAGCAGCGCTTGTATCAGGTACCGAGTTGCCAGTGGGTATCCACGGCTAAGCTTGCTCACCTCAAGACGCGAGATCCCTTGGTCAAGGCCGAACGCATCAGCCATTTTCGCAATCGCCTGTCGACTGAGGGGCCGCATCCTCACCAGTCGATCTCTCTTCTGAGCCTGATCTTTGACTGCTGGCTTAAGATGCTCGAGATCCAGGCGTTGGGTACCAAGTACGAACGTTACTCCAGCCGGAATAGCCGAAGGAAGCGGCAACTCGCCCAGCAGCGATTGTGTCGGTCGTTCCTCCCGCGGTACGTGGTCAAGCCCATCAACAACGATGATGGTACGTATCCCCTCGCGTTCGTAGCGCTCACCAGCTTGCTCGAGAAGGGCGTCAAACTGCTGCCGCCTTTCATGCAGAGAGTTGTTGCGTAAACGAAGGCCCATCAAGCCGCTGTTCCGTAGTTGCGCGTCGACGTCCTCCAAGAAGCTATCCGCCTCGCCACGCCCTACACGCTGTGCGGAGCCCGGCACATAGGCGAGGTAACGCACTAAACGTATGTTTGGCTCAGTGGCCAACGCCACCTGTAGCAGGGTCGACTTACCTGAACCGGGCGGGCCTATGAGCGAAAGGTAGCCCTGTTTGATGTCCCGTGATGCTGCGAGTAGAGCGCTCTCAGTTTCAAGATTACGCTGCACATAGGCTCCCACTGGAAACCTATGGATATGAAACGCCTTGTCTGGATCCCGCCAGCCGAGCTCATGCAGCAACTCTTCTCGTGACCACCTGTCTTTGTTTCTGACATCACTAACCAGCTTCGGCAATACTTTGGCAATCTCCGAAGCCAACCTAGCTTGTTCGGTGCCGAGCTTATGAGACTGGATGAGATCGGCTGCGGCGCCATATACCACGCGCAAGTTTTGGAAAAATCGCTCAAACTCATCTTCGTCTAGGCCCGAGGTGGATAGCAGAATATCTACCAAACGGCTCCAACCGTTGAGGCGCCATTCCTGTAGTGAGCGATCTGGAAAGCGCTGAAGCTGTTCCAGAAATGCTGCGCTGTGGAGCGAGTCTGTGCTGCCACACTTATCGTTGACTGACGGATAGTCATTGACAACCAGGCGAATCTCTACGCGATCGCTTGGGTTGGCCGCCTTCAAACACTGCCAAGCATGGATCAAAGGCTTTAGCAAACCATTAGCCCCTGTCAACATCGTTTCGACCGTGAAGGGGGCTGGGAACCTTGAAGTCTTGAACTGATGCCCGACCACCAAGCCTTCGAAGCCGAGTACAAGATCGTCCGCAATTCCCGCGCTGCGGTCGGCCAAGCCAACCCACCGCAGATGCTCGCGCTCGAGCGCGACGTAAATCGCTGCGCCAGCTCTCTCGTACTGGCCGACATACCCTCGAATCGCACGCCTCTCTCCCTCGGCAGGAGGCGTGCTGTGAGCCTTCTTAATGGGTTTATTATCCATTCTTTCCAATGACCTTTTGACCGTATGACCAGAATGCCTTTACAGTTCCAGCCTATCTTTACATATTAACTTAAAATACGCCTTAGCATCATTATAACAGCGCAGAAAAATCATCAAACAAGAACGAAAATAGTAATCCATTGATGAATTCATCATCGCGAGATTCTCTTCTCACATAGATTAAACAAGCATCATTTAAGATAGAATTGCCACTTAATATTTTCGGGCACTTTACGCATCCTAGTATGCGTCCGCACCGGCATCCAGCATATTGGAAAAATCTCTACGTATCTCCGCCTTTTAATTTCTCAAGGGTTGTATTTAGTGGGCTTTTAGCAAGCCATATTCAACTGGAATTCGGATACATATCATCGAGCTAGTAGGGGCCCGAAAGCCCCTATTGCTGCCCACTACAGTTTCAAAAAATAGGATGTACTTTGATTTGTTCCCGATGCCACTCCACCCAGGTCGTCACTCGGCATACAGGCCGCAAGACATGGGGCGCTTTAGGCACAGCAGCCGTATCCGGCGCCCGCGCGGGCCTTACCATGGGTCTCATGCTGGCCCCGCGGGGTCCACTCCGGGCGGCCTTGCCGGTGTCGTTGTCGTTGTCGTTGTCGTTGTCGTCGGTCCGGTCGGGAGCTTCGTGGGAGGTTCCGCCGGCGCCGCTGTCGGTGAGATGTTCGACGAGACCGTTTTCGACAATTTCGAATGTTTGGAGTATAGCTTCCGGTTCAGCGTTGATCTGGAGTAAAGCTGCCTCCCCCTTTTAATCCTCACTAAGCCCGCTCATGCGGGCATTTTTGTGTCTGGAGATCCGTATGTGCGAGTGCGAAACCACATTTGTGAAGAGCGAGCAGGGCTTGTACCAAGCCTTCGGCCTCATCACGCCAGAGGCCATTGTTCGAACCGCCGCCGCCATCCTTCAGGAGAACCTGACGCGCGGCGACACCCTGTCCCACCCGGAGGAGGCCGCGCGCTTCCTGCAGATGACTTTGGCGAACGAGAAGAACGAGCACTTTGCGGTGCTGTTCATGAACAACAAAAATCAGGTGCTGAGCTTCGAGCGACTGTTCTCTGGCACCGTCGACGGCGCCACCGTCCACCCCCGGATCGTGGTGCAGAAGGCCCTGGAGTGGAACGCAGCCTCGGTAATCCTGGCACACAATCACCCCTCAGGGCACAGCGAGCCGTCCCAAGCGGACCGCGACGTTACCCAGCTACTGGTGAAAGCTCTTGGCCTCATTGACGTCCGCGTCCTTGATCACTTGGTGGTATCCCAATCTGGCTGGGAAAGCCTCTCCCGGCGCGGCTGGGTCTGATCCGCCTCCTTTTCGTTCCCACCCCGTACTACCCGATCACGGCCCCGCCTGATGGCGAGGGGCGCTTTTATGCCGTTCACAAGGAGCAAACATGACTCACCTCGTAGAAGAGATGGCCTATACCGGCCAGACCCCGTGGGATGGCCTGGGCAACGCGCTGTCGCCCGGCCAGTCCATCGAGACCTGGGCCCGCCAGGCGGGTATGGAGTAGCCGGAGATCGAGAAGTTTCTGGTCGGGCTCTTCCAAGAGCGCCCGCTCTCGAAGCGCACTACGGCCAATGAACGCGCCATGACGAAAGCCCACGCTCTGTTCCACGGCGCGGGCCGTGGTGCGGGTGTGGCTTCCGCCAAGGGCACAGCCTACGGCCTGCTCAATGCCGTCACTGAGTTCGTTGACCATGAACGACGGGCACGGAGCTCCGATCACCGGCTGGACTCCGCGGGGTTCGGCTAGGGCGCGAGTTTGAAGCAGAAGGCGTTGGATCAAGCGGTGTTGTTGGCTGATTGACGCCTTTGCCACACCACAAGCATTACAGGCCGGTACCCCCGCTCAACACTTATCTTTTTCACCGGAGAAACGCCATGCCTCCCAACGATCCCTCTCCCTATCGCCGGTTCGCCCTGGCGTCGGACCTGCAAAGCGAGACGCTGCCTCAGGCCGTAGCGCCGGTCTGGGGGGCCTTTCTGTTCGAGGGCCTGATGACGTCCAAAAGAGACCCTCACCGATGTGAGCGCCTACTGAATTTTTGGCACGCGGGCCGCATGAAGCTGGTGACGGAGAGCTGTCGCTATCTGGACCGGATTTGGGCGTACAGTCGGCGCCATTGGCGGCACCTGAGCCCCAAACACGGGACGTTCGAGTATGAGGTCATCTCTGCTTTCGGGGATTTGCTGGGCTTCCACCTGATCCTAAATCACGGTGAACTCCCGTCCGACGAGGAGGCCGACCTGGTCATCCAGGGCTTGGTCGACGCATTCTTTACCCGTGAAGACGCGCTCTGAGCACGGAGGCCCCGCCACCAACCTGAGCAAACTACTCCTCGATCAGCCCCAGCAGTGCCTTTCGGCGCTTGATCGGTAGACGACGGTACGCCTTGATCAGCGCTACCTCGCCATCATCGCTGGTAGTGATCGTTTGCGCATCTCGCAAATCGGCCTCGTGGCCGTAGACCAACTCATCCAGAGACACATCCAAAACCCGCTTCAGCTCAAGCAGATAGCTGAATCTCGGGGGATCGTTCCCGAGTTCCCACGACGAGACGGTCGTCTTACTGACGCCCAGCTCCATACCCAACCGCTCCTGCGTCAGGTTTGACCGCTCGCGGGCGGCTCTCAACCGCTTTCCAAACTCTTTGGTCTGCATGGGAAGTCTCGATAGCAATCAGCCTCATAAGCTACGCAATTGGCCTTATGCTGTCGTACGGCCAGGCTTTACTTTTGGTAAGGCCATGCCATACTTTTTCGATATAAGTAAGGAAGCTGTGTCTATGAAGAAGGACCAGGGAGCCCGGCCCGGAGACACCACCTCCGGTTTTCGGTCTCCCATCGCGAACGCTTGGCGGAGATCAAGCGACTTGACCAACCCCTCGAAGCAGCGGCGGGCGAGCCACCCCGTGGCCCGCTCCTCCGTCGTGCTTTTCAAAGCGAAAAATAAATGATCTAGGGAGTAACAATAATGATTCGATGGATCGGCTATGGCCTGATCATGGCCTGCTTGATAGTAACTGGGTGCGGCGGAGGGGGTTCCTCCGGCGGCGGGGAAGACACATCCGACTCCAGCCCGGGCGTCACCAACACCGCGCCGCTCGCGGACGCGGGCAAGGCCCAAAGCGTCAAAGTGGGCGATACCGTCACCCTCAATGCCTCCGAAAGCCGCGACGAGGACGGCGACACCCTCACCTACGCTTGGTCGTTGAGCGCCCAACCTGACGGCGGCGGCGCGGTCCTCGCGGACAGCGACACCGTCAAACCCACCTTCGTGGCGGACAGCGAGGGCGAGTACACCGCCGAGCTGATCGTGAACGACGGACAGGTCGACAGTGAGCCAGCAACGGTCACCGTCACAGCCACTATCGCCAACAGCCCACCCGTCGCCGATGCCGGCGCGGATCAATCCGTGAAGACCGGCGAGCCGGTGAGCCTCGATGGCTCCGCCAGCACCGACGCAGATGGCGATCTGCTTACCTACACCTGGTCCATCGATCAGTCGCCTGCGGATAGTGTCGCGAGTCTGGAAGACGCCTCATCAGTCGGTCCGAGCTTTACGCCGGATCTGGACGGTGGGTACACGCTGGGTCTGGTTGTCAGCGACGGTGAGAGAAGCAGCGAGAAGGACACTGTGATGATTACGGCATCGACGCCTAATAGCGCACCCGTTGCCGATGCGGGGGATGACCAGGACGTGGTGGAAGGGGCTGTGGTTCAACTCAGTGGCGCCCAAAGCTCGGATGCCGATGGGGACTTGCTTACCTACCAATGGGAATTTGTATCACGACCGAGTGGTAGCTCGGCGGTACTGGAGGATGCCGACACCGTTGCCGCTGAGTTCGAGGCGGACGTTGCAGGCGCCTATGTCGTGAGCCTGACGGTGAACGACGGGGAGCTGGATAGCGCGACGGATAATGTCACCATCGACGTCGCTAAAGCCAACAGCCCACCTACGGCCGACGCTGGTTCGGATCAGTCGGTCGTGGCGGGCGATATCGTAACCTTGGACGCCAGTGGCAGCTCTGACCCCGACGGCGACTCTCTCATCTACGAATGGCGGATCGCGTCTAGGCCTCCCGTAACCGATGCCGAGTTCTCTGACGAGACCGCCGTTTCGCCCACTTTCACCACAACCGTTGATGGCACCTATGTCTTAACGTTGAGGGTGTTTGACGAAGATAACGCCATCGACACTGACCAAGTGGCCATCATCGTCTCTGCAGCGAATGCCAAGCCCGTCGCGGACGCGGGGCTGGATCAGAACGTGATGACCGGTACGGTCCTGACTCTGGATGGCTCTGGGAGTGATGACGCCAACGGGGACACGCTGAGCTACGACTGGACGTTTGTCTCCAGGCCTGCTGGGAGTGCCGCCTCACTGGTCGGCGATGCTTCAGTGTCTGCCTCTTTTACGCCTGATGTGGACGGTGCCTATGTCCTCGAACTGGTCGTGAATGACGGCACTGTGGACAGCGATGGGGATCGAATCACCGTTACAGCCGAAAGCGTTAACAGCGCGCCTACGGGCGATGCGGGCGACAACCAAACCACTCAACCCGGCGACTTGGTTGAGCTGGACGGTTCAGGTAGCAGAGACGCCGATGGGGATCCCCTGACCTATTCTTGGTCATTCGTCCTTAGGCCCGAGGGCAGCAGCGCCAGCTTGACGGATAGCGAATCAGCTTATCCGACCTTCACTCCGGATGTCGTAGGCGATTACATCGTGAATCTGGTTGTCAGCGACGGAGAAGCTTATAGCGACGTAGACACTGTCCTCATTACCGCCGATGGGCCCGCTCTTATTTTGGAGGTATATGACGATTCCAGCATCATCGAGCCTCCCACCTGGGAGAAAGTAAGATTCCCCTATAAAGCGCATACAAGCGTCAGCTATACCTGTTCTGGTAGCTGTTCGTTCATTGAGCTAGATCGCTTTCGTCTGACTGCTAAAGGCGAGGACTTCACGGTGATCAATACTTACGTAAGGAATCTCCGTTATCCCGAGCCTTATCCGGGAATACTGAGCCCTATGTTTCGGAATCTGGACGTGCCGGTGACATTAGCCGAAGGGGAATCAAGGGAGTTTTTCCTACGAGTAGGGGACGCGGTAGGTACGGCTCTTGTTGAGTTTGGTTTCGAAGTTAAAGAGACGGGCCAACATTTCTCCCCAACCTATGAACTGGATCTCCGTTAACGCCGGTCTCGACTCCTTGCCCTGGGCAAGGAGTCAGGCATGCGCATCGATTCAACCATCAAAGGAACCCCCATGACGGATGAAAACAGGTCTGCCGATACCGAGGGCGACAGCCAGGCGCTCAACACTGAAACACAGGACGAAAGGGAACAGCAGGAAATCCGCGACTTTATCCAGCGGGAGATCAAGCGGATCCGAAGCTATACACCAAAGGTCGGCGTCTTCGGCGTGACGGGAACGGGCAAGTCCAGCCTCTGCAATGCCCTCTTTGGACGCGAGATTGCCCCTGTTAGTGATGTGGCCGCCGGCACGCGCGATCTGCAGGAGGTTTTGCTCACGGATGATGAAGGCGGCGGCCTGATCCTGGTAGACGTCCCTGGCGTTGGCGAGAACCGGGAACGCGACGAGGAATACCTGGAACTGTACCGGCGCCTGGTGCCGGAGCTGGATCTCGTGCTCTGGGCGATCAAAGCCGATGACCGCGCCTATGCGTCAGCCGTACAGGCCTACCAGACCGCTGTGAAGCCCCATGAGGGCGCATGCCCAGTGGTCTTCGCCGTTACCCAGGCGGACAAGATCGAACCCTGCCGGGAATGGGACGAGAGACGACGTCAGCCAGGCGGTCGCCAAAAGGCTAATCTGGAGGAAAAGAGGCAGCACATCGTCCGGGAGTTCGGCCTTCAGGGCAATCACGTCGTCGCGGTGTCGGCGGAGGAGGGCTACAACATGGATCTGCTGATCAGCGCCATCGTCTCCGCACTACCGAATGACAAAAAAGCGTCTTTGGTTCGTGAAGCCAAAGAGGAAAATGTCACGATAGAGGCTATCGCAGAATCGGAGACCGGAATCCTGGACTATCTGTTTCAACAACTGAAAACGCTGCGCTTTCACGCAAAGGAATTCTTGATTGAGTTTGCTACTGAAGCGGCCAAACGATACGGCTCGCATGTGTCTAAGCTGATCATCGCCTGGCTGGCAAAGAAGCGCGGCTAGGCGCTTGCGACTCGCTGCCTTCCTGGTCGGGCCTAGGTTCGGGGGAGTGGGGCCCTATCAGCCCCTGTCTCCGGCCATTTGGAGGCCGCTATCCGCATCCCGCTCTTGAATACGGGACTCCACCCAATCCTGGATTTCCTCAGACACCCAGCCCACCGACCGCGCCCCGAGCGAGACCGGCCGGGGGAAACTGCCCTCGGTCATTCGGCTGTAGATAGACGACCTGGCCAGGCCAGTGGTCTGGATGACTTCGGTTAAACGCATGATTCTCATGAGATGGCTCCTTCTGCTCATGAGATGGGCCATCGCTGTAAATAAGCACCGTTTGGCCGCCGCGCTAGGTGAGGCTGTATCGGAAATTCTTTCCTCCGTGCCCGAACTGCTTGGTGCTTTCCTTGGCCAGATAGCTCAGCCGGTTGAACAGGCCCGCAATCTGGCTATCGCAAATAGGCGACCCTGGTTTGATCCAATAGGTCCCGCCCTCCGAAAAGTGCACTAACCCGACCGTTTGCTCGACGCTCCAGCCCAATGCACGGGCCCAGGCTGTAACGATGCGCTTTGCCAGGCTGTCTGCTACCACCGCGTTCGGGTCCGCCGGGACATCAGGGTTAAACGCACCGGCGCCATTCCCTGTCGGCATCTCACCGAGGCTTCGATAGCAATCCCCGTTCAGGAACAGCCCGAAGTGGAAGTGAGGCTGATAAGAGTCGTCTTGCTCCCTCACGCAGACATACTTCAGGCGACAGTCAGGCGAGGTCCGACCGTCACGCTTACGCCTGGCCATATCCGCATCTATTTGAGCTCGCAAGGATTTGATGAACCGATCGATCGGGTCACCGGGACGAAAATAGCCATTGGCGGGCAAGGATAGATCCAGCCGTACCGCCATGGTCCTGGGCTGATGCTCAATAGCCCGCTGCATCGTCTGATGAATTCTTTCGAGGTAGGAAATGATCAACGGTCCACGCTGTAGCTGGACGTCGTAGCCCCGCCAGGGGCCGGAGTGGTGGAGGGTGAGATTGGTGTTATGACTACTACGTTTGCGCACTGCTAGCTCCTTGAAACTGTGAATTTCATAAGAGGTAGCTGCTGCGTGTGTTTTTACTGCTCAGCGACGTTCGCTATGCATGAAGATGCTCTATCTATCGCTATGGTTCAGCTATAGAAACAACGCTTGGTAGTCATCGGAGGCATAACTATATACCGGCCAAATGCTCGGCCTTTCCCTCCAGGGCCTCTGCCTTAAGGGAAAAAATTGCGCTCTCAAGTTAGATCATATTTTGACCGGCCCCTTCCTGTCACTACGGCAAAGTCGATCCCATGAGCACCTCGATCCATCAATGACGTCAGCTCACCCTTGGTATCAAGCCTGCTCGCATCAGCCGCCAAAGCGCCTGAAAGCCCCGTATTCCTTACGTTCTTCGCTCATTTTTTCTCTCTAAATACTGCAAAATATCACTGTTTACTCTCTCTAAATCCTACGATATATTCATTGTTTTACTAATATAAAATCATACCTTATTTTCTATATGTAGATTACTCATGATTCGAGACGGTGAAGGCTATCCAATTACCGAGCCGCTAAGCGCCAGGGAGAAGCACTGGCTACGTGCTTACTTAGAGGCGAACCCAAATGCACTCCCTTCTGGCCACAACAACGAGGTTCGAAGCACCGAGACGATAGTCGAGGATTTATCTAATAGGTGGGACGACAGAGGGATCTTAGATTTGGTCAGGAAGTGGAGGGAATCCCACTTCCTTCCAGATAGCGACCTAGAATGGATATCATCCGGCAATCAGCGGCAGCTAATCTGGCTTATCAATGCGCTCGCTATACGTTTATCCGTGGTCACTCCCCCCGACTTTGATGCCTCGACCGCATACGTACCCGACCCTTTAAGCCAACCCGATCAGCGCTATCCGCTTGTCATTGCGGCGATTGATGCTTGGCCGATCAGTATCGATAAAAAGCGAAAAGCTCTTGAAGAGTTCAGGGAGAAGTGGGTGCGTGCCCAGATACCCGACAAGCAGATAAAATGGCTCGACGGCAAGAATTCTCAACAGATGACTTGGGCCATAAGTTACCTCGGAGGATGCGATTTCTGGAAACGGCACCGCACCACATTCAAATTCCCGCCCACAGAGCTCCCCAAGGACAAATACGCGCATGTCCTGGGCTTCTTAGACCACTTATATGGCATTAGCCCTGACACCCAGGAGCTCTTCCTAGCCAAAATGAAAAAAACCTGGTCACAAAGGAAGTATCAGAACTCCGAAAAGGCGAAGAAACAGGTATATTTTTCGCTGAGTGATGAGGCCAGGCGCAACCTAGATCAGCTAGAGAAAGCCCGGAAAGTGACCAAGAACCGCATCATCGAGGACCTACTCGCCCAAGCGGTGGGGTCACGCAGATGATCCATGGTTAAATGGTGGGCAAAGTGGTGGGCATCGCTCTATATTCCTTTCCTAGGATCACGCAAATCTTTGTTTTATATAGACTATTTTAATTCTTGCGATAAGCAGATCCAGAACATCGAATAGCTCTCCCACACCCTGACCCTCTGCATCAGGGTGCTGATGGAGCCCTCCATGCGTGAGCAATCACCGCTTCGTGCCCGCGGAGCCCGCATCAGGCGGGCACCGTCCAGCCAGACGAACCAGCCAGACGAACCGCTGATTAGAGCGGCACCGCCAGGACAGCAAAGGTGTCGCCCAAACTCACCCGGGCCGGGTGCCGCCGGCCAATCAGAATGCCGTTCACCGGCGCCCGGTACTCCGCCGGCGCGGCGCCGGTGCGCTCCATGGAGTAGATTCGCGCCATCACGTCGCCGGCCGCCACCGCGTCGCCCAGGTTAACGGTGAACTCGAGCAGGCCGGCGTGCTCGCTCTGCAGATAGTGGGCACTGTCGGGAATCTCCAGCATGCGGGTGGGCGCGGGCTGCGGCTCGCCGGGGAGGATGCCCGCCCAGCGCAGCACGTTGTCGACACCGCGCTCCGCCAGCGCCACGGTGGCCGGCGTGGTGGTGCCGGCGCCCCCCAATTCGGTGCTGATGAAGACCTTGCCCTGCGCTTCCACCACGGTGTCGTAGAGGGCGTCACCTTCCAGCTCCGCCATCAGCAGGGTGTTGGGCGCGCCGAAGGCGCGGGCGCCGTCCAGGCAACGGCGCGCCAGATCGGCGTCGGTCAGCCGGTGGGTGGCGGCGAACGGCAGCAGGTCGAGGGTGCGGCCGCCGGAGTGGATGTCCAGCGCCAGGTCGCACAGTGGCACCAGGTAGCGGGTGAAGTAGTCGGCGATGCGCTGGGTGAGGGTGCCGGTGGGGCTGCCGGGGAAGGCGCGGTTGAGGTTGCCTTTGTCGATCGGCGAGGTGCGGGTGCCGTTGAGCGCCGCCGGATGGTTCATCATCGGCACGATGATCACGCGCCCGGTGATGTCCTCGGCGCGCAGGCGCCCGGCCAGCTTGATCAGCGCGGTGATGCCTTCGTATTCGTCCCCGTGATTGCCGCCGGTGAGCAAGGCGGTGGGGCCGTCGCCGTTGCGCACCACGGTGACCGGGATCATCAGGCTGCCCCAGGCGGAATCGTCGTGGGAGTATGGCAGCTTGAGAAAACCGTGTTGCACACCGTCACGGTGGAGATCCACGGTGGCGGTGATCGGGCTGTCCTGCATGGTGTCTCCTTTAGGCTTGGCCATGACGGGCCGCGGACTTCCCCCTATAATGCCCGTTTTCGCGGGTAGTGAGACCCCGGCAGACAGGAACCGCATGCGTATGACCGACAAAGGCACTCTTTATATTGTGTCGGCCCCCTCCGGCGCCGGTAAAACTTCCCTGGTGGCGGCGCTGGTGGAAAAGCTGCCCCGCCTGCGCATTTCCGTGTCGCACACCACCCGGCCGCGCCGGGAGGGCGAAGTGGAAGGGGTCAATTACCATTTCACCCGCCGCGAGACGTTCGTGCGCATGGTGGAAGAGGGCCGCTTCCTGGAGCACGCCGAGGTGTTCGGCAACCTGTACGGCACCAGCGCCGACTGGGTGGCGGAAACCCTGCGCGGCGGCGAGGACGTGATTCTCGAGATCGATTGGCAGGGCGCCGCCCAGATCCGGCGTTTACTGCCGGAAGCCGCCAGCATCTTCATCCTGCCGCCGTGCCTGAAGACCCTGGCCCAGCGTCTGCGCACCCGCGCCTCGGACGACGACCACGTGATCGAAAAGCGTCTGGCCGGGGCCCGCGAAGAGATGAGTCACTACGGCGAGTTCGACTATCTGGTGGTCAACGACAACTTCGAGCGGGCCCTGCACGAGCTGGCCGCCATCGTCGAAGCACGCCGGCTGACCACCGACCGCCAGGCGGTACGTCAGGCGGCCACCCTCGCCGACTTGTTGTCCGGCACTGAAACCCAGTAGAATCGCGGGCCGCGCGGAACGCCCGAGCCCAGCGACCCGCGCCCCCGCAATAGGAGATCGACATGGCCCGTGTAACCGTAGAAGACTGCCTGGAACACCTGGATAACCGCTTTGAGCTGGTTCTGGTATCCAGCCGGCGCGCCCGCCAACTGCAGACCGGCGGCAAGGAGCCGCGCGTGGCCTGGGAAAACGACAAGCCCACCGTGGTGGCGCTGCGCGAGATCGCCGCGGGGGAAGTGACCTCCGAATCGGTTGAAAACCCGATCGCCGATCAGGGTGCCGACGTGGACGATCTGGCGATGCTGACCCAGTCGTTCGGCGAGTAAACGCCCGAAAGGACGTCAGGGTGCCGCGATGCCCTGACGCCCTTTGCGCTGACAAGCCTCCCCCGACAAGCCTTCATAGTGCCTGCCTTTCAGACCGAAAACCCCTGCCTTTTCAAGCGCTCACGGCGATAACGTAGACAAATCACCACACCAAACCTAAGCTAGGAATTATCGTTCACTTCGATTCGCCCTGGCGGCGTGGCGAGGAATCTTGCCCTCGATCAACAACCTGAAAAAGCGGTTACGCAGCTACCTGACGGAAGAGCAAATCTCACAGGTGGTTCGCGCCTACTATTTCGCCGAGAAAGCCCACGAGGGCCAGTATCGGCGAAGCGGGGACCCCTATATCACGCATCCGCTGGCGGTGGCGAACATCCTGGTGGACATGCACATGGACTACGCCTCGCTGATGGCGGCCATGCTGCATGACGTGATCGAGGACACCGGCATCTCCAAGGAACAGCTCGCCGAGGAATTCAGCGAGGAAGTGGCGGAGCTGGTCGACGGCGTCTCCAAGATCGCTCAGATCAAGTTTGAATCGAAGGCGGAGCAGCAAGCCGAGAACCTGCGCAAGATGATGCTGGCGATGACCCGGGACATCCGCGTGATCCTGGTAAAGCTGGCGGATCGCCTGCACAACATGCGCACCCTGCATGTCATGCGCGCCGAGAAGCGCAAGCGCATCGCCACCGAAACCCTGGAAATCTACGCCCCGATCGCCTTCCGGCTGGGCATGTACAACATGCGTGTGGAGTACGAGGACCTCGCCTTCCACAACATCCATCCGATGCGCGCACGGCTGATCGGCAAGGCGGTGCAGTCGGCGCGCGGCAACCGCCGCGAGATTTTGTCGTCGATCAAATCCAGCATTGAGCGCAGCCTCGAGGAAGAGGGCATCCAGGCCCGGGTGCTGGGCCGGGAAAAGCACCTGTACAGCATCTACCAGAAGATGAAAGAACAGCATAAGCCGTTCGCGGACATCATGGACGTGTTCGGTTTCCGCATCATCGTCGACCGGGTGGACACCTGCTACCGGGTGTTGGGCGCGGTGCATAATCACTTCATCCCGATTCCCGGTCGCTTCAAGGATTACGTGGCGATTCCCAAGGCCAACGGCTATCAGTCATTGCACACCACGCTGAAAGCCCATTCCGGCATTCCTCTGGAAATCCAGATCCGCACTGAGGAAATGGAAGCGATGGCCAACAACGGCATTGCCGCCCACTGGCTGTACAAGTCCCACGATGAGCCGGGCTCGCCCACTCACACGCGGGCCCAGTCCTGGATGCAGCGGTTGCTGGAGATCCAGCAGAAGGCCGGCAACTCGATGGAGTTCATCGAGAACGTGAAGGTCGATCTGTTTCCGGACGAGGCCTACGTGTTCACGCCCAAGGGCGACATCAAGGAATTGCCCGCCGGGGCGACGCCGGTGGACTTCGCCTACGCGGTGCACACCAAGGTGGGCACCCGCTGCGTGGCGGCGCGCATCGACGGCAAGCTGGCGGCCCTGTCCACACCACTGGAATCCGGGCAAACGGTGAAGATCATCACCGCGCCCAACGCCACGCCCAATCCGGGCTGGCTGAATTTCGTGGTCACTGGCAAGGCGCGCTCCAACATTCGCCACTTCCTCAAACAGCAGCGCCGTGAGGACGCCGCCGAGCTGGGCCAGCGGCTTCTGGAAAAGGCGCTGATCGCCTACCAGCTTGATCTGACGTTACTCTCGGAAAAAACCCTCCAGCAGGAACTGAGCGACAATCACTACGACACCGTGGAAGAGCTGCTTGAGGATATCGGCATGGGCAACCGGCTGGCGCCACTGGTGGCGCGCAAGCTGGCCGGCGCCCGTGGCGAGAACCGCGACCCGGAGGACGACCGTCTGCCTCTGGCCATTCGCGGCAGCGAAGGGCTGATGGTGACCTACGCCAAATGCTGCTACCCGCTGCCCGGCGATACAGTGATCGGCCACCTGAGCGCCGGCAAGGGCATCGTGGTGCACCGCGATACCTGCAAGAACCTGCTCGCGGAAATGCGCGACGCCCCGGAAAAATGCATCGCGCTGAACTGGGACAAGGACGTGGAGCAGGAATTCACCGCCGCGCTGCGTATCGAGCTGGTCAATAAACGTGGGGTTCTGGCGACTCTGGCCAATGTGGTCTCCGAGCTGGGCTCTAATATCGACACCATCGACATGGCGGGCAAAGATCCCACCCTGTCGATCATCAACGTTACCCTCACCGTGAAACACCGGGTCCACCTGGCGCGCATCATCAAGCGGTTGCGCACCGTGGACAATGTTGTGAGGATTCACCGCATCAGTGCCTGAAGGAAACCGCACCATGTCCAATCGTTCCGTGATCAAAACCGATCAGGCGCCCGCCGCTATCGGCCCGTACTCCCAAGCCATCAAGGCCGGCTCCACGGTCTATCTGTCCGGCCAGATTCCGCTCGACCCGGCCACCATGGAACTGGTGGGCGGCGGCATGGACGCCCAGGTACGGCGGGTGTTCGACAACCTGGGGGCGGTCTGCGAGGCGGCCGGCGGCGCCCTGCATGACATCGTCAAACTGAACATTTTTCTCACCGACCTGAGCCATTTCAATCTGGTCAACGAGATCATGAAAGAGTATTTCCACGAGCCCTACCCGGCCCGCGCCGCCATCGGCGTGGCGGCCCTGCCCAAAGGCGCCGAGGTGGAAATGGACGCGGTAATGGATGTCGCCTGAGCGCCACCGCGCACCAGAATAAAGCCAAAGGGCGCCCAATCGGCGCCCTTTTTTTGTGCTTCCAACGCCTCAGGGCACCCTCCAGAGCGACCGCCTCGTCACTCGATCCTCACGCTTATTACCTCTTTTACAAATAAAAATACCCCTATAAAAACAGTTACTTTTACATCAATTAATACGCCTCAAATACCTTCCCGAAAGACCGATGGCACTCAATTTGCCTGGGTCCGTTCGTCCTGATTGGACACTTGCCGCCTTAACACCAAGGGGAAAATATTATGAGCAGCACCATTCGTTCTCTGCCCGGAAACGGGCTGGGTCTGGTCTTCCTGTCGGCCTTTTTGTTCCTTGCCGGCTGCGGAGGCGACTCTTCATCGTCCTACGTGGAAGACACACCCGACGCCAAATCCAGCCCGGACGCCGTTAGCACCGGCGTAGCAACGGACCCTGCCACAACGGGCCCGTTCACCGTCGCCGAAGAGGAATACAACTTCGGCCGCATGACGGTAATGGACAACAAAAACGGTGACAGCTACGACACTGACATCCACGGATACATCCAGTATCCCGAGGATCAGACCGGCCCCGCCCCGGTCGTGCTTTTTCTGCATGGCCGTCACGGCACCTGCTATGACGGCTGGGGTATCGACGACGACGATTGCGCCAACCCGATTCCCAGCTACCGGGGTTACGAGTACATCTCCCGCAATCTCGCCAGCCACGGCTACGCGGTGATTTCCGTGGACGCTAACGACATCAACGATAACGACAGCGGCCCCAGCAGCGGCGACACCGGGGCGCTCGCCCGGTCCATGCTGGTGGTGCGTCACCTGGATGAGTTCCGCACCATCAACGCTTCCGGTGGCAACAGCCTGGACATGCTGACCGGCAAGCTGGACATGAGCGAAATCGGCATCATGGGCCACTCGCGCGGCGGTGAAGGCGTCAACCAAACCGTGATCTACAACCGCAACCAGCCCGAGCCGCACAACATCACCGCGGTGTTCTCGCTGGCGCCCACCGACTACAACACCCAGACCGTCAGCAACGTCACCTTCCTGGCACTGGCCGGCTACTGCGACGGCGATGTGGAAGATCTGATGGGCAACTTCGCCTACGACACCAGCCGCTACGCCGTGGATAACGACCCCTATCCCAAGTTCCAGCTGATTCCCATGGGCGCCAACCACAACTACTACAACACGGTGTGGACCACCGACAGCCGGCCCGACGACTGGACCATCCTGGACAGCGACGGCGACGACCCCTGGTGCGGCGAAAACGCCGCCGGCAACGGCCGCGACACACCGGAAGTACAGCAGGCCCAAGGGCTGTTCTTCATCGCCTCCTTCTTCCGCTATTTCATCGGCGGTGAAGAGGCATTCGGCGCCTACTGGAACGGCCAGACCTCGGTGCCCGGCAACACCTGCCCGGACGGCACCGGCCCCTGCGACGACCGCTACCTGCTGAGCGTGCACGCCCCGGCGGCGGACCGCCTGGTGATCGACGACACCCTGGACCCGGCCAGCCTGACCACCAACAACCTTGGCGGGGCAGTGCGCTTCGACGGCTTCTCTTCCTTCGGCATCTGCCAGACCAACGGCCGGCCCGGCGAAGGCTGCGACGTGGCCACACCCACCTTCAATACTGCCGAGCAGCTGTTCATGGCCTGGGACACCGCCGCCACCTATCGCTCCGAATTGCTGGGCGTAAACGCGGTCGACTACCAAGTGCTGTCGGTGCGCATCGGTGTATCCCACGGCGACCTGGACAACACCACCGGCCAGGACTTCCAGATCATTTTGGAGGACATGGACGGTAACCGGGTGTCCGCACTGGCCAGCGACTACACCGAAAGCCTGTTCTACCCGCCCGGCCGGGCTTTCTACGACGAAGCCAACCACGGCTCGCAGAAGACCACGCTCAACGCCGTGGACATTCCGCTGACCGCGTTCGAAGGCGTGGATTTCACCAACCTCAACGCCGTCGAGCTGGCCTTCGACCAGACCCCCGCCGGCACCGTCCAGGTCACCGACCTGATGCTCCAGCGCGTCGATTTCTAACCCTGACGGTTTGGGCTGGGCCTTGTGGGAGCGGGCCTAGCCCGCGAAAGGGTGGCTTTCAGCCACCCGGCAGGATCCCAGAAACTTGTCTAAAAGCAGCCAAAAACCTCTCTGGAATCCTGCCGGCCGGCTTGCCGGCCTTTCGCTTGCAGGCAAGCTCCCACAAGGCGCCTTCACGGCCACCTCTCAAATTCCCTCCGCCAGTCCTTTCCTGTTATTGACAGCTTTTATTCATTGGGCGGATATTAACCGCTGCTTTCTTTTAGAAAGCTATTTCGCATAGCGAAACACCAATAAGAAAAGACCCACAATTCCAATAAAATCGGGAGAGCAGCAATGAGCACCCATTTCATAATACCCAGGATCGGTCTGCTGGCCGGCCTGCTGAGCGCCGGCTTGCTGGCCGGTTGCGGCGGCGACAGCAGCAGCTCCAGCGGCGCCGAGCCGTCACAACCGGCCCGCGTCCAGGACACCCGTTCGTTCAGTGTGGACGAAGACACCCTGCCTTTCGCGGCGCTGGCCGGCCATGAGAACGCGGATCGCTGGACCGGCGTGCGTCCGAATGGCGCCGGCTACCGCATCGAAGTGCCGGAGACCTGGAACGGTCACCTGGTGATGTACGCCCACGGCTATCGAGGCGAAGGCCCGGAACTGACCGTCTCCAACCCGGGCATCCGCGAATGGCTTCTCGACAACGGCTACGCCTGGGCAGCGTCCAGTTACTCGACCAACTACTACGACGTGCGCACCGGTGTGGAAGACACCAACGAATTGGCGCTGGCGTTCACCGACATCGCCGCCGCTGAAGGCCGCGACCTGGCGGAACCATCACGCCTCTACATTACCGGCCACTCCATGGGCGGCCATGTCACCGCCGCCGCCATCGAGGACGAAACCCTCGCCACCGCCAACAACCCGGTGCAGTACCATGGCGCCGTACCCATGTGCGGCGTGGTGGGCGACACCTTCGAGTTCGAATACCTCACCCAGGCGACCATGGCGGCGCAGCACTTCGCGCATATGAAAGACCCCAGCGCGCCGCCGCTGACCAGCATTCCCGCCACCAACTTCGACGCCAACGCGATCAATTCGGTGATTTGGACGGTACCGCCAATCCCGCCGTCACAGAGCAACCCGACGGGGTCGCTCGGTGTACCCACCGCTGAAGGGGAGCAATTCCAGGCGCTGATGCGCAATCTCTCCGGCGGCGAACGTCCGGTGGCCGATATCGGGTTCACGACCTACTACTGGCACGTGGTGATGGGCACCGGCGGCCGCGACGGCACCGTCAACGGCATTCTGGCCCGGGACCTGAGCGGCAACGCCGGCGTCACCTACCAGTTCGACAACTTCCCGCCGCTCTCCACCGAGGAACAGGCCTTTAACGACACCATCCTGCGCGTGGAAGGCAGTCCGCCCGCCAACGGGCTGCGTAACGA
This sequence comes from Alcanivorax sp., assembly GCA_042090255.1. Classification (GTDB taxonomy): domain Bacteria; phylum Pseudomonadota; class Gammaproteobacteria; order Pseudomonadales; family Alcanivoracaceae; genus Alloalcanivorax. Next base: position 823 of record JBELJS010000017.1, on the reverse strand, counting down.
CGGCCTGCGCTGGATTCCGGTGATCAATGGGGAATTCAACATTCCGGTGGTCAGTCTGCAGGGGCTGGGCGACTTCTATGTGCCCTTCCGGCACGGTCAGATCTACCGCGAACGGGCGGCGGCCAATGGCAACGACATCTGGCTGGTGCAGCGCGCGATCCGCTCGCCGGGGCACTGTGATTACACACCGCAGGAGCAGATCAATGCCTTTGCGGACATGGTGGCCTGGGAACAGGGCGGCCCCAAACCGGCCGGCGACGATTTCCTGAATCCGGCTACGGTGGCCGCCGATAACTTCGGCTGCCAGTTCAGCACCGCCGACCGTCCCGGCGTGCCGGCCTGCACCACGCCTCCGTAAGGTCTTTCCAAAGCCGCCAACGAAAACGCCCCGCATTCGCGGGGCGTTTTCTTAGCTGCTACGGCTGGGCGACGACGGACATTCAGTCCAACGCCAGCTCCGAGTCGAGGACCGCCTCGAACCCTTCCGGCAGCACATCGGCCCAGGCGTCCAGACCTTTTCTCAGCCCGTCCAGGGTCGGCGCCACCAGGTTGGCGTGGCCCACCTTGCGGCCCGGGCGCACGCTCTTGCCGTACCAATGCACCACGCCAGGATGCTGCAACCAGGCCTGATCGAAGGGCGTGCCGATCAGATTCACCATGGCGCTGGGGCCGTGCACGTTCAACGAGTGCAGCGGCACGCCGGCCAGCGCGTGCACGTGCAGATCGAACTGCGACCAGTCGGCGCCCTCGTGGGTCCAGTGGCCGGAGTTGTGCACCCGGGGCGCGATCTCGTTGACCAGCAGACGGCCGTCTTCCTCGAAGA
>JBELJS010000071.1:0-15516 GCA_042090255.1 Alcanivorax sp. | reverse complement strand
GAGCACCGGTCTCCAAAACCGGCTGTTGGGGGTTCGAGTCCCTCCTGGCCTGCCAAATTTCCCAGAGCTGCCATTCGGGCGGCGGGGTGCATCGGCAGATGACTGAGAAAGCACAAGGGCAGTCTGGCTCCTCCTCCGTTCTGGAGGGCATTAAATGGCTGGTGGTGGCTGCGTTAGTGGTCACCGCCGTTGCCGGTAACAGCTATTTCTCCGACATGTCCCCCCTGTATCGGGCGCTGGGTGTCGTGGTGGTGGCTCTGCTGGCGGCCTTCGTGGCCCTGCAGACCGAGCAAGGCAAGGCATTCAACCAGTTGCGCAAGGACTCCATGGTGGAGCTGCGCAAGGTGGTCTGGCCGACGCGCCAGGAGACGCTGCAAACCACGGCGATTGTTCTGGTGTTTGTATTGATCGTGGCTTTGCTGCTGTTCGTGCTCGACTGGGTGCTCAACGGCGCAATCTCGATGCTCATCGGCTAAGGGGTGCACATGGCAAAGCGTTGGTACGTGGTACACGCTTATTCCGGCTTTGAAAAGCACGTCAAACGGTCCCTGGAGGAGCGTATCAAGCTTAACTCCATGGAGGAGCTGTTTGGCGAGATTCTGGTGCCCACCGAAGAAGTGGTGGAAATGCGCGCCGGCCAGAAGCGCCGGTCCGAGCGTAAGTTCTTTCCCGGCTACGTGCTGGTGCACATGGAAATGGATGACGACTCCTGGCACATGGTCAAGGAGACGCCCAAGGTGATGGGCTTTATTGGCGAGGACCCAAAGAATCCGGGTCGCGTGTCGCCGATCACCCAGAAAGAGGCGGATGCCATTCTTCGTCGCATGGATGATGCGGTGGAGAAGCCGAAGCCGAAAACCCTGTTCGAGGCGGGCGAAGTGGTCCGCGTTACCGACGGGCCTTTTGCCGACTTCAACGGCGTGGTGGAAGAAGTGAATTACGAGAAGAGCCGTCTGCACGTGGCGGTGTTGATTTTCGGTCGCTCCACCCCTGTGGAACTCGAATTCGGACAGGTCGAGAAGACCTGATCCCTGGTGTCTTCCGTTGTTGTGGCGGAAGGCGATGACCAACCTCAGGGGAGCCCGTACCAGGGCGTTTGAACCCAAGGAGTCTTATCATGGCTAAGAAAGTAGAAGCCTACATCAAGCTGCAAGTGGCAGCGGGTCAGGCTAACCCCTCACCGCCGGTGGGCCCCGCTCTGGGCCAGCACGGCGTGAACATCATGGAATTCTGTAAGTCTTTCAACGCCCAGACCCAGCAAATGGATCAGGGTGCGCCGGTGCCGGTGGTGATCACCGTTTACGGTGACCGCTCCTTTACCTTCACCATGAAGACGCCGCCGGCGTCTTACCTGCTGAAGAAGGCGGCCAACATCAAGAGTGGCTCCGGTGAGCCCAACACCAAGAAAGTGGGCACGGTAAACCGGGCGCAGCTGGAAGAGATCGCCAAGGCTAAAGAGCCTGATCTCACCGCCGCGGACCTGGACGCCGCCGTGCGCACTATCGCGGGCTCCGCCCGTTCCATGGGCCTGGACGTGGAGGACTAACCAATGACTAAGCTGTCCAAGCGCGCCCGCGCCATCCGTGAAAAGATCGAGCCGGGCAAGTTGTACCCGGTGGAAGAGGCTGTCAACCTGCTGGCCGAAATGTCCACCGTGAAGTTCAAGGAATCCATCGACGTTTCCGTGAATCTGGGCGTCGACCCGCGTAAATCCGACCAGAACGTGCGTGGCGCCTCCGTGTTGCCCCACGGCACCGGTAAAACCGTACGCGTTGCCGTATTTGCGCAGGGCGCGAAGGCGGAAGAAGCCAAGGAAGCCGGTGCGGACGTGGTTGGTTTTGACGACTTGGCCGAACAGGTTCAGGGCGGCGAAATCAATTTCGACGTGGTGATTGCTTCTCCGGACGCCATGCGCGTCGTTGGTAAGCTGGGCACCATCCTGGGTCCCCGCGGTCTGATGCCCAACCCCAAGGTTGGCACCGTGACTCCGGACGTGGCTCAGGCGGTTAAGAACGCCAAAGGCGGTCAGGTGCGTTACCGCACCGACAAGGGCGGCATCATCCACTGCACCGTGGGTCAGGTGGGTTTCGACGCCAACGCCATTAAGGAAAACGTGGAAGCGCTGATCAACGACCTGAAGAAGGCCAAGCCTTCTTCCGCGAAAGGGGCGTATTTCAAGAAGCTCACGCTTTCCAGCACCATGGGTCCGGGCCTGGCGATCGATCCCGCCTCCCTGGCCATGTAAGAAAACGGGCCGGCTGATGCCGGTCCAAAGGGCTTTGATCCCGGCGGCGGCCTTGAATAAGGCGCGGTCGACGGGGCGTCAAAGACCGCAGGTCCGCTGACGTGAATGGAGTCTGGCTTTATGAGCCAAGTTTCCGTCGGTGGTTAAGGGGTAACCGCCTGCGCAGGCGCGGTAGTTACAAATCCTGTGTCAAAGCAGGGGCTGGCTTCCGCGATACCGACCGGGCAACCGGTCATGGCAACCGCCGGGTACATCAGTAAGGCAGTCGATGAATCCGGTTAAGTTTGTGAATCCAGGAGGTAAATTGTGCCTTTGAATCTGGAGGACAAACGGGCGATTGTGGTTTCGGTGAATGCTGCGGCTTCCGAAGCGCTGTCCGCCGTGGTTGCCGACTATCGTGGTCTCTCTGTGGCGGAAATGACCAATCTCCGCCACAAGGCCCGCGAAACCGGCGTGTATCTGAAAGTTGTTCGGAACACGTTGGCCAAGCGCGCCGTTGCAGGTACTGAGTACGAGTGCCTCATCGATGCGCTGGTCGGCCCCACGGTTCTGGCTTTTTCCCAAGACGATCCGGGCGCAGCTGCCCGTCTCATCAAGGATTTTGCCAAGGACCACGACGCGCTCGAAGTTAAAGCATTGGCGGTAGGCGGTGTGGCGTACGACGCTAAGGATATCGATGTCCTGGCGAAGCTGCCCACTCGTGATGAAGCCATTGCTCAGCTTATGTCCGTCATGCAGGCCCCGGCGGCCAAGTTTGTCCGCACGCTCAACGAGGTGCCCGGCAAGTTTGTTCGCACGATGGCCGCTGTGAAGGACAAGAAACAGCAGGAAGCTGCCTGAGCCTCAGGCTGGCAGCGTAACTACCCGATTCACTCGGGATCGCCCGTACGGTGATTTTAGGAGATTGAAAATGGCCGTTTCCAAAGAAGATATCCTCAGCGCAGTAGCTGATATGAGTGTTATGGACCTCGTTGAACTGATCGAGGCCATGGAAGAGAAGTTCGGCGTAACCGCCGCTGCCGCCGTTGCCGCTGCTCCCGCAGCTGCCGGTGGTGACGCTGGTGCCGCCGCCGAAGAACAGACTGAGTTCGACGTGGTTCTGACCGGTTTCGGCGACAAGAAAGTCGGCGTGATCAAGGCAGTGCGCGAAGTGACCGGTCTGGGTCTGAAAGAAGCGAAAGAACTGGTTGAGAGCGCACCCGCTCCGGTCAAGGAAGGCGCTTCCAAGGACGAAGCCGAAGAGATCAAGAAAAAGATCGAAGAGGCCGGCGGTACCGCTGAGCTCAAGTAAGCGCGAGAGCGTTATGTCTTTCCACATTATGACGGAAAGACGCCGGCTGGCAGCTTAAGGGCTGCCAGCCTTTTGTCGTTTCTGTATGAAGGGTTTCGTACAGAAGTATCACCCAGGGGTGATAGGTCAACAGCCGAGGAACGCAGATGGCATACTCATTCACTGAGAAAAAGCGGATCCGCAAAGATTTCGGCAAGCTTCCAAAGGTTATGGAGGTTCCGTACCTTCTGGCCATACAGCTCGATTCTTACCGCAAGTTCCTGCAACACGACAAAAGCGCCGATGAGCGCTTTGAAGAAGGCCTGGAAGCGGCCTTCCGGTCCGTATTCCCGATATCCAGTTACTCCGGGAACGCGGCACTCGAGTATGCCGGCTATGAGTTCGGCAAACCCGTTTTCGATGTCAAGGAATGCATCATCCGTGGCACCACCTATGCCGCGCCTTTGCGCGTGCGTATTCGGTTGGTGATCTACGACAAAGAGTCCAATGGCGCCATCAAGGACATTCGTGAGCAGCAGGTCTACATGGGTGAAATTCCCTTGATGACCGAAAACGGTACCTTCGTGATCAACGGTACCGAGCGGGTCATTGTGTCCCAGCTGCACCGCTCTCCCGGCGTGTTCTTCGACCACGACAAGGGCAAGACGCACTCCTCCGGGAAGTTGCTGTATTCCGCCCGGGTGATTCCCTACCGTGGTTCCTGGCTGGACTTCGAGTTCGACCCCAAGGACATGGTGTATGTGCGTATCGACCGCCGCCGCAAATTGCCGGCGACGATCTTGCTGCGCGCACTCGGTTACACCTCCGATGAAATTCTCGACATCTTCTTCGAGACCAACGAGATTCTGGTCGAAGACGGTGTGTATCGCATGCGCCTGGTGCCAGAACGTCTGCGTGGTGAAACCGCGACGTTCGATATCCTGGCCGGCGATGAAGTGGTGGTGGAACGTGGCCGACGGGTAACCGCGCGTCACATCCGCCAGCTCGAAAAAGCCAATATCGAATACCTGGAAATTCCCGCCGAGTATCTCCAGGGCCGTTACCTCGCCAAGTCCATCATCGACGAGGAAACCGGCGAGGTATTGCTGGAATGTAATACCGAGCTGGGCGCCGACGCGCTGGAGAAACTCGAGAAAGGCGGCATCAAGCGGTTCGAGACGTTGTACACCAACGACCTGGATAACGGGCCGTTCATGTCCGACACCTTGCGTGCCGATCCCACCCGCAGCCCCCTTGAGGCGCTGGTGGAAATCTATCGCATGATGCGTCCTGGCGAGCCGCCCACCAAGGAAGCGGCGGAGAACCTGTTCCGCAACCTGTTCTTCACCGATGAGCGGTACGATTTGTCCGGCGTGGGCCGGATGAAGTTCAACCGCCGTCTGGGGCGCGAGGACGTCACCGGCCCGGGTATCGTTTACGACGGTCGCTACTTCAGCAACCGCAATGACGACGAAGGCAAGCAGTACTACGAGCAGATCGGCGGCGAGACCTCCGACATCATCGACGTACTCAAGACGCTGGTGGACATCCGCAACGGCAACGGTGTGACCGATGATATCGATCACCTTGGCAATCGCCGTATTCGTTCCGTGGGTGAGATGGCCGAAAACCAGTTCCGTGTCGGCCTGGTCCGCGTCGAACGCGCTGTAAAAGAACGCCTGAGCCTGGCCGAGTCCGAGGGCCTGATGCCCCAGGACCTGATCAATGCCAAGCCGGTGGCGGCCGCAGTCAAGGAGTTCTTCGGCTCCTCGCAGCTGTCTCAGTTCATGGACCAGAACAACCCGCTCTCCGAGATCACGCACAAGCGTCGTGTCTCCGCGTTGGGCCCGGGTGGTCTGACCCGTGAGCGTGCCGGCTTCGAAGTGCGTGACGTGCATCCGACCCACTATGGCCGGGTGTGCCCGATCGAGACGCCGGAAGGTCCCAACATCGGCCTGATTAACTCGCTGGCCAGCTACGCGCGCACCAACGAGTACGGTTTTCTGGAATCGCCCTATCGCAAGGTGATCGACGGCAAGGTGAGCGACGAGATCGAGTACCTGTCCGCCATCGAGGAAGCCGAGTGCGTGATCGCGCAGGTGGACGCCAAGATGACCGACGACGGCGGCTTCGTCGAAGACTTCGTTACCGTGCGTCATCGCTACGAATTCACCGTCATGGAGCGGGACACCATTAGCCATATGGATGTCTCCCCTCGTCAGGTGGTGTCCGTGGCGGCGTCCCTGATTCCGTTCCTGGAGCACGATGACGCCAACCGCGCGTTGATGGGCTCCAACATGCAGCGTCAGGCGGTGCCCACACTGCGTGCCGAGAAGCCCCTGGTGGGCACCGGCATGGAGCGTCACGTGGCCCGGGATTCCGGCGTCTGCGTGGTGGCCCAGCGTGGTGGCGTGGTGAACAAGGTGGATGCCTCCCGGATCATCGTCAAAGTGAACGACGATGAAGTGGTGGAGGGCGAAGCCGGTGTGGATATCTACAACCTCACCAAGTACACCCGCTCCAACCAGAACACCTGCATCAACCAGCGTCCGCTGGTGAAAGTGGGTGATCGGGTCTCGGCCCGCGACATCATGGCCGACGGCCCGTCCGTGGACATGGGTGAACTGGCCCTGGGCCAGAACATGCGCGTCGCGTTCATGCCCTGGAACGGCTACAACTTCGAGGATTCCATCCTCATCTCCGAGCGTGTGGTGAAAGAGGACCGCTTTACCTCCATCCACATTCAGGAGCTGACCGCGATCGCCCGGGACACCAAGCTGGGCGCCGAGGAAATCACCGCCGACATTCCCAACGTGGGTGAAGCGGCGCTGGGCAAGCTGGACGAGTCCGGTATTGTCTACATCGGCGCGGAAGTGGAAGCCGGCGATATTCTGGTGGGCAAGGTCACGCCGAAGGGCGAAACCCAGTTGACACCGGAAGAGAAGCTGTTGCGTGCGATCTTCGGTGAGAAGGCGTCCGACGTGAAGGACACCTCTCTGCGCGTCTCCTCCGGCGTAAAAGGCACGGTGATCGACGTTCAGGTGTTCACCCGAGACGGCGTGGAAAAAGACGAGCGTGCCAAGCAGATCGAGCAGGACGCGCTGGACAAGTTCCGTAAGGATCTGAAGGACGAGTACCGCATTCTCGAGCGGGACAGCCTGGACCGTCTGCGCACCGTGATGGTGGGCAAGAAGGTCAACGGCGGCGCGGGCCTCAAGCGTGGCACCGAGCTCACCGACGCGATCCTCGATGATCTGGACGCGGCCCAGTGGTTCGAACTGCGCCCCGCCGATGACGACGTGGCCGAGCAGCTTGAGCGTACTCACCAGTACCTGGAGCAGCACAAGAAAGAGCAGGACGAGCGCTACAAGGACAAGCAGTCCAAGATCTCCGGCGGCGACGACCTGTCCCACGGCGTGCTCAAGGTGGTCAAGGTCTATCTGGCGATCAAGCGTCGCATCCAGCCCGGCGATAAGATGGCCGGCCGTCACGGTAACAAAGGTGTGATCTCCGTGATCATGCCCGAGGAGGACATGCCGTACGACGAGCATGGCGTGCCGGTGGATGTGGTTCTCAACCCGCTGGGTGTGCCGTCGCGGATGAACGTGGGTCAGATTCTCGAAACCCACCTCGGCTGGGCGGCGAAAGGCCTGGGCGAGCGCATCGGCGAGATGCTGGATCAGGAAAAGAAAGCCACCGAGGTGCGCGACTTCCTGGACCAGATCTACAACCAGACCGGCGCCGGCGGCACCGACGAGGAGTGGGGCAGCTTCAGCGAAGCGGACATCATGGAACTGGCCGAGAACCTGCGTGCCGGCGTGCCCATGGCCACCGCCGTATTCGACGGTGCCAAGGAGTTCGAGATCAAGGCGCTGCTGGAACTGGCCGGTTACGACCGTTCCGGTCAGATCCAGCTCTGGGACGGCCGCAGTGGCGAAGCCTTCGATCGCAAGGTGACCGTCGGCTACATGTACATGCTGAAGCTGAACCACCTGGTGGACGACAAGATGCACGCCCGCTCCACCGGTTCGTACAGCCTGGTTACCCAGCAGCCGCTGGGTGGTAAGGCGCAGTTCGGTGGTCAGCGCTTCGGTGAGATGGAAGTCTGGGCGTTGGAGGCGTACGGCGCCGCCTACACCTTGCAGGAAATGCTCACCGTGAAGTCCGACGACGTAAATGGCCGTACTCGCATTTACAAAAACATCGTCGACGGCGACCACCGGATGGATCCGGGCATGCCGGAATCCTTCAACGTACTGCTGAAGGAAATTCGGTCTCTCGGTATCAATATCGAGCTGGAAAACGACTGAGTGTGTGACGCCGCCTTCGGGCGGCGCGCCACCCGGGCGGCGATGCCGCCCGACCCGGATTTAGGAAAGAATCGCGAGCGAAAGCTCCATACGGAGGACTGGCCTTGAAAGACTTGCTGAATCTGCTCAAAAGTCAGGGACAAGTCACGGAATTCGACAAACTGAAGATCGGTCTGGCGCCGCCGGACCTGATCCGTTCCTGGTCTTTTGGCGAAGTGAAAAAGCCGGAGACCATCAACTACCGTACGTTCAAGCCGGAGCGTGATGGCCTGTTCTGCGCGCGTATTTTCGGTCCTATCAAGGACTACGAATGCCTGTGCGGTAAATACAAGCGGCTCAAGCACCGGGGCGTGATCTGTGAGAAGTGTGGCGTTGAAGTCACCCTCTCCAAGGTCCGCCGTGAGCGCATGGGCCACATCGAGCTGGCCAGCCCGGTGGCGCATATCTGGTTCCTCAAGTCGCTGCCTTCGCGCATCGGCCTGATGTTGGATATGACGCTGCGGGACATCGAACGGGTGCTGTACTTCGAGTCCTTCGTGGTGACCGAGCCGGGTATGACCACTCTGGAGCGCGGTCAGCTGCTGACCGACGAAGAGTACTTCGACGCGCTCGAGCAGTTCGGTGATGAGTTCGAAGCCAAGATGGGTGCCGAAGCGGTGCAGCAGTTGCTGCTGGAGCTTGATCTGCAAGAAGAGATCAACACTCTGCGCGAGGACATCGAGGCGACCAACTCCGACACCAAGCTCAAGAAGCTGTCCAAGCGCCTCAAGCTGATGGAAGGTTTCCACGCGTCCGGCAACGCGCCGGAGTGGATGATCATGACGGTGCTGCCGGTACTGCCGCCGGACCTGCGTCCGCTGGTGCCCCTGGACGGCGGCCGCTTCGCGACCTCCGATCTGAACGATCTGTACCGCCGGGTGATCAACCGCAACAACCGCCTCAAGCGGCTGCTGGATCTGAACGCCCCGGACATCATCGTGCGCAACGAAAAGCGCATGCTGCAGGAGTCCGTGGACGCGCTGCTGGATAACGGCCGCCGTGGCCGTGCCATTACCGGTTCCAACAAGCGTCCGCTCAAGTCCTTGGCCGATATGATCAAGGGCAAGCAGGGCCGCTTCCGTCAGAACCTGCTCGGTAAGCGTGTCGACTACTCCGGCCGTTCCGTGATCGTGGTGGGCCCGACCCTCAAGCTGCACGAAACCGGTCTGCCGAAGAAAATGGCTCTGGAGCTGTTTAAGCCGTTCATCTTCGCCAAGCTGGAAGCGCGTGGCCTGGCTACCACCATCAAGGCGGCCAAGAAAATGGTCGAGCGCGAGACCGCCGAGGTGTGGGACATCCTCGCCGAGGTGATTCGCGAGCATCCGGTGATGCTGAACCGGGCGCCGACGCTGCACCGTCTGGGTATCCAGGCGTTCGAGCCGGTACTGATTGAAGGTAAGGCGATCCAGCTGCACCCGCTGGTGTGCGCGGCGTTCAACGCCGACTTTGACGGTGACCAGATGGCGGTACACGTGCCGCTGACCCTGGAAGCTCAGCTCGAAGCCCGCGCGTTGATGATGTCCACCAACAACATCCTCTCTCCCGCCAGTGGCGAGCCGATCATCGTTCCCACCCAGGACGTGGTTCTGGGGCTGTACTACATCAGCCGTGAGAAGGTGAACGTTAAAGGTGAAGGGCGGACCTTCGCCGACATCGCCGAAGTGCTGCGTGCCCTGGGCACGCGGGAAGTGGCGATGCATGCGCGGGTCAGAGTGCGCATCCACGAGGTGGTCAAGGATCAGGAAGGCCGCATCGAGGAAGCCACCCGTATTGTGGACACCACCCCGGGCCGCTGTAAGATCTGGGACATCGTGCCCGAAGGCATCGGCTTCGACATGGTCAATCAGAACATGACCAAGAAGGCGATCTCCAAGCTGCTGAACACCTGCTACCGGATTCTCGGTACCAAGGAAACCTGCATCTTCGCCGACCAGATCATGTACATGGGCTTCCGCGAAGCGACGCTGTCCGGCTCCTCCATCGGTGTCGAGGACATGGTCATTCCGGAAGCCAAGGTGAAGTTGATCGCCGCCGCCGAGGAAGAAGTGCGCGAGATCGAGGAGCAGTTCGCTTCCGGTCTGGTGACCCGCGGTGAGCGCTACAACAAGGTGGTCGACATCTGGGCGCGCACCAACGACCAGATCGCCAAGGCGATGATGGACAACCTGAACAAGGAAATCGTCGTTAACCGTGACGGTGAAGACGAAACCCAGGCGTCCTTCAACTCCATCTACATGATGGCCGACTCCGGCGCCCGGGGCTCCCCGGCGCAGATTCGTCAGCTGGCCGGCATGCGTGGCCTGATGGCGAAGCCGGACGGCTCGATCATCGAGACGCCGATCACCAGTAACTTCCGTGAGGGTCTGAACGTACTTCAGTACTTCATCTCCACCCACGGCGCCCGTAAGGGTCTCGCGGATACGGCACTGAAAACCGCTAACTCCGGTTACCTGACCCGTCGTCTGGTGGATGTGGCCCAGGATCTGGTGGTCACCGAAGAGGATTGCGGCACCGAAGATGGCCTGCTGATGACGCCGCTGATCGAGGGCGGCGACATCGTCGAGCCCCTGCGTGAGCGGGTGCTGGGCCGGACCGTGGCCCGCGACCTGGTGCGCCCGGGTACCGACGAGGTGGTATTCACCGCCGGTACGGTGCTGGACGAAGTCTGGGTTGAGAAGCTGGAAGCGATGGGCATTGACGAGATGATCGTCCGCTCACCGATTACCTGTAAGACCAAGTGGGGCATGTGCTCCCGCTGTTACGGTCGCGATCTGGCCCGTGGCCACCGCGTTAACATCGGTGAGGCGGTCGGTGTTATCGCCGCCCAGTCCATCGGTGAGCCGGGCACCCAGCTGACCATGCGGACCTTCCACATCGGTGGCGCGGCAAGCCGGGCTTCCGCGGTCTCCAGCATTCAGGTCAAGCACGGCGGCAAGATCCGCTTCCACAACGCCAAGCACGTGCAGCACAAGGACGGTTTCGTGATCGTCTCCCGCTCCGCGGAACTGGCTGTGGTGGATGACCTGGGCCGTGAGCGCGAGCGCTATAAGATGCCTTATGGCGCCATGGTCACCGTGGGCGAGGACGACCAGGCCGAAGCCGGCCAGGTGGTCGCCACCTGGGATCCGCACACCCACCCGATTATTGCCGAGGTGGAAGGTAAGGTTCAGTTCGGGGACATGGAAGAAGGCATTGCGGTGAACTATCAGACCGACGAACTGACCGGTCTGACCAACATCGAGGTGCTTCCGACCCAGGATCGGCCCTCCGCGGGCAAGGACCTCCGCCCGGTAGTTCGGGTGGTCGACGCCAAGGGCAACCCGGTGGCGCTGCCTAACACCGATGCGCCGGCGGCTTACTTCCTGCCTGGTGGCGCGCTGTCCGGTCTCAAGAACGGCGCCAAGATCGGTATGGGTGACGTGATCGCACGGATTCCCCAGGAATCTTCCAAGACCCGTGACATCACCGGTGGTCTGCCCCGCGTGGCCGACCTGTTCGAGGCGCGTAATCCGAAAGAAGCCGCGATCCTCGCCGAGAAGAGCGGTGTGGTGTCCTTCGGTAAGGAAACCAAAGGCAAGGTACGCCTGGTGATCACTCCGGATGACGGCGGCAACGTCTACGAGGAGTTGATCCACAAATGGCGTCTGCTCAACGTGTTCGAGGGTGAGCACGTGGAGAAGGGCGAAGTGGTTTCCGATGGGCCGCTTAACCCCCATGACATCCTGCGTCTGATGGGTGAAGTGGAGCTGGCGCGCTATATCGTCAACGAGGTGCAGGAGGTCTACCGCCTTCAGGGTGTGAAGATCAACGATAAGCACATCGAAACGATCATCCGCCAGATGCTGCGCAAGGTGGAAATCACTGAGCTGGGCGATTCCGCTTTCATCAAGGGCGAGCAGATCGAGTACGCCCGGCTGGTGGAGGAAAACGAGCGCCTCAACGGGGACGACAAGATGCCGGCCCGCGGCGCGCGTTTGCTGCTGGGTATCACCAAGGCGTCCCTGGCCACCGAATCGTTCATCTCCGCGGCTTCCTTCCAGGAAACCACCCGGGTGTTGACCGAAGCGGCGGTGACCGGCAAGGAAGACGACCTGCGCGGTCTGAAGGAAAACGTGGTGGTGGGTCGTCTGATTCCCGCCGGTACCGGTTACGCCTACCATATGGAACGGCGCCGCCAGCGCGAAGAAGCGCACGGCGATGGCCCGACCATGGACGAGGTGGAAGCCGCGCTTTCCGAAGCACTCAGCTCCTCCGACGAGGAGTAGTCGGCTCCGGGGGCGTCTTGACTTGACGCCCCCGGGTCCCTAGAATCCGTCGCCCCTGTCTATAGCCCCGAAAAGGCTGTGGGCTAAGTGTAAAGGGTGGCGAAACGAAGCAAAGTTCGTCACAGAACTGTAAGCGTGGAGCAGTAGTTTCATGGCAACTGTAAACCAGCTTGTGCGTAACCCGCGCAAGAGCAAGGTTGAAAAAAGCGACTCGGTCGCCCTGCAGGGCTGCCCGCAGCGTCGCGGCGTTTGCACCCGGGTGTACACCACTACCCCGAAAAAGCCGAACTCCGCGTTGCGTAAAGTGTGTCGTGTGCGCCTGACCAACGGTTATGAAGTGTCTTCCTACATTCCCGGGGAAGGTCATAACCTGCAGGAGCACTCCGTAGTGCTGATTCGTGGCGGTCGTGTAAAAGACCTGCCCGGCGTGCGCTATCACACCGTGCGAGGCACTCTGGATACCGCTGGTGTTCAGGATCGCAAGCAGCGCCGTTCCAAATACGGTGCCAAGCGGCCGAAGAAGTAAATCGAACCCCTTTTCTGACGGTCGGGCCGATTGGCCCGATGGGATGAGTAAGGCCGGGCTTCGTCCCGGGTAACCCTGAAGCTTTCCCCGCCCCGGCGGGGTGAACACGAGGAACACATCCGATGCCTAGAAGACGCGTCGTCGCCAAACGTGAGATCCTGCCGGATCCGAAGTTTGGGAGCCAGTTGCTGGCCAAGTTCATGAACCATGTGATGGTTGACGGTAAGAAGTCCGTGGCCGAACACATCGTTTATGGCGCTCTGGATATCGTGGCGGATCGCAAAAACGGCGAGCCCCTGGAGCTGTTTGAGAAAGCGCTCGACAATATTCGTCCGATGGTGGAAGTAAAAAGCCGTCGGGTCGGCGGTGCCACCTATCAGGTGCCGGTCGAAGTGCGTCCCAGTCGTCGTACTGCCCTGGCCATGCGCTGGCTGGTGGATTCCGCGCGTAAGCGTGGTGAGAAGAGCATGGCTCAGCGCCTCGCCGGTGAAGTGGCGGATGCCGCCGAAGGCAAGGGCGCGGCCATGAAGAAGCGGGAAGACGTGCACCGCATGGCCGAGGCCAACAAGGCCTTCTCCCACTTCCGCTTCTAAGTAAGAAGATAGGATGAGTAAACCGGCCTGCTCAAGTTCAGGCCGGTTTTTGTATTGGATTCAGTGAATCGAGGTTAGCAGCGTGGCACGTAAGACTCCTCTCAACCGCTATCGCAACATTGGTATCTGCGCCCACGTGGACGCGGGCAAGACTACCACCACCGAGCGCGTCCTTTTTTACACCGGTGTGTCTCACAAGATCGGTGAGGTGCACGATGGTGCTGCGGTCATGGACTGGATGGAGCAGGAGCAGGAGCGTGGTATTACCATTACCTCCGCTGCCACCACTACCTTCTGGCAGGGCATGGACCAGCAGTACGACCAGCACCGGATCAACATTATTGATACCCCGGGGCACGTGGATTTCACCATTGAGGTGGAGCGTTCACTGCGTGTGCTCGACGGTGCCGTGGTGGTGTTCTGTGGCACGTCCGGCGTGGAGCCGCAGTCTGAGACGGTATGGCGCCAGGCCAACAAATACGAAGTGCCCCGCGTCGTGTTCGTCAACAAGATGGACCGCGCCGGCGCCGACTTCGAGCGTGTGGTCGAGCAGATTCGTAAGCGTCTGGGCGCCAAAGTGGTTCCCATTCAGCTGAACATCGGTTCCGAAGACGGCTTCAAGGGCGTGGTCGACCTGATCCGCATGAAGGCGATCTACTGGAACGAAGACGACATGGGTATGACCTACGAGGAAAAGGACATCCCCGAAGAGCTTCAGGCTCGTTGCGACGAGCTGCGTGAGCAGATGATGGAATCCGCGGCGGAGGCCTCCGAAGAGTTCATGGAGACCTACCTGGAAAACGGTGAACTGAGCAACGAGCAGATCAAAGCCGGTCTGCGTCAGCAGGTCATCGCCAACGAAATCGTTCTGGCTCTGTGCGGCTCCGCCTTTAAGAACAAGGGCGTGCAGGCGCTGCTGGACGCGGTGATCGAATATCTGCCGGCGCCGGACGAAGTGAAGGCGATCCAGGGTGTGCTGGAAGACGGCGAAACCGTTGAAGCTCGTAAGTCCCGGGATGACGAGCCGTTCTCTGCTCTGGCGTTCAAGATCGCCACCGACCCGTTCGTGGGTTCACTGACCTTTATCCGCGTCTACTCCGGCGTGCTGAATTCCGGTGACAGCGTGATGAACTCCGTTCGCGACAAGAAGGAGCGCGTTGGCCGTCTGCTGCAGATGCACTCCAACTCTCGCGAGGAGATCAAGGAAGTGCGCGCCGGCGACATCGCCGCTTGTGTGGGTCTCAAGGACGTCACCACCGGTGACACCCTTTGCGACCTTAACAAGGTGATTATCCTTGAGCGCATGGAATTCCCCGATCCGGTGATTTCCGTAGCGGTGGAACCGAAATCCAAAGCCGACCAGGAGAAGATGGGCATGGCGCTGGGTCGTCTGGCACAGGAGGATCCGTCCTTCCGTGTGAAGACCGACGAAGAGTCCGGCCAGACCATCATTTCCGGCATGGGCGAGCTGCACTTGGACATCCTTGTTGATCGCATGAAGCGTGAGTTCAAGGTGGAAGCGAACATCGGTGCTCCGCAGGTGGCTTACCGCGAAACTTTCACCAAGCCGGTGGATGTGGAAGGTAAGTTCGTCAAACAGTCCGGTGGTCGTGGCCAGTACGGTCACGTCAAAATCAAGTTCGAGCCCATCGATCGCGATGCGGAGTTCGAATTTGAAGAGCAGATTCACGGCGGTGTGGTTCCGAAAGAGTACTTCGGTGCTGTTCAGAAAGGTATCGATGAGCAGCTGAAGTCCGGTGTGCTGGCCGGTTACCCGGTGCTGGGCGTGAAAGCGATTCTTTACGACGGTTCCTACCACGAGGTGGATTCCAACGAGAACGCCTTCCGCATGGCCGGTGGCCTGGCTGTGAAGAACGCCGCGAAAGAGGGTGGCGCCGTTCTGCTTGAGCCGATCATGAAGGTCGAAGCGGTGACTCCCGAGGATTACATGGGCGACGTGATGGGTGACCTGAGCCGTCGTCGTGGCACCGTGCAGGGCATGGAAGACACTCTGTCCGGCAAGGTGATCCGTGCCGAAGTGCCGCTCTCCGAGATGTTTGGTTACGCGACCGATCTGCGTTCCATGTCTCAGGGTCGTGCCAGCTACTCCATGGAGTTCCTGAAGTACTCCGAGGCACCGCGCAACATCGCTGATGACGTCATCAGCGGTAAGAAATCTTAAATTTACGGATAATTTGTTAAGGGTATTGAGCCGTGGCAAAGGAAAAGTTTGAACGTAATAAACCGCACGTAAACGTAGGCACCATT
>JBELJS010000016.1:0-64949 GCA_042090255.1 Alcanivorax sp. | reverse complement strand
AGCGGTCCGCCGCCCGGCCGAGCCTACATGGATGTACTCGTGGCGTGTCCTGGACGGGCCCACCCGATCCCGGTGCGGGCTTTCTGGAGAGAAAGGTCTCTGGCATCCTGCCGGGAGCTTCGCTCCCTTTCGCGGGCAGGGCCCGCTCCCACTAAGCCAAGACGATATTGGTTTCCCGGCTATCGCCTCTCTGGTATCATTTTATGCCATCCTGACGTCGCCCAGGCGTCCGAAATTCGGCCATCCCGTATTTATCGAAGAGAACCTTTGCCCACCCCGGCGGGCAAGGGTATTTTTTTGGAAGGCGTTCGGGCTCCCGCATGCGGGCGCGTTCAATCCATGACTTACTGGTGGGTGCATGGCACGTTTTATTTTTGTCACCGGCGGGGTGGTGTCCTCCCTCGGAAAGGGAATCACCGCGGCGTCGCTGGCTTCCCTGTTGGAAGCCCGTGGCCTGAAGGTCACCCTGATCAAGATGGATCCCTACATCAACGTGGATCCGGGCACCATGAGCCCCTATCAGCACGGCGAGGTGTTCGTCACCGAAGACGGCGCCGAGACCGACCTGGATCTGGGCCATTACGAGCGCTTTATCCGTACGCGCCTGTCCCGGCGCAACAGCTTCACCACCGGCCGTGTCTATCAGGACGTGCTGGATAAGGAGCGCCGCGGCGAGTACCTGGGCGCCACCGTGCAGGTGATCCCGCACATTACCGACGAGATCAAACTCAAGATCGAGCAGGGCGCCGGCGACGCCGACGTGGCGATCGTCGAAATTGGCGGCACCGCCGGCGACATTGAGTCGCTGCCGTTCCTGGAGGCGGTGCGCCAGCTGCGCGTGGAGCTGGGCTCCAGCCGCTCGTTGCTGGTGCACCTCACGCTGGTGCCCTATATCGCCTCCGCCGGCGAGATCAAAACCAAGCCCACCCAGCATTCCGTGAAGGAGCTGCGGTCCATCGGCCTGCAGCCGGACATTCTGGTGTGCCGGGCGGATCACCCGGTGCCGCAGGGCGCGCGCGAGAAAATCTCCCTGTTTACCAACGTGGAAGCACGGGCGGTGATTTCGGCGCCGGACTGCAAAACCATCTATCAGGTGCCGCGCGTGCTGCACGAGCAGGGCATGGACGACATCATCGTGGATAAATTCCACCTCGAACTGCCGGCGCCGGATTTGAGCGAGTGGGACCGGGTGGTGGAAGCGCAGCTTAATCCGGATCGTCAGGTCACCATCGGCATGGTGGGCAAGTACATTGATCTGGCGGACGCCTACAAGTCGCTGAACGAAGCCTTGATGCACGCCGGCATCGCCACCCGGGCAAAGATTAACATCCGTTATATCGACGCCGAGGACATCGAGCGTGACGGCACCGCTGAGCTGGGCGAAGTGGACGCCATCCTGGTGCCCGGCGGCTTCGGCGACCGGGGCACCGAGGGCAAAATCGCGGCGATCCGTTACGCCCGTGAAAACAAGGTGCCCTACCTGGGTATCTGCCTGGGCATGCAATTGGCGGTGATCGAGTACGCCCGCCATGTGGCCGGCCTGACCGGTGCCCATTCCACCGAGCTCAAGCAGGACACGCCGGACCCGGTGGTGGCGCTGATCACCGAGTGGACCCGCGAGGACGGCAGCAAGGAGCTGCGGTCGGCAGCGTCGGACCTGGGTGGTACCATGCGCCTGGGCGGCCAGGAGTGCGTGCTGGTGGACGGCAGCGTGGCGGCCAAGTGCTACGGCGAGACGCACATTATTGAGCGTCACCGTCATCGCTACGAGGTCAACAACAACTACCTGGACAAGCTGCAAGAGGCCGGTCTGAAGATTGTCGGCCGCTCCCACGACGGTGAGCTGGTGGAAGTGATCGAGGTGGGCGACCATCCCTGGTTCGTGGCCTGCCAGTTCCACCCGGAATTCACCTCCACGCCGCGTGACGGCCACGGTTTGTTCAAGGGCTATGTGGAAGCGGCCCTGGCGGCGCACCGGACATCGTCCGCCATCTGAAGGAGTAGAGCATGCGGCACACCACCATCGAGCTGGGCGATCTGGCGTTCGCCAACGACCGGCCCATGGCTCTGTTCGGCGGCATGAACGTGCTGGAATCCCGCGACACCGCCCTGCGGGTGGCCGAGGCCTACGCCGAGGTCACCGGCAAGCTGGGCATGCCCTGGGTGTTCAAGGCCAGCTTCGACAAGGCCAACCGCTCGTCGCTGCACTCCTACCGGGGGCCGGGCCTGGAAGAGGGCCTGAAGATCTTTCAGGAGATCAAGGACACCTTCGGCTGCCCGGTGATCACCGATGTGCACGAGCCCTACCAGGCGGCGCCGGTGGCGGAGGTGGCGGACATCATCCAGCTGCCCGCCTTTCTGGCGCGCCAGACCGACCTGGTGGTGGCGATGGCCCGCACCGGCGCCATCATCAATATCAAGAAGCCCCAGTTCCTGGCACCCCAGGAAATGAAGCATATTCTGCACAAATGCGAAGAGGCCGGTAACGACCGGTTGATTCTGTGCGAGCGCGGCTCGTCGTTCGGCTACAACAACCTGGTGGTGGACATGCTCGGCTTCGGCATCATGAAGCAGTTCGGCTACCCGGTGTTTTTCGACGTGACCCACGCGCTGCAGATGCCCGGCGGGCGTTCCGATTCCGCCGGCGGCCGTCGCCAGCAGGTGGCCGAGCTGGGCCGCGCCGGCATCAGCCAGGGTATCGCCGGGCTGTTCCTGGAAGCCCATCCGGACCCGGATAACGCCAAGTGCGATGGCCCCTGCGCCCTGCGTCTGGATCGTCTTGAGCCATTCCTTACGCAGATGCAGACCCTGGATAATACCGTTAAGGCGTTTCCCGCCTTCGACAACCACTGAACCCGATTTCGTTTCTGGAGACCGTCTCCCATGTCCAAGATCGTTGACGTTAAGGCCCGCGAGATTCTTGATTCCCGTGGCAACCCCACCATCGAAGCCGATGTGATTCTGGAGAACGGCGAGCGCGGCAGCGCCTGCGCGCCCAGCGGTGCCTCTACCGGTTCCCGCGAGGCGCTGGAGTTGCGTGACGGCGACAAGAGCCGCTACCTGGGCAAGGGCGTGACCCGCGCCGTGGGCAACGTCAATTCGCAGATCCGTGAGCTGCTGGTGGGCCGCGACGCCGCCGATCAACGCGCTCTGGATCAGGCCATGATCGACGCCGACGGCACCGAGAACAAAGGCAACCTGGGCGCCAACGCGATCCTCGCGGTGTCCCTGGCCGCCGCCAAGGCCGAAGCCGAAGCCCAGAAAAAGCCGCTTTACGAATACATCTCCGATCTGCAGGACGACGACAACGAGTACTCCCTGCCGGTGCCGATGATGAACATCATCAACGGCGGCGAGCACGCCGATAACAACGTCGACATCCAGGAATTCATGATCCAGCCGGTGGGTGCGCCCACCATCGCCGAGGCGATCCGCTACGGCGCCGAGGTGTTTCATGCCCTCAAAGGGGTACTGAAAAAGCGCGGTCTGAACACCGCGGTGGGTGATGAAGGCGGCTTCGCGCCGGACCTGCCCAGCAACGAGGCGGCGCTGGAAGCGATCATGGAAGCCATCGACATCGCCGGCTACAAGGCCGGTGACGACATCACCCTGGCGCTTGATTGCGCGTCCAGCGAGTTCTACAAGGACGGCCAGTACGTGCTGGCCGGCGAGGGCCGCAGCATGGACGCGGCCGGCTTCGCGGATTACCTGGCCGAGCTGTGCGACCGCTACCCGATCATCTCCATCGAAGACGGCATGGACGAATCCGATTGGGCTGGCTGGAAGACCCTTACTGAAAAGCTCGGTGATCGCATTCAGCTGGTGGGCGACGATCTGTTCGTCACCAACACCAAGATTCTGCAGCGCGGTATCGACGAGCACATTGCCAACTCGATTCTGATCAAGTTCAACCAGATCGGGTCGCTGTCGGAGACCCTGGACGCCATCAAGATGGCCAAGGACGCCGGCTTCACCGCGGTGATTTCCCACCGCAGTGGCGAAACCGCCGACACCACCATCGCCGACCTGGCGGTGGCCACCGCCGCCGGTCAGATCAAGACCGGTTCGCTGTGCCGCTCCGACCGGGTGGCCAAGTACAACCGGTTGATCCGCATCGAGGAGGAACTGGGCCGTGCCGCCTACAACGGGCGCAAAGAGTTCCGGTTCCTGGGCTGACGCCAGCATGGCCGGCCGTAGCGTTCCGTTCCCCGGCCCGGGTTTGGCGCCGCGGGGCGCGCGATGAGAGTGTCGCCCGCCCGCCAGGTGGTACTGGCCGTGCTGGCGCTGGTGCTGCTGGCGCTGCAGGCGCGGCTGTGGTTCGGCGAGGGCAGCCTGCGCCACGTGGCCAGCCTGGAGCGGCAGGTGGAAGTGCTCAACGAAAAGAACGCCGAACTGGCCGAGCGCAACCGCCTGCTGGCCGCCGACGTGCGCGACCTGAAAGAGGGCACCGAAGCGGTGGAAGAAATCGCCCGCAAGGATCTCGG
This sequence comes from Alcanivorax sp., assembly GCA_042090255.1. Classification (GTDB taxonomy): domain Bacteria; phylum Pseudomonadota; class Gammaproteobacteria; order Pseudomonadales; family Alcanivoracaceae; genus Alloalcanivorax. Next base: position 60,465 of record JBELJS010000016.1, on the reverse strand, counting down.
CATGATCCGCGACGGCGAAACCTTTTTCCTGATCGTGGAACCCCAGCAGGACCCGGACCGTGACTGAGCGCCGCTCTCCATTTTTGTCATCCCCCTTATTCGCGGTGGTACCCGCCGCCGGTATCGGCGCGCGCATGGGCGCCGGCCTGCCCAAGCAGTACCTGACGTTGCAGGGCCGCACCCTGGCCGAGCATACCCTCGGTCGGTTGCTTGCCTTTGCGCCGCTGCAGGCGGTGGTGGTGGCGGTGGCCGCGGGCGACCCCTGGTGGCCGGAACTGGCGGTGGCCCGCCATCCCCGTGTGGCCACCGTCACCGGTGGCGACAGCCGCGCCCGTTCGGTGCTGGCCGGGGTGGCGGCGGTGCTGGAGCGGGCGCCAGACGCTCGGGTGCTGGTGCACGACATGGCCCGACCACTGGTGCGGCTTTCCGATATTCAGGCGTTGCTCGATCACGGCGACCGGGGCGACGGCGTGATCCTGGCGCGGCCAGTCACAGACACCATCAAACAGGCGGACGCCGACACCCGCATCCGCGCCACCCTGGATCGGGCAACCATCTGGCGGGCGCTCACACCGCAGCTGTTCGACGCGCAACGTCTGCACGACGCCTTGCTCAGCGCCTTGCGCGACGATCCGCAGGTGATCACCGACGAAGCCTCGGCGCTGGAAGCGGTCGGCGCCCGCCCGGCGCTGGTGGCCGGCCACGCCGATAACATTAAAATCACCGTCCCGGAGGACCTGGCGCTGGCGCGCTTTTATCTCCGGGCCCAGGAAGAGGAAGGGCTGGCATGGCAATTCGTATAGGCCAGGGGTTCGACGTGCACGCCTTTTGCGATGGCGACCATGTGATGCTCGGCGGTGTGCGCATCCCCTTCGAGCGTGGTCTGAAGGCGCACTCCGACGGCGACGTGGCACTGCACGCTCTGGCCGATGCGCTGCTCGGCGCCCTGGCGTTGGGCGATATCGGCCACTACTTTCCGGACCACGACGAGCGCTGGCGTGGCGCCGACTCCGCCGGTCTGCTGCGGGCGGTGATGGACGGCGTCAGCACCGCCGGCTGGCGGATCGGCAACCTGGACCTGACGGTGATCTGCCAGGCGCCCAAACTGGCCGATCACATTGCGCCCATGCGGCGGCGCATCGCCGGCCTGCTGGATTGCAGCATGGAGCAGGTATCGGTGAAAGCCACCACCACGGAGCGGCTCGGTTTCACCGGCCGGGGTGAGGGCATCGCCGTGCAGGCGGTGGTGCTGCTCACCCACGAGGGCCAATGAGCCGCGAAGCGGACACGTCAGCGCCGCTGCCGGCCACGCCCGCCGCCCACGGCGGCCCGTTTGGCAGCGCGCTGCTGCGCGCCGGTTTCGAGGATTTCCGCGTCACCGAGATCATGAACGTGGTCCCGGAAGGCGAGGGCGAGCACCTCTGGCTGGAGATCGAAAAAACCGACTGGAACACCGAGGACGTCGCCCTGTGGCTGGCCAAGCAGGCCGCTATCCACCGCCTTTCCGTGGGCTACAGCGGCCTCAAGGACCGCCGCGCCGTGACCCGCCAGTGGTTCAGTCTGCATCTGCCCGGCAAGCCGGACCCGGACTTCGCCTGGCCGCCGGGGCTTATTGCTCTTCAGGCAGGTCGACATCGGCGCAAGCTGAATCGGGGCACCCACCGGGGCAACCGTTTCGAGATCGTGCTGCGCGAGCTGGACGTCGACCGCGAGGCCCTGGAGCGCACCTTGCATACCCTCTCCGAACGTGGCGTTCCCAATTACTTCGGCGAACAGCGCTTCGGCCGGGGCGGAGGCAACTGGCAGCGCGGCCAGGCGTGGCTGTTGGGCGGCGAAGCGCCGCGCAAGCGGTCGCTGCGCGGTATTTGGTTGTCGGCGGTACGCAGCGGCCTGTTTAATCGGGTTCTGGCGGAGCGGGTGCGTGAAGGCGTTTGGGACCGGCCCCTGGACGGCGATATCCTGCAGCCCCGTGACAGCCGCGGTCTGTTCGAGGCCGACCAGGACGTTACCGCCAGCGAACGGGTGGCCGCCGGCGAGGTGCATCCCACCGCCCCTTTGCCGGGGAAGGCGGGCATGGCATCATCGGCGGCTTGTCGGCAACTGGAAGCGCGCGCTTTGAGCGGTTGCGACGCCCTGATCGAGGCGCTCGCCGGGGAAGGGGTGGACGCGGCACGCCGGGCGACGCGGCTACCGGTGAATGGCCTACAATGGGCTTGGGGCGCCGGCGACGTGCTGACGCTGGAATTCGATCTGGCCACCGGCGCGTTCGCGACCACGGTGCTCGCCGAGTTGGTGGAAACACGTGCGCCGGGCAACGATAACTAGGGAGCCTCTGAACAACTCCCGGCGCGCTCTGGCTTTCAGGCTGGCTCGCAATCTAGGCGCGATTTCGAAGGCAGGCTGGTTGCCTGTCGAGAAATTGCAACGAAGAGTGCGGGCCAGCCTGAAAGCCCCGAAGGGCGCGGCCTGAAGCACAGCAGCTGCACGCTTCAAGTCACGCAGAGCGCGCCGGGAGTTGTTCAGAGGCTCCCTAAGTCCGGCGCATGATTATTGGGGATGCATGAACACACATGAACACTGAGCTGCGCGGTATTGGCATGACGTCGGCACGAACGCGGGAACGGTTGATCAGCCGCCTGCGGGAGTCAGGCATCAAGGACGAGCGCGTCCTTGAGGTGGTCCGCAACACCCCCCGCCATCTGTTTATCGACGAGGCCCTGGCGCACCAGGCCTACGACGATACCGCCTTGCCCATCGGTTACGGCCAGACCATCTCCCAGCCCTGGGTGGTGGCGCGCATGACCGAGCTGCTGATCGCCGACCGGGTGCCGCCCAAGGTACTCGAGATCGGCACCGGCTGCGGCTACCAGACCGCCGTGCTGGCGGCGCTCTGCGAGCAGGTGCATTCGGTGGAGAGGATTCGCCCGCTGCAGGACCAGGCCCGCCGCCGGCTGATCAGCCTGGGCATGGCGCGGGTGCAGCTGAAGCACGCCGACGGCGGCTTTGGCTGGAAAGCGGCCGCGCCCTTCGACGGCATCCTGGTGGCCTGCGCGCGGCCGGATATTCCCAAGGAACTGCTTGAGCAACTGGCCGACGGCGGCCGGCTTGTGATGCCCGTGGGCGACCGGGTGCAGAAGCTCACCGTGGTGGAACGTCACGGCGACGAGATCAGCACCCGCGCTCTGGATACGGTGCGCTTCGTGCCGTTTCAACGGGGCGTGCAATGAACGGGCTCTGGCGTCCCGGCGTGTTCCTGCGGGGCATGGCCATGGGCGCCGCGGATGTGGTGCCGGGGGTATCCGGCGGCACGTTGGCGTTGATCACCGGCATCTACCAGGAACTGATCGATTCCCTGGGCGGCATCGGCCCGCGTCTGCTGGGCGTGTGGCGGCGCGAAGGTTTCGTGGCGTTCTGGAAAGCCGGCAATTTTACCTTCCTTTGCACGCTTTTGGCGGGAATCCTCACTAGCATTGCGCTACTGGCCCGGCTGATTGGCTGGTTGTTGGCGAATCACCCGGTGCCGGTATGGGCGTTTTTCTGTGGCCTGATTCTGGCCAGCATCGTGATGGTGCTCAAGCCGCTGCGCCAACGTGGCCTGTCCCAGGGTGTCGCCTTTCTGGTCGGCACCGTGTCGGCGGCGCTGATCGCCGTGGCGCCTGGGCTGGGCGCCTACCCGGTGTCGCCGCTGATCTTTTTCTTCGGCGGCGCCCTGGCGATTTGCGCGATGATTCTGCCGGGCATTTCCGGCAGTTTTATTCTCTTGTTGCTGGGGCTGTACCCCGCGGTGCTGGCCGCGGTGGAGCAGGGCGACTGGCCCTTGCTGCTGGCGTTCATGGCCGGCTGCGCCTGCGGGCTACTGGCGTTCGTGCGGCTGTTGAAATGGCTGCTGGAGCGCCACCACGACACCGTGATGGCGTTGCTCGGCGGTTTTATGGCCGGCTCCCTGGTGAAGCTCTGGCCCTGGCGGTTGAGTGTGGAAGGCGGTGTTGGCGACCGCTGGCTGTGGCCGGCGGAATACGCTCGCGCGGTGCAGGGCCCCAGCGACCTGCTCGCGGCTCTGGTGATGATGGCGGTGGGTCTGGTGTTGGTGTGGTTACTTTCTTTCGCCGCGCCCGGGCATAATGAGGTCACTAAAACGGACGAGTAACCTTTTGCGTGTTTTGCTCTCCACATTGTTGTCGTTGTGCCTGTGCGGCTGCGCGGTCGGAAACCCGCCGCCGGTGGTGGATATCTATCAGCGCGACAACAAAGCCAGCAAGGTGACCTCAGGAAGCCACCGGGTGGCGCGCGGCGAAACCCTGTATTCCATCGCCTGGCGCTACGGCTGGGATTACCGGGCCCTGGCCGAGGCCAACGACATCGGCTCGCCGTATACCATCTACCCTGGCCAGACCCTTTCTTTCGCCGGCGGCCCCAAGCAGGCCACCCGGCCGTCCCGCCCGGTCGCGTCGTCGAGCGGCGCCGCCACCAAGCCATCGTCCTCGTCTTCCGGCGCCGCCCGCGCGGAACCGGCACCCCCGCCGGTCCCGAAACCCAAGCCCAGCGCCAGCACCGGGCCGGTGAACTGGCAATGGCCGGCCGCCGGCGAGGTGCTGGAGCGTTTCTCCAAAGCTTCCGGGGGGCGCCGGGGTATCACCATCGGCGACCGCGAGGGCAGCCCGGTACGGGCCGCCGCGGATGGCCGGGTGGTCTATCGCGGCAGCGGCCTCACCGGCTACGGTAACCTGCTGATCGTCAAGCACAATGACCGCTGGCTGAGCGCTTACGCGCACAACAGCAGCCTGTTGGTCAAAGAAGGCGACCGGGTCAGCGCCGGTGACAAGATCGCCACCATGGGCGCCAGCGGCACTTTCCGCACCCAGCTTCACTTTGAGATTCGCAAGGACGGCCAGCCGGTGGACCCGCTCGCCGTGCTGCCGAACCGGTCCTGATATGAACGCCGACAGCGAACGCCAGCAACGCCGTCTTCTGACCCTGGCCGCCAGTGCCTCGGTGGCGACCGCTCTGGTATTGATCGCGGTGAAAACCGTGGCCTGGATGATGACCGGCTCGGTGAGCCTGCTGGCGTCGCTGGTGGACTCGGTGATGGATTCCCTGGCGTCGCTGATGAACTTTGCGGCGATCCGTTATTCGTTGGTGCCCGCCGACGACGAGCACCGCTTCGGCCACGGTAAAGCCGAAGCGCTGGCCGGCCTCGGCCAGGCGGTGCTGATTGGCGGCTCGGCGCTGTTCTTGCTCAAGGAAGCCGTGCTCAAGCTGATCGAGCCGGCACCGTTGGAGGCCACCACCCTGGGCGTCGGGGTGATGGTGTTCTCGATCCTGCTCACCGCCTTGTTATTGGTGTTGCAGCGCTATGTGGTGCGGCGCACCGGCTCCACCGCCATCGACGCGGACGCGCTGCACTATCTGTCCGATCTGGCGGTCAACATGGGTATTATTTTCACCCTGATCGTGGCCGGCTACGGTTTCGAGGAGATCGACGGTATCGTCGGTCTGGCGATCGCGCTTTATATTCTCCGCTCGGCTGGGAAAATCGGTTGGGACTCCGCCCAGCTGCTGCTCGATCGGGAGCTGCCCGGCGAGGTGCGTGATGTGATCAGCACGGTGGTCGCCGAGCACGAGGACGCTCTGGGTTTCCACGACCTGCGCACCCGCCAGTCCGGGCGCACCCAGTTTATCCAGCTGCATGTGGACATGGACCAGAACCTGCCACTGCGCGAGGCCCACGACCTCGGCGAGCGCATCCGCGCCGGCATCGTGGCGCACTACCCAACGGCGGAGGTGATCATCCACCACGACCCCGTCGCCGAGCGCCCCCACGTGCCCATCGACGAGCACCACTAGCGTCTATTTTGGGGTGGGGCCCTCCAGCCTGGGCCCCGGGTCATAGCACGGATTGTGCGAGCGGGCCTCGCCCGCGAAAGGGAGCGAAGCTCCCGGCAGGATGCCAGAGACTTTTCTCTCCAGAAAGCCCGCACCGGGATCGGGTGTGCCCGTCCAGGACACGCCACCATTGCACCGCGTCTCCGATACGGAGCAACGGAAACTGGAACAAAAAAGTCTTTGGGATCCTGCCGGCCGGCTTTGCCGGCCTTTCGCTTGCAAGGCAAGCTCCCACAGCCCGCTCCCACCAGGACCAACAGGCCGGGATATTACTCCGCCATATTGGTGGTCGGGCCGGCGCGCAGCTTGGGTTTGACGCTCATCAGCAATGCCGGCAGCAGGGTCAGGTTGCTGAGTAGCGCCACCAGCATCGCCAGGCCGGTGAGCAGGCCGAAGTACACGCTGGGGTTGAAATTAGACAGCGATAGAATCGAGAAGCCGGCGATGATCACCAGGGAGGTGTAGTACATGGCCTTGCCGATAGAGCCGTGGCAACGCCGCACGGTGGCTCGGTAGTCGCCGTCGCGGGGCAGCTCCTCGTGGAAGCGGTGCACGTAGTGGATGGTGTCGTCCACGGCGATGCCGATGGTGATGGCGGTGATGGTGATGGTCATCAGATCCAGCGGCAGCCCGATCCAGCCCATCAGCCCCAGCACCGAGGCGGCGCTCACCAGGCTCGGTACCATGCTGATCAGCGCCACCGGCAGGGAACGGAACAGCACCAGCAGCATCAGCATGATCGCCGCGAACACATAGCCCAGAGTTTTGATCTGTGAATCGAACAGGCTTTGCAGCATGTTGTTGTAGAGCACCATGGCGCCGGTGAGGTGCAGTTGCTCGGGCTGCAGGTCGAATTTTTCCAGCATGTCGGTGCGGATCTGTTCCAGCAGCTGGTTGCGGTTGAGCCCTTGGTGGGAGTCGACCACGCGCACGCTGATGCGGATCTGCCGGCCGTCGTCGGATAGATAGGGGCTGACCAGCTGCGAGCGCAGGTCGTCGGGGATGAAGCTGGCGAGCAGCATCAGCTGCACGTAGCTGAGCGGGCCGTCGTTGATTTTCTTGGCCACCTCGTAGGTGGTGGCGATGGACAGCACCTTGCCGGTCTCCGGCAGGGATTCCAGGTAGCGCTCCATCTCAATAATACGGTCCAACCGTTGGGGCGTGTACCAGTAGGCGCCTTTCAGGTTGGGGCCGTCGCTGGCGCGGGCCTGGCCGGAAGAGCCACCGGCGGCGAAGGGGTCGTCGCCGGCGGGTTCGCCGAAGCCGTCATCGCCGGAAGCGAAGGGGTCGTCTTCCACCGCGCCGAAGCCGTCGGCGCCGTTGCCAGTGCCACCATCGTCGGCGAATGGGTCCGCTTCCACCGCGCCAAAGCCATCGTCGCGCGCGGCCGTGTCGGCGCTGTCGCGTTGCGTGGCGCGCGGGGCGTTGTCGGTATTTTCCTCGGGGGCATCAATGACGATATCCAGTGGTGTGGTGCCGCCCAGCTTGCGGTCGATCTGCAGCATGCCCTGGTAGATCTCGGTGTCTTCCTGGAAGTAGTCGATAAAGCGGGTTTCCACCGTTAGGCGAGTCATGCCCCAGACCGCGGCGATCAGCACCAGCCCGGTGAGCACCAGCAGCGGCAACCGGCCCCGGTCGGCGAAGCCGGCGAAGGCGAGGGTAATGCGGCGGGTGAAGTCCCGGCCCTGGCGCGGCCGGCCCGCCGCCAGCGGCGCCAGCAGGGCGGGGAACAGCAGAAAGCAGGTCACCAGCGCGACGCCGATGCCGATGGTCATCATCCAGCCGAAGTCGATCACCGGGCGGATGTCGCTGATCACCAGCGAAGAGAAACCGACCATGGTGGTGAGCACCATGTAGATGCTCGGCCGCATCATGTGCGCGGCGGTTTCCTTGAGCAGCCAGCTCTGATCGGCGTCCGGGTTCTCTTCGTGCAGTTCCCGGTAGCGCACCGTCAGGTGAATGGTGATCGACATGGTAATGATCAGCAGCAGCGACAGGTAGTTGCTGCTGATCACCGTCACCTTCCAGTCCATCCAGCCGAGCCAGCCGGTGACCACCAGGGCGGTCACCGCGCAGCAGGCCAGCGGCACCACCACCCAGCGCGGGCGGCGGAAGATCAGAAACAGGGTGAGCACCAGGAAGATCAGCACGCCAAGGCCGAACACTTTCAGGTCGGAGCTGATAAAGCGGATCATGTCCGAGGCGATCATCGGCACACCGCCCAGGAACAGCTGCGCCTGGTCGCGGTAACCGTCCATGATGCCGCGTATCTCGCGCACTTCTTCCTGGGTGCGCGCCTGCACTTGGCTGTGGTATTCGCTGAACTCGGCGGCGACCCGTTCCAGCTCCTCGGCTTCCCGATCGCTCAGCTCGCCGGCGCGCTCCTGGTCACGCAGGGCGTTGCGGCGGTTGAGCAACTGATAGTAGCGCTCGTCGCGTTCGAAGGTGAGCAGCAGGGCGGTGGTGCGGCCGTCATCGCTGACCAACAGGTCCTCGTAGAGCGGATTCACGTCGGTGAATTCGCGCTTCGCCATCGCCAGATCCACGCCCGGGTCGCGCAGCGTGCGGTAGCCATCGGACAGGTCGGTGAACGCGACCTTGGGGCTGAACAGCAGTGGCACGTCCAGGAAACTGTAGACCGAACCCACCCGGTCCACGCTTTTTAGTTCGTCCTGCAGCGCCTGGATGTGCCGCAGGGTGTCCGGCTGAAACAGCGGCCGCTCCTTGGGGGTGTAGGTGACGACCACGAAGTCGCTGCCGCCATACTGTTTGGCGACTTCCCGGTAGTACGCCAGCGCCTGGTCGTTTTCCAGCGTCAGGGATTCCGCCGACGCATCCAGTTTGAAATCGGTGGCCTGCCAGGCGGCGACAGCGCACAGGGCGCCCACCGCGGCAAGCCAGAACAGGGGGTGGCGAAGAACCAGCCGGCAATAGGCGCGAAACAATCGAGACGTCATCAAGGATCCCTAGAACATGGCGGCGAATTCGCGGGCGAAACGCTGGTCGAAACGATGGATCAACCGGCCCGCGGGCAACGTCAGCAGGGTCATCAGCCCTTCGGACCATTCCTCCTGATGCACCCGACAGCCCCCCTCACCATCGTCGATAAAGGTGAAACGGTGCGTGATGCTGGCCATGGGCAACTCCAGCCCCCAGGCGATGGACTCGTTTTCCCGGTATTCCTGGATACGCACCACCACCGGCGCTGGCGGTAGACGCGGCAGGTCGGCCACGAACAGCAGTGCGGCGCCCTCGCGCCACTCACCGCCGAACAGCCGCGCGTGGCGGACCACGGAGCACCAGTCCGCCCAGCCGCTGACCTGGTTGAACAGGGAAAACGCCTGGCGCCGTGACGCCTGGGTCTCGGTGACTTCGTCGATGAAGTAACGTTTGAGCATCTAATCCTCGTGACCGGCTGGCCGTGACAGTGTGTGGCTGGCGTGCGTGCCGGGGATAAGAGTACCCATCCTGGCGCCGCGTCACCAGTTCCGGCGCGGGTGGGATCGGGCCATTCGCCTTTGGTCTGCTTGACCGCGGGCAAAGCGCTGCCTAGCGTCGACAAAAAAAGAACAAAAGGAATGCATCATGGTGGCTCAATTGCTGCCGGCAGACACCGTTCCAGGTCTGCTGGAAATCGTCCTGCGCGGCTACCCTGACAGGGAAGCGCTGTTACGGCTGGCCGGGCTGGACACGGATCCCGTCGCCGGGGTCGACGGTTACCTTACCTCCGCGCAACTGGACACACTGCTCGGCACCGCCTTGGTGCAGGCCGGGGACCCGTTAATCGGGCTGCGCGTGGGGCGCGGCAATCATTACCGTGACCTGGGGCCGCTGGGCGCGTTGATGGCCGCCTCCGAGACCCTGGAGCAGGCGTTGCTGGTGTTGCTGCGCTATCGCGAACTGATGCTGCCGTATCTGGCACTGGTGCTGCACCGCGAAGAGCACCAATGCACCCTGACCGTGGGCGGCGGTGAGGCGCTTGCCGTTGCGCGAACCCGGGCCCACAACGACCTTTTGGTGGCCGCCCTCGTCGCCCTGGGGCGGTCGTTGCTGGGCGGGCGGATGCTGATTCAGCGGGTGACGTTCCGCCATCCTTGCCCGCCCGCCGAGCAGCTTGCCGAGTATCGCTCCTTTTTCGGTTGCGGGCTTGATTTCGGTCAGCCGGCCAACGCTCTGGTGTTCTCTCCAGCGTTGCTTGGGCAAAACCTGCCGTCCGTGGACGCCGCCCGTAAGCGTGACCTGGAGCGAGCGGCGGACGTTCACTTGCAGGCGCTGAGGCGGGCCGGCGGTGTCACCGGGCAGGTGGTCGAGCAGTTGCACGCCGGGTTGGGGCAAGGGCCGCTGACCGTGCAGGTGGTCGCCGACCGGCTGGAGATGACCGCACGCACTCTGCAGCGCCGGTTACACGACGAAGGCGTTCAGTTCGCGCGCCTGCGCGACCAGGTGCGCATGGAGTACGCCTGCCGGCGGTTGCGCCACGGCCATTGCGACATGCCGGATCTCGCCCGCCGTTTGGGGTTTTCCGACATCGCTAATTTCTACCATGCGTTCCGGCGCTGGACCGGCTGCGCGCCCGGCGCTTATCGAAAAAACCAGGCCAGGCCCACGGAGTGAGCGCGGTTTTCGCGACGGCGCCGCTCTCTTACCATAACGCCATGATAACCAGTGAACGGATTCAGGCCGCCCTGGCGGCCCGGCATGGCCTGGCGGCGCGGGACTGCCGGGTCGATGCCCTGGGTGGCGGCGACACCGGCGCCACGTTTCAGGTCGAGTTGAAGGGCCGGCCCGGCTTTCTCAAATGGCTGCCGGGCGGCGAAGCCCTGGACGCGGAGGCGGACGGCCTGTCCGCGTTGGCGGCGGCGATACGGGTGCCCGAGGTGCTCGATCACGACCGCCTGGCCGGAGGCCGTGCCCTATTGCTGGAGTGGTTGCCGCTGGCGGCGCCGGGCGAGGCGTTCTGGCCCGCTTTCGGCCGTGCCCTGGCGGCGTTGCACGACGTGGCGGGCGAGCGATTCGGCTATCACCGTGATAACTGGATCGGCGCCAACCCGCAACGCAATACCCCGGACACGGACTGGTCGCGTTTTTTCGTCGAACAGCGGTTGATGCCGCAACTGCGCTGGGCCCGCGACCGGGGCCTGGGCTTCGCCGTTGCCCAGCGAGTGGAACGGGTGATGGCAGCGGCACCGGCCTGGTTGGAAGGGCAGGCAATCCGTCCGGTGCTGGTGCACGGCGACCTGTGGCGCGGCAATGTCGGCGCCCTGGCGGGGGACCGACCGGTGGTGTTCGATCCGGCGGTGTACTACGGCCACGCCGAGGTCGACCTGGCCATGCTGTCGTTGTTCGGTCGGGTGCCGGAGACGTTTTACCGCGCCTATGGGAAAAACCCGGGGGACGAGAATTTTCAGCATCGCAGCCGGCTTTACAACCTGTATCATTTGCTCAACCACTTCAATCTGTTCGGCGGTGGCTACACTGGCGCCGTGTCGGACAGCGCCACCGCCTTGCTGCGTTACTGAGATTGCCGATGCACATCGTCGCCGACGAAAACATGCCCGCCCTGGACGATTTCGAACGCCTGGGCCGGGTAACCCGGGGGGATGGGCGGCGTCTCAAGCGCGCCGACCTGCGCGACGCGGACATCCTGCTGGTGCGCTCGGTGACCCCGGTCACCGAGTCCTTGTTGGCGGGCACGCCGGTGCGGTTCGTGGGGTCCGCCACCATCGGTACCGACCATGTGGATCTGGCGGCCCTGGACCGGCTGGGTATCGCCTTCGCCTGCGCCCCCGGTTGTAATGCCCGGGCGGTGGCCGAATACGTTTTGCAGGCGCTGCTGATGGCGAGCCGCCACCATGGGCGCTCCTTGCGCGGCAGCACCGTGGGCGTGATCGGCCTGGGTAATGTGGGGGGGCTGGTGGCGTCCTGGTTGCGCGCGCTGGGCGTGGTGGTGCTCGGTTGCGATCCGCCGCTGGCGCGCGCCGGCCGGGTGCCGTCGGTGCCCCTGGACGAAGCGCTGGCGGCGGACGCGATCAGCCTTCATGTGCCGCTGATCCAGCGGGGCGGAGAGGCCACCCAGCATTTGCTCGACAAGACCCGGTTAGCGGCGCTCCACCACGGCCAGACGTTGATCAACACCTGCCGGGGGCCGGTGATCGATAACCAGGCCCTGGCCCGTCGTCTGGCCTCGGGCGACGGCCCTCTGACTTTTCTGGACGTGTGGGAAGGAGAGCCAAGGCTTGATCCGGACCTGCTGGAGCGGGCTTTTATCGGTTCGCCTCATGTGGCCGGTTATAGCGTCGAAGGCAAGCGGCTGGGCAGCGCCATGCTCTACGAGGCCTGGTGCCTTTGGCAGGGCGAGCCGAGGCCCGCCGGGGAGAGGCCCTCGCCGCCGCGGGCACTGACTCAGGACGTCGAAGACGAAAGCCAGTTGCTGGCGCTTTTACGGCATGCCCACCGGTTACCCGAGGACGATCAGCGGCTGCGGCGCAGTTTGCGCGAGAGCGACCCGGGTGCCGCCTTCGATCAGTTGCGCAAGCAATACCCACCCCGACATGAACTGCATCACTGGCGCCATCAGGGTAAGGTGGCGCCGTCGCTTCAGGCGCTGGTCAGCTTGCTTTTCGAGTCGAACGCTTCGGGTAGCGCCAGGCCTGTTCCAGCTCTTCACAGGCCCGCAGGATCATCGCCTCGGTGATGGGGATTTCGCGGCCCTGGGCGTCGAGGACGGCGGCGCCGTGGAAGTCCGCGCCACGGGGCGTTTGTGAATAGGACAGGCAGCTCATGCTAAGGTCTCCGGCGTTGCGACCCGGCCATTGTTATAAAGAGACATGATCGTTTTATGACAAACATCGAGAATCGTCTGGTTCTGGGCGTGCTGGTTAACCCGTTCGCCGGCGTGGGCGGTGCCGTGGGCCTGAAAGGCAGCGACGGACGCGACACCCGCGAAGAGGCACTGCGACGCGGCGCCACGCCCATGGCGGTGGACCGCATGACCCGCGCGCTGACCGGTCTGGCCGCGCGGACCGCACGGCTGGAGGTGCTCACCTGGGGCGGCGCCATGGGCGAGGACAGTTGCCAGGCCGCCGGCCTCCCGGCGCGCGCGCTCGGTGAGCCGCCATCGCCCAGCGAAGCCGATGACACCCGCCGCGCCGCTCGCGCCCTGGTCGATGCCGGGGCACAACTGCTGCTGTTCGCCGGCGGTGACGGCACCGCGCGGGATCTGGTTGACGCCTTGGGCGATAAAGACGTGCCGGTACTGGGCGTGCCGGCGGGCTGCAAGATGCACTCCGCGGTTTATGCCATTAACCCGGAAGCCGCCGGTGAGTTGCTGGCGGACTTAGTGGACGGCGGTCTGGTGGCGCTGCACGAGGCCGAGGTGCGCGACATCGACGAAGACGCCTTCCGGGCCGGACGGGTCCAGGCGCGCCACTACGGCGACCTGAACGTGCCCGCCGAGGCCCGTTATCTGCAGCAAGTAAAATGCGGCGGCCGCGAGGTGGAAGATCTGGTGGTCACTGAGATCGCCGCCTGGGTAATCGATACCCTGGAGCCGGACACCTACTACCTGGTGGGCTCGGGCTCCACCGTGGCGGTAGTGATGGAGCAGCTGGGGCTGCCCAACACCTTGCTGGGCGTGGACATCATCCGGAATGAGGAAGTGGTGGCCGCCGATGTGGGCGCCGCGCAAATACTGGAGGTGATCGGTGACGCGCCGGCCCGGGCACTGCTGACCGTGATCGGCGGCCAGGGCCATCTGTTTGGGCGCGGCAACCAGCAATTCAGCCCGGCGGTGATCCGGCACCTGGGGAAGGACCGCATCAATATTCTCGCCAGCCGTACCAAGCTGGGCACCCTGGAAGGGCGCCCACTGGTGGTGGACACCGGTGACGCCGAGCTCGACCGGTCCCTATGCGGGCTCTGGCCGGTGATCAGCGGCTACGAAGACACTCTCTTGTACCGCGTCGCTACCGACGCGGGTTATCGCTAGCGCCGAACCTCTCTACGAAGCTGGGGTTTGTGGGAGATTGCCTTGCAAGCGAAAGGGTGGCTTTAGTCACCCGGCAGGATCCCAGAGACATCTCTAGAAGCGTAATAGAAAGGCCTCTGGGATCCTGCCGGCCGGCTTTGCCGGCCTTTCGCGGGCATGGCCCGCTCCCACAAGGCCCGCTCCTACCCGACCTACCCGTAGCGTTTTTCGGTGAGCGCCTGAATCCGGTCGTCCAGCGGCGGGTGCGAGCGGAACAGGGCGGCCAGACCATGGCGCACGCCGCTGTTGATGCCGAAGGCGACCAGCGAGTCCGGCATCTGGTTGGGCACCTCGTACTCCGCCTTCAGGCGCTGCAGGGCGCTGACCATGTCGCGACGGTCCGCCAGTTGCGCGCCAGCCACGTCGGCGCGGTATTCCCGGCGCCGCGAGAACCACATCACGATGGTGCTGGCGGCGATGCCGAAGATGATCTCCGCGATGAACACCACGATGTAATAGCCGAAGCCCAGGCCGCCACCGCCGTCGCGGCGCATAAAGCTGTCCACCACCGAGCCGACCACGCGGGCGGCGAAGATCACGAAGGTGTTCACCACGCCTTGGATCAGGCTCAGGGTGACCATGTCGCCGTTGGCCACGTGACCGATTTCATGGGCCAGCACGGCGCGCACTTCCTCCGGGCGGAAGCGTTGCAGCATGCCCTGGGAGACCGCCACCAGGGCATTATTCTTGTTCCAGCCGGTGGCGAAGGCGTTGGACTGCTGGGCCGGAAAAACAGCCACTTCCGGCATTCCGATGCCGGCTTTTTCAGACAGCTCACGCACCGTATCCAGCAGCCATTTCTCGCCGCTGTTGGAGGGCTGTTTGATGATCTGTGCCCGGGTCGACCATTTGGCCATGGGCTTGGATATCAGCAGCGAAATGAACGAACCGGCGAAGCCGAACACGGCGCTGAAGATCAGCAGGTTGCCCAGATCCAGCCCGGTGCCGCTTTGCGCCAGATAGGAATTCACACCCAGCAGGCTGAGCGTGATGCTGGCCACCACGATCACCGCCAGGTTGGTAAGCAAGAACAGCGCGATGCGCATCATTGAGGTCGATCTCCAAAACCAAAAGGACGTTGTCAAACCGATCGTTAAATGGGGGCGTCGCGGTTGTCTTCAAGCGCCCCGGCGGCGATACTCGCCGGTTTCCATCGGTCCTTGATGCGCATGCCTTCCCCCGATTCGATAGACCTGCTCAGCCCCTTTCTGGTTCCCCCGCAGGATGGCCGTCACCGGCTTTTTCACGGCCGCGGCAAGACGCTGCCTGGCTGGGAAGGCCTCACCCTGGACCGGTTCCCGCCGGTGCTGGTGGCGACCCTGTTCGACGATTACGACGCGGCCACGCTGGCGGCGTTGGAGCAGCGTCTTGGCGAGGCGCTGGCGGCGCTGGGTTGCGACACCCTGGTGTTTCAGCACCGCCACCGCCGGCCGGCGGTCACCGAGGTGCGGCGGGGGGCACTGCCGGAGACCAGCTGGGCGGAGGAGGCCGGCTTGCGCTACCGCCTTGATTTCCAGCGCGGCCAGAACCTGGGCTTTTTCGCGGATATGGCGCCGGGGCGGGCCTGGTTGCGGGAACGGTCCCAGGGCAAGCGGGTACTTAACCTGTTCAGTTTTACCGGTGCGTTTTCGGTGGCGGCGCTGGCCGGTGGCGCCCGCTCGGTGGTCAACATCGACCTGTCCCGGCCGGCGCTGGCGCTGGGCCAGGAAAACCAGAACGCCAACGGTTTCGCCGACGCCCAGGTGCATTATCTGCCCCATAATGTGTTTCGAAGCTGGAAGAAGCTGCATGCCCTGGGCCGCTACGACCTGATCGTGGCGGACCCGCCCAGCGCCCAGAAGGGCAGCTTTCTGGTGGAGCGGGATTACCCCAAGGTACTGGACCGGTTGAGCAAGCTGCTGGCACCGGAAGCGGAGCTGCTGCTGTGCCTGAACGCGCCCTGGCTGCCGGCGGGCTGGCTGCGCCAGCAGGCGGCGGAGCGGCTGCCCGGCGCCACCTTCCAAGGCCAGTTGCCCGGTGCGCCGGGTTTCGACGAGGCCGCCGAGCCGGCGCTCAAGGCGTTGGCGTATCGCTATCAGCGGCCGGCGCCTTGAGCGGTTTCAAAGGGTTACCGAACCGGGCCCGGAACGCCTGGCCGATTTCCTGGGCGCCGATGTAATTGAGGTGGCTCTCATCCCGGTACAGGGGGATGCCGTCCAGCACCGTCTGGCAGCGCTGTGCATTGCACAGCACGCGGCTCGGGTCGATCCATTCCACGCTCGGATAGCGGGCCTCCACGGCGCGCTGGAACCGGTTGAAGTCGCGTTGTTGGGCGGCGACATCGGCGGCGTCGATGGTGCAGTCTTTCAGGCCCTTTAACCGGCACTGCGCATGGGTATCAGAGGGCAACTCCGGCACCCCTTCCAGCACCACCACCCGGTGGCCCTGGTCGAGCAGCCAGTCGATGCTCTCCATAAAGTAATCGTGGAACGCGCTCGAGCGCAGGTAGGACCGCCACCACGCGGAGATAAACACCGTCATCGGTTGCTGCTTGAGGTACTCGGTGAGAGCCCGGTTGCGGAGGGTCTTCTCGTCATCGCCGGGAAACGCCTCTTTGGTCAGTTCGCCGGGCATGAAGGGCGTGGAGGCCTGAGTGATCAGCAACAGGGAAAGATCGGTGCTCTCCAGGAAGACCTGCATGAAGCCGATCAGCGCAATCGCGTGGGAATCGCCGATCAGCACGCTGTCCGGCCGCTCACCGGCGTCCAGGGGCTGGCCGAACAGGCAGGCCTCGTCACGTACGAAATCCCGAGGGGGGCCTTTAAAGCAGGGCTCGTGCACGTCAGCACTGTCGTTTTGCACGATGATCTCGTAGAGGTCGCGGCGTTCCTCGGGGATACGGAAGCTGAGATCGTCGGCAATGCGGATGGTGGACTGGATCGCCCAGACCGTCAGCAGGGGTACAAACAACAGAATTTTGAAGGCGTGCTTGAGGTTCCAGGGGCGGCGCCGTAGTGGGTTTTCCACCCACTTGTGGCCCAGCCAGGAGGCCAGCAGCACCGCCGCGAACAGGCCCAGACGAATCGGCCAGGTCAGGTCGATGAGCTGGTAGTGCAACAACGCTACCGGCGGCCAATGCCACAGGTACAGCGAGTAGGAGAGCCCGCCCAGGAACACCATCACCGGTAGGCTGAGCAGGCGGGCGGTGACCGTGTTCGGTTGCGCCAGCCCGGCCTGAATCACCATCGCCGTGCCCAGCGTCGGCCATAGGGCGTTAAGCCCGGGGAACGGATCGTTGCTGGTGAGGAGCACGGCGGTGGCGAGGATCATCGCCACCCCGGCGAACGCCAGGCCTTCCGCTTGTCTGGGGCCCGGGGTAGGCAGGCGGTGACCGTAGAGGGCCACGCCGGCCCCCAGCATGAATTCGAACAGCCGCGCCGGCGGCAGATAAAACGCCGCCTTGGGATGGCTGTAGGCCAGGTACACGGACAGCAGCAGGGCGGCCACCAGCAGGGCCAGGAACACCCTCGGCGAGCGGGTCAGCCGACCGCTGCGCCAGGCCCACAGCGTCGCCGCCGGCCACAGCAGGTAGAACTGCTCCTCCACCGCCAGTGACCAGGTGTGCAGCAATGACAGGCTGCGCGTTTCCGGGGCGAAATATTGGCTCAGCTCGGCGAAATAGTAGAGGTTGCTGACCCCCATCAGCGAGGCCAGCCAGCTCTTCGCGTAAATGTAGTAGTCGTCGCCGATATAGAACGGCGAAATGATCAGGAAGGTGACCGTGGACACCAGCAGAAAGGCCGGCACCAGACGCCGGATACGGCGGGCGTAGAAGTTACCGAAACGGAAGCCGCCCTGGTCCATCTGACGGGTCAGCAGGCCGGTGATCACGAAACCCGAGATCACGAAAAACACGTCGACGCCGATAAAGCCGCCGCTGATGCCTGGCACCTCAAAGTGGTAAACGATTACCAGTAAAACCGCGAGCGCCCTCAAACCCTCAATGTCGGGGCGGTATCGTAAAGCTGTCATTGTTTCCTCAAGTCCCGCCGTGGCGCGGGTCTCATGAAAACCGTCCCTGGGTAGAGTGGACGTTCAGGGGGTGGCGCGGGCCAGAAAGTGACGCACCAGCGCTGCGATCCGGGTGGAGTCCCTGGCCGCCAGGGCGGCGCGGAACCGCTCGGCCAGGGTGGCGCGCTCCAGTTGGACACTGATGGGCAGAGCCGGGTCTGACCCCGGGTCCGTGTCGTCGGTGGCGGTCAGCAAGGTGAACGCGCGATTGCTGAGCACCGCCTGTTCAATGCCCTCTTGATAAAGGGTGCTCTGGTAACGCAGGAAACCCTCTTCAGCCAACCACAGCATCGCCCCCAGGCAGGCCATGTGCCTTTTGCCGTGCAGCCCCGCCTCGTCCAGTTGGTCGGGGCCGCTGATGTCCTCCACATAGACGGCCTGGGGACGCGGAAAGTTCATGTACAACTGCAACAGTATTCGCGCCACGTCCTGGCTGAAGTCGTCGATGTGTAAGTGCATGGGATTACTTCTTTCTGATCCGGTCCAGGTAGTTGGCGATGCGACCGATGGAATCCTGCAGGTCGTCCATGCGCGGTAGGAACACAACCCGAAAATGGTCCGGATCCGGCCAGTTGAAGGCGGTGCCCTGAACGATCAGCACTTTCTCCTGGCGCAGCAGGTCCAGCGCGAACGCTTCGTCGTCCTGGAACGGAAATACCTTCGGATCCAGGCGTGGGAACAGATAGAGCGCGGACTTGGGTTTGACGCAGCTGACACCGGGAATCGAGCTGAGC
The DNA here is from genome assembly GCA_042090255.1 of Alcanivorax sp. Lineage (GTDB taxonomy): Bacteria > Pseudomonadota > Gammaproteobacteria > Pseudomonadales > Alcanivoracaceae > Alloalcanivorax. The sequence goes on along the minus strand of JBELJS010000016.1, from coordinate 41,772 downwards.
ATGTCCCAGGCTTTGTCGCGCTGGCGGCCCAGGCGCCCGGTGGGCAGCACCAGGTCGCCAATACTCTGGTAGCCCCCCAGGGCGGTCTGGATCGCATGCTGGCTGGGCACATTGGCGCACAGCCGCATGCTGGCCAGCATGTCCAGGCCCTCGATGTAATTCTCAGCGCGGTACTTGGCGCCGGAGATCACCATCCAGCCGGCGCGGAAGCCGGCCGCCCGGTAATTCTTGGACAGCCCGTTAAAGGTGATGAACAGCAGGTCGTCCGCCATCGAGGCGATGGAGTGGTGCACCTCGCCGTCGTACAGAATCTTGTCGTAGATCTCGTCGGCGAACACGATCAGATCGTGCTCGCGGGCGATCTCCAGCATTTCCTGCAGCAGCGCCTTGTCGTAGTTGGCGCCGGTGGGGTTGTTGGGGTTGATGATCACCATCGCCCGGGTGCGGTCGGTGATTTTCGAGCGCAGATCGTCCAGGGCCGGTTGCCAGTCCTGCTTTTCATCGCACAGGTAGTGCACCGGGTTGCCGCCGGACAGGCGTACGGCGGCGGTCCACAGCGGATAGTCCGGCGCCGGCAGCAGCACTTCGTCGCCGTAGTTGAGCAGCGCCTGCATGGCCATCACGATCAGTTCCGAGACGCCGTTGCCGATGATGATGTCGTCGACCGTGACGTTCTCTATGCCCTTGGTCTGGGTATACTGCATCACCGCCTTGCGGGCCGGGAACAGCCCCTTGGAATGGCAGTAACCGGTGGAATCCGGCAGGTTGTGAATCACGTCTTGCAGCAGCTCTTCCGGCGCCTCGAAGCCGAACGGCGCCGGGTTGCCGATGTTGAGCTTGATCACCCGGTGGCCTTCGTCTTCCAGACGGTGTGCTTCACGCAGCACCGGGCCACGGATGTCGTAGCAGACGCCTTTGAGTTTGTCGGATTTGTTGATCGTGGTTTGATGACCGCTCATGAATACTGCCTCCGGCGTAGAGGCCTGGATTCTACAATGGCGGGAAAACACTGTATACGAAGCAGCCGGGAGCATTTGATGATCGAGTTCAAGGACCTGCTGGCCCTGGCGGTGAACCGCAAGGGCGGCCTCAAGCCGGTGGAAGCGCAACTGCCGGCGGTGAAGACCGCCGCCCAGCTGCGCCGCCCGGACGACGCTTTTTATTTTTCCGCGCTCACCCGGCGGGTATTCCGAGCCGGGCTCAAGCATTCCCTGGTGGACGCCAAATGGCCGGCGTTTGAACAGGCGTTTTTCGGTTTCGACCCGGACAAGCTGGTGCTGATGCCGGACAGCATGCTCGAAGAGCGCATGCAGGACACCCGCCTGATCCGCCATTGGGGCAAGATCAAGGCGATCCGCCACAACGCCCAGCTGGTGCTCGATCTACGCCGGGAATACGGCAGCATGGGCCGCTGGCTGGCGGACTGGCCGGCGCAGGACACCGTCGGCATGTGGATGCTGCTGAAAAAGCGCGGCAAGCAGTTGGGCGGCAACTCCGGCGCCGCCTTCCTGCGTATGGTGGGGCGCGACACCTGGTACCCCACCGACGATGTGATCAGCGTGCTCAAGTCTCACCGTATCATCGACAAGACCCTGGCAAGCCAGCGCGATCAGCGTGCGGCGCAGGCGGCGTTCAACCAGTGGCAGAGCGAATCCGGGCGCCCGCAGGCCCACATCAGCAAGGTACTGGCGCTCACGGTTGGGTAAAACCCTTTGACACAGCGGGCCCGGAAAGGGAACATAAATAAGAATTATTCACTTTTAGACGCTGGAATCCGGATCCATGGTTCTCATCAAGCGGCGCCCCCTGGGCGTTTTTTTGTTGCTGTGCTTTCTCACCCTGACCGCCACCGCCCGGGCCGCGGACCAGACCGCCCTGGTGCAGCTGGTGGAATATGTCGGCGCGGACTACGTTAACGCGGTACAGGACGGCGAAATCGTCAGCGACGCGGAATACGCGGAGATGGACGAATTCACCCGCTTGTTGAGCGAGGGCATCGCCACCCTGGACGACGTGGAAGGCAAGCAGCGGCTGGCCGATCAGGCGCAACAGCTGGAGGCCGCCGTCGACGACATGGCGCCGGGGGCGCGCATCCAGGCGCTGGCCCAGAAAATTCGCGGCACCCTGGTGACGGTGTACGGCCTGCCGGTGATTCCCAAGACGGCACCGGATATGGAGCAGGCCGCGCAGCTCTACCAGACCCAGTGCGCCGCCTGCCACGGTGCCGAGGGGCGTGGCGATGGCCCCGCCGGCGCGGCGCTGGAACCGGCCCCTACCGACTTTCACGAACGGGGCCGCTATATGGGCCGCTCCATGCTGGGCCTCTACACCACCATCACCGGCGGCGTGGACGGCACCGGCATGGCCGCTTACGAGGGCCAGCTTAGCGACGCGGAGCGCTGGGCGCTGGCGTTTTACGTGGGCGGCAAGGCGGTGTCCGATGAAGAGGCGGCCGCCGGCGAGCAGGCTCTGCGCGGCACCCCGGGCCTGAAAACCGAGATGACGCTGGACACGGTAATTGGCAAGGCGCCCGCGGACATGCGCGACGAGATCGGCACACCGGCGGTTCAGGCCATGGGTTACTTGCGCCGTAATCCGGAAGCGCTGTTCAGCCAGAACCGGTTTATCGAAATCAGTGACGCCAAGCTCGGTAAGGCCGCCAGCCTGTACGCGGACGGCGACCGGGCGGCGGCCCGCGCCGCCGCGCTGTCGGCCTACCTGGACGGCTTCGAGATGATCGAGCAGCAGCTCTCGGCGGTGGACAGCGATCTGATGCGCGCCACCGAGCGCCGTTTCATGGCGGTGCGCCAGGCCATTGAACAGGGCGACGAGCCCTCCGCGGTGGACGCCAAAGTGGCCGAGGCCCGCGACAGCCTGGCCGCCGCCGAGGACGCCCTTGGTGGCGACGGCCTGAGCGCCGCCGCCACCTTCTCGGCCAGTTTCTTCATTCTGTTCCGCGAGGGTCTGGAGGCGCTGCTTATCGTGGCCGCCTTGCTGACCTTCACCCGCAAGGCGGGCGCCCGCTCGGCCAGCCGCCATATCCACTTCGGTTGGGTGGCGGCGCTGATCGCCGGCGTGGCCACTTGGTTTGCCGCGTCCACGGTGATCAACTTCAGCGGCGCCTCGCGGGAGCTGACCGAGGGTGTCGCCGGCCTGGTGGCGGCGGTGATCCTGTTCTATGTGGGCTTCTGGATGCACAGCAACAGCAACAGCCAGAAGTGGATGGGCTACATCAAGAGTAAAGTGGATAACGCCCTCGGCGCCGGTACGGTCTGGACCCTGACCCTGGTGGCGTTCATCTCCGTGTACCGGGAGATGTTCGAAACCATCCTGTTCTATCAGGCGCTGTGGACCCAGGTCACCGAGGCCACCCAGCCGTATCTGCTGTACGGGTTGCTGGCGGCGCTGGCCGCGCTGGCGGTGGTGTGCGTGTTGATCTTCCGGTTGGGTATGCGCTTGCCGCTGGGCCTGTTCTTCAAGGCCACCAGCCTGGTGCTGCTGGTGCTGTCGGTGATTCTGCTCGGCAAGGGCATCGCCGCCCTGCAGGAAGCCGGCCTGATCAACGCCACCTACATCGGTCTGCCGACGCTGGAGTGGATCGGTTTCTTCCCCACCCTGCAGGGCGCGCTCGCCCAGGCCGCCGCCGTCGTCCTGGCGGTGGCGGCCTGGTGGCGCGGTAACCGCGCCACCAAGTAGGTTGGGGGATCGCGGTAACCGCGCCACTAAAGCAGGTTAAGGGAGCGCGGTAACCGCGCCACCCAAGCAGGTTGAGGGCACCACCGCATACCTTCCTCCCCGGGCCTGAACAGGCCCGGGTTTGCGTTTGTGCGCGAACCTCCAGGATACTTCGTGGTCTTTCCCTACCAGTAGATGACCATAGAGAGTTCTGATTAATGCGAAGTTGGGGTGGCAAACTCATTGTCGGCCTGTTGGGCATGTTGATCGGCGGGCCCATCGGCCTGGCGATCGGTGTTCTGATCGGCCATTTCCTGGATCGTGGCGTGGAGCGGGTGCAATCCTTCAACCCGTTCCGGCCCTACCGGCCCGGCGAGCGGGAAGAAGTGCAAGACGCTCTGTTCTCGGCGGTGTTCTCGATCATGGGCCACCTGGCCAAGGCGGACGGCCGGGTCAGCGAGCAGGAGATTGGCCAGGCCGAAGCGATCATGAGCCGCATGCAGCTCAACGACGAGCAGCGCCGCCGTGCCCAGGAGGCCTTCCGCCAGGGCAAGGACGATGATTTCCCGCTCGACCAGACCGTGGCCGAGTTCCGCCAGCGCATCCGGCGGCGCCGTCATCTGGTGGTGGTGTTTCTGGAGTTGTTGCTGCAAACCGCGTTGGCGGATGGTGAATTGCACGCGGAGGAAGAGCGCATTCTGTTCCGCGTCGCCGCCGGGCTGGGCGTGCCGGAGAGTCAGTTCCGGCAGATCCTCAACATGGTGCTGGCCCAGGCGCGCTTCGGCGGTGCCGGTGGGGCGGGCGGCGCCGCCGGGGCGTCGCGGCCGTCGCTGGGCGAGGCGTACCAAGTGCTGGGGGTCAGCGAAGAGGCCTCCGATCAGGAGGTCAAAAAGGCCTACCGGCGGCTGATGAGCGAGCACCATCCGGACAAGCTGGCGGCTCGGGGCGTGCCGGAGGAAATGATCCGCGTGTCCACTGAAAAGACCGCCGAGATCAGCAAAGCCTACGATATGATCAAGGAAGCCCGGGGTATGCGCTGAGTCACCCCCACGAGGATGACAAGCACCCGCCGGCGGTAGTAGCTTGAACAGGATTGCCTGCCCGAGCACCGCCCCGGCGCTTGGGCCCGATAGCGGAGGAACTGTCAGCTATGCTCGGTGAACCCCATAGTATCCACCATGAATTTCCCCAGCACCGCGAACGCATTGACGCCCTGGCCAAGGAGCACCCGGAGTTCCGGGCCAAGGTGGAAGAGCACGACCGCCTGGATAAAACCATTCGCGGGCTGGAAATGCGTGAGAACCCGATCGCGGATCGCGATATGGAGACCATGAAAGTCGAGCGCATGCACCTCAAGGACGAAATTTATCGTCGCCTGAATGGCGGTTAATCCGTTCTCCCTGCCTTTAAAAACGTCTTCCGAGCCCCAACCGTAAACTTACGCGTTTTGGCTCGGGAGGCCTGATGACCGCATATTCCATTCTTGATTTAAGCCCCATCCTGCGCGGCGGCGATGCCGCCCAGGCCTTGGGCCATTCTCTGGATCTGGCACGCCACGCTGAACAGTGGGGCTACACCCGTTACTGGGTGGCCGAACACCACAACATGCCCGGCGTGGCGAGCGCCGCCACCAGCGTGGTGATCGGCCATATCGCCGCCGGCACCCAGCGCCTTCGGGTGGGCTCCGGCGGGGTGATGCTGCCCAATCACGCGCCCCTGGTGATCGCCGAGCAGTTCGGTACGCTGGCGGCGTTGCACCCGGGCCGCATCGATCTTGGCCTGGGCCGGGCGCCGGGCACCGATATGGAAACCGCCCGCGCGCTGCGCCGGGATCTCAACAGCAACGCCATGGAGTTTCCGCGTGACGTGGAAGAACTGCAGGCGTACTTGGGCGATCCGACCCCGGATCAGCGTGTGCGCGCCGTGCCCGGTGCCGGCAGCAAGGTGCCGATCTGGCTGCTCGGTTCCAGTCTGTTCAGCGCCCGTCTGGCGGCCCAGAAGGGCCTGCCGTTCGCGTTCGCCTCGCATTTCGCCCCGGAGGCCTTGCTCGACGCCTTGCAGGTGTACCGCGACAACTTTCAACCGTCGGCACAGTTAGAGCGGCCCTACGCCATGGCGGGGGTGGGCGTGTTCGCCGCCGACAGCGACGAGGAGGGCGCCTTCCTGGCCACCTCCATGCAGCAGCAGTTCGTGAACCTGCGGCGTGGTCGCCCCGGGCCGTTGCCGCCACCGGTGGAGAGCATGGACGACATCTGGTCGCCGCTGGAAGCGGAGGGCGTGCGTCAGGCGATGAAGTACGCGATGGTCGGCGCACCGGAAACGGTACGTGACGGGTTGCGGGCGTTCCGCGATCTGACCGGGGTGGATGAGCTGATGATCACCGGCGGCATTTTCGACCACGACAAGCGGCTGCGCTCGTTTCGCATTGCCGCCGATATCTGCCGCGAGCTGTAGTGGTCCGTGCCTTCAGGCTACGTTGGCTGGCCGCCTTTGCGGCTGGCCGGCGCCCTTGTTCAAGCACCAGCTGTCACGGTCGCCGTCGATGGCGATGCCGCCCACCCAGCGCCGCGCCGGGTGGGTGTCGAGCCAGTTGTTATAGCCGCTGAGGACCGCATGCCCGTGGGAAGTGATGTGCAGGGGGCGGTCCTGCCAGGCGGTTTCCTCACCGTGATCGCTGGTCAGCAGCGGACGGTCGCCGCCCATCAGCGGCTGCACCATCCACCAGAACATGGTGTCGCCCAGATAGGGCAGCGGCTCGCGCTCGCGCACCAGGTCCCGGAACACTTCTCCCACGGTAATCGGGCCGCGCTCGGCCACCAGTTGCATCGCCAGCTGTTCGCTCAGGCCCAGCCCGGTGTCTTCGTCGGGCAATTCCAGCAGGTGTCGACGTAAGGCGCGGCCCAGCATTGGCAATTCGGGGGTGTGCGTGCGTAACAGAGCGTTGAGCCGCTGCGGCGTGTCCGCGGTAACGGCGCGCCAAGCGCGGCGACCGAGGGCGATCAGGGCGTCATCCACCGGGCGCCGTTGTTGCCACAGCCAGCCGAGCACGTCGGGCGCCAACTGACCGAGGCCGATGAACCGGTTCACGCCGGGAACGCTGTCGGTGGCCACCAGCTCCAGCCGGATGGGGCGACGTTGCAGGGCCAGATGATGGAGTACATAGGCGAGGATCAGCTGATCGTAGCTGTCGTGCTCGAACCAGAGCACCACCCGTTCGCAGTTCATGGCGCGGTCGAGGCCGTCGTATTCCTGTTGTTGCCGCCGGTGGACTTCCTCTTCGTCGCCGCCAAAGGCGTCGCAAAGAAAGCGGGTGCGCTCCTCCATGAACGCTTGGCGACCCAGGCTGTGCAACGGGCCGATGCAAAAGGGATCGCTGAAGGTGTGAAAATGGCCGTGCAGACCGGTGGCGGGAAGGGCATCGCGCAGGTCCGAACCGCAGCGGATGTGCACCGTCTCCAGGTCGTCGTCCAGTGGCCCGCTGCTGCGTTGCGCCGCCGTGTCCAGGGCGGCGACATGCCGCTGGAAATGGTCCCAGCCCTGAAAGCCCGTTTCCCGCGAGACCGTGTGCAGGGCGTCGGGCAGCCCCGGCTTGTCGCTCACCGGGGTCAGACGGTGTACGGCGATGCGCGCCAGGCAGCGGCGGTCGCCGGACAGCGCCGCGTCCAATAACCGTTCGGCCTCCTCACGGGGATCGTCGAGACGGAATCGTCCGTGCTGATTCGGCGTACTGCTGCCGGCGGACATGGATGTCATAGACGGGGCCTTCTACACAGCGCGGTGGGCGGGTCGAAACATGGACTTACACAGTTGGCGAAGAGGGCGTTTGAGTCAATGCAATGAGGGCCGTTACACGGTCGAAAAGCGTAAGCTTTATAAAGGTTTTACCGAGGCTGGCGCGGTGGCTGGGAATTTGCCGTGACCTTCACGCTTTTATGCTCGAGGCGGCGCAACGGTGAGGGCGAGGGGCGGTTGTAAAAATGGTGCCGGAAAGAGGAATCGAACCTCCGACCTACTGATTACGAATCAGTTGCTCTACCGACTGAGCTATTCCGGCACGGCCCGCCGCGGGGGCGAGCGGGCGCTAGTTTAGCAGGAACCCCACGGCTGGCAAGACCGCCGGTGGCTTACGCCTGTTTGATCCCCGCCAGTTTGCGGGCGTGCCATTTCTTGGTTTCCACATCCATGCCACGCAGTATCTGAATACGCTGGGCCTGAGGGCTGCCGGCGCCGTGCATGGATTCGGTGAGATAGCCCACCGCGTTGCGGCCCAGGGTCATGTTTTCAATCAGGCGCAGAATGCGCATACGGTCCTCGGTGGGAATGTCGTCGCGGCCCTTCAGGAAGCGTCGGATAATGGCACCGGCTTCTTCGTTTTCCAGATCTTTCTCGCTGGGCATGGTGGCGACGATGCCGCCAGCCAGATCCTGGGCGAGACGGGCGATCTCATAGGGGAAGCGGGTGACGTTGTGCTTGCACACATTGGAGAGCATGGCGTCGTTCATATAGATGCCGCTCGCCAGCGGTTTGGCTTCGTGGGAGCTGGCGATGCCCGAGGAGAAAATAGTCTCGTTCAGGTGCACCATCTCCACCAGCTTGTCCTTGATGTGGCTGACTTTATCCACGCCGTTGTAGTCGGCGATGGTGGCGGCGGCGCCGGTCATCACATCGCCGAGGCCGGTTTTGCACACATAGCTGGCCCGGTGGTAGGCGGTGAAGCGCGCCACCATGTCCTGGGCGAATTCGTATTCACCGTCCATCAGCACATGCTCGTGGGGGATGAACACGTCGTCGAAATACACCCACACTTCCTGGCCGCCGTATTCGGCGTTGCCCTGGTCGATGCTGCCGCCTTCCATGGAGCGGGTGTCGCTGCTCTGCCGGCCGTAGATATAGGTGATGCCCTCGGCGTCGCCGGGGATCATGCCGACCACCGCGTATTCCTTGTCGTGCTCGCTCAGGTTCATGGTCGGCATCACGCAGATCCAGTGCTGGTTCCAGCCGCCGGTCATGTGCGCCTTGACGCCGCGCACGAAGATGCCGTCGTCGTTGCGACCGGAGACATGCAGGAACATGTCCTGGTCGCTCTGTTCGAAGGGTCGCTTGCTGCGGTCGCCTTTCGGGTCGGTCATGCCGGCGGCGATCAGCACATTGTGGCGCTGCGCTTCCTTCAGAAAGGTCAGGTAGCGCTGGTGGTAGCCGGTGCCGTGTTTTTCATCGATGTCCCAGGTGATCGAATGCAGCACGCTGAGCGTGTCCAGGCCGGTGCAGCGCTGGAAGCAGGTGCCGGTGAGCTGGCCCAGACGCCGCTGCATGCGGTTTTTCATCACCAGATCCTGGGGCGATTCAGGCATGTGCAGAAAGCGGTTCACGGTGGCGTCGATCAGCGGCGAATGGGCGGTGGCCAGTTCCGGGTCATCGATGGCCAGGTCGTAGGTGGCGCGCAGGGCGTTGATGCTGGGCCGGATCATCGGGTGGTCGGCGGGCTCGTCGATCAGTTCGCCGAACAGGAACAGGCGGGTGCCGCGTCCTTTCAGGCTGGTGATGTAGTCATCGCCGGTGCGGATCACCGGCATCCGGGACCAGCGCTCATTGGCGCTGTCGTGGCGGCGTGATGCCAGGGGGGAAACGGCGTTCATGGGGCACTCCTTGCGGGCTGAGCCGGCTGGCCGAGGTGCGTGTTATTAGACGTTTTCCCCAATAGTAGACACTGTGTCTCGGCTGGCAATGCGGGAGTGGCCGCTTGTTACCCAGGGTCAAGCGGAGGGTTGCTCCGGGGTCGGGGTGCCCTGGGGGCGCGGGCCCCCAGGGCGGGCGCCGCTGAGGAGGCGGGTGAGCGCGGCGGGCTAGTGCGGTTGCGGTTCGAACACCAGGGACGCGGAGTTCAGGCAATAACGCTGTCCGGTGGGCGGCGGTCCATCGGGAAAGACGTGGCCCAGGTGGCCGTCGCAGCGCGCGCAGCGGACTTCCACGCGCACCATGCCGTGGCTGTTGTCCTTCAGCTCGCGCACGTGCTCCGCGTCCACGGGCTCGAAGAAACTGGGCCAGCCGGTGCCGGACTCAAACTTGCTGTCGGCGTGGAACAAGGGCAGGCGACACAGCTTGCACACGTAGGTGCCGCTTTCTTTATTGTCGAGCAGCCCCCCGCAGAACGGTGGCTCGGTGCCCTGATTCAGCAGGATGCGGCGTTCCTCGGCGGTGAGGCCGGCGGCCCGCTGTTGTTTTTCGGCGTCGGTGAGCGGCGTCAGGTCGAAACCGCTGGCGGAGACAGTCATGGCAACCTCTCAGGTCTTTAGCAATTCCGGGAAGGCGGCGTGCAGTTTTTCCAGCTTCGGCTTCGCCACATGGGTGATGTAGGGCTGGTTGGGATTGCGCCGCGCGAAATCCTGGTGGTAATCCTCCGCCGGGTGGAACGGGTGCCCGGCCTCCAGGGTGGTGACGATGGGCGCGGTGAAGGCGCCGGCGTTGCCCAGCTGCTGGATATAATCCTCGGCGACTTGCTTCTGTGCCTCGTCCACCGGAAAGATGGCGGAGCGGTACTGCGGCCCACGGTCGTTGCCCTGCTGGTCTTTCTGGGTGGGATCGTGGGCCACCGCGAAGAACAGTTTGAGCAACGCACCGAAGCTGATCCGGGACGGGTCGTAGCGCACTTCCACGACTTCCGCGTGCCCGGTGCGGCCACTGCAGACCGCTTCGTAGTGGGCGCTGTCGGCATCGCCGCCGGCGTAGCCGGACACCACCGATGCCACGCCGTCGAGAGGTTGATAGACCGCTTCCACGCACCAGAAACAGCCGCCGGCGAGAACCGCGCGGCCGACGTCCTGATCGGTGGGGACGTCCGCCACCGGATCGGGGAACCGGTCCGGGTGTATCGCCAGGGATGTGCCGGGAATCACCGCTTTCATACAACCTCCGTAAAACCGTACCGTGAAGACAGTGGGGGCGCGGCCGGCGACTCTCAACCCATAAGCAGGGCAGTCAGGGCAGTAGGCGGGCCTGGCGCAGGGTATCGCGCAGGGCCAGGCACTGGCTCTTGGCGATGGCGGTCTGGTCGTTGGCTTCGTGGGTGCGCGCCATGCCGTGCCAGAGGTTGGCGCCGTCGCCGGTGAGCAGGTCGGCGGGGAACACCTGTTCCACATCCGCCGGCGGGGTGTCCTTGATACGCTCGCCGTCCAGGCCCACGCGCCAGGTGGGGCGCACTTCGTTGTCCTGGTTGATTGGGTTGAGCGCCTGGCGATCGCGCAGATGCGGGGCGGACATCAGCAGGCGGGTCAGGTCGACGACTAGAATACGGTCCACGGGTTTGTCGCCGGCCCACTCGAGCAGCGCCTTGCGGCCCCGCTCGTACCAGAGCGGCACTTCCTGATGGCTAAGAAGCACGGTCAGGCCGGCGCGCTCGAAGATGGGCCGGCAGGTCAGTTCCCAGGTCTCCCGGGTGTCGCCTTCCGGGCTTTGCGCCACCAGAAGCAGGGTCTCCGCCGGCGGGGGCGGGGTGTCGGTGACCGTGCGCGTGGTTACTTCCGTGGTGCTGGCGCACCCGCTTAAAAACAAAACCACCAGTAACAGGGCCCTCATGGCACTCTCCACAACCGCTCTCCACGACACTACGTCCTGTGAATAAGGGCCTAGTGTAGCAGGGGGCGGCGGCCGCGAAACCCGCTAACCTCGCGGTTTTACCTCACCTTGTGATGTTGGTTAGGGACGCCCGGTTAGGGGCGCGCGGTTAGGGGCGCCCGGCTAGGGGAACGCCGGTGAAATGAGCGCCGGAGCGTTGGCGCCGGCCCTCACTTCCAGTTGAAAGTGCCCTTCCTCGGCCACCGGTGGGTGATACCAGCGCACCTCATAGAGGCCTTGGCCGTCTTCGTCGGCGTCGATCAGGCGAAGACGCAGGTCGCCGCTTTCATCGTCCACCAGCGTGCCGCGGTTGTCGCTGTGCAGAACCCGCAGCAGCGGTTCGTGCAGGCGCAGGTCCCCGGGGGGCTCGCCAACAAAACGCCAGGACCAGTAAGGGCCGGTGTTCTCCTCGCCGCGATGGAACGTCGCCGGTTTCCGCCAGCTCCGCGACCAGGTGCGGCCCGGGTTACCGTCCGGCCAGTAGCGATGGCTGAGCAGCTCGAAGTGGCTTTCCTTGGGGTAGTCGTCGACGTCGCCGCTGCCCATCAGGTCGTCGCTCAGGCGCGCGCTCTGCGCAGCGAGAAAGTCCAGCGTATGCGGTCCATAAAGGGTGTGGCCGCCTTCATAGTATTGCGCGCCGTACTCGGCTTCGCTCACCGCGTAGCCGAAAAAGCCATTGGCCAGGCTGGAGATCTCCACCCGCCAGTCGGTACCGGCGGGCAGAGTGTCGAGCACCTCGCCGCGGATACGGTTGCCGCTCTCCAGCGTGATTTCCCAGGGCAGGGGGACCAGCACTAAATCGTTTATGCGCAACACCTGCAGCAGCGCGCGGTGCGGGAAGGTGTCCGCCGACATCAACAATTGCAGTTTTGACAGCGCCCATTGTTTTTCCGCCTGGCAGCCGTCGGTGAACACGGTGCGGGGCCAGCCCTCCTGAAGAAACGGCAGGTAGGAGATCGGGAACACTTCATCGCCGTTGGCGGCGCCCATGGTGGCGGCGCCCACCACCGCGCGCTGGCACAGACCGTGGCGTTGCTCCTCGGGCATCTCCAGGACATCGATCAGGCGGCTGGCGGCGGCGGTGCGCAGGCGTGGGGCCAGATCGCCTTCCAGGCGCTTAAACAGGTTTCCTGCCTGCTCGCCGAGGGCCTTGCCAATGCGCCTGGCTTCAAGATCGCCACGATGATCGGGGTGCCAGGCCGGGTTGTTGTCGGCGTGAGTGGCCTGAAAGGCGCCGTGCACAAACGGCCACGGCAGCTGATCGCCGAAATCGGCGCTCAGGCCCCGCCCCAGCCAGTGCCAGACATCCGCGTGATAGGGGCGTGTGAAGGCGGGAATGGCGGTGCCGTGGATGGAAAACAGGGTCAGGGCGCCGGCGGGATAATAGCGGCCGTCGTCGGCTTGCAAGTCAATGCGCAGCATGGTCATGCGCGGATTCACCGCGCGCAGCGCGTCGTCCTCGCCCATCTTTTCCGGGTCCAGATTGTGATTACGCGCCCAGGCCTGTACCGAGCGATTACGGGTCAGACCCCAGACGTCGCGTTGACCGGTGGCGACCCGCGCCGGGCGACGGTCGCGGTAGGCGCGAATCACCGCCTCACTGATGCGTTCGCTCAAAAAACGGAACAATTCCGGATCGAAGCCGGCGGTGTTGGCACCGAAAGTATTGTAAAAGTCGCTGCCCAGATACTGCCCGGGGCCGGAATGGGTGTGGGTGACCAGCAGGCTCAGCCCCCTGGCGGGTACGTCCGTGGCGGTGGCGATGCGCTCGGCGACGGCGTAATGCAATGGCAGCGAACCGGCGCCGAGATCAAGTTGCACCAGCGCCAGAGGGGTCTGGCCGGGGCCCTGCAAATAAAAGGCGCGGGCCTTGAGCCGGGTTCGGAAACCGTCGGCTTTCTTCGCCCAGGCGGAATAGCCGAACTTGGGCAGGCCGATGGCGGGCGTGATGTCCACTTCGGCCACCCCGGCCAGGGGTTGGCCGCTCCCCGCGGATGGCAGCGGCTCGGGCACCTGAAAACTGAGAGTCTCCCTTGGATAAGTAAGAAAGGGCCAGGCGGTATGCAGCAGGGCGGCGGCGAGCCCCCCGAACAAGACCAAAAAGACCATCGCGAGCCGCCGGCGACCGGATCGCCGGGGTTTGGATAACGGCATGAGAATCCTCTTTTTTATTTTTGCACGAACGTACTTGCGGGGTGTCCCAGCGGCAAGGCAGATCGGGCCAAACCGGCCTCTGGATACACTTCGGATACAAAATGATACGGATTGTACAATTTGTGCAAAAGCATGGATAAGTTCACAACACTATTCCAACCGGACGTCACCGGAATTCTGTTTTTTTTACCTTCACGGCATATTCCAATGATTGCACTGTAATCCGTTGATACCCGAGGGGGGTAGAACATGAAAAATCTCGTGAGATTGTCGACTCTGGCGTTCGCCGCCGGTCTGGCTTTTCAGCCGGCCCTGGCGGAAGACCGCTATGAGGAGACATTGAATACTCGCCAGTACGTGGGTGGCTTCGCCTCCTACGTGGATGTGGACGAAGATCGGCAGTTCGATGATGAGGGCCTGGGCTACAGCGCCTTCTATGGTCGTCAGCTGTCCGATCGCGTTTGGTGGGAAACCGAAGGCGGCTTCTACAAAATGGATCCTAACCAGGCCGACTTCCAGGATTTCTACCAGTACCACCTGACCACCGGTCTCGCCTACGCCTTTGGTGACCGCACCGGCTTCACGCCCTATGTGATTGCCGCCGTGGGCGCGATTGATCAGGAAGTGCTGCCGGACGAAGACCAAGACACCAACCTTACCGTTAACGCCGGCATCGGCGCGGTGACCGGCCCGATCTTCAATAACGGCCTGAAGCTGCGTGGCGATGCCCGTTACGTTTATGACGACTTCGACGGCTCTGGCCCGGCCCGCGGCGACGGCGCCTTCGGCGACGTTCGCCTGTCCCTGGGCGTGGAAATCCCGCTCGGCTACACCAAGGTAGTGACCAAAGAAAAGACGGTGATTAAAACCCGCGAAGTGGTCGCTAAACCCCAGCCGGTGATGGATTCCGACGGTGACGGTATTCCCGATAACCGTGATCAGTGTCCGAATACGCTGGAAGGCGGTCGCGTGGATTCCAATGGCTGTCTGATCGTCAACCAGACCGTGACGCTGACCAATATCAATTTCGAGTTCGATTCCGCCAAACTGACTCGCTCTTCAGAGTCGTCCCTGGACCGTATCGCCGACTCCCTCAAATCGCAGACCGATTTCCGGGTTGAAGTAGGCGGTCACACCGACAGCGTGGGTGCCGCGGAATACAACGAGCAGCTTTCCCAGGAGCGCGCCGAATCCGTTCGCCAGTACCTGCTTAATCGTGGCGTGGATGCCTCCCGTGTTACCGCCCGGGGCTATGGTGAGCTGAATCCGGTGGCCAGCAACGAAAGCGAATCCGGCCGTGCCATGAACCGTCGCGTTGAATTCCGCGTTACCGAGAAGTGAGGAACACGATCATGTTGCGTATTAAAAGTGTACTGATGCTGCTCCTGGTCGCCGCTCTCGGCGTCGGGATCTACGGCTGCGAAGCCAACGACAGTGATGACTCGGTTGTCACTACCCCCAACAACCCCAACCCGAACAATCCTGACGACCAGGATAACGACGGTATCCCCGATGACGAGGACAACTGTCCCGCCTTCGCCAACAACGATCAGAACGATCAAGACAACGACGGCATCGGCGACGCCTGTGACGACGATGTGGATGGCGACGGCGTGCCGAATGATCCGGATAACTGCCCTTGGGTCAGCAACGCGGATCAGACCGACACCGATATGGATGGCATCGGCGATGCCTGCGACGTTAACACCGACACCGACGGTGACGGCATCGACGACGATGACGACAACTGCCCGCTGGTGGTGAACCACAGTCAGGCCGATTCCGACATGGACGGCATTGGTGACGCCTGCGACGACGACCGTGACGGTGACGGCATCCCCAACGATGACGACAACTGCCCGTTCGTGGCCAACAACGACCAGGTCGATACCGACATGGACGGCACCGGCGACGCCTGCGAAGACGACACCGACGGTGATGGCGTGCTGGATCCGGAAGACAACTGTGTGTTCGTCCCCAACCCGGGCCAGGAAGACCTGGACGGCGACAACGTGGGCGACATCTGTGATGACGACGACGACGGTGACGGCACCAACGACGGCAACGACGAGTGCCCGACCGTACCTGGCCCGCCGGAAAACCAGGGCTGCCCGGTTGATAACGACACTGACACCGACGGTGACGGCATCCCCGATGACCTGGATAACTGCCCGAACACCGCCAACGCGGACCAGCTCGACAGCGACGGCGACGGCATCGGTGATGTGTGCGACGACGATGGCTTCACCTGTAACGCCACCAGCACCTACCAGCCGCTGACCACCCCGGACTATGAAGCCAGCGGTAATTCTCTGGGCTTCTGCCTGGGCTGTGGTGTGACTGAAGCGGGCAGCCTGGTCGATGGTAACGATGACTCCTTCGCCACCATTAATGTGGGCCTGGCGGCGGTTTACGGCGGCGCCGAGATCCGCGCCACCGCGGTGGACACTGCGAACGACTTCGCCGGCATCAACCGCATCGGCATGGTGATCTCTGATCCGGCGTCCTCGCTGCTCAACCTGAGCCTGCTGGGTGACTTCCTGACCCTGCGTTTCTATAACGACGGCGAGGAAGTGGACAGCGCCACCGTTGGCGGCGGCCTGCTGGGCCTGGAACTGCTGGGCCTGAGCCTGGCCGGTGACCAGCGCTTCCTCTCTGCCGAGGTGGATGCCAGTGCGCTGACCTTCGACGAAGTTCAACTGGACTACGCCGGTCTGCTTAACGCTAACGGTTCGCTGCGTGTGCACCGTGTGTGCGCCGGCAACGATCCGGTGGAAGTACCCTGAGTCTCCTCTGATATCAGGTATACCTTGGGGGCGCTTTCGCGCCCCCTTTTTTTTACCCGGCACTCGCCGACGCTATTTTCCCCTCCGTTTCCTTCACGTGATTCCGTTCGCAGTCTGTCAGCCTTTTGGGTTAGATTGGGGGCGCTGGAGGGAACGAATCTATGACATCCATTTTTCGCTGGTCGCGTCATGCGCAGTGGTTGTTACTGCTTTTGCCGCTGGTTTTCCTGCTCGCTGCCTGCGATTCCGGGGGCGCGAATTACACTGAGACCGGAGACCTGGAGTCGCTTCGCGAGCGCGGACAGCTGCGTTTGCTGGCGCCGCGCTTCGATGAAGAGCAGGCGCTTGTCCGCGAAGGCGTGCCGCTGCAGGAATTCCGCGAACAGGCCGAGATTCTGGCGCAGTCCCTGGGGCTGACACCACGCTGGGTGTACGCGGACAGCGTCGATACGCTGGATGACATGCTCAACGAAGGTCGCGCCGACCTGATCGTCACCAATTACACGGTGACCGAATCCCGCCAGGAAAACGTGGATTTTTGTACCCCTGTGGCGGTGATTCGCGAGTATCTGGTGTTGCCCGAGGGGCGGCAGGGCGACCGTCTTGAAGACCTTGGCGAAGTACGCATCGCCGCCCCTCAAGGGACCGCCTATCAGGAAACCGCCGAGGCACTGGCCGAGCGCCTCGACACCGTCAGTGTGGAAGCGGTAGAGGCGGGCCTCTCCGATGTGGAGTTGATGGAGGGCGTCGCCTCGGGCCTTTATCAGGCGGCGATCGTCGACAGCAACGCCCTGGACAGCTTGTTGCGCACCTTCGAGCAGGTGCGCAAGGGGCCGGTGGTCAATCCGCGTCGGCGTATCGCCTGGGCGGTACGCAGCGATAACCCGGAACTGCGCGCCGCGGTGAATGAGTTTCTGGTCAGCCACCGGGTGCGGACCTCGGTGCGCAGCGAAGAACGCCGCGATTGGGCGACCATCCAGAAAGACGGCGTGCTGCGGGTCATCACCTCCAACAATCCGGCCAGCTACTTCCTGTGGCGCGGCGAGCTGATGGGCTTCGATTACGATCTGATCCGCCACTTCGCCAGGCAGCACGACCTGCGCGTGCGCATGGTAGTGCGCGACAGCGCCTCGCAGATGTTCGATGCCTTGCAGACCGGCGCCGGCGATGTGATTGCCGGGGCCATGACGATCACCGATCGGCGTCAGGCTGAGGGCTGGCGCTTCTCCAATCGCTACCTTGAAGTGCACGAACAGATTATCGGCGACGCCGATGACGAGCCCTTTGAATCCGTCCAGGAACTGGCGGGGCGCACCGTGGTGGTGGCACCGGACAGCGCCTTCATGGACACCCTTGAAGCACTGCGCGAGCAGGGCATTGACGTGCGCATCGAGCCCCGTGAGGGGGCCACCACGGAAATGCTGATCCAAAGCGTGGTGGACGGCGAGGTTGATCTGACCGTGGCGGACAGCCATGTGGCGGCCCTTGAAAGCACCTACCGTGAAGACCTGCGTCCTCTTTGGACGCTGGAAGGCAGCCGCGACATCGCCTGGGTGGTGCGCGACGACCAGGACCCGTTGAGCAACAAGCTTAACGCCTACATCAATCGCAATTACCGCGGCCTGTTCTACAACGTCACCTTCAACCGCTACTTCAAGGAATCGAAAACCATACGTATCCATGAGGCATACCGGGTGGAAGCGGGCAAGGCGATTTCGCCGTACGACGACCTGGTGAAGCAATACGCGCTGGAATACGGGTTCGACTGGCGTTTGCTGGTGTCTCAGATGTATCAGGAGAGCAAATTCAACCCGGACGCGGTGTCGTTCGCCGGCGCCCAGGGCCTGATGCAGGTGATGCCGCGTACCGCGCGCCAGTTTGGTTTCGACAACCCCCACGACCCAGAGCAGGGTGTGGCCGCCGGATCGGCTTATTTGGAGTGGCTTGAAGAGCGTTTTCCGCAGCGTTTGGGGATGGCGCAGAAAATTTACTTTGGTCTGGCGGCCTACAACGCCGGACACGGCCATGTGGAAGACGCCCGCCGGCTGGCCCAGCGGCTCGGCAAGAATCCGGATCTGTGGTTCGGCCACGTGGAAGAGGCCATGCTGCTGCTGTCACAGCCACGCTACGCCCGCCAGGCGCGCTTTGGTTATGTTCGTGGCAGCGAGCCGGTGAAATACGTACGTGAGATTCGCAACCGTTACCTCGGCTATGTGCAGTTCACCGAAGAGCACAATATTTCCGCCGAGCCCTGACGCAGCGCCGGCTAGATCCGGCGGTTGAGCCATTCCAATAATGTCTGACGGACCTCCGGGGCGCAGAAATCGTTGAGGATTTCATGGCGCCCGCGTGGGCAGTCCATCCGCTCCAGCGGCAACCGTGGCCGGCTCAGCGCCTGCTGCAGCCTGTCCATGCCCTTGCCGCCGCCGCTCATTGGGTCTTGGCGGCCGCCAAGAAGCAAAATCGGCAGGCGCGCGGGCAGGCGGGCCAGCCGTTTGGATGATTGCACATCGGCCAGTGCCGAAAGCAGCGCCAACCAGGTGGCGGTGGTGCATTGAAAGCCGCATTTGGGGTCGTCGATATAGGCCTTCACCTGGGCCGGATCGGCGCTCAGCCAGTCGAAGTCGGTGCTGGCATCGGGAACGCTGCGTGCCCAGGTTTCAAAGGTGAGTTTGTGCACCAGTGGGCTCTGGCCACGGGCGCCGTGCCGCCGACGCTGCCATTTCAGCACCGAGGCCATCAACCGGTAATACAGAGGCGGGTGGTAATCGCTGCCGCACAGCACCAGGCCGTCCAGTTTGTCGCCATGCGCCTCGGCGCCCGCCAGGGCAATGAAAGAACCCATGCTGTGACCGCCCAGCACCAGGGCGCCCGGTTCTCGCTCGCGGATGCTGTCGATCACCCGGCTCAGATCGTCCATCACCAGGCCCCAACCGTTCTCGTCTGCGAAGTGGCCGGGCGGCTCGGCGGCGTCCATGCTGGCGCCATGGCCGCGGTGGTCCGGGCAGTACAGGTTCCAGCCGTGTTCGGCCAGGGTTTCGCCCAGGGCCTGGTAGCGGGCCCCGTGCTCGGCCATGCCGTGCAGCCAAATCAGCGACCCCACAGGGTCGGCGGCGCGCCACTCATGAACGGCGATGGTGTGGCCGTCCGCCGCGCCGATAACAAAACATTCCGAAGTCATTAATGCGTTCCCCTCAAACAGGCCATGAACATGCGTGATGCGTGTGCGAGCGTCAAGATCGGCGTGTATCATCATTGCCCGCGTATTCAGGCCCAAAGGAGAGCGTGTGATTCATTATCAGGTCCGTCCGTTGCGCCCGCAGGCGCATCTGTTCCAGGTCACTCTCACCATCGACCGGCCAACGCCGGAAGGCCAGGGGCTGACTCTGCCCGCCTGGATCCCCGGCAGCTACATGATCCGGGATTTTGCCCGCCATATTGTATCCCTGGACGCGTCGGCGGCGGGTAGACCCGTGGACGTGGCCAAGCTGGATAAACAGACCTGGCAGCTGGCGCCGGCCGCCGGGCCGGTCACCGTGCGCTACCAGGTGTACGCGTGGGATTTGTCGGTCCGTGGCGCCCACCTGGACACCACCCACGGCTATTTTAACGGCAGCTGCCTGTTTCTCGCCGCCATGGGCTTCGAGGACCAGCCCTGCGAGGTGGATATTGAGGCCCCGGACGGCGCCGCCTACGCCACCTGGAGACTGGCCACCGGGCTTGAGCGGGTGGACGGCCCGGAACTGGCTTTCGGTCGCTTCCGCGCCGACAACTACGACGCCCTGATCGATCATCCGGTGGAAATGGGCCATTTCGAGCATGCCCGCTTCGAAGCCTGCGGCGTGCCCCATGACGTGGTGCTGAGCGGCCGTCACCGCGCTGACATGGCGCGGCTGTGCCGCGACCTGAAGCCGATCTGCGAGCACCATATCAAGCTGTTCGGCGAGCCGGCGCCGATGGACCGCTATCTGTTCATGACCCTGGTCACCGACGGCTACGGCGGGCTCGAGCACCGCAATTCCACCAGCCTGATGAGCCCGCGCACCGACCTGCCGTTGCTCACCGACGGCGCCGACCAGGTGCGCGACGGCTATCGCAGCTATCTCGGTTTGTGCAGCCACGAATACTTCCACACCTGGAACGTGAAGCGCATCAAACCGGAGGCGTTCACGCCCTTCGACCTGAGCCGGGAGGTGCACACTGAATTGCTGTGGGCCTTCGAGGGCATCACCAGCTATTACGACGATCTGTCCCTGGCGCGCACCGGGCTGATAGCGCCGGAAAGCTACCTGGAACTGCTGGGCCAGACCCTGACCCGCGTGCACCGGGGCCGGGGTCGTTTCAAGCAAACCGTCACCGAGTCCAGCTTCGACGCCTGGACGCGCTTCTACAAGCAAGACGAAAACGCCCCCAACGCCATCGTCAGCTACTACGCCAAGGGCGCCCTGGTGGCGCTGGCGTTGGACCTGACCCTGCGCCAGCGGACCAATGACGCACGCAGCCTGGACGACCTGATGCGCCTGCTGTGGCAGCGCCACGGCCAGACCGGCGTCGGGGTGCCGGAGCAGGGCGTACAGGCCCTGGCCGAGGAGGTCGCCGGCTGTGACCTCAGCGAGTTCTTCAATCAGGCGTTGTACCGCACCGAGGATCTGCCGCTGGAGGCGCTGCTTGCCGAGCGCGGTGTGACGGTGAACTGGCGCCCGGCGGACGGCCACAGCGACAATGGCGGCCGGCCCGGTAAAAGCCAGGCGCCGGTGCATCTGGGCGCGCGTTTCGCCTCGGACCCCCAGGGCGCCCGCCTTCAGGTGGCGTACGAGCAGGGCGCGGCCATGGAAGCCGGCCTGGCCGCCGGTGACGTGGTGGTGGCGGTGGACGGCCTGAAAGCCAGCGCCGGCAATCTGGACACGCTGCTGGCCGGCTACCAGGAAGGCGAGCGTGTCGACGTGCACGCCTTCCGCCGTGACGAGCTGATGCGCTTCACCGTGACGCTGGCGGCGTCGGAAAAGGATACCGCCTATCTATCCTTGGACGAAGGTGGTTTGAACGATAAGGGTCGGGCGTGGTTGCTGGGTACGGAACCCGATAGAGGGAGATAGAGCGTCGCCCCGCGGCCTGTAATGGGCCTCTGGTATCCTGCCGGCAAGCGTCGCTTGCCTTTCGCGGGCACGGCCCGCTCGCACAGTGATTTTTGGTTATGGCGAATCTTGAACTGGATGAATTGTATCGGCGGCTCGGCCAGGCCCGCGCCGCCGACCGGCGGCGGCTGAAAAAGCGGCTCGACGGGTTGGCGCGCAAGTTCAGCGCCAATGCCGTGCCCAAGGTGAGCGCCGCCATCGAGGCGTCGGTGGCGGCCCGTGCGCGGCGCGCCGGTCTCGCCGCGGCACCGTTGCGCTGGCCCGACCTGCCGGTGGTGCACGACCGCGAGGCCTTGGCCGCCGCCATCGAGCGCCACCAGGTGGTGGTGGTGGCCGGCGAAACCGGTTCCGGCAAGACCACGCAGCTGCCCAAAATCTGTTTGTCGCTGGGGCGCGGCGTGGACGGCTATATCGGCCATACCCAGCCCCGCCGTCTGGCGGCCCGCTCGGTGACGGCGCGCATTGCCGAGGAACTGAACAGCCGGGTCGGCGGCCTGGTGGGCTATAAGGTCCGCTTCAGTGAACAGGTCGGGGACGACACCCTGGTCAAGCTGATGACCGACGGCATGCTGCTCAGCGAAATCCAGCAGGACCGCTACCTCCATCAGTACGACACGCTGATCATCGACGAGGCTCACGAGCGCAGCCTGAACATCGATTTTCTGCTCGGTTACCTCAAGCAGCTTTTGCCGCGCCGCCCGGACCTGAAAATCATCATCACCTCGGCGACCATCGACCACGAGCGCTTCGCCGCGCATTTCAACGGCGCGCCGGTGTTCGAAGTATCCGGGCGCACCTTCCCGGTGGACATCCACTACTGTCCGCCGGCGGAAGAACGCGAGCTGGGGCTGCAGGTAGAGGAAGTGCTGCGCGAAATCGATCAGCAGGAACGGCGCGACGGGCCACCGCCGGCCCGTGACGTACTGGTGTTTTTGAGCGGCGAGCGAGACATCCGCGATGTGCACCACCATCTGAAACGCTGCGATTTCCGCGATACGGAATTGCTGCCGCTGTACGCCCGCCTCAGTGCGGCGGAGCAGCAGCGGGTGTTCTCCGGCCACCGCGGGCGGCGCGTGGTGCTGAGTACCAATGTGGCGGAGACCTCGTTGACGGTGCCCGGCATTCGCTACGTGATCGACGCCGGTACCGCCCGTATCAGCCGCTACAGCGTGCATTCCAAGGTGCAGCGGTTGCCGGTGGAGCCCATCGCCCGCGCCAGCGCCGATCAGCGCGCCGGGCGCAGCGGCCGCATCATGCCCGGCGTCGCCTACCGGCTCTATGACGAGGACGATTTCAACAACCGGCCGGCGTTCACCGACCCGGAAATCCAGCGCACCAATTTGGGCGCGGTGATTCTGCGCATGGCCGACCTGAAGCTGGGCGCGGTGGAAGAGTTTCCCTTTATCGAGCCGCCGGACGGCCGCCTGATACGCGACGGCTACCGTCTTCTGGAAGAGCTGGGCGCGCTGGATAAACAGCGCCGGGTAACGCCCCTGGGTCGCCAACTGGCGCGTTTCCCGTTGGACCCGACGCTGGCTCGCATGGTGGTGGCCGGCGCCGAGAAAAAAGTGCTGCGCGAAGTGCTGGTGATTGTCGCCGCACTGGCGGTGCAGGACCCGCGTGAACGACCCCGCGACAAACAGCAACAGGCCGACCAGGCCCATCAGCCGTTTGAGAACAAGGAATCGGATTTTCTGTTTTTCTGGAATCTCTGGCAGTGGGCCGAGCAACAACGCGGCGACCTGGGCCGCAACCCCTATGAAAAGCTGCTAAAAAAGAATTTCCTGGCGCCGTCGCGGATGCGCGAATGGCGTGACACTCACCGGCAACTGCTGTTGCTGGCTAGAGAGGAGGGCTGGTCCCTCAATGACGAGCCGGTGGACTATGAGAGCCTGCACCGAGCGCTGCTGACCGGGCTGGTGGGCAACGTGATGACCCGCAACGAGGACGGCGAATGGTTGTCCACCCGCAACCGAAAGCCGCTGCTCTGGCCGGGCTCGTCGTTAAGCAAGGGCGCGGCTAAGAAGGCCAAATTGCGTTGGCTGGTGGCGGCCGAGCAAGTGGAAACCAGCCGCCTGTTCGCGCGCTGCGTGGCGCGGATTGAGCCGCAATGGGTGGAAGCGGAAGCGGCGCATCTGATCAAGCGCCAGTATTTCGAGCCGCACTGGTCGGCAAAACGCGGCTGCGTGATGGCCAAGGAGCAGATCAACCTGTTCGGGCTGATTCTCGCTTCCGGCCGCCGCATGCACTATGGCCCACTGGAACCGGAACTGGCCCGCGAGCTGATGATTCGTGAGGGTCTGGTGGCCGGCGAGCTGACTCGCGAGCCGGAGTTCGTGAGCGCCAACCGGGAACGGCTGCAGCGTCTTGAAGAGATGGAACACAAGTTGCGCCGCCGAGACATCCTGGTGGACGAAGAGACTCGCTTCCTCTTTTACGATCAACGGTTGCCATCCGGCCTTTATACCCTGGCGCACCTGGAAGCCTGGTACAAAAAGCAGGCCGACGCGGCGCAGCGTGAGGCGCTGCTCATGGACGATGCCTTTTTGTTGTCCCACAGCCCGGACCTGCAAGGCGGCGCCTTTCCGGATGAACTGGAATGGGACGGCATGCGGTTGCCCCTGGAGTACAGCTTTGACCCTACCGGTGATCGCGACGGTGTTACCGTGATCGTGCCCGCTGGCGCACTCCAGCAGTTGCACACGGAACGGCTCGCCTGGCTGGTGCCCGGTTTGTTGCGTGAGAAGTTGGAAGCGTTGATTCGTGGCCTGCCCAAGGCCCGCCGCCGGCATTTCGTACCGGTACCCGACTATGTGGCGGCACTGCAGGAGTCGCTGAGCTCGGATCAGCCTCTGTTGCCCGCCATGACCCGAGAACTGCAGCGCATTACCGGGGTGCGCGTGGAGCAGGAAGAGTGGCGCGAGGACCAGTTGCCCGGACATCTGCGCATGAACGTGCGGGTTACCGACCGGCAGGGCAAGGTACTCGCCGAGGACCGTGACCTGGCGCGGTTGCAACAGCGGTTTGAGGCGCTGGCCGCGGGCTCTGATGCGGCACCGTCC
This sequence comes from Alcanivorax sp., assembly GCA_042090255.1. Classification (GTDB taxonomy): domain Bacteria; phylum Pseudomonadota; class Gammaproteobacteria; order Pseudomonadales; family Alcanivoracaceae; genus Alloalcanivorax. The sequence goes on along the minus strand of JBELJS010000016.1, from coordinate 17,349 downwards.
CAGGAGGAAGTCGTGCGCGGGCGCGCCTGGGTGTTCGGCTCATTGCCGGAATGTGAGGAGAGCGAGCAGGGTGGGGTGGTGTTCCGCCGCTACCCGGCTTTACGGGACCGCGGCGAGGACGTGGCGCTGGAGTATTTCGCCGACGCTGACGATGCTCACTGGTGGCACGGCGTTGGCTGCGCCAGGCTGATATTGCTGGCATTGAATGAACAGGTGCGCGGGCTTAAACGGTTCGCTGGTCAGCAGCCGGGCTTTCAGAAACTGAAAGCGGAGAAATCGGCCATGGCGCGCGGCGCCCTGGACCAGGCGCTGCTGCGTGCCACGGTGTCCCATTTCCGTTTGCACGACCAGCCAGTGCGCGATCACAACGCGTTCCGCGCCCGCCTTGATCAGGGGCGTGGCGAGTTCGTGCCGGCCGTGGAGCAGGCGTTGCACACCTGGGGCGATTTGTTCGCCGCTTACCGCCGTGTCATGCAACGCCTGGAAAAGAACTTCCCGCTGGCCTGGGCGCACGCGCACCGCGATCTCAAACAACAGCTCGCCGATTTGTTCAGTGACGACTTTCTGCTCACCGTGCCCAAGGCGTGGTTGGATGAATACCCGCGCTATCTGGCGGCGGTGGAGCAGCGTCTGGAAAAACTGGGCGGTCAGATCGGTCGGGATCGGGCAGTGGTTGGTGAACTGGAAGAATTCCGCGAGCGCTATCACCGCCGTGCCAAGGACACGCCGCCTTGGCGGCAATCCGAAGCGCTGCGTCTGTACCGCTGGATGATGGAGGAATACCGGGTCAGTCTGTTTGCTCAGCCGCTGGGCACCCGGGTGCCGGTGTCCGCCAAGCGTCTTAACCGTCAATGGGAGGCCTGCTAACGGCCTGATGAGGGCCGCCGGGCGGCCGTCAAGCGCCGACGAATCGGCGAAATACCATTCCGGCTTTGCGCCGGCCCGGTCATATCCGGATAATTGACCCATTTATGGAACCCGCCCCGAGGTTCCCGACTGTCGCGGCGCTCCCCGGAGTGCCCTTTTTGCGCGAGGACAGGCTTGTGACCCATTCCGTCGTTATCAGCGGTACCGGACTCTGGACCCCCGAACAATCCATCACCAATGAAGAATTGGTGGCTTCCTTCAACGAATACGTGGCCCGCTACAACGAACGCCATGCCGACGCCATTGAAACGGGCGATATTGAGCCGCTGACCGGCTCCAACTCCGCGTTCATCGAGAAAGCGTCGGGCATTAAGCAGCGCTATGTTCTGGACAAGGAAGGCATTCTCGACCCGGACCGGCTGGCGCCGAATATTCCCGAACGCAGTGACGACGAGTTGTCGGTGCAGGCGGAGATCGCCGTGCACGCCGCCCGTCAGGCGCTGGACAGCGCCGGCCTGCAGCCGGACGATCTGGACGCGGTGCTGGTGGCCTGTTCCAACATGCAGCGCGCCTATCCGGCCATGGCGGTGGAGGTGCAACAGGCTCTGGGCATGGAGCACGGTTGGGGCTATGACATGAACGTGGCCTGCTCGAGCGCGACCTTTGGGATCCAGACCGGCGTCGACGCCATCCGCAACGGCTCCGCGCGCCGCGTGCTGATGGTCAATCCGGAAATCTGCTCGGGGCACCTGGCCTGGGAAGACCGCGACTGCCACTTTATTTTCGGCGACGTGAGTACCGCGGTGATTCTGGAGCGGGCCGAGGACGCCACCAGCGACAATCAATGGGAAGTGCTGGGCACGCGTCTGCAGACCCGTTTCTCCAACAACATTCGCAACAACTTCGGGTTCCTCAACCGGGCCGACCCCTCGGGCGTGGGCAGCCGCGATAAGCTGTTCCGTCAGGAAGGCCGCAAGGTGTTCAAGGAAGTGTGCCCGATGGTGGCCGAGCAGATCACCGGCCATCTGGCCGACCTGTCCGTGCCGGTGGAGGATGTGCGCCGGATGTGGCTGCACCAGGCCAACCTGAACATGAACGAGTTCATTGCCCGTCGGGTGCTGGGTCGCGACCCCAGCCGCGACGAGGCACCGGTGATCCTGGATGACTACGCCAACACCAGTTCCGCCGGTTCGATCATTGCGTTCCACAAGCACAACAGTGATCTGCCGGCGGGCACCAAAGGGGTAATTTGTTCCTTTGGCGCGGGCTATTCGATCGGCAGCGTGATCGTCAATCGGGTGCGCTGAGCCCGCTTTTTTCACGCTGGCGTCACGGCGGCCGCGGGGTAGACTCCGCGGCCGTTTTTGTTTGTTTGGCGATCTACACGTAACGTTTACTTGATTCGTGCATCCATATAGTGTCGAAGCCACGGAAGGGAATCACTTCTGTCGGCTTCACTCACAGAATTATTCGATCCATATTGGAGAACGATCATGGCTAAACTGAGCAAAATGAACCCCCTGGCCGCTACCCTTGGCGCCGCCTTCGTGGCTTCCGCAATGTCCATTCCGGCTCACGCGGCCGAGAACCCGTTCGGTGCCACCGATTTGCAGAGCGGTTATCAGCTGGCTGGTGACAGCAAGTCCGCCGAAGGCAAATGTGGTGAAGGCAAATGCGGCGGCGACAAGAAAGGCGAAGGCAGCTGCGGCGGCGATAAAAAAGGTGAAGGCAGCTGCGGTGGCGACAAGAAAGGCGAGGGCAGCTGCGGCGGCGCCGCCTGAACTAAGGAGTCGTAATTGATGACGACTTTCCCCGTGACCGGTACCGGTCTGGGGTTGCGGCGGGCCCTTATGGGCCCGCTGTCCCAACCGGACAATATACCGGTGGATTTTCTCGAAGTGGCGCCGGAAAACTGGATTCCCATGGGCGGCGCGCTGGCCCGTGAGTTTCGCGGTTTCACCGAACGTTACCCCTTTGTCAGCCACGGTCTCAGCCTGTCCCTGGGCGGGCCGGAGCCGCTTGATTTCGAATTGCTGGGGAACATCAAACAGTTTCTCAGTGAACACCGGATTCGCTGCTACACCGAACATCTCAGCTATTGCAGCGATCACGGCCATCTTTATGATTTGATGCCGATCCCGTTCACCGAGGAAGCGGTGCACTATGTGGCCGACCGCATCCGCCGGGTGCAGGATTTTCTCGGCCAGCGTATTGGCATCGAACACGTCAGCTATTACGCCACGCCAACGGTCACCGAGAGCAGCGTCCTGGGTGAGCTGGAATTCGTTAACGCGGTACTGGAGGAGGCGGATTGTGGGCTGTTGCTCGACGTGAACAACGCCTACGTGAATGGCATCAATCACGGCTACGACGCCGCCGAATTCATTCGTGGCTTGCCCGGCGAACGCATTTTTTATGTGCATATCGCCGGCCATTTCGACGAAGCCGAAGACCTCAAAGTGGATACCCACGGTAGCGAGGTGATCGATCCGGTATGGCGTTTGCTGGATGTCGCCTACGACCAGTTCGGTGTACTGCCAACGCTGTTGGAGCGGGATTTCAATTTTCCGCCAGTGGAAGAACTGAATCGTGAGCTGGGACGCATTGGCGATGCTCAGCAGCGACGTTCCGCGGTAAGCCGGAGAGCCTGATGAGCGAACCGGAGTTCCAACGCCTGCAGCGTTCGTTCGCGGCGCATTTGCGCAATCCGGAACGCCACCCGGCGCCGTCCGGTATCGAGGAGCGGCGCCTGACGGTGTACCGCCAGCTGTTTTTCAACAACGTGAACGGGTTTTTGGAGAAGGGCTTTCCGGTTCTGCACAGCCTCTATGACGAAGCTGGATGGCGGCGCCTGGTGCGCTGCTTCTTCGATCAGCACGCCTGTGCGTCACCCTACTTTCTGGAAATTCCCGAAGAATTCGTCACTTTTCTTGCCGACGCCTATCAGCCGGTGGACGGCGACCCGCCTTATCTCGCCGAATTGGCGCACTATGAGTGGATAGAGCTGGTGCTGGACACGGCGACGGACACGGTTCCAGAGCAGGGTGTGCAGCCCGGCGGTGACCTGCTGCGTGGCGTGCCTTATCTGAACCCGCTCCATTGCGTGCTTAATTACCGGTGGCCGGTGCATCAAATTGGACCGGAGCATCGTCCGGAGAGGCCGCCGGAGCAGCCGGTGTGGTTGCTGGTTTATCGTAATGCGGAGGACCGGGTGGCGTTCATGGAGATCAATGCGGTGACTGCCCGGTTGCTGGCGTTGATGCAGGAGCAGCCGTTCAGCAACGGGCAGCAGCTGCTGCAAACACTGGGCGATGAAATGGGTTTTCAAGACCGCGCCGCGCTGCTGAGCTTTGGCGCCGATCTTCTGCAGCGGCTGCGCGATCGCGAGCTGATTCTGGGCGCGCGCTTGCAGCCGACCCCGGCCTGAGAGTCGCAAGGTTGCTCTCCGTATGCCATGCACCGCTATAATGCGCGGGCCATCACTGATTTAGGGAGCTACTGTGCGCATATGGATTGCGGCGCTTGTCTCGGCGCCATTGATTGCTTTATCCCATCCGGTACTCGCCCAGCCGCTACCGGAAACCGCCGGCGAGACCCGTGAAGCCGCGATCCAGTCCGGTGAGGACTGGGGCAGCGCCTCGACGCCGTTCGACCAGGCCGGGGGCGTAGGTCGCTTCGAGGAGCAGGACCCCTGGCAAGGCTTCAACCGCAAGATTTTCGGTTTCAATGAATTCGTTGACCGTTATGCGCTCAAGCCCGCCGCCAAAGGCTATCGCTGGGTGACACCGGAGTGGCTCGACAACACCGTGACCCGCTTTTTCAGCAACCTCGGCGATATCGGCGATGGCCTCAACTATATGTTCCAGTGGCGCTGGGGCGAAGCCGGCAACAGCCTGGGGCGCTTCACCATCAATACCACCTTGGGCGTGGCCGGCCTTTTCGACGTGGCCAGCGATGTGGACCTTCGTAATACCGACACCAGCCTGGACGTGACGCTGGGCCGCTGGGGCGTGGCCCGCGGGCCGTATCTGGTGGTGCCGATTCTGGGGCCGTCGTCGGTGCGCGATGCCACCACGATCTATCCCAGCAGCTATCTGTGGCCGGTGAGCTATCTGGAGGACGATCTGGCGCGCTACTCGCTGGCGGCGTTGTACGGGGTCGACCTGCGGGCCGATCTGCTGGACCTGGAGCGCAACATTGTCGGCGACCGCTATACCTTTATTCGCAACGCCTATCTGCAGCGTCGCCTGATGCAGGAAGGCAAGGACGCGGAGCCCGCGCTGCCCGATGAAGACCCGGAGCTGGAAAGCGACGACGGTTGGTAGCCGCGTGGCCGGCCGGGCGGCCGGCGTTATTCCCCCAGGGCGGCCAGCTTGGCGCGGATAAAGTCGCCGTGAGACACGTACAGCAGCTCGGATACCCGGCGGATCAACTGCTCTTCGTGGCTGTCGGCGTCGCCGTCGGCGGCGGCGATAGCCCACATATCGTAAATCAGTCGTACCCGGGTTTCCGGATCCCAGCGTTGCCGTAGTGGCATGGTGAACTCGAACAGGTCGGTGGCGTTTTCCACTCTTTGATCCAGCTCGGCGACGATTTCGTCCATCTCTTCCGCTTCCAGGCGCCAACGCTCGCGCACCGCCTTGACCAGCAAGCGCTGCTCACGCTGGTCCACTTCACCGTCGGTGCGCGCCACTTCCATCAGCAACGCGGCGGCGGCGCGGTGCAAGTCGTGGTCGCTTTCTTCGTTGGTCTGGGCGGACGAGTCGGATTCAAACAAACGGGCAAGCCATTTCACGCTGCGATGTCCTCCGCGGTCAGTAAGGCTTCCAGGGCGCGTTGATCGGCGGCGAACCGGCGAATGCCGTCGCTGAGCAAATCACACGCCATCGGGTTGTCATTCAGTGACCAGCGGAAACGGGCTTCGTTCAGTGCCCGGGCGGGGATCGCGCCTTCCGGCTCTGCCGGAACCACTGCGTCCGGGTCCAGGCAACGCGACAGGGCGCCGTCGTCTTCGGCCAGCTCGCCGAGTAGCGCCGGGCTGATGGTGAGGCGATCGCAGCCGGCGAGCGCCTCGATCTGCGCCGCATTGCGGAAGCTGGCGCCCATCACGATGGTGTCCAACCCGCGCCCCTTGAGAAGATGGAAAATCTCGCGCACAGACTGAACACCCGGATCCTGATTGATATCGGTGATTTCCAGCCCGCGCTTCACGTGCCAGTCCTGGATGCGACCGACGAACGGCGAGATCAGGGTGGCGCCGGCTTCGGCGGCGGCCAGCGCCTGCTCGGCACTGAACACCAGAGTCAGGTTGCAGCGCACGCCTTCTTCCTCAAGGATGCGCGCCGCCTGGATGCCCTCCCAGGTGGCGGCGGCCTTGATCAGGATCCGTTCCGCGGGCACGTCCAGTTCCCGGTACAGCGCCATCAAGCGACGCGCCTTGGCGACGGTGGCGGCGGTATCGAACGACAGCCTTGCGTCCACCTCGGTGGAGACCAGGCCCGGTATATGCCCCAATACCGCCTGGCCCGCCACGCAGGCGAACGCGTCGGTGCACCAGGCGAGGTCGCCCTCGTGGCCCAGTTCCCGGGCCAGCTCGCGGGCCTGGTCGAGCAAGTGCCGATAGCGCTCATCGCGGGCCGCTGCCAGCAGCAGCGACGGGTTGGTGGTGGCATCGTGGGGCCGCAGCGCCGCGATGCGTTCCAGGTCGCCGGTGTCGGCGACCACGGTGGTCCATTGTTCGAGTTGTTGGCGTTTGCTGATCATATCTGACCTCCCTGTGTCGTGGCCCCAGCATAGCCAACCGTGTGCCGGGTCAAAAGGGCCAGAGCCTCTTGATAGACCTCCGGCGTGGCGTCGTCCTTGTGCGCGTGCTGGCTCAGGTGGCGGCGATAAGCGCGGGCGCCCGGCATCGCCTGGAACAGATTGAGTGCATGACGCAGCACATGCTTGGGGTGCACGCCGTCGGCGTAGCGCCGCTCCAGATAAGGAATGAACGCCTCGGCCACCGCCAGCCGGTCCGGCGGCGGGGCGCTCTCGCCGAACACCTCCCGATCCACCTCGGCGAGAAACCAGGGGTTCATGTAGGCCTCCCGGCCCACCATCAGCCCGTCCACCTCGCCCAGATGGGCAAGCATGCCCGGCACGTCGCGCAGCCCGCCGTTAAGGATGATCTCCATATGCGGAAAGGCCTGTTTTATCGCGTAGGCGCGCTCATAGATCAGCGGTGGGATGTCCCGGTTTTCCTTGGGGGACAAACCGTCCAGGATCGCCTTGCGGGCGTGGATGGTCAGGCTGCGGCAGCCGGCTTCGTCCAGATGCCGGACGAAGCGTTGCAGGAACGGGTAGTCGTCCTGATCGTCGATGCCGATGCGCGTTTTCACCGTCACCGGCACGTCCGTGACGTTAGCCATTGCGTCTACGCAGCGGGCCACCAGCTCCGGCTCGGCCATCAGGACCGCGCCGATCTTGCCCTGCTGCACCCGGTCCGAGGGGCAGCCCACGTTGAGATTGATCTCATCGTAGCCGTAATCCGCGCAGATACGCGCCGCTTCGGCCAGTTGCTCCGGGTCGCTGCCGCCCAGCTGCACCGCCAGCGGGTGCTCGGCGGCATCGAAACCGAGCAGGCGCTGCCGGTCGCCGTGGATCACCGCCGGAGCGACCACCATCTCGGTGTAGAGCAGCGTGCGGCGGGTGATAAGACGGGCCAGATAGCGAAAGTCCCGGGTGGTATAGGCCATCATTGGCGCGATGGAAAAGCGCCGGCTGAGCGGGGCAGGGCCGGGAATCGGAGTGTTGAGTGAGGACATGGCGCTATTATCGCACGGTCGCCGCCGCTGCGGGAAACCCTTGCGCGGTGCTCGCGCGAAGACGCGTGCGAGGAACGGCGGCGTCCGCCTGGGCAAATCCATGCAAAGGTATATTCCTGTAAAAGCGCCTTGTGAAAGCTTCGCCGTTTGGCTTTGATGACAGTGCGATAATGCAAAACAGGGAGAAAACTATGCTGAGCTGGAGCCTTTTATTTCTTGTCATCGCGATCATTGCCGCGGTTTTGGGGTTTAGTGGTATTGCCGGCACCGCCGCGGGCATCGCCAAGATTCTGTTTGTTGTTTTCCTGGTGATCTGGATCATCAGTCTGATCGCCGGGCGGCGCTGACCGGGAAGAGCGGCGCCGACACCGCCGTGGCTGCTGATAACAGGGGCGCATTAGCCTATAATGCGCCCCTTTAATTCCGGCCACGGAGTCAGCATGACCGTTCGTACCCGAGTGGCACCTTCGCCCACCGGCGACCCCCATGTGGGGACCGCTTATATTGCGCTTTTCAATCGTTGTTTTGCTCGCCAGCACGGCGGGCAATTCATTCTCCGCATCGAAGACACCGACCAGAGCCGCTCCAGTGATGCCTCGGAGCAGGCGATTCTGGAGTCGTTGCGCTGGCTGGGCCTGGACTGGGACGAGGGCCCCGACGTGGGCGGCCCTCACGCCCCCTACCGGCAAAGCGAGCGGGCCGGCGATTACCGGCTCTACGCGGAGCGCCTGATGGCCGACGGCCATGCCTTCAAATGTTTTCGCACTGCCGAGGAGCTGGATCAGTTGCGCGCCGACTTGAAAGAGCGGGGCGAGAACCGGGCCTTGAAGCCCGCGGATCTGGAATTGCCGGCGGAGGAGCAGCAGCGCCGTGAGGCGGCCGGCGACCCCTATGTAATCCGCATGCGGGTGCCGGAGACCGGCCGTTGTGAAATCGACGACATGCTGCGTGGCACCGTGGAACTGGACTGGCCCCTGGTAGACGCGCAGATACTGCTCAAGTCCGACGGCATGCCCACCTACCATCTTGCCAATGTGGTGGACGATCACCTGATGGAGATTACCCATGTGATCCGCGGTGAGGAATGGTTGAATTCGGCGCCCAAGCATAAGCTCCTCTACCAGTATTTCGGCTGGGAGATGCCGGTGCTGTGCCACATGCCGCTGTTGCGTAACCCTGATAAATCCAAGCTCAGTAAGCGCAAGAACCCGGTCAGCATTAATTTTTACCGCCGCATGGGCTACCTGCCGGAAGCGGTGGTTAATTATCTCGGCCGCATGGGCTGGTCGATGCCCGATGAACGTGAGCGTTTCACCCTGGAAGACATGCAGGCGGCGTTCGATATTCAGCGCGTGTCCCTGGGCGGGCCGGTGTTCGACGTCGAGAAGCTCAGCTGGCTCAACGGCCAGTGGCTGCATGACCTCTCCGATGAGCAGTTCCTGGACCAGCTTCGCGACTGGGCCTTCAACCGCGAGTACGCCATGCGCGTGCTGCCCCATGTGAAACAGCGTGTGGAAACCTTCGGTGAGGTAGTCGACAAAGCCGGCTTCTGTTTCTCGGGCATGGTGGCCGTGGGCGAAGCCGACTTCCAGCACCCCAAGCATGACGCGGAGGCGATGAAAGTCTGGCTGCAGTTCTACCTGTGGACCTGCGAGGCGCGCCGTGACTGGCAACGTGACGGCCTGTTCGCGGACGCCAAACAACTGGCCGACGCCCTGGAGATCAAGATCAAGGATTTCCTGTTTCCGGTGTTCGTGGCCATCGCCGGCACCAGCGCCAGTTTTTCCGTGGTCGACAGCATGGAACTGCTGGGGCCGGACATCAGCCGGGCCCGTCTGCGCCATGCCATCGAGGTGCTCGGCGGTGTTTCCAAGAAGCAAACCAAGAAGCTGGAGAAGGAGTGGGCGGCTATTGTTCCGGCGAATTGAACAAGGCTTGTACAAACAGACTTCCAACTGTCAAAAACCCGGGGAGGATGCTTGACAGGGTAGGGGTGCTGCGTAAAATACGCGGCTCCACACAGGGCGCAGCCCGGTGGGACAGCTTTTGGGGCCATAGCTCAGCTGGGAGAGCGCTACAATGGCATTGTAGAGGTCGGCGGTTCGATCCCGCCTGGCTCCACCAAACACGTCCCCTTCGTCTAGTGGCCTAGGACACCGCCCTTTCACGGCGGTAACAGGGGTTCGACTCCCCTAGGGGACGCCAAATAAAAAGGCCCCGGCTCGCAAGAGCCGGGGCCTTTTTATTTGGCGTTCATCCTCTGGGGGAGGCGCCACTTGTGCGAGCGGGCCCGGCCCGCGAAAGGGTGGCTTTAGCCACCCGGCGGGATGCCAGAGACGTTGTCATTGCTGTGCTTTCAGAGGTCTCTGGGATCCTGCCGGCCGGCGTTGCCGGCCTTTCGCGGGCCGGGCCCGCTCCCACAAGGCCCGCTCCCACAAGGCCCGCTCCCACAAGGCAGGCTTCTACAGGCCGGCACCCCGCCTAACCAAGCTGCCGAATCGTCAGAATGTGCGCGATCCGCTCCCCGTCCCAGATGTATTCATAATGCGTGGCCGGCGTCACCGATTCGATCAGATGCGGCGACAGCAACGCGAAGCAGCGTGCCTGGTGATGCCGCACCGAGCCGTATGCCAGGCCATGCTCGTCGGCGTTGAACAGGGCCCGCCCCAGCCGGCGTGCGCTGCCGTAATCCTCAGGGTGATACCAGTCCTCGTCGTCGCGGTGGGGATCGTGAATATTGCGCAGGCTCGCGCTGAAGCACACTTTGAGGCCACGCATTACGATGCGATCGAATTTCAGGCCTCGCACCGCTCGGAAGTAGCGCTCTTGGTGATAGCGGGTCTCGGCGATGGCCGTGGCCATGCGCTCGGCGCAGTAAAATACCCCGTACTCGCCGTCAGAGAAGCGCGAGCCGTAAGGGCTCAGATGCACGAACGGTCCGAGGGCGTAGTTGCAACCGGGAATACCCCAGGGACGGCGCGCCGGGGGCACACGGTGCAGCTCACCGACCTGCATCTGGATACGCGGGTTGGTGAGCGCCTGAACCGCGTACAGGGCCTCGAAATCGTCCTGGTCGGCGACGTCGTCAAACAGCTGAATAGGGGGGTATTTGCCGTTGACCAGGCGATAGGCGTCCTGGTGAAGGAAGGCGGCCGTCGGCAGATCTTCCGGGCTGGTCACCACTGGCCCCCACGCAGTCCGTCCAGCTGGCGATGCACCTCATACAGGCTGGCCACCCGGCCGTTGCTCATCACCTCCATGGGGCTGGCGCCGTTGAAAAACGGATTGTGGTTCGCCATCCGCACGAAACCGTAGACGTTCTCCCGGTTGCCGAACAGCGTGCGCAGCGCCTGGTGGATATTCAGCAAATAGCTGAGACGTTCCAACAGATCATTGCTGACCCGGGCGCTTTCCGGGCGGCTCTGGTACTTATGCAGGGTGGAACGGCCCACGCCGAGTAGGGCGGTCTTCTCCTTTTCCGAGCATTGCCAGTGCTCCAAAAGGCGCAGCACCGCCCGCAACGCGGTATGGCGGGCCGTGTCATCCAGTGGTTTGGCGCAAGGTTCAATGGCCGGTTGCATACTGCCTCCTGAGCGATTTTTTCTATAGTAAGCCTTAAAGATAGTAAATGTCCATGAATAGACAATTGTCTGTCCGGTTGTGAAAAAGTGTTCAATCATGACCGCACCATGAAACCGGTCGGCGCTTGCCGGGTCTGTTAAGCGGGACTAATAAAGGCCGCCGGCGAGGGAAAACCGTATGAGAATTGGGTTGTGTTTGATGTTATTGGCGGCCGTGGGTCTGGCGTCGGCGCGGGATGATGGTTGGGTCGACGCTCATCTCCACTATGTTGATTTCATGCAGCAGAGCGATGGCAGCGAAGCGATGTTGGCGGCCATGGATAAAGCCGGCGTTGAGGAGGCCTGGTTGTTCGGCCTGCCGGTGGTCAAAAAATGGCAGCAGGACGCACCGCGCCGACCCCGCTATTACCTGGGGGATGAGGCGCCGCTGTACTACTACAGCGCCACCGATGACATCGTCGCCGGCGCCGTATTGGCTCTGCCGGAGGCTCAGCGCCGCCGCCTGGCGCCGTTTATCAGCGGCTTCAATCCCACCGACATGAACGCCGCCCGCCATGTGGAAGCGCTGATCAAGCGCTACCCCGGCCTGTGGCGCGGTATTGGCGAGGTCATTACCCGCCACGATGACCTGACCGCGCTCACCGCCGGTGAAACCGCCCGCGCCAACCACCCGGCGCTGATGAAAGTTTACCGCGTGGCGGGCCGCTACGATCTGCCGGTGCTGCTGCACAGCAACCTGACCTCGCTGCGCGAGGAAACGCCGATCTATCTCGGCGAGCTGGAGGACGCGCTGAAAAGCCATCCGAAGACGCGCTTCGTGCTCGCCCACGCCGGCACCAGTGGTGGAGTGGAAGAGCGTCAAGCGCCGCTCGCCACGCTGAACCAAATCATCCGCGCTTTGCTGGAGCGTTACGACAACCTCTACGTGGACTTGTCATGGAGTGTGCGCGAGCACTATCTGATCGAGGACGGCGAGCCACGCCCCGCCTGGGTGTCGCTGATTGAAGATCATCCGGACCGCTTCGTACTGGGCAGTGATGTGGTTGGGCATTTCGACAGTATCGAGTCGATCCTAGAGGAATACCGTCCTCTCATGGAGGCGTTGCCGGAACCGGTGGCGGACAAGCTGGCGGGCGACAACGCCCGGGCCTTGCTGCCCACCAGCGGGGCGGTGGCGAAGGATTAGCCCCGCCGGTGTTGCAGGCGGCGCAGCAGGCTGGAGGTGTCCCAGCGACCGCCACCCATGGCCTGGACTTCTTTGTAGAGTTCGTTGACCAGCGCGGCCAGCGGCAGCGGTGTGCCCAGCCGGCTGGCTTCCGTCAGGCAGATATCCAGGTCTTTGCGCATCCAGTCCACCGCGAAGCCGTGGTCGTACTGGTCCGCGAGCATGGTTGGGTGGCGATTCACCAATTGCCAGGAGCTGCCCGCGCCCGCGCCGATCACGCGCATGGCTTTTTCCGCATCCAGGCCGGCTTTTTGAGCGAAGGCGATGGCCTCGGCCACGCCTTCGATGACCCCGGCCACGCAGATCTGGTTGGCCATTTTGGTTAATTGCCCCTGACCGACCGGCCCCATGTGCACCACGCTTTTGCCGTAATGGTCGAGCAGGGGGCGCACGCGCTCGAACACGGCGTCCTCGCCGCCGCACATGATCGACAGAGTGCCGTCTTTGGCGCCTTGCTGGCCGCCGGACACCGGGGCGTCCATGAAGTGCGCATGATGCTCGCCACAGGCCTGGTTCAGGGCGTGCGCCATGGCCGCGCTGGCGGTGGTGTGGTCAACCAGCACCGCGCCGGCCTTGAGGCTTTGCACGGCGCCGTTGTCTCCCAGGGTGACCTGGCGGAGGTCGTCGTCGTTGCCCACGCACACGAACACCCGATCCGCGTCCAGGGCCGCCAGTGCCGGAGTTTCCGCCTGCTGACCACGGTACTCGTCAAGCCATTGGGCGGCCCGTTCCGGAGTGCGGTTGTAGACGGTGACGGTGTGGCCGGCGTTGGCAAGATGGCCGGCCATCGGATAGCCCATGTTGCCCAGGCCGATAAAGGCTGCGTGGATCATGGCGTTACTCCTGCAGGTCGCTGAGCGGATAAACGGCGAAGCTGTCGCGGGTCAGGCTGCCCAGATAGAGGCGGTTGCCGGCTTGTTCGGCGCTGGTCACCGGCGCGAAGGCCTGTTCGCCAAGATGCTGCAGGTTGGCGGTCACCGTGCCGCTTTCATCCAGGCCCAGCACGAAGCCATGGCGGGCGGGTTGCGGCTGCATGAATTGCGGCAAGCGGAACACCACCTTGCGCAGCAGGGGCTTGTCGGACATAGCGTCCAGGGCCGCGTTGCGCGGCGCGAACAGCGCCAGCCAGAAGGTGCCTTTGCCGTTGCCGGAGATGCCGTCAGGGATGCCCGGCAGGTTGTCGAAGAACACATCGTGGCGGCCCGCGTTCTCGCCCTTGAGCCAGTAGCGCAGCACGTTATAGCTGCCGGTCTGGGTGACCAGCACGAAATCTTCTTTCTGGGAGAGGGCGACGCCATTGGCGAATTGCAGGCCGTCCATGAGGACCGTGGTGGTGCCGGAGGCGGGGTCGTATTTCAAGAAGCGACCGTGCCCGCCGTGTTCCATGATGTCGTCGCGGGCCTTCATGGCCGGGCCGAACTTGCTCGACGCGTCGGTGAAGTAGATGGCGCCGTCGCTGGCCACGTCAACGTCGTCGGTGAAGCCAAAGGGCACGCCGTTGGCCTGGTCGGTAAGCACGGTGAGAGCGCCAGAGGCGGGATCCACGCGCAGCAGACCCCGGTAGCCGTCGGCGACCACCAGGGCGCCGTCCGGCGCCAGGTCCAGGCCCAGCGGCCGGCCTTCGGTGTTGGTGATCAGGTCGCCGTTCTCGCCGTTCCGGTCGTAGCGCACCAGCCGGCCGTCTTCGTAACCCACGTAGAGGTTGCCCTGGCTGTCGATGGCGACGTCCTCCGGGCCGTGGCCCTGGCCGGCGGCGAGCCGTTTGGCGGCGGCGAGAGCGTTGTTGGTGGCGTAGGGGCCGGTTAACTCCGGTGCTTCGGGGGCGTCCCAGGCCACCGGACTCACCGGCACCGGCCACAGCAGTAGGTAGGCGGCGGCGGCGACCACCAGCAGTAAAGCGATGATTTTTTTCATTATGCCTTCCCGGTCTTGAAGCGATGCCGCGAGTTTAGGCATTCACGACCGGGAAGACAAAGCGGCCTCTCAGGGGGTGATCTTAAAAGCCGGCGCCGACAGGCCATCGCCGCCCGCAGCGAGGGCGCCGTCTTGCGGCAGCGGTTCGCCGCCTTCGATCACCTGACCGGCATCGCCATAACGCAGCCAGGTGCGGGTCGGCACCACGCCGACGCCCGGTTGGTCGTAATCGCACACGCCCTCGGGGAAGATCTCCGCCACACGTTCGGCGAAGGCCGTCGGGTCGAAGATGCCGGCGAGCGGGTTGGCCGGGTAATCCGCCGGGTCCACCGCCTTGAGCTGGCACTTGTTCACCAGCGTGGTGATGGCGTCGCCGGCGACGGTGCGTGGGGTGCCAAAGCGGGTTTGCACTAACGTTTCCTGCAGCGCCACCACCGGATCCGTGATCGGCGCCAGCAGGTCGCCGATCTGGCCGGGCAGCTGCAGGGCGGCCAGGTCGAGGCCGCACACCTGGCCGGTGAGTGCGTCCAGCACCACGCCGGCTTCCGCGGGCGGTGCCGGTAACAGCGACGGATCGAGGCCCGGTATGATCGGGTCCGGATAGAGCAGATTGCCGGTAAGCGGCACCAACGGGTCGTTCTCATCGAACAGCGAGGACAACGACAAGCAACGGTCGCGGGCCTGGGCGGGCTTGTGCGTAACGACCTTGTCGGCTATCCCGGTGGCGCTGTGATCGGCTTCGATATTCGACAGCCAGCGGTCCATGACCAACAGGGCCTCGGTGGTGAAAACAGTGTCGCCAGCCAGCGGGAAGGCGCCGAACCAGATCACGTGATTGTCCGCGTGGCCCTGCACCGCCTCCAGGCGGGCGCGCATTTGCCAGGAGTGATAGGCGTCATGGGCGATGCCGGGGTCCGGGCCGCGCAGGTCGATGATCGGCACGTTGGAGAGATGCTCGGCGGTGTTGATGGCGCCGGTGCGGTAGGCGTTGCCGAGCGCGGACGGGTCGGCGACGGTACGCGCGGCTTGCGGTTGGATATCCACATTCAGGCCGCCGATTTCCCGGTTCACGCGCAGGAACTGCTCGCCGGTAATCAGCCCCTGTTGCAGAGCACCCAGGCCGTACTGGACGCCCACATTATCCAAGGGGATGCCGGCGAAGCCCCTGGACAGAAGGGCCTCGTTGGTGGACCAGACCTCCGGCGGACGGCTGCCGAATTGGTTAATCATGAAATCGAGAAGCCCGCAACGCAGCCCGTCCGGCCGGGTTTCAGCGTTGTAGACCGGCACGTCGTCGGCCAGGCCGGGGCAGTCGTCTTGCTCCGGGAAAGCCGCCGGGAAGAACGCCAGGTCGGAGACCAGCGGGTTGATCGGCAGGTGTCCGTAGAACGCCGACCACTGAACGCCCGGGAGCACGCCGCTAGAGAGCAGGGCGGTGATCACGGACAGGAAGCTGTCCGGGTCTGAGGGAATTTGATTCCCGAAATACCGGCTGAGCAAGTTGTAGTCGGCGAACTGGGTGGCGGTGGTCCAGACGTCCGGGTACGAGCACTGCACGATCAGGCCCTGGTAGATGCCCGGATAGGCATTGGCGACGTGCTGCTGGGCGATGGCGCCACCGGAGCAGCCGGTGCCGATGGTGTAGCGCAGCTCGCCGTACTGTTCGACGATGCGTTCCTTGCCCATCATCAGTGATTCGGCGGCGGTCACCAGGTTCACGTTGTGGCCGAGGTTGGCCTGGGCCGTGGAGAGCGTGATGAAGCCGCGGCCCAGGGCCGTGGTAATGCTGTCGCCAAGCAGCACTTCCGCGCCTTCCGGCGCGGTGCCGGCGATGTCGCCGTTGGGCGGTTGGCCGGGGCCGTAGCTCACGCCAACGTTGCCGCCATGGTGGATCAGCAGCTTGCCGTTCCACTGCGCCTGGGGGGCCAGGGCGGTCCAGTCCTGGTCGGGCTGGAACAGGGTCATAATCTGGTAGCGGTCGCGGTTCTGGACGCCGGTTTCGACGCGCACGATAAAGGGCACTTCCACGCCCTGATCGGTGGTTACCCGGGCGATGTCATCGTCCGCCGGTGGATTATCCGGTTGGTAGTCGAGAAACGCACCGGGCAGCCCGGGGTTCATCGGATCGAAGCCGGTGATGAACGCTTGCAGCTTGCCGGCGGGCACGTACTTGAAACGGTATTCGGCGGGCTGGTTGCACTGAGCGTCGATGGCCGCTTCGTTGTTGCAGGTCCAGGGCTGAATCTGGGGCCCGGAGAACACCGGCCCGCCCTTGGGGTGGTTGATCAGCGGCTGTTGCAGTACCGAATCGTCGGCCAGCGTCACCCGCAGTGTGGGGGTGCCGGGGGCCATACCGTCCACCAGGCCTTTGAGGGTCTCGCCGCTGCTCTGGAAACGGTCACTGACGTCGGTGTCGCCGAGGGTGATACGGGCGTTGTTGAGCAGGGCGGGGTCGTCCGCGAGGATCTCAATCAAGGCGTCGCCGCCGCTGACCAGGTCGGCGCGGTTGGAAAGCACGCGAATGCTGCCTTCACCGGCGACCGGCTGCGGCGGTTCGGGTTCCGGCTCCGTTGGGGTCGGCGCCTGGCCGCCCGAGCTCGCCGGGGTGGAGCTTGAGTTGCCTCCGCAGGCGGTCAGAAGTGTGGCGAGTGCAAGCAGGGCGATGCCGGCGTAGCGGCTTAGGGGGTGGTTCATCAGGGGCACTCCGATGGACTGGTACTGAACGTCCGGTCCCGTTGTTATTGAAATTGAGCGTCGCCTGACAGTATTCAACAAATGGCGGAGGTGAACCGTTGTCGGCTGGTTGCGTGCAGGTTACCGAAAGGGCGGATAGGTATATTAATGTTGCACGAATGTGCCATTTATGGAGGCGAGTCGCCGAGCGGTGCTACGAAGCCAGGTTTGTGGGAGATTCTATGGTGCCTAGCAAGGCTCATGAGGGCCTTGGGGCACAATA
>JBELJS010000070.1:0-15973 GCA_042090255.1 Alcanivorax sp. | reverse complement strand
TTCGAACTCGCGACCCCAACCTTGGCAAGGTTGTGCTCTACCAGCTGAGCTATTCCCGCTTTTTTCCAGCGCCGGGTTGCCCCGACGCGAAGCCGCATTCTACCCGAGCGCCGGTCTCTGTCAAGGCTGTTTTTACTGCCGATTCAATATCTTGGGCAAACTTTGCGCAGTTGCCCCGGGGCCTTCAAACCACCCTGTTTACGGGGCATCCCGGTCGTCACCCGGGTTGGTGAATTGCGGTATCGCCGCGCGCAGATAGGAGAACATGGACCAGAGCGTCAGCGCGGTGGCCAGGTACAAGCAGCCGTAGCCCAGCCACAAGCCCGGCGTCATCAGGATATCGCCATCCGCCCCGTGGGCCGGTTTGAGCGCCAATAACAGCGTGATCGCCACCATCTGCATGACGGTTTTGATTTTACCGATCGAGCTGACCGCCACCCGGGCGCGTTGCCCGAGTTCCGCCATCCATTCGCGCAGTGCGGATACGGTGATTTCCCGGGACACGATCACCATGGCCGGCACCGCGAACCAGACGCTGGCGTGGGTCTGCACCAGCATCACCAGCGCCACGGCGACGATCAGCTTGTCCGCCACCGGGTCCAGGAAGGCGCCGAACGGGCTGGTTTGGCCGAGACGCCGGGCCAGGTATCCGTCCAGCCAGTCGGTGAGGCCGGCGGCCAGAAACAGGGCCGCGGCAAGCAGATCGCTCCACCCGAAAGGCAGGTAGAACACCGCCACCAGCACCGGGATGGTGGCCACCCGGATAAGAGTGAGAATGTTGGGCAAATTCAGAATGGGAGCGTGCTTGGACATGGATAACTTCTATGCCGTCGGCGGAAAACGCGAGTATAACGGAAAGCGGCGCCGGCCTCATTGTTGAAACGGTCACGCTTGACGCAACCCGGTTTATTATTCGTGAAACCAGTTGTACAGCGTCTCCGCGGTCTGGGCGTTGATGCCCTCCACCCGCGCCAGTTCTTCCCGGGACGCGTTACGCAGCTGTTTCAAGCCGCCGAAATGGTTCAGCAGTGCCTTGCGCCGCTTGGGTCCGACGCCGGGAACGTCTTCCAGCCCGGAACGGCGGGCCTTACCGCGCCGGGCCCGGTGGCCGGTGATCGCGAAGCGGTGGGCCTCGTCACGCACTTGCTGCAACAGATGCAGCGCCGAGTGGGCCCCGCCGGGCACCAGCTCACGACCGTCCGGCAAGTACAACACTTCCAGGCCCGGACGCCGGCTCGGCCCCTTGCCGATGCCCATCACCAGCACCTGGTTGTCCAGGTGCAGGCTCTGAATCACCTCGAAACTGCGCTGCATCTGCCCCTTACCGCCATCAATCAGCAACAGGTCCGGCAGCTTCGCTTCCTCTTTGACCACCCGCTGGTAGCGACGCCGCACCGCTTCTTCCAGGGCCTCGTAATCGTCACCGCCGTGCTCCGGGCTGACGTTGAAGCGGCGGTAATCCGCCTTGCGCGCGCCCTGCTGATCGAACACCACGCAGGACGCCACCGCCCGCTCGCCCTGGGTGTGGCTGATATCGAAACACTCGATGCGGCGAATCGGAGTGTCCGCCTCAAGCAGCGTTTCCAGCGCGTGGAAGCGCTGTTCGAGGTGCTCGCGGGCGGCCAGGTCCGCGTGCAGCGACTGCTCCGCATTGGCTTGCGCCATGTTCAACCAGGCCTGGCGCTGGCCGCGCACCCGGGCCGCCAGGCGGATACGGCGGCCGAGCTGGGTTTCCATCGCTTCCTGCAACGCCGCCTGCCCCGGCAACGCCCCTGGCAGCACGATTTCCCTGGGAATCGACTGGTCGTCGCGCTCACCGAGATAATACTGGGCCAGGAAGGCTTCCAGAATTTCATTGCTGTCTTCCTCGCCCCGGGTATCCGGCCGGAAGCTCCGGTGGCCGAGCACCCTGCCCTGGCGCACCATCAGCACCTCCACCACCGCCAGCCCGTGGCGCACGGCGATGGCCACCGCGTCCACGTCGCCGCCACGGTCGGTTTCCACGTTCTGCTTTTGCTGCACCGCCTGGATCGCGGCGAGTTGATCGCGCAATTCCGCCGCCCGCTCGAAATCCAGCTGTTCGGCGGCTTTCTCCATCTGCTCGGTAAGATGATCGCTGACCTGGCGGCTGCGGCCGGAAAGAAAATCCATCGCCATGCGCACCTGCTCGGCGTACGCCTCTCGGCTGACGAACTCGACGCAGGGCGCGGTGCAGCGCTCGATCTGATATTGCAGGCAGGGCCGTGTGCGATTGCGAAAGAAACTGTCGCGGCAATTGCGCACCCGAAACACTTTTTCCACCAGCGCCAGGGTTTCGCGGACGCTGCCGGCGCTCGGATAGGGCCCGAAGTAACGGCTGCCCGGCCGGCGTTTTCCGCGATGAAAGGTGATGCGCGGATAAACGTCCGAGGTGGTGATCTTGATGTACGGGTAGGATTTATCGTCACGCAGCAGAATATTGTACGGCGGGCGCAGGGATTTAATCAGTGACTGTTCGAGCAACAGCGCTTCCGCCTCGCTGGCGGTCACCGTGGTCTCGACCCGCGCGATACGGCTTACCAGCGCACGGGTCTTGGCGCCGGTGACGTTCTTCTGGAAATAGGAGTTCAGCCGGGCACGCAGATCCCGGGCCTTGCCCACATAGAGCACCGTGCCATCGTCGTCCAGCATCCGGTACACACCGGGCTTGCGGGCACAGTGGGCGAGAAACTGCTTGGCGTCGAATTGCGGCAAGGCCACTCCGGGATCGGCGAACGACAGGCTGCATAGGATCGGCACTGGCGCAATACTGTCAAGCCCCGAGGTCAGGCGGGGTTGGCTTCGTCGGCGTCCACCATGCCGTGGCGCACCGCCACCAGGGCCATTTCCACATCGCTGCTGATGCCCAGCTTATCGAAAATGCGGTAGCGGTAGGTGTTCACCGTTTTCGGTGACAGGCACAACTGATCGGCCACATCCTGCACCTTATGGCAGTTGACGATCAGAATCATGATCTGCAACTCCCGCTCGGAGAGCATGTCCAGCGGCGCGTCCGGGGTTGGCACGAAAGGCCTGAGCGCCATCGCCTGGGCGATTTCGGGGCTGATGTAGCGCTGCCCGGTGCTCACCACCTTGATGGCACGCACCATCTCTTCCAGGTCGGCGCCCTTGCTCAGGTAGCCGGCGGCGCCGGCGTGCAGCAGGCGCGAAGGAAACGGCTCATCCTCGCAGACGGTCACCGCGATCACCCGCAGGCCGTCGTCGTGGCGCAGCATTCGTCGGGTCGCTTCGAGACCGCCGATCCCCGGCATCTTGATGTCCATCAGCACCACGTCCGGGCTCAGCTCGCGGGCCAGTCGCACCGCTTCCTCCCCACAGTCGGCCTGACCGACCACACGAATCCCTTCCTGATCACCGAGCATGCGGGTGATGCCGGTTCTCACCAAATCGTGGTCATCGACCACCAGTACTTTTATCATTTTACCCTCCCCACTTAGCGTCCTTGATAGTGGATGTATTTTGAACCGTCCAAGACTAGCGCGCCCGGGCCAGGATGCCTAGTGGTCCATGCGGTTACTTCTGTCACTCTCAGAGTGCCTGTGCCGGCGCGAATCAAGGCGCGTATCGCCGGCAAGGGTGGTTCCCTTGCCAAGAGACGCAACGCCGAGTCGCGCCGGCACAGGCTCTCCCGAAGGGCCGCCACACAAGCGCCGTGGTCGGTGTTACGCTCACTTGAATTGGCACCACCAGTTCTGCGTTCGCGCGCCTGGCCCACGCCGCTTGTGTGGCGGCTGAGAGTGACAGAAGTAACCGCATGGACCACTAGTGGCGGGCGTCACGATTCGACCAGGGTCGCATTGACGTCCGGTGGCGTGAGGCGTAATTCTGAGATCCGGCCAATCTCACAACAAGGACAAGACCGATGAGCGCGATTCTGCTTTTGGTTCTGGGCCTCGGCGGCATGGCCGCCGGCTACTTCGTCTACTCCCGCTTTATCGCGGAGAAAATCTACAAGCTCGACCCGGATTTCCACACCCCGGCCCATGAGTTCGAGGACGGGGTCGACTTCGTGCCCACCAATCGCTTCGTGCTTTGGGGCCACCATTTCACCTCCGTGGCCGGCGCGGCGCCCATCGTGGGGCCCGCCATCGCGGTGATCTGGGGCTGGTTGCCCGCCTTCCTCTGGGTGGTTCTGGGCACCATTTTCTTCGCCGGCGTCCACGACAGCGGCGCGATCTGGGCGAGTGTGCGCAACCGCGCCAAGTCGGTGGGCTCGCTGACCGGCGAGGTGGTCGGCGGCCGTGCCCGCAGCGTCTTCATGATCGTCATCTTCCTGGTGCTGCTGATGGTTAACGCGGTGTTCGGGGTGGTGATCGCCAAGCTGCTGATCAACAACCCCGGTGCCGTGGTGCCGGTGTGGGGCGCCATCGCCGTGGCTCTGGTGATCGGTCAACTGATCTACCGCCGCAAGATCGGCCTGGGCCTGGTCTCGGTGCTCGGCGTGGCGGCTCTGTACGCGCTTATCTACATCGGCCCCTCGGTGCCGGTGACCCTGCCGGAAAGCACCGCCGGCCTGTCCGCCAACGCGATGTGGATTCTGATTCTGTTCGCCTACGCGGCCATCGCTTCGATGCTGCCGGTGTGGGTGCTGCTGCAGCCACGCGACTACATCAACGGCCTGCAGCTGTTCGTCGGTCTGATTCTGCTGTACGGCGCGGTGATCATCGCCAGCCCCACGGTGGTGGCGCCGATGATCAACTTCGGGGTGCCCGAGGGCACCCCGTCGATGCTGCCGCTGCTGTTCGTGACCATCGCCTGCGGCGCGATTTCCGGCTTCCACGGGCTGGTGGCTTCGGGCACTACCTCCAAGCAGTTGGATAAGGAAACCGACGCCCGCTTCGTCGGCTACTTCGGCGCCGTGGGTGAAGGCGCGCTGGCGCTGGCCGCGATCATTGCCGCCACCGCCGGCTTCGCCTCGCTGGCGGACTGGCAGGCGGTCTATACCGCGTTCGGCCAGGGCAGCCTGACCGCCTTCGTGGACGGCGGTGCCTTTATCCTCGCCGCCGGCACCGGCATGGAAGTGACCGTGGCGGCCACACTGCTCACGGTGATGGCGGCGCTGTTCGCCGGCACCACCATGGATACCGGCCTGCGCCTGCAGCGCTATATTTTCCAGGAGTGGGGCGAGATCTATAACATCGGCTGGATGCGCAAGGCACTGCCCGCCACCCTGCTTTCCGTGGCCAGCTGCCTGATTCTGGCGTTCGGCGCCGGCGGCGCGGACGGCTCCGGCGGGCTGCTGATCTGGCCCCTGTTCGGCACCACCAACCAGCTGCTGGCCGGTCTGACGCTGCTGGTGATCACCGTGATGCTGGTGCGCCGCGGCCGGCCCACCTTCTTCACCCTGGGCCCGCTGGTGTTCCTGCTGGTAATGACGCTGGCGGCGCTGCTGATGCAGCTGCGCGATTTTTACCAGAAGGAAAACTGGTTCCTGCTCGGTCTCGACCTGGTGGTGCTGGTGGCGGCGGTGCTGGTGACCCTGGAATGCGTGGCCGCCCTGCGCCGCGCCAAGGGCGCCGCCAACGACGAGAGCATTTCTTGAGCCGCCCGCAACCGGCGGCGCGTCTGATCGGCCGGTTGCGCCGCGGGTACCGGCGCGCCGGTGAGCTGGGGGCGGCGTACTACAACGCCCCCTACCGCGCCGCCATAGCGCGGGCCCGGCGGGACGAAGAGGATCTGTTCATGTTGATGGTGTTCTCCGAGACCCTCGGCATTCCCAATCCGGCCACCTGGTACACGCTGGAGCTGCAACCGCTGCTGCTGGACCGCTTCCACGACTGGCACAAACGCATGGGCATGCCCCACTCGCCCCTCGACCACTTCCGCTGCTGCTGATTCATGCCGAACCCGGACATCGATACGCCTCTGGACATCGACACCCTGCTGCGTGAACGCCGCCTGCTGATGGTGGGTGGCAAAGGCGGTGTCGGCAAAACCACGGTGGCGTCCGCCCTGGCGCTGCGCGCCGCCGCCCTGGACCGCCGGGTATTGCTGGTGTCCACCGACCCGGCGCACAGCCTGGCGGACGCCTTCGACTGCGAGATCGGCGACCGGGAAACCACCCTGGCGGCCAACCTCACCGGCCTGGAAATCGACCCGGACAGCGAGGTGGACGCCCACCTGGAGCGGGTTCGCGCGCAAATGGCGCGCTTCGCCGGCGCCGACCAGCGCCCCGAGCTGGAACGCCAGCTGCGGCTCAGCCGCCAGTCACCGGGGGCCCAGGAAGCGGCCCTGCTGGAGCGCATCACTACCCTTATGGATCAGCAGGACCGCTTTGACCTGATTATTTTCGACACCGCCCCCACCGGCCACACCCTGCGGCTGCTCAGCCTGCCGGAACTGATGGCCGCCTGGAGCGAGGGGCTGCTCAAGCAGAACCGACGCACCGAACAGCTGGGTAAGGTGCTCGGCCATCTGACACCGGGGCGGGACCTGGAAAGCCCGCTGGGCGAACCGGAGGAGCGGGAACTGGAAGGGCTGGACGAACGGGGCCGGGCCCTGGCGGCGCCATTGCTGGAACGCCAGCGACGCTTTCACCGCGCCCGCCGGCGGCTGCAGGACACCAGCGACACCGGTTTTGTGTTCGTGCTGACGCCAGAGCGGCTGCCGATATTGGAGACCGAGCGCGCCGTGGCCAGCCTCGGCGAGGCCAGAATCCCGGTGGCGGGGATGATCATCAACCGGGTGTTGCCGGACGAGGTGGAGGGCGCCTTTTTCCGCGCCCGCCGGGCGCGCGAGCAGCGGCTGCTGGCCGATATCGACCAGCGCTTGGGCGCCCTGCCGCGCCTGACCCTGCCGCTGCTGGCCGACGATATTCAGGGGCGCGCCGCGCTGGAAGCGTTCGCCGAGCGCTTCAGCCAGCCACGTTAAACAACTTCACGTCGGGCCGTCCGGCCAGCAGCTCTTTCAAACCACCGCCCAGGCCTTTCATGTTTTCGCGGTGGGCGTCCAGCGCCGCCTGGTCGTTGTACTGCTCATAGATCATCACGGTGTCGCCGTCGTCCACGGACTGGTGCACGGTGTAGCCGTGATTGCCGTCTTCCTTGCGGACTTCCACGGCGATGCGGCTCATCTCAGCGGCGAGCGCGTCGCCCTTGCCGGGTTGGGCGGTGAGGATAGCTACGATACCGAGCATGGTGATTCCTTTTTTGTTTATGGAATAACTCTTTTGGAATGAGATTCCAAAAAATTGGAATAGACATGCTGGCACAGGGGTGTGGGCGCGGCCATGGCGTTTTGCGTCGTGGATTGGGGTGGAAAGGACTTGGGGGGTTGGGGGAAGTGTCGTTGAGGGGGATGTGGAAAGAAGCTGGGTGCGCAAGTTGGGGAAGCGTATGTCGAGGAACTTGGTGTTTGCTGAGAGGCTTGGGCGCGCTTTGCGCGCGCCGAGAGGGTGGGATTATTCGCCGGCTACGCCGGCTCACCCCTTCGGGGCCGCCGCCAAAGGCGGCGTTCTGCGCCGGCCCTAGGCCGGCTTGTTGAACCGGTGGGTTCAAATGAAACCACCCTCTCCGCCAGACGCGGACATAAAAAAAGCGCCCCTTGGGGCGCTTTTGTCCGCGTCTGGCGGAGAGGGTGGGATTTGAACCCACGGAGGACGCAAATCCTCGGCGGTTTTCAAGACCGCTGCATTCGACCACTCTGCCACCTCTCCGATGGGCGCCAATCATACCTGAGACGCTTTCGCAGTCAACGGCCTCTGGTCAATAAGACTGCCATAACCGTGTGATTCAAGAGGGAAATCTTGATTTTGGCGCGAGTGTCCCTATTATCCATGGGACACCCTCAAGCAATGAGTCCGAGTATGAGCAACCACCCGAACCCGTACACCGCCCCCCACCGTCAGCACGCGGGCACGGCGGTCACCGGCGAGCGCGCCGCTCAGGTCCTGAAAAACACCTATATGCTGCTGGGGCTTTCCCTGATGGTCGCCACCGGGGCTGCGGTGTTCGCTATGTCCGCGGGCATCGGCTACGTGAATATTTTCGTGACTCTGGGCGTGTATTTCGGCCTGCTGTTCGCCACCAACAAGCTGCGCAACAGCGCCTGGGGCATTCTCGCCGTGTTCGGTCTGACCGGCTGGCTGGGTTTCACCACCGGGCCGATCATCAATATGTACGCTCAGATTAACGGCGGCATGGAGATCGTCTCCCTGGCGCTGGGCGGCACCGCCAGTATCTTCGTGGCCATGTCCGCGATCGCACTGGTGAGCCGCAAGGACTTCAGTTTCCTGACGAACTTCATCATGGTTGGCATCCTGGTGGCCTTCCTGGCCGGCCTGGCGGCGGTGTTCTTCAACATTCCCGCGCTGTCTCTGGCCGTGTCCGCCGCCTTCGTGCTGCTCTCGTCCCTGCTGATACTGTGGCAGACCAGCGCCATCATCCACGGCGGCGAGACCAACTACATCATGGCCACGGTTACGCTGTTCGTGTCGATCTACAACCTGTTCCTGTCCCTGCTGCACATTCTCACCGCCCTTAGCGGGAATGATTAAAGTCAGTCTGCTTGTAACCGCCGGGCCGCAACGGCCCGGCGCCCTCACCGCCCTTCACACCGCCCAGGCGGTGGCCCGTTCTTCCCACCAGCTTTATCGCATCTTCTTCTACGGCGACGGCGTCCATCTGGCCAACCGTCTGGCCTGTCGTGGGGATGTCGCCTGCGACGCCCAGCGTGGCTGGCAGACTCTGGTGGCGGAGCATGGCTGGCCGGCCTCGGTGTGCGTGGGCGCCGCGCTCAAGCGCGGTATCAGTGATAGCGAGGAAGCCCGCCGCGCCGGCCTGAACGACGTAAGCGGCAGCCTGGCGGAGGGCTTCACGCTGGTAGGGCTGGGCGATTGGGTGGACGCCCTGACACAGAGCGACCGGGTGGTGCATTTTGGCTGATTCAGTGCTTTATCTGCTGCGGCATGCGCCGGGGCGTGGCGGTGGCTGGCGGGAAACCGTGGACATGGCACTCACTGGCGCCGCCTTCGGCGTGACCACCCTGGTCTGGTTCGAGGCCACCCCCTTGAACGTGCTGGCGCGGCGCGCCGACCATGGCGACCTGCTCGCCGAGCTCACCGGCTTCGGCGTGCGCTGCGTGGCCCGGCGCGACGACCTGCCCGCCGGGCTGGACGGCGTTGAGGGCCTGGATGACACCGAACTCCACGGGCTGCGGCACAGCGCCGCGCAACTGGTCATACTATAATGTTGCACCTGATCGGCTTTGACGACCTGGACAATGACACCGGCCGCGATTGCCTGGCGGTCTACGAAAACGACGATCTGTGCGTGTTCGTCGACCAGGGCCACCTGGTGGCCGCTGACTTTCCGTTGCAAGGGCCGGGCTTTCTGCTCGCCGAGGGCCCGCCGGCGGCACGCACGGCGGATCTGAAAACCATTGATTACGACCAACTGGTGGCGCTGATCGCCGAGCACGGCCCGGTCACCGGCTGGTACGACGCTGAGAACTCATGAGCGAACATCCTTTCGCGCCTTATGTGCGCACCCTGGGCCGTGGCAAACGGGCCCGGCGCAGTCTCACCCGGGAAGAAGCCGCCGACGCCATGGCGATGATCCTGCGCGGCGAGGCGGAACCGGCCCAGGTCGGCGCCTTCCTGATGCTGCTGCGCGTCAAAGAGGAAACCGCCGAGGAGCTGGCCGGTTTTCTGGACGCCTGCCGGCCGGTGTGTCGGGAACATCTCGCCGCCCTCCCCGCCGTCGATGTGGACTGGCCCAGCTACGCGGGCAAAAAGAAACACCACCCCTGGTACCTGCTGGCCGCCCGCCTGCTGGCCGACAACGGCCTGCGCATTCTGATGCACGGCGGGCCGGCGCACACCCCCAACCGCCGCTACAGCGACGATATGCTGGCGGCGCTGGGCCTGGCGTTGCCGGCGTCAGTGACCGAGGCCAGTGAACAACTGGACCAGGACGGTTTAACGTATCTGGATTTGGGCCGCTTCTGCCCGGCCCTGCCGGAGCTGCTGATGATGCGCTTCCAGCTGGGGCTGCGCTCGCCGATCAATACGCTGGCGCGCAGCCTCAATCCGGCGGCGGCGCCGTTGAGCATGCAGAGCGTGTTCCACCCCGCCTATCTGGAGCTGCACCTGGGCGCGGCCAGCGCCTGCGGCGACCGCAACCTGTTGCTGTTCAAGGGCGAAGGCGGTGAGCTGGAGATCCGCCCGGACGCGCGCACCGCCCTTACCGGGCTGCGCCACGGCGAACCGGCGGACGGTGTGTTAAGCGCCGCGATGGGCCGGCAAACACCGCCAGGCGAGGTCTCGGTGGCGCCCTTGCAGGCGCTATGGCGCGGTCAGACGGACGACGCCTACGGCCAGGCCGCCGTAATCAAAACCGTGGCGGCGGTGCTGTGGGGGCTGGAAAAAGTCACCAGCCTGGAGGAAGGCGAAAAGGCGGCCGCCGCCCTGTGGGAGGCGCGCCGCCGCGACCGGCTTTAGCAGCCTGCTTCGGCGGCGCCGAACCAGCGGTAGCGCGGGTGCAGGCTGACCACGCTGCCGACGATGATCAGGGTGGGCGCGTGCACTTCCCGGCCTTCGATGCGCTCGGCCAGGTCGTCCAGGGTGCCGGTGATCACTTCCTGGGCGTCGGTGGTGCCCCGCGAGACCAACGCCACCGGGGTGTCCGCCGCGCGCCCGTGCTCGATCAGCCGGGCGCAGATTTCGCGCAGCCCCACCAGCCCCATGTAGAACACCAGGGTTTCCTGTTCCGCTACCAGGGTGGCCCAATTCAGGTCCACGCTGCCGTCCTTGCGGTGGCCGGTGACAAAGCGCACCGACTGGGCGTGGTCGCGGTGAGTCAGCGGGATGCCGGCGTAGGCGGCGCAGCCGCTGGCGGCGGTGATGCCGGGCACCACCTGGAACGGAATACCGGCGGCGACCACCTCTTCCAGTTCCTCGCCGCCGCGCCCGAAAATAAAGGGGTCGCCGCCTTTCAGCCGGCACACTTTCTTGCCCTCGCGGGCGTAGTGCACCAGCAGGTCGTTGATGTTGTCCTGGGGAAGCGTGTGCCGGTCGCGGGCCTTGCCCACATAGATCAGCGCCGCGTCTTCGCGGGCCAGGGCGAGAATCTCCGGGGCCACCAGCCGGTCGTACAGCACCGTATCGGCCTTGCGCAGCAGGTGCAGGCCACGGAACGTGAGCAGATCCGGGTCGCCGGGGCCCGCGCCCACCAGATACACCTCGCCATCCACCGGCGGCGGACGGTCGCGGTCGGCGTGCGCCACGGCGGTGCGCAGCGCCGCCTCCGCCTCGGATTCGTGCCCGGAGAGCACCTGCTCCACCAGCGGGCCGTCCAGCTGCCGCTCCCAGAACGCTTCACGGGCCTTGCGATTCGGCAGCGCCCGCGCCAGCGGCGCGCGGAAGCGGCCCAGAAGACCCGCGAGGCGCCCCCACCGGCTGGGTAGCCAGGCCTCCAAACGGGCCCGCAACCGGCGCGTCAGCACCGGCGACACGCCGGAAGAGCTGATGGTGATGAACAGCGGATCGCGGTCGATCAGCGCGGGAAAGACGAAACTGCTGATGTCCGGCCGGTCGACCACATTGACCGGCACGCCCCGGGTGGCGCAGAGGGCCGCGACGCGCTCGTTGAGCGCTGCGTCATCGGTGGCCAGCACGACCAGCCGGGCACCGTCCAGATCGGCGTCCTGGAACGCACGCCGGTGACATTCGCCACCCTCCCCTTGCGCCGCCAGGGCCTGCAGCTCAGTGCGCCATTGTGGTGCCACGAGACGCAGGCGTGCACCGGCCCGGTCCAGCAGGCGCGCCTTGCGCAGGGCGGTGTCACCGCCGCCCACCAGAACCACGGTGTGACCGGCGAGCTTGAGCCCCAGGGGCAGAAAATCCATGCGTCTGTGTCCTCTTGCGTACCTTCAGCTCAGGCGTTCCAGCCCTCTCATATAGGGCCGCAGGACCTCGGGCACGGTCACGGAACCGTCCTCGTTCTGATAGTTTTCCAAAATCGCCACCAGGGTCCGGCCCACGGCCAGACCGGAACCATTCAAGGTATGTACCAATTCCGGTTTACCGGTCTCCGGATTACGCCAGCGGGCCTGCATACGGCGCGCCTGGTAATCCCGGAAGCTGGAGCACGAGGAGATTTCCCGGTAGCGGCCCTGGCTGGGCAGCCACACTTCGATATCGTAGGTTTTGGCGGCGGAGAAGCCCAGATCGCCGCCGCACAGGATCACCACCCGGTACGCCAGGCCCAGCTTGCGCAGGATCGCCTCGGCGTGGCCGGTGAGGTCTTCCAGCGCCTGGTCGGATTGATCCGCAGGCACTAACTGCACCAGTTCGACTTTCTCAAACTGATGCTGGCGAATCATGCCGCGGGTGTCCTTGCCGTGGCTGCCCGCTTCCGAACGGAAACAGGGCGTGTGGCAGACATAACGACGCGGCATGCTGTCCGCCTCGAGAATCTCATCGGCGGCCAGGTTGGTGACCGGCACTTCGGCGGTGGGAATCAGGTAGAGCTCCCGTTCGCCTTCCATCTTGAACAGGTCTTCCTCGAATTTCGGCAGCTGGCCGGTGCCACGCAGGGCCTCCGGGCCCACCAGATACGGCACATACAGTTCTTGGTAACCGTGCTCCACGGCGTGGGTGTCGAGCATAAAGTCGATCAACGCCCGGTGCAGGCGGGCGAGCTGGCCGCTCATCACCGCGAAGCGTGCACCGGACAGCTTGCTGGCCCGGTCAAAGTCCAGGCGGCCCTGGCTGAACGCCTCGCCCAGGTCGACATGATCCTTGGCGGTGAACGCCAGTTCGGTGGGGGTGCCCCACTGCCGCACCTCCACGTTGTCGTCTTCGTCGTTGCCGGCCGGCACTTCGTCCACGGGCACGTTGGGCACGCCCATCAGGAAGTCGCGGATCTCTTCCTGGATCGCCTTGGCCCGGCTGACTTCGTCGTCCAGCTCGGCATCCAGCGTCTTGAGCGTTTCCGCCACTTTGGCCTTGGCCGCGTCCACGTCCATGCCGGACTTGATCAGCTCGCCGACTTCCTTGGAGGCTTTCTTACGCTGTGCCTGCAGGTCCTGGGAGCGCACATCCGCGTCTTTGCGGCGGGCGTCCAGACTCTGGAAGCCGGCCAGGTCCAGGTCATAGCCCCGTTTTTTGAGCGCATCGCGGATGGCGTCGCCGTCCTGGCGCAGCGCACGGATATCAAGCATGGTCGATCCCCTTGGGAATAAATCGTCGTTCGTCTCGCTGGCCAGCGGCCAGGGCTGCAAAGCTTAGCAAAATCCTAAGCCGCAAGCTTGTGGGAGCGGGCCCTGCCCGCGAAAGGCCGGCAAAGCCGGCCGGCTGGATCCCAGAGGCCTCTCTAACAACGGCACCAACAAGGTCTCTGGTATCCCGCCGGGTGGCCGAGGCCACCCTTTCGCGGGCTGGGCCCGCTCCCACAAGGCCGTTCCATAGCAGGGCTAGCGGCTAATCGTCGTAGCGCTTCCAGTCGCTTTCCGCGTTTTTGCGGCGCAGGGTGCGCAGCTTCTCGGCGATGCGGATTTCCAGGCCGCGCTCCACCGGCTGGTAGAGGCGGGTATCGCGCAGCTCCGCGGGAAAATAATTCTCGCCGTCGACGAAGGCGTCGGGGAAATCATGGGCGTAATGGTACTCGGCGCCGTAGCCTTCGTTCTTCATCAGCTTGGTGGGCGCGTTACGCAGGTGCAGCGGCACCTCATTGCTGGGGTTGCCGGCCACCAGGGCGCGCGCCGCGTTATAGGCGTTGTAGACCGCGTTGCTCTTCGGCGCCACCGCCACATAGGCAATCGCCTGCGCCACCGCCAGCTCGCCCTCCGGGCTGCCGAGGCGCTCCTGCACGTCCCAGGCGTTGAGACAGAGCGTGAGCGCGCGTGGGTCGGCGTTGCCGATCTCTTCGCTGGCCATGCGCACCACCCGCCGGGCGATGTACAACGGGTCGCAGCCGCCGTCGAGCATGCGCGCGAACCAGTACAGCGCGGCGTCCGGGTCGGAGCCGCGCACCGCCTTGTGCAGCGCGCTGATCTGGTCGTAGAAGACGTCGCCGCCCTTGTCAAAGCGCCGCACCGCGTCGCGCAGCACCTCTTCCATCAGCGGCCGGTCGATGCGCGGGTGGTCACCCTCGGTGAGATCCAGGGCGATCTCCAGCATATTCAAAAGCCGGCGGGCGTCGCCGTCGGCGTAACCCAGCAACAGGTCGCGGGCGTCGTCCTCGATCACCGTGTCCGCCAGTTCCGGTTCCGCCAGGGCGCGACTGAGCAGGCCGTCCAGGTCGGCCCGTTCCAGGCCGCGCAAACGGTATACCCGGGCCCGGGACAACAGGGCGTTGTTCAATTCGAAGGACGGGTTTTCCGTGGTGGCGCCGATGAAGATCACCGTGCCCTCCTCCACGTGCGGCAAGAAGGCGTCCTGCTGGGCCTTATTGAAACGGTGCACCTCGTCCACGAACAGCACCGTGCGCCGGCCCTGCCCCAAGCGGGCCTTGGCCTGATCCACGGCGGCGCGAATGTCCTTCACGCCGGACAATACCGCCGACAGCGTGATGAACTCCGCGTCCACGGAGCGGGCGAGAATCAACGCCAGCGTGGTTTTACCGGTGCCCGGCGGGCCCCACAGGATCATTGAATGCAGCTGGCCCCGTTCGCTGGCCTGTCGCAGGGGTTTGCCGGGGCCCACCAGGTGTTTCTGGCCAACGTATTCGTCCAGGTCGGCGGGACGCAGCCGCGCCGCCAGCGGCTGGGCGGCGGCGCGGTTGTCGGTTTCGAACAGGTCGTTCATCGCTGGCGGATAATATCGGTGCCTTCCGGCGGCTGGAAGTCGAAGCGACCCGCGGACGGCGCCTTATTGAGGGTGAGATCGCGGAAATCGATCACGGTTTTCTGGCCCAAGGCGTCTTCCAGACGCATGGATACCGGACGCTGTCCGTCGAAGGTCACGTCCAGGGTTTCGAACAGCGGGTCGCTGCCGCGCGGCTTCAGGCGGTAAGTGATGTTGTCGCCGTTGCGGTCCTTCTCTTCGACGCGGAACGCCTTGCCCACCGCCGACGGGTCGCCGCCGAACAGCAGCGCCGGGGTCTCGCTGAGGTTTTCGTTGAGCGGCCGAACCACCACTTGCTCGAGATCGGCGTCGTACACCCAGACGGTGTCGCCGTCGGACACCGCCAGCTGCTCGTAAGGGCGCTCGGTGCTCCAGTAAAAACGATTGCCCCGCGCCACTTCCATGGTGCCGGAGGCCTCCTGGGCGCGGCGTCCGTCCTGGTCGAGCACGGTCTGCTCGAAGCCACCGCGCAGGCTCTGCAGCCCCTGGAGCTTGGCGACCAGATCCTGGGCGGCGTCCGCCAGGGCCAGGGAGGGCAGCAGTGTTACCAACATCAAAAGCTTGTACATAGGGGTTCCTTGTCAGACCGGCGGCGGCGCGATGACTTCGCGCTGGCCATTGTGCCCGGCTTCGGACACCACACCGGCCATTTCCATGGCTTCCACCAGGCGGGCCGCCCGGTTATAGCCGATCTTGAGTTTACGTTGCACCGAAGAGATGGAGGCCCGACGGGACTGGGTGACATAGGCCACCGCCTCGTCGTAGAGCGGGTCATCTTCCTCGCCGCCGTTGGCGCCTTCCATGCCCGGCAGGGGCGCCGACAAATCCGAGCCCCCTTCCAGAATCTCCTCCAGATAATCCGGCTCGCCGCGTTTGCGCCAGTCGTCGCAAACCCGGTGCACCTCTTCATCTGAGACAAAGGCGCCGTGCACCCGTTCCGGCATGCTGGTGCCGGCGGGCAAATAAAGCATGTCGCCGTGGCCGAGTAGCTGCTCGGCGCCGCCCTGATCGAGCACCGTGCGGGAGTCGATCTTGGACGACACCTGGAAGCCGATACGCGACGGCACGTTGGCTTTAATCAGACCGGTGATCACATCCACCGACGGACGCTGGGTGGCGAGAATCAAATGAATGCCGGCGGCACGGGCT
>JBELJS010000069.1:0-16097 GCA_042090255.1 Alcanivorax sp. | reverse complement strand
CTGCCGACCCGTATTCTTGAGCCTGTTTGGCTCACCACCCTGGTGGTGATGGCGGTGGTGATGGTGCTGAAACCGTCCCCGCTGGTGGCCGGGCCGGATGAGGCCCCCCGTGCCTTGGCGAGCACGCCGGCGGCCTGGGCCGGGTTGTTCGTGACCGGCGCCTACGGCGGTTTTGCCCAGGCCGGGGTGGGGTTTCTGCTGATCGCGGTGCTGGCGGGCCAGCTCCGTTACGACCTGGTGCGCACCAATGGCCTGAAGCTGGCGATCACCGCCGGTTTCACGGTGCTGGCCCTGAGCATTTTCGTGTGGCGGGACCAGGTGGCCTGGCTGCCGGGCCTGCTGGTGGCCGCCGGCACTCTGGTGGGGGTGCGGTTGGGCGTGGGTTTCGCCCACCAGGTCTCCCAGCGGGTGTTGAAATGGATCCTGCTGGTGATGGTGGTGACGGTGTGCGGCGCGGCGTTTCTCCGGTAGGTCGGGTTGAGCCGTAGGCGAAAGCCGACTTTCTGCGGTCGATGTCGCACCCCAGCGTTGTGTCGGGTTTCGCTGCGCTCAACCCGACCTACGGTGCCGCTTGCCGGGCCGGTGTCTTGCCATCGCAACCGTTCGATGACGACGCTATACTGCCGGTCCCCATTTATTAAACCGGATATTAATTGTTCCCGTATGAAGAGCGCTGAGATCCGCCAGGCCTTTCTCGATTACTTCGCCCGCCAGGACCACACGGTCGTACCGTCCTCGTCCCTGGTGCCGGAGAACGACCCGACCCTGCTGTTCACCAATGCTGGGATGAATCAGTTCAAGGACACTTTCCTCGGCCGCGACAAGCGCGATTACAGCCGCGCCACCAGCTCGCAGCGCTGCGTGCGCGCCGGCGGCAAGCACAACGACCTGGAGAACGTGGGCTACACCGCCCGCCACCACACCTTCTTCGAAATGTTGGGCAACTTCAGCTTTGGTGACTATTTCAAGCGCGACGCCATCCGTTTCGCCTGGGAGTTCCTCACCGGTGAGCTGGGGCTGCCGCCGGAGAAGCTTTGGATCACCGTGCATGTGTCCGACGACGAAGCGGCGGACATTTGGCTCAAGGACATGGGCGTCAGCGCCGAGCGCTTCTCGCGCCTGGACGAGGACAACTTCTGGCAGATGGGCGACACCGGCCCCTGCGGGCCCAGCTCCGAAATCTTCTACGACCATGGCGCCGACGTGCCCGGTGGCCCGCCGGGCTCCGAAGACGGCGATCTGGATCGCTACATCGAGATCTGGAATCTGGTGTTCATGCAGTACGACCGCCAGGACGACGGCGAGCTGAAGCCGCTGCCCAAACCCAGCGTGGACACCGGCATGGGGCTGGAGCGCATCGCGGCGGTTCAGCAGGGCGTGCATTCCAACTATGAAATCGATCTGTTCCAGGCGCTGCTCAAGGCCGCCGCCCAGGCCACCGGCTGCGAGGACCTGGAAAACAAATCCCTGCGAGTGATCGCGGACCATATTCGTTCGGCCAGCTTTCTGATTACCGACGGGGTGGTGCCGTCCAACGAAGGCCGTGGCTACGTGCTGCGCCGCATCATCCGCCGCGCCCTGCGCCACGGCCACCAGTTGGGCCAGGAAAAGCCGTTCTTCCATACCCTGGTGGCGGCCCTGGTCGAGCAGATGGGCGACGCCTACCCGGAGCTGCGCCGCGAGCAGGCCCGGGTGGAGAAAGCCCTGCTGGCCGAGGAAGAGCAGTTCGGCCGCACCCTGGCCGCCGGCATGAAAGTGCTGGAAGCGGCCATGGCCGACCTGCAGGGCGACGAACTGCCCGGCCGGGTGGTGTTCTCCCTGTACGACACCCACGGTTTCCCGCCGGATCTGACCGCCGACGTGGCCCGCGAGCGCGGCTTGTCGGTGGATATGGACGGCTTCGATCAGGAAATGCAGGCGCAGCGTGAGCGCGCCCGAGGCGCCGGTGCCTTCGCCAATGATTACAGCGACCGGCTCAACATCGAGGCGGTCACCGACTTCTCCGGTTACGAGAAACATCAGGACCAGGCCGAAGTGGAAGGCCTGTACCGCGACGGCGCCGCCGTGGACAGCCTGGAAGCCGGGGAGACCGGCATGGTGCTGCTTAAGCGCACGCCGTTCTACGCCGAGTCCGGCGGCCAGGTGGGCGACCGGGGCGTGCTCGCCGGCGCCGCCGGCGAAGCCCGTTTCAACGTGGAAGACACCCGCAAACGGGGCCAGGCGCACATCCACGTGGGCACCGTGAGCACCGGCACCCTGAAGGTCGGCGACAAGGTGGACGCCTACGTGGACGTGGCGCGCCGCCGCGCCATCATGCGCCACCACTCCGCCACCCATTTGCTGCACGCCGCGCTGCGCCAGGTGCTGGGCGACCACGTACAGCAGAAAGGCTCGCTGGTGGCGCCGGATTACCTGCGCTTTGATTTCGCCCACGGCGAAGCCCTGAGCGCGGCGCAGCGCGAAGAGATCGAAACCCTGGTCAACCGTCAGATTCTTGAGAACGCGGCGGTAACCACCGAATTGATGGACATGGAAGCGGCCAAGGACGCCGGCGCCGTGGCCCTGTTCGGGGAGAAATACGACAGCGAAGTGCGGGTGCTGACCATGGGCAGCGATGGCTTCTCCAAGGAGTTGTGCGGCGGCACCCACGTACAGCGCACCGGTGACATCGGGCTGTTCAAGATCACCCTGGAGACGTCCGCCGCCGCCGGCGTGCGCCGCATCGAAGCGGTCACCGGCGAGTACGCTCTGGCGCGGGTGCGCCAGCAGGAGCAGGCGCTGGGTGAGATCGCCGCGACCTTGAGAAGCGGGCCGGAGCAGGCCGCTGAGAGGGTGACAGCCCAGACCCGCCGGGTGCGGGAAATGGAAAAAGAGATCGAGCGGCTCAAGCAGAAACTGGCCTCCGGCGCCGGCGGTGACCTGACCGCTGACGCCCGTGACATTCAGGGCGTGAAGGTGCTGGCCACCCATGTCGACGGCGCCGACGCCAAGACGCTGCGGGTCACCATGGACAAGGTGAAGGACAAGCTGGGCTCCGGCGTGATCCTGCTGGCCGCCGCCGAAGGCGACAAAGTGTCCTTGGTGGCCGGCGTCACCAAGGACCTTACCGACCGGGTCAAGGCCGGTGATTTGATGAAACACGTTGCCGGGCAGGTTGGTGGTAAAGGCGGCGGCCGGCCGGATATGGCCCAGGGCGGCGGCACCGACGCGGCGGCCCTGCCGGCGGCGTTGGAGAGTGCGTATCGGTGGGTGGCGGAGCAGCTCTGAGCACCCTCACATGAAAATCAGGGGCGCAAATGGTATCCTTGCGCGCCTCTTTTGGCAGAAACCAAGTCACTATGGCTCTAATTGTCCAGAAATACGGCGGCACCTCGGTAGGCACCGTCGAACGCATTCAGGCCGTCGCCGAACGGGTGGCGCGCTTCCGGGAACGTGGTGATCAGGTGGTCGTGGTGGTCTCCGCCATGAGCGGTGAAACCAACCGCCTGATCGAATTGGCCAACGGCGTGAACGACAACCCGCCGGCGCGGGAAATGGACGTGCTGGTCTCCACCGGCGAGCAGGTCACCATCGCGCTGCTGTCCATGGCGCTGCAGAAGCTCAACGTGGGCGCCCGTTCCTACACTGGTGGCCAGGTCGCCATCCGCACCGACAACACCCACTCCAAGGCCCGCATTGAAGAGATCGACGACCGCAAGATGCGCGCCGATCTCGACGCCGGCCGGGTGTGCGTGGTGGCGGGTTTCCAGGGCATCGACCAGGACGGCAACATCACCACCCTGGGCCGGGGCGGCTCGGACACCACCGCGGTGGCACTGGCGGCGGCGCTCAAGGCCGATGAATGCCAGATCTACACCGATGTGGACGGGGTCTACACCACCGACCCGCGGGTCGTGGATACCGCCCGCCGTCTGGACAGCATCACCTTCGAGGAGATGCTGGAAATGGCGAGCCTGGGTTCCAAGGTGCTGCAGATCCGCTCGGTGGAATTCGCCGGCAAATACAACGTGCCGCTGCGCGTACTGTCCAGTTTTCAAGAGGGCCCGGGCACCCTCATTACCGTCGACGACGAGGTGGATATGGAAAAGCCGGTTATCTCTGGCATCGCTTTTACCCGTGACGAAGCAAAGATCACCGTACGCGGCGCGCCGGACACTCCGGGCATTGCCTTCAAGATTCTCGGACCGGTCAGCGACGCCAACATTGAAGTGGACATGATCGTGCAGAACGTGGGCGCCGACGGCGCCACCGACTTCACCTTCACCGTGCACCGCAACGATTTCGCCAAAGCCAAGGAGGCCCTGAAGCAGGCCGCCGAGGAACTCGGCAACCCGGAAATTATTGGTGACGATAAGATCGCCAAGATCTCCCTGGTGGGTGTCGGCATGCGCTCCCACGCTGGTGTGGCCAGCAAGATGTTCCAGACTCTGGCCGCCGAAGGCGTGAACATCACGATGATTTCCACTTCGGAGATTAAAGTGTCCGTGGTGGTGGCCGAGAAATACCTTGAGTTGGCGGTGCGCGCCTTGCATCAAGCGTTCGAGCTGGACCAGCCGGCCGCGTGATTTCGCGACCCGCCCGGTGATTGCATTGACCGGGCGGGCGTAGCTAGTCTCTGGGGAGACTTTACGCATTTGATGCGGCATAATGCCGGCCTCGCTCACCAGGGAGCCGGGCCGTCCGCATGATGGAATACAAGGATGACGGGTCCTCTCACACTTGGTGTGCGGGAACGCGCTCACTGAACAATCTGATGGACCCAGGAGGGATTTTCCATGCTGATACTTACGCGTCGCGTCGGCGAGACGTTGATGGTCGGCGACGATGTCACCGTCACCGTGCTTGGCGTCAAAGGCAACCAGGTCCGCATTGGTGTTAACGCCCCTAAGGAAGTCGCGGTTCACCGCGAAGAGATCTACCAACGGATTCAACACGAAAAAAGCAGCGACACCGGCGAGAATGCCTGATTTTTGGGCTGTATTTTTCGCACAAGCTGGTATCATGCGCGGCTAAATCGTTACCCAACGATTGAAAAAACCGAGTTCCGGAGAGGTGGGTGAGTGGCTGAAACCAGTTCCCTGCTAAGGAACCATACGCATTGCGCGTATCGAGGGTTCGAATCCCTCCCTCTCCGCCATACACAAAAAAGCCCGGCCAGTGCCGGGCTTTTTTGTGTATGGCGGAGAGGGAGGCAATAATTCGAACCCTCCGTTCGACCGAACGGCGCAACGCGCCGTGAGGGGCGTTGCCGCTGGGCGGCAACGGGGCGTAGCCCCGAGCGCAGCGAGCCAATCCCTCCCTCTCGGCGCGCGTCAGCGCGCCCAGGCCTCTCAGCAGCGCCCTTCGCGGTCCTCCAACCACCCCCCAATAGCCTCCCTCGGCATAGGCCGGGCAATATAATACCCCTGCACGAAATCACACCCGGCCTCATGAAGGAACGCCAGGGCTTCGTGGTTTTCCACCCCTTCGCCGATCACCTTCAGGTCCAATTGATGGCCCAGGTCCACCGCCGACCGGATGATGGTGCGTGCCTCGCGGGAATGTCCGGCGGCGGCTACGAAGGTCTTGTCCAGCTTGAGCTCGGAGAACGGCAGCCTGGCCAGCTGCACCATGGAGGAGTAGCCCACGCCGAAGTCGTCGATCGCCAGTTGGAACCCTTTCATCCGCAACCGGGTGAGCAAATCCAGCGCCAGCACGCCGTCTTCCATGGCCGCGGTCTCGGTGAGCTCCAGCGTCAAATGGCGCGGCTCCAGACCGTGCAACTGGCACAGGGTTACCAGCTTGTCGGCCATATCGAATTGGGTCAGGCAGCGTGCGGACAGGTTCACCGCCATGCTCCAGTGATCGGCGGCGGGGCCCCGGGCCTGCCGTAGGCGGGCCAGGGTGGCGCACGCCTGGAGCAGCACCTTGCGGGTCAGCGCTTCGATCAAACCCTCGCGCTCGGCGAGCAGAATAAAACGATCCGGGGGGACCGGGCCCCACTGCGGATGCTGCCAGCGCGCCAGGGCTTCGAACCCGACGATGGTGGTGGTGTCAGCGCAGCGCACCTTGGGTTGATACGCCAGACCGATCTGGTTGTTGTGGATGGCATCGGCGAGCATCGCGGGGGTGATCTCCGGCAACGGGCCGGCGGCGGTTCGCGGTAGCGGGCTGGCCGTTGGCCGCTGCCCCAGCAGGCGGCGCAGGTCGCGGATTGAAAAAGGTTTGTTGAGCACCCCGGCCATGGTCAGTTGGTGCTGGCTGGCGGCGCGGCTGGCCGCGTCGACCACCCGATTGCCCAGGCCGCTGGAGATAATCAGGGTGGCGTCGCAGCGGCGGTCGGCAAGATGGCGGATCACCTCCATGCCGTCCATCTCGGGCATCACCAGATCGAGCAGGATATGGGTTGGCCGCCAGGCGTCCAGGGCGTCGAAGAAGTCGTTCGGGCGGATCGTGACCCGGCATTGGTAGCCCAGGTTTTCGGTCATGTTGCGCACGGTCTGGCCAATGTCCGGGTCGTCATCCAGCACCAGTAGTCGGGACGCGTTTTCTGATTGTTGTGATGGCATCATCTTGGCACCTCATCGAG
Organism: Alcanivorax sp.; assembly: GCA_042090255.1. Classification (GTDB taxonomy): domain Bacteria; phylum Pseudomonadota; class Gammaproteobacteria; order Pseudomonadales; family Alcanivoracaceae; genus Alloalcanivorax. The sequence continues at coordinate 9,529 of JBELJS010000069.1, read as the reverse complement.
GGCGTCACGCACTTTGCGCGCCAGGTCGGCCCGGTGGTACGGCTTCTCCAGCAGGTGGACGCCCGCGTCCAGACGTCCTTGGTGGACAATGGCGTTCTCGGTGTAGCCGGAGGTGTACAGCACCGGCAGGCTGGGAAGTCTTTGCCTTGCCAGGCGCGCCAGTTCCGGCCCGTTGGGGCCGCCGGGCATGATCACGTCAGTGAACAGCAGGTCCACGTCCTGTTCCTGGAGTATCGCCAGCGCCGCCTTGCCATTCACGGCGCTGATAACCCGGTAGCCCAGATTGCGTAATTGGCTGGCCGCCTGGTCGCGTACGGCGCTGTCGTCCTCCACCAGCAGAACGGTTTCCGCGCGGTGGGAGAACCGCACCGGCGAGGCGGGCGGTATCGATCGCTCGTCGTCCCGGTCCGCCCTGGGCAGATAGAGTTTTACCGTGGTGCCTTCCCCGGGTTCGGAATAGATCTTGATATGGCCGCGGGATTGTTTGACGAAGCCGTACACCATGCTCAGACCCAGACCGGTGCCCTTGCCCTTGGGCTTGGTGGTGAAAAACGGCTCGAACACTTTTTTCAGGGCCGCCGCCGGGATGCCTTCGCCGGTGTCGGAAACCACCACCTGGACGTAATCGCCGGGCACCACTTCGGAAGCACGCCTGGCGTAGTCCCCGTCCAGGGTGACATTGGCGGTTTCCAGCACGATGCAGCCGTTGCCGGGGACGGCATCACGGGCGTTGATGCATAGATTCAGAATCGCCGATTCCAACTGACCCGGGTCAATGAACGCCGGCCACGGCGACGCGCAGGGCACGATGCTGAAGTCCAGGTGTTCGTGCAGGGTAGGGCGCAATAACGGGGTGAGCCCGTTGATCAGTTCATTGACGTCGACGATTTCCGGGGCGAGAGGCTGACGCCGGGCGAACGCCAGCAGGCGCCGGGTCAGTTCCGCCGCCCGTTCGGCGGCGCCTCGGATCAGACGCGCCGAGTCCCGTAATAACGGTGTGTGCTCCAATTGCTCTTCCAGCAGTTCCGAATTGCCGAGAATCACGGTGAGCAGGTTATTGAAGTCATGGGCGACGCCGCCGGTGAGCTGGCCGACCGCTTCCAGCCGTTGCGACTGCTGCAACTGTTCTTCAAGCGCCAACCGCTCGGTGATGTCGGTGTTGATGGCGAGGACCGCCTCCGGTTCACCCTGGTCGTCGCCGACCAGGCTCCAGCGGGCCTCGGAGATCACCCTGTCGCCACTGGCGTTTCGACCGGTCAGGCGGCCGGCCCATTGCCCGTTCTCCAGCAGCATCCGGGCGGCGGACTCCAAAAGGGCGTGGTCTTCGTCCAGCACTTCATCGATGCGCCGCCCCAAGGCCTGCTCCTGGTGCCAGCCGTAAATGGTCTCGGCGGCCTGGTTCCAGTAAGTGATTCGGCGCTCCAGGTCGAGCACCATGATGGCGTCGCGGGATTGGTCCAACAGAGTCGCCTGACGGGCCAGATTGGTGAGGAACCGGCGGCGTTCGGTAACGTCGCTCATGCCGCCGACCATGCGCAGGGCGTCACCGTTTTCGTCGCGGATCACATACCCCCGGTCCGACACATAGGCGACGCTGCCGTCCTTACGCATGAACCGGTATTCGGCTTCCCATTTCTGCTGTTGGCTGTAGATCACCCGTTCGATATCGGTGAGCACTCTTCGTTTGTCGTCGGGGTGGATGCGCGTGGTCCAGGAGCGGCTGTCGTGCTCCAGATCGTTGGCGCTGTGGCCGAACAGCGTCTGCATCCCTTCGCTCCACCACAGCCGGTCGGTGGCGGTGTTCCAGTCCCAGAGAGCGTCGGCGGTGGCGCGCGCCGCAGCTTCGAAGCGAACCTTCTCCTCGCGCAGGGCGCTGGCCGCGCGGCGCTGTTCACTGATGTCCTGGAAGGCGCCGTCGACGCGGATCACGTTGCCGCCCTGGTCGAATACCGGTTCACCGAGCGCGCGCACCCAGAAGGCCTGCCCGCTGGCGTCCAACACCTGGAGCTCTTCGTCGTAGGGGGCGCCTTCGTTCACACAGGCCTGGAACACTGCCTGGATCTTAGGCTTGTCTTCCCACTCGTAGAAGTTCAGACAGTCGTCGAGTGTCAGGCGCGTGGCACTGCCCAGGCCGAGCAGCGCCAGTATCTCCGGTGACATGGTGACCTGGCTGGAGGCAACGTCCACGCTCCAGGCGCCGACACGGGCCAGGCGCCCGGCAATGCCGGTGAGGCGCTGGGTGCGGTCTCGGGCGTCGATGGTTTCCTGAAGCCTCAGATTCTGGCGGCGCAGTTCCAAAAGCATCATCACCTGGTCGGCCAGCAGGATCAGATACTGGGTCTGTGCCTCGCTCAGCGTACGGGGGCGGTAGTCCATAACGCAGAGGGCGCCGAGCACATGGTTGTCCGCGGACAGCAGCGGGGCGCCCGCGTAAAAGCGGATACCCTTCGGGTCGGTGACCACCGGGTTGTCGGCGAAGCGCTTGTCCAGCCGGGTGTCCGGTGCGATCAGCAGACCGGGGCCACGAATGATGTGATCGCAGAGCGCAATGTGGCGGTCGGTTTCCTGGATGGCCACGCCCACCGACGCCTTGAACCATTGGCGGCGCCGGTCCACCAGGGTGATGGTGGAAATCGGGCAGCCGCAGAGCTCGGCCGCGCGTCGCACGATGTCGTCATATTCGTGTTCCGGGGCGCTGTCCAGAATGTTGTAGCTGGCCAGGCTGCGCAGCCGGGCCTGCTCTGCCTCTGACATCCCCTTGTGCCGCATCAGGGTCCCCCTCCCCGCATGGCGCGACGCGGTAACACGGCACGCCGTATACATACTATCTATCGCCGTTTCCGAATATGCCATAGGTGCCAATACGGCGCCATTCAGGGCTGTTGTCGGCGGATCGGCGGGAAACTTGAGCACCGCGGCTTTGTTCACCAATCGTTCACAATAATTCCACAGCCCTTCACGGCAATAAATTGTACAAACGTACCAATAGGCCCCGCGTCGTTACCGGCGCGGTAATAACAAGAAGCAGGAAAGCATTATGATCTTCAACGGTACGCGTTTGGCGCCGGTGTTTTTGCTGGGGCTGTCGCTGGCATTCGGACTCACCGCTTGCGGGGGCGGCTCTTCGTCCTCCGACGACCGGGTGTCGGGCAACCCAGCATCCCCTTCCGAGCCGCCTCCCGAGCCGGCGCCGCCCACAGAGCCGCAACCGGAGCCCGAACCAGAACCCCAACCGCAGGCACTGAACCGTTTTCAGTTCGCCAACGGCTGTTACCACCTCTATGCCGACGACCGCTATATCAGCGGCCTGGACGGGCGCTACGGTTTGACCGTGGACCCCGGTCGGGCGGCCTCGTTTTATATGAAGCCCACGGCCCTGGGCTCCTATTTACTGTTGTCGGATTACCGTCGTGGCCCGGGCGAGCGTGGCGACAAAGAACTGCTGGGCATCTCGGACCCGGCGGGGGAGTTGCTCGATGGCAGTGGCCGTCTTATCGCCGAGGTCAGTTATCTGGTCGCCGGTCTTGGCGATACCTTGAACTTGGTATTGGACCCGGTGGCGCCCTTGGGGGGTGTGCTGCGGGAGCTGGGGGAAAGCCTGGAGGTGGCCGGCACCCGCCTCGGCGACAACACTCTTCGGCCCTCGTTGGGCAAGGTGGATCAGGCCAGCGACCTGGCGGTCTGGAACCTTAACCGCAGCGAAGGCGAGACCTTCACCATAGCGTCGGACGCCACCGGGCTGTTGCTCACCGTCAGCGAGGGCGCGCTAACCCTGACGTCGCCGTCGCTGGAAAGCCCGGCAAACCGCTTCCATCTGTTGCCCGCCGAGGGTTGCGACACCTACCCGGAGGCGGAACTGAACGCCACCGTGGCGGAGGACGGCCCGGCCAATTACCTGCGTGAAGTCGCCCGTTTCCAGAACGTGGAGGGGCTGGATGACGATGACGTCTTCGGCTTCGTCGACGCGCACAGCCATATTTCCGCCTACGAGTTCATCGGCGGCCGGGTTAATTACGGCGACCCGTTCCACCCCTTTGGCGTTGATCACGCCCTCGACGACTGCGCGGTGAATCATGGCCCCCAGGGGCTGACCGGCCTGGTCGAGCAGGTCACCAGCAATCCCGGGCCCCACGCCACCGAAGGCTGGCCGGGCTATGAATTCTGGCCGCGCCACAACTCGCTGCAGCATCACCAGAGCTACTACCGCTGGATTGAGCGGGCTCATCTCGCCGGCCTGAAAATCCTGGTCAACCACCTGGTGCACAACCAGGTGCTGTGTCAGATCAACCCGCAGAAGCAGAACGATTGCGACACCATGGCGGCGATCGAAATGCAGGCCACCCAGATGCACGCCATGCAGGACTATATCGACGCCCAGCATGGCGGCCCCGGCGAGGGCTGGTTCCGCATCGTCACCGACCCGGCCCAGGCAAGGGCGGTGATCGGCGAAGGCAAGATGGCGGTGATCCTCGGCGTGGAGGCCTCCAAGGTGCTCAATTGCGGCGAATACCTGGGCGCCCCGGAATGCACCCGCGAGCAGATCGTGGAGCGGCTCGACCGCCTTTACGCCATGGACGTGCGCAGCCTGTTCCCGGTGCATAAATTCGACAACGCCTTCGGTGGACACCTGCCGGATCTGTCCTCCGGTATCGGCATCGGTCCGGTGCTCTACGCGGGGAACATTCTCGAGACCGGCCACACCATCGAATTCGAAACCTGCGCCCACGATCACGGTGACGACGCGCCGCCGGTATCGTCGCTGCCGGACCCGCTGGCGCCGCTGGGCATCATCGACCAGTTGCTGTTCCAGCTCGACTACGTCGGCGACCGCTTTCCGGCCACGCCGGAGCAACTGGCGGAATACGACCCGCGCCGGGGTACCGATCATCTTTGCAACAGCCGTGGCCTGTCCGACCTGGGCTTCTTCCTGATCGAAGAACTGATGAAGCGCCGCATGATGATCGAAACCGATCACATCAGCCGCAAGGCGGCGGAACAGATTCTGGAACTGACCGGCCGGCGCGGCTACCCGGTGATCAACAGCCACGGCTCTTGGGGCGGCACCGAAGCGCTGCGCGACCGCGTCGCGTCACAGGGCGGCGTGGCCGCGTCGTTCGGCAGCGTGCGCGGCGCCTGGGTGGATGAACTGACCCGCGACGGCCAGCGCCCCCGTGACGAAGCGCTCAAGATCGGGCCGTTCGGCGGCGCCGGCTTTGCCTCGGATGTGAACGGCATCGCGCAGCTGGCGAGCAATCCGGGCACCGAGGACCAGCACGACGACCTGTATCCGTTCCAATCCGTGGACGGTCGTGTGCGCTTCGACGTGCAGCGCACCGGCGACCACGAATTCAGCCTGTACGAGGGCAGGGGCGTGGCCCACTACGGCCTCTACGCGGATCAGATCGCCGACATGATGGCGAACAGCGACCGCCCCCGGGAGCAGATCGAGGACGCGGTGAACCAGCTGTTCACCTCCGCCGAAGCCTATTTGCGCATGTGGGAAAGACTGGAGCAGGCCCCGCGATGAACGGGGCGGCCAACACCAACAGGGGAACGACCATGAACGGCAAAACATCCTGGCTATCGCTACTGACGTTGATGCTGGGGCTGACACTGGCCGGCTGCGGCGGTGACTCCGGCAGCGACGGCGGCGCCACGCCATCACCGACGCCCAACCAGCCCGAGGAAGAAGAACCGGACCGCTTCACCGAGGGCCGGACTTTTCTGATCGAGCCCGGCGAAGGCGCCACCGAGGACATGGTCAACGCCATGATCCAGCTGCGTCCCCGGGACACCCTGGAATTCGCCTGCGGCTATTTCAATCTGGACCAGGGCCTGCTGATCCAGGCCACCGAGGACGTGCTGATCAAGGGCTGCGGCAAGGACGAAACCGTGCTGTCGTTCCGGGACAGCGCCAACGTCACCGGCCTGGAAGCGCTCAACGTGCGCGGCATTACCGTGCGTGATCTGACCATCCTCGATTCCCCCGGCGACGCCTTCAAACTCAAGGGCGTCAAATGGGGCACGCTGAGCAAGGTGCGCGCGATCTGGTCCGGCGGCGGTGGTCCGATCACCGAGGACAACTACCCGCAGCGCCTTAACGTGGCCTGCACCGCGCCGCCGTTCAACGAAGGCGACCCGGCCCCGGACTATGTGCCCAGCTCCGACAGCGGCCGGTACGGCATCTACCCGGTGGAGTCGGAGAACATCCTGGTGGAGGAGTCGGAATCGGTGGGCGCCTCCGACGCCGGCATCTACGTGGGCCAGACCAACACCGCCATCATCCGCGACAGCCGGGCGGTGTATAACGTCATGGGCTTCGAGATCGAAAACGTCCAGGGCGGTGAATACGATTCCAACCTGGCGGAGTGCAACACCGGCGGCTTCCTGATCTACGATCTGGAAAACATCACCCAGTACGGCGACACCTCGGTGATGCTTAACAACACCGCCCGCAACAACAATACCTATAACTTCGCCCACAGCGGGCTGGTATCGGTGGTGCCACGCGGCGTCGGTTTTATCACCCTGGGTTACGACAACATCGAGGTGGTGGATAACGTTTTCGAAGACCACAGCACCGCCGCGGTGCTCTATATCAGCTATGAACTGATCGACGGCCCCGGCGGCACCGCCGACAAAAAACTCGACCCTTACACCGAAGGGCTGCACATCCATGACAACGTGATGCGCAATTCCGGCTACGACCTGCCGCCGCCGGATCTGGAGAAAACCCTCAACGGTGAAATCGAAAGCGTGCTGCCGACATTGATCGGCCTGAAGAACCTGCCCACCATCAACGACCCCGCGCAGCTGCTGTCCAGCCTGCAGAACCTGGCCAACCTGGGTAAGGGCGCGCACATCATCTGGGACGGCCTGCGTGATGACCTGGACGAGGATTGCCCCTATCCGGTGGACGCCCAGGGCAACCCGGTACCCCAGGACGAGCACGGCAAGCCGCTGCACACCAACCAGCATCCCAACCCGTCCTGCCACTACAACGCCTACAAGTTCGACGACCAGGGCAACCGTAAGCTGCCGCGCTGGGGTTCCTGTATCCATGACAACGAACTGTCCGACGACAGCGCGCCCTACCTGAATTTCCACGGCACCGACGGTCTGGAACTGGTGATCGGCCTGGTCGACCAGGACCTGTCCATCCTCACCCCCGGCGGCCTGCTGGATATTGTCGGCGGTCTGCTCAACTTCCCGTCGGACACCAACCTGTCCGACCACGACTGCCAGGCCCGTTTCGGCAGTGTGTTGCCGTCCCTGCCGAGGGTGGAGATTCCGCCGTTCGAACCCAGCGGCGACTTCGACCCGGCCGCGTCCGAAGAATACATCGCGCATCTCTGCGAGGCGGAAGTGGAAGAGGGCGAAATCAACCGCGCCGCCTTCGAGGTGGATTGCCCGCTGTTGTCCCAGTACAACCTGTTCGCCGAGGCGGACGATCCGCGCAGCCTGCCCCATGAAGGCGGCGTGCCCTACGTGCTCAACAGCAAACTGTTCTCCGACCATGCCACCAAGTACCGGGTGCTGTTCGTGCCCCCCGGCGAACAGGCGGTCTACCGGGACGGGCAGGACGGCAACAACGTGAACGGCACCATCGACTTCCCGGTGGGCACGGTGATCGCCAAGACCTTCGCCTTCACCGACGAAGCCAACAACAGCGAAGCGCTGGTGGAAACCCGCCTGCTGATCAAAAGAGTGAGCCAGAGCGGCAAGGCGTTCTGGGCCGGGCTGCCCTACATCTGGGAACAGAACGACGAGGGTGAACCGGTGGCGGTGCTGACGCCCGGCGGCGGCAGCCGCGCGGCGAGCTGGCACTTCCGCGACGCCGATACCGGCACGTTGATCACCGGGTCCACCGACAGCTATTCGGTGCCCAACGCCAACCAATGCATCACCTGCCACGGTAACGACGACCGGCCCGCCGGCAGTGCGCCGATCGGGCCCAAGCCGCGCAACCTGAACCGCGCCTATCAGCCGGAAAGCAGCTTTATGGGCACGGCCGGTCAGGCAGGCTTCCCGCGCGTCAACCAGCTGCAGTACTGGGTCGATCAGGGCTTGCTGGCCGGCGCCCCGGACCTGGAACTGGACGGGCAGGGCGTGGCCACCAACGTGGAGCGGTTGCCGCGCTGGAACGTGCCCGGCGACGGCGGCGACACCGCCAACTCCGCGGCGGATATCGAGCACCGGTTGCGCGCCTATCTGGAAGTGAACTGCCAGCACTGCCACAACGATAAGGGGGCCGCTTCCAACACCGGCTACTACCTGGATGTGTTCCGCGCCGTGGACGCGGGCTACGGCATCTGCAAGAAGCCCACCGCCACCGGCGGCGGTTCCTGCGGCCGCCAGCATGTGGTGGTGCCGGGCAGCAGCGACGATTCCATCGTTTCCTGCCGCATGGAAGCGGAGAACGACCCGCAACGCATGATGCCGCCGATCGCGCGCAGCGTCGCCCACGACGGCGCCACCGCCCTGATGCGGCAGTGGATCAACACCGTGGTGGACGGTGATTACGACAACGCCGGCGGCTGCAACTAAGCCCGCCGGCATACTTTCTCCTCCCTAGGGCGGCTTCGGCCGCCTTTTTTTATCTTTTTTCTAAAGAAAGGCGTTCCCCGGCCGATATCTTTTTCCGCTTTTTTATCAATTTTCAGGGTTTGGTTTTCAACGCTAAAACATTGATTTAAAACAACAAAAAGTCACTTTGTCGTCTTTCCTTCATGGTTTCCGGCTAGCCTTTCCAGCCATTGTTCATGAGCTGGGGGAAAGCCAATGATTCGGCTTAACAACATGACGGTGAAGACGAGCTGGAGCCTGGTGCTGCTGGCGTTCAGTCTGATTATTGTGATGATCGGCGGGCTGAGCATTTACACCAGCCACCAGAGCCGGCAATCGTTCGAGACGTTGAATCAGGCCCATGTGGAGCAGGCCGGTGCCTTGCAGCGCACCTACATCAACCTGCTGCAGGCGCAGGTGGCGATGGACCGCGCCGCCGAGCTGGTGCGGGTGCCGTCCTTCGATGAACCCGGGCCGGTGCTGGATCAGGCGGCGGGGTTCATCGAACAGGCACAGCGGCATTTTGAAAACTTCCTGGCGTTGACCGGCGAAGGCGCGGCGATGCAGTCCGTGGTGCCGCTGTCCGACGCCATGGACCGGCTCACGGACGTGGGCCTGCGGCTGCAACTGGTGCTGCTCCGTGAGGGCGATTTCGCCGGCTACCGTTCCGGGCGCTCGCGGCTCAACGGCATGAGCCAGGATTTTATCAACGCCGCGGACGGCTTTCTGGCCGATTCACGGGCCGCCGCGAATGCCCTGGTGTCGCGCTTCGACCGGCGGGTACAACGCCTGGACGCCGCCATGGCGGCGGCGGTGATCGCCGCGCTGCTGATGGTCGGCGCGGTGTTGTGGGGTGTCACGGTGAACGTGATCCGGCCCCTGCGCGACGTTATCGGGCACCTGGACCGTATCGCCGACGGCGACCTGTCCGCCGCTATTCCGCCGCGCGGCAACAACGACATCG
>JBELJS010000068.1:0-16309 GCA_042090255.1 Alcanivorax sp. | reverse complement strand
CGGCCGGCTTTGCCGGCCTTTCGCGGGCTGGGCCCGCTCCTACAAGGCCGGCCGCACAATCAATTGGAACATCCGAACGCTTAAGGGTTCCAAGGGCAGTCAGCGGCGCTTCGGCCAGTGTATAATCTCCGCCAGCGAGGAGACACGAATCATTATGAGTCATAACCACATCGCCACCGCCCGCCGCGTTCTGGACGTGGAAGCGCGTGCCGTGGCCGCGCTCGGTGAGCGCGTCAGCGACACCTTCGAGCAAGCCTGCGAACTGCTGCTGACCTGCCAGGGCCGGGTGATCGTGACCGGCATGGGCAAAAGCGGTCATATCGGCAGCAAACTGGCGGCCACCCTGGCGAGCACCGGCACGCCGTCGTTTTTCGTTCATCCCGGCGAGGCGTCCCACGGCGATCTGGGCATGATCACCGCCGAGGACGCGGTGCTGGCGCTGTCCAACTCCGGCGAGACCGGCGAAATCCTCACCATTATTCCGGTGATCAAACGCAAGGGCGCGGTGCTGATCAGCATGACCGGGCGCCCGGAATCGTCGCTGGCGCAGCTCTCCGACGTGCACCTCGACGTGGCCGTGGAAGAAGAGGCCTGCCCGCATAACCTGGCGCCCACCACCTCCACCACCGCCGCTCTGGCCATGGGCGACGCCCTCGCCATCGCCTTGCTCGAGGCGCGCGGCTTCACCGCCGAGGACTTCGCCCTCAGCCACCCGGGCGGCAGCCTGGGCCGGCGCCTGCTGCTCAAGGTCGACGACATCATGCACGCGGAAGAACGCCTGCCGCGGGTGAGCCGCGACGCCAGCCTGTCCGAAGCCCTGCTGGAAATGACCCGCAAGGGCCTGGGCATGACCACGGTAGTGGACGACGACGGCCGCCTGATCGGCATCTTCACCGACGGCGACCTGCGGCGCACGCTGGAAAAAGGTCTGGATATTCGCCAGGCCGGCATCGCCGAGGTGATGTCGCCGCGGCCGGTCACCATGCCGCCCGGGCACCTGGCCGCCGAGGCGCTGCAGATCATGGAAACGCGCAAGATCAACGGGCTGGTGGTGTGTGACGCCGACCAGCGCCCGGTGGGCGCGCTCAACACCCAGGATCTGCTGCGTGCGGGGGTAATGTAGTGACCTTACTGGTTTCCAGCGCCGACGCGCGCAACCTGAAACTGATGGCGTTCGACGTGGACGGCGTGCTGACTGACGGCCGCCTTTACTACGGGCCCGACGGCGAGGCGCTCAAGGTGTTCAACACCCTGGACGGCCACGGCCTCAAGAAGTTGGCCGCCAGCGGCGTCACGCTGGCGCTGATCACCGGCCGCGACACCCCCATGGTGGCCCGCCGCGCCGCCGAACTGGGCGTCCAGCATGTGATCCAGGGCCGTGAGGACAAGGGCGTGGCGCTGGCCGACCTGGCCGCCTCGCTGAACCTGACCGCCCGGGAAACCGGCTACGCCGGCGACGATGAACCGGACGTGCCCGCCCTGCAGTGGGCGCAGATCGCGTTCGCGCCGGCCAGCGGCCACCAATCCGCCCGCGCCGCGGCCGATCATGTCACCCGCGCCCGCGGCGGCGAAGGCGCGGTGCGCGAGATCTGCGACGCCCTCCTGGAACATCGGGGTGGCGCGTGAAACGCCAAGGCCTGCTAAGCGCCTCCGGCATTCTGCTGCTGGGTCTGATCGTGCTGATGACGCTGCACGAATGGGATAACCCCCTGGAAGAAGACCGCGAGGCGTTCCTCAACGCGCCGATGATCATTGCCGACCAGATCGTCGCCAAGGCCTACGACCAGGAAGACGGCCGCGTGCAGTACCGCCTGGAGGCGGATCACCTGGAGCAGTACGAGCGGGACGCGCTCACCACCCTGAGCGAGCCGGTGTTGCGAATGGACAACAGCAACGGCCTGTGGACGATCCAGTCCCGCCATGGTGAAGTGCGCGACAACGGCGACCTGATTGTCTTCACGGACCAGGTGGAAGCGCGCAGCGAAAGCAACGGCGTCACCCTGGACACCGAAGAACTGCAGTACCACAACGACAGTAACCGCGTGGTCTCCCCCGGCGAGCTCGCCATGCGCCACCGCGACGGCCGCACCCGCGCCGGCGCCATGGAAAGCGATCTGAGCAGCGGCGAAATGACACTCAAACAAGGAGTGGTAAGTGAATTCACAGGCAGCACGGAATAAGTCCGGCCTGGGCACCGCCCTGCTGGCTTTGGCGTTAACGGCGCTGGCCGCCGGCGCCACCGCCCAGCAACCGACCGGGCCGGTGGAAGTGAGCGCCGACCAGGCGACCTTCGAACAGAGCGCCGGCACCGGCGTTTATCGCGGCGACGCGGAGCTGATCCAGGGCAAGCGGCGCCTGAACGCGGACGTGATCCGCCTGTTCACCGAAAACAACGAACTGGTGCGGGTGGAAGCCACCGGCTCGCCAGTGCGCATGGTGGAAGGCAAGGACCTGAACGCCCGCGCCGACAAGCTGGTTTACGACCTGGCGCAGCGCAGCCTGGTGCTCACCGGCAACGCCCGGGTCACCCACCAGGGCAACACCTTTGAAGGCGCCAAAGTGGAATACAACCTGGATTCGCGCCGCGTGGACGCCAGCAGCGAAGGCGACAAGCGGGTACGGCTGGTGATCCCGGCCAAGAACGCTGAGCAGGCCAGCGAGGAAGCCCAGCCGGCGAACCAGGAAAACGACGAACCGGCCGAAGACGCGCCGACCGCGCAACCCGATAACGCGGAGACACCCTGAGATGGCACATCTGAGCGCCCATAATCTGGCCAAGAGCTACAAAAGCACCCGCGTCATCGAGGACGTCTCCCTGGAGGTGGAAGCCGGCCAGATCGTCGGGCTGCTGGGCCCCAACGGCGCCGGCAAGACCACCTGCTTTTATATGATCGTGGGCCTGGTAGCCGCCGACGCCGGCCGCATCGAGATCAACGGCAACGACATCACTCATTTACCCATGCACGGCCGGGCCAAACGCGGCATCGGCTACCTGCCCCAGGAGGCGAGCATTTTCCGCCGCCTGACGGTGGAGCAGAACATCATGGCGATTCTGGAAACGCGCAAGAACCTCAACAAGACGGAGCGCAAGGAGCAGCTGGAAAAGCTGCTCCAGGAATTCCACATCGACCATATCCGCGACAGCATGGGCATGAGCCTGTCCGGCGGCGAGCGCCGGCGCGCGGAGATCGCCCGCGGCCTGGCCACCGACCCGGACTTCATCTTGCTTGATGAGCCGTTCGCCGGGGTCGACCCGATTTCGGTGAACGACATCAAGAGCATCATCCGCCACCTGAAAGATCGCGGCATCGGCGTGCTGATCACCGACCACAACGTCCGCGAGACGCTGGATATTTGCGACACCGCCTATATCGTCAGCACCGGCCATATCATCGCGGCCGGCGACGCCGACAGCATTCTCGGCAACCAGCAGGTGCGCGACGTCTACCTGGGGGCCGATTTCCGGCTCTGACGGCAAGAAGCCTTGTAGGTCGGGTTAGCGCAGCGTAACCCGGCAATCGGCGCACAGACCGTGTCGCACAGACCGTGTCGGAGTACGCCTTCGGCTAATCCGACCTACAAGTTGGCGGCGCCCTTGTTGCGCACCGCCCAAACCCTTGCATATAGTGAACGCCTTCCCGCCTCACCGCCCTACACCCTTCCGCCGCACAAAACAATAGCTGGCATGATTATTGCTTAATTTTGATTGATGCTGCTATGCTCCAACCCTCGGGATCGGGCAACCAGACGCACAGCATGAAACCCTCCTTACAGCTTCAAATCGGCCAGCAGCTGACCATGACGCCTCAGTTGCAGCAGGCGATCCGCCTGCTGCAACTGTCGACGCTGGACCTGCGCCTGGAAATCCAGCAAGCGGTGGAGACCAACCCGCTGCTGGAAATGGAGGAAGGCGCCGAGGATTTCAGCGCCGATGACGGAGAGTTCGACGCCGACGCGGACCTGGACGTGGAGCGCAGCGACGCCCTGGAAGACCTGGTCGACGGCCCGGTGGAAACCGACAGCGACTGGGACGACCTCTATGTGGGCCAGAGCAGCCCTGGCGGCGAAAGCGAGGACGCCGACGCCTGGCAGCAGCGCCACGCCAACCCCGACACCCTGATCAGCCACATGGAGTGGCAGCTGAACCTGACGCCGATGAGCGACCGCGATCGGGTGATCGCCCAGATCATCATCGAGGCCCTGGACGAGCGCGGCTTCGTCACCGTGTCTCTGGACGACCTGGTCACCACCGCCAATAACGAGATCGCCGACCCGGACGACCCGGTGGAGGACGATGAAGTGGTGGCGGTATTGCACCGTTTGCAGCAGTTCGACCCGGTGGGTGTGGCCAGCCGCGACCTGGCCGAGTGCCTGGGCGTGCAACTGGCTCAGCTGGCCGAGGACACCCCGCACCTGGCCCACGCCCGGGCCGTGCTGGCGCACCAGGCGCTGCTGGAAAAGCACGACTACGCCGGCCTGCGCCGGGCGCTGGGCGCCACTGAAGAAGCGTTGCTCGCGGCCATGGCCCTGTTGCGCGGCCTGGATCCGGCCCCGGGCCAGCAAATCGGCGGCGAAAGCGCCGATTACGCGGTCCCCGACGTGGTAGTCAGCGCCCACAAAGGCGGCTGGCGGGTAGCCCTCAACGAGGCGGTGCTGCCGCGCGTCAACCTGCACTCTCAGTACGCTCAGCTGGCCCGCCAAGTGGGCGGCGAGGATGGCCAGTACCTGCGCAACTGCATGCAAGAAGCCAAATGGTTCCTGAAAAGCCTGCAGAGCCGCCACGATACCCTGTTGAAGGTCGCCAGCCGTATCGTCGAAGTGCAGCAGGACTTCTTCAATTACGGTGAAGAGGCGATGAAACCGCTGGTCCTGGCGGACATCGCCGAGGCCGTGGGCATGCACGAGTCCACCATTAGCCGGGTCACCAACCATAAATTCATGCTCACGCCCAAAGGCGTGTTCGAGTTGAAGTATTTCTTCTCAAGCCACGTCGACACGGACGGCGGCGGTGAGTGTTCCTCCACCGCCATTCGTGCCATCATTAAGAAGCTGGTCGCCGCCGAGAGTCCTCGCAAGCCGCTCAGCGACAATAAGCTGGCGAGTTTGCTGAACGATCAGGGGATCAAGGTGGCGCGCCGCACGGTCGCCAAATATCGCGAGGCGATGCGCATCCCGTCCTCGAGCGCGCGTAAGCGCTTGGTCTAGGCGCGCGGGGGATGGGTCTTAACGAGGTATAGGAGCCAGCCATGCAAATCAACATCAGTGGTCACCACCTGGATATTACCGACGCCCTGCGTGACTATGTGGACGAAAAGTTCGCCAAACTGGAGCGCCATTTCGATCAGATCACCAGCATTCAGGTGATCCTGTCTCCGGAGCCTAAATCCCACAAGGCCGAATCCACCATCCACATCTCCGGCGCCGACGTGTTCGCCACCGCCCATGCGGACGACATGTACGCGGCCATTGATGCGCTGACCAACAAGCTGGACCGGCAAATCCTCAAACACAAAGAGAAGACGGTGGACCGTAAACACGGTCATTAACCCTATGCGAGTACGTGAATTGCTCAGCGAAGACCGCACCTATAACGACGTGTCGGTCACCAGTAAAAAACGGTTGCTCGATCAGATCGCCCAGCTGGCCGCGGCCAGCTGCGGCGGTCTCAACGAGCAGGAAGTGTTCGATGCCCTGGTGGCCCGGGAAAAACTGGGTTCCACCGGGATCGGCGAGGGCATCGCCATCCCTCATTGCCGGCTGGGCCACTGCGAGGGCGCGGTGGGCCTGCTGTTGAAGCTGGAGGACGCGGTGGACTTCGACGCCGTCGACGGGCGGCCGGTGGATCTGGTGTTCGTGCTGCTGGTGCCGGAGCAGAACCCGGAGCAGCACCTCAAGACACTCAGCCATCTGGCGAGCCTGTTCAACGACGATGATTACCGCAGCGACCTGCGACGGGCGCACAGCAACCAGCAGTTGTTCCAGGTGGCGGTGGAATCGGAAGCGGAACTACGCCTCGCGTCCTAGCCCTTACCGGTTACCCCTTATGAAGCTCACCATTCTCAGCGGCCGGTCCGGGTCGGGTAAAACCACCGCCCTGCAGGCCCTCGAGGACCACGGTTATTATTGCGTGGACAACCTGCCCCTGGGGCTGCTGCCCACGCTTACCGAACAACTCGACACCGAGGAACACGCCCCGGAACGGGTGGCGGTGGGCGTGGATGCGCGCAACCTGCCCCGCCAGTTGCTGGCGTTCAAGAGCATCATCAAGGCGCTGAAAAACCAGCAGGTGGAAACCGAGGTGATCTTCCTCGACGCCGACCCGGGCACCCTGCTGGAGCGCTTCAGCGCCACCCGCCGCCGCCACCCGCTCAGCGACGACGATCGCACCCTGGCCGACGCGATTGAATACGAAGCGCGCCTGTTGGCGGACATCCGCATGCTCGCCGACCTGGTGATCGATACCAGCAACCTGGACGTGCACACACTGCGCAATCTGATCCGGCAACGGGTGGCCCGCCGCGACGTCAACCTGTCACTGTTGATCGAATCCTTCGGCTACAAAAACGGTCTGCCCCGCGACGCCGACCTGGTGTTCGATGTGCGCGCCCTGCCCAACCCCCACTGGCACAACGAGCTTCGGCCACTGACCGGCCGCGACGAGCGCATCGCTGAATTCCTGCGTGGGCATCCGGAAAGCGACCTGATGCTGGAGGATATTTTCCACTTTCTGAATCGCTGGCTGCCCACCTACGCGGCCAATGACCGCAGCTATGTGACAGTGGCCGTGGGCTGCACCGGCGGCCGCCACCGTTCGGTTTATATTACCGAGCAGCTGGCCCACCGGCTGCGCAACCAGGGCGTGCCCTTGCATGTCCGCCACCGGGAGCTGGATGGATGATTGAACGGGACCTGGCCATCACTAACAAGCTGGGCCTGCACGCACGCGCCGCCGCCAAGGTGGTCAGCGTGGCTTCGCGCTACAGCTGCAGCATTCAGGTGATCCACGCAGAGCGCCGCATCGACGCCAAGAGCATCATGGGGTTGCTCACGCTCGGCGCGGCCAAAGGCACCACCCTGCGGGTGTGCGTGGATGGCGAAGACGAACAGCCCGCCATGGACGAACTCACCGACCTGTTCCAACGTAAGTTTGACGAAGGCGAATAAAGCTGGGCCTCGTGGGAGCGGGCCTTGCCCGCGAAAGGCAAGCGCAGCTTGCCGGCAAAGGTTGCTCTCGCAGGATTCCAGAGACTGCTCAGCAATGGCATCGGCAATGTCTCTGGTATCCTGCCGGGCGGCCTAAGCCGCCCTTTCGCGGGCAAGGCCCGCTCCCACAATGAAGCGCCCGCCGTTTTTCAGGCTTTGATCCTCCGGTAATGCGCGGTGGTGTAAACTGGCGCGCTGAAGGAGGGAACCATGACCGCAGAACAAACCCGCCACCGCCGCAACCTGAAAACCGTCAACCGGGCACTGGCCAGCGGCGCGCTGTCCGAAGTTCGTCAGGTTTTGAACAATCTGCCAGGCGCGGAAGCCGCCCACCTTCTTGAGTCTTCGCCACCCCGCGAACGCGAGATCCTCTGGCAATTGCTCAGCCAAGAGCAGGAAACCGAGGTTCTGCAGTACCTGGGTGAAGAGGTGCGCGTGGAGCTGCTGCGCGATCTGCCCACCGAAGAGCTGGTGGAGCTGATCGAGGACCTCGATACCGACGACCTGGCGGACCTTCTACAAGAACTGCCCGAACAGGTCACCAGCCGCGTGCTGGCCGGCCTCGACGCTCAGAACCGGGAACGCCTGGAACAGGTGATGAACTACCCGGAGGACACCGCCGGCGGCCTGATGAACACGGACGTGATCACGGTGCGCCCGGAGATCACCTTCAGCGTGGTGCAGCGCTATCTGCGGCGCCTGGGCGACATCCCCAAGACCACCGATAACCTGCTGGTGGTGAACCGCAAGAACCAGTTCGTCGGCGTCCTGCCGCTGACCCGGGTGCTGATTTCCGACCCCGGCACTTCGGTACGCGAGGCGATGATCACCGATGTGGAAGCGATCCCCGCCACCCAGGACGCCCACGAAGTCGCCAAGCTGTTCGAGCGCCTGGACCTGGTGACCGCCCCGGTGGTGGACGACGAGGGCATGCTGGTGGGCCGGATCACCATTGATGACGTGGTCGACGTGATCATGGAAGAAGCCGAGCACTCGCTGATGGGCATGGCCGGCCTGGGTGAGGACGAAGACACCTTCGGCTCGGTCTGGCAAACCGTTCGCCGCCGGGCGCTGTGGCTGGGCATCAACCTGCTCACTGCCCTGGCCGCCTCGGCGGTGATCAGCCTGTTCGAGGACACCCTGGAGAAGGTGGTGGCCCTGGCGGTCCTCATGCCGATTGTCGCCAGCATGGGCGGCATCGCCGGCAGCCAGACCCTGACCCTGGTGATCCGCGCCATGGCCCTGGGACAGGTGCAGGCGGGCAACACCCGCTACCTGCTGACCAAGGAACTGGCGGTGGGGGCCTTTAACGGCATGCTCTGGGCGTTGGTGATCGGCGTCACGGCCGCGCTCTGGTTCGACGACCCGAGCCTGGGCGTGATCATCGGCTGCGCCATGATATTGAATCTGGTGGTGGCCGCCGGCGCCGGCGCGGTGATCCCCATGACGATGAAGCGCATGGGCATCGACCCGGCGCTGGCCGGGTCGGTGGTGCTGACCACCGTCACCGACATCGTCGGCTTCATGGCCTTCCTGGGCCTCGCCACGATCCTCTACGCCAACCTGGTGATCTAGCGCGCGAGCGGGCTGTAGGAGCGGGCCCCGCCCGCGAAAGGGAGCGCAGCTCCCGGCAGGATGCCAGAGACCTTTCCAACGCCAGCACCATCAACGTCTCTGGGATCCCGCCGGGTGGCTAAAAGCCACCCTTTCGCGGGCGAGGCCCGCTCCCACAAGGCCCACCCCACCATCCGTATTATAGCTCCGGGGTGGCTTCCGGCTCGTCGTCGGCGCCGAAAATATCCCGGAACGAGGCGTACACCGAGACTGTCAGCACCGCCATCAGGAACAGGCCCGCCACCAGCGCCATCAAGCTCAGCAGCACCATCGCCAGCGCGCCGGAAACACCGGGCCCCAACAGGGTGCTCGCCAGCACGAACAGCAGCGCCAGCGCGCCGCCCACCGCCAGCATCACCAGCAGAACCACCACGCTGTACCAGAGCATCGGCGCCCAGTTCTTAAGCACCGCCATCAGACTCTCGCCGAGCGCCTTGAAACCGTTACGCTCACCGAAGTACACCAGCGGCGCCTGGAACCAGATCAACGCCATATAGGGCAGCGACAGCGCCGTCACCAGCAAGGCGGTGAGAGCCATCGTAACACCGTCCAGACCGGCGCTGATCTCCGGCACCGGCTCCAGGGCGCTGCCAAAGGCGGAGCTGAAGAAGGCGGCGATTTCCGGGCCGAACGCCATCCACACCAACGCGGCCACCAGCGCGGTGAAGCCGATCTGCAGCAGAAGCTGCATCAGGCCGGCGAAAAACAGCGCCCCGGTGCGGTTGGAAAAGCCGGCGAACAGATCACCGAACTCGAAGTCGTCGTCGCCCCAGCGCCGCCAGGCAAGATGGAACAGCCCCGCCGCCAGCACCGGGGAAAACAGGGTCGGCACGAAGCTGCCCAACACCGGCACGAACAGGCTCAACAGGCTGATGCCCAAAATTACCGCGAAGAACACCATCACGGCCAGGCACCACAGCACCCAGTTGGTGGCCACCAGAGACCAAGAACGTTTCCACCACAGCCAGCCGTGCCCCACGGGACGACGGCGGGCAATGCCCACCGTCGCGTCACCGGGGCGCGGCGTGTCCAGCAGCGCCGCTTGTGGCCCCTGATAGGGGTTATTCGGGCCCATGTTCGGCACCGTCGGCGGGGCTGGTGAGCACCTGCCGGAACGACACATAGTAGGCGCCGGCCAGGATCGGCATCACGAACAACAGGCCCAGCAAGAGCGGCAGGGCCGCCACCATGACGATCAGCATCACCACCACGCCGTACACGATCAGCGGCAGCAGGTTTTTTATGCAGGCGCGGAAGCTGACGCCCATGGCGCCGCCAAGGCCCATGCCGCCCAGCATGATCAGGGGCACGGCGAAGTAGAACAGGAACATCACCAGGGTGAACACGATCAGGAACAGCGGCAGCATGATCGCCATCATCACGCCCATGCCGCTGCTCATCGCCTGCGGGTCCATGGACTGCAACGACAGGGACCCACCCATGAATATCGCCATCAGGCCACCGATCACCAGCAAAGCCCCCAGGTACACGCCAATCTGCACCAGCGCCAGCAGCAACAACGCGCCGGTGCGCTCGGAAAAGCCGGCAAACAGATCACCGAAATCGGAGCGCCCCTCGGTGGCGATACGGTGAAACAACTTCACCAGCCCGGCGTACAACAGAGTGGTGATAAAGGGCTGCGCCAACGGCCCGAGGAATGGGATCAACTGCAAGCCCATGGTGATCACCATCACCAGCACCAGCGCCCCGATCACCAGGCCCCAGTGCCCACTAAGCATTTTCATGCCTTCACCGAGCCAGCCCAATGCCTGCCCCACGGTGACTTTATGCGGTCCGTCCAGCGTAAAGGCGCTATTGCCCTGCGGGCTCGTCACGTTCGTTTCCGGTCCTTGGTAAGGATTCACTTCCGTCATGGATACTCCCCTAAGAGTCAAACAAGTTAACAACCCATAAAAATGGCAGGCGACGCCGCCAGCGGCTTCAGGCCCCGGCGATTTTCATCGGGCTCAGCAACAGGGAACCGCACGCGATATTGCCGCGCCGATCCACATCGGTGCCACTGCCCTGAATGCCGGCAAACATCTCCCCCAGATTCCCGGCTATAGTAAACTCCTGCAGCGGCTTGCGTATGACACCGTTCTCAATCCAGAAACCCGCCGCGCCCCGCGAGTAGTCGCCGGTCACCAGATTGACGCCCTGCCCCATCACCTCGGTGACCAGAATACCCCGGTCGATACGCCGCACCAGGGCATCGAAATCCTCGCCGGTATCCGAGATCGACAGGTTGTGCACGCCGCTGCCATTGCCGGTGGGCGCCATGTCGAGCCGCCGCGCGGCGTACAGTCCCAGCGCGTAACGCCGCAGCACACCGTCTTCCACGAACGTCTGATCTCGCGTCGCCAGACCGTCGCCGTCGAACGGCGCCGAGCCGTTGGCGCCGGGCAGCAGAGGCTGCTCGCGCACGTCGATGCCTTGCGGAAACAGCCGCTCGCCGAGCCGGTCGCGCAGAAACGAGGCGCGCCGGTAAAGACTGCCGCCACTGATCGCGGAAATAAAGTGGCCAAGCAGACCCGCGGCGATCTCCGGTGCCAGCAGCACCGGCAGCTCGGCGGTATCAGGAATTTCCGCGCCCAACCGTGCCAGAGTACGCTCACGGGCCCGCTCACCGACCTGTTCAGCGGACGCCAACCGGTCCGCCCGACGGCCGGCGTCGTACCAGAAATTACGCTGCATGCCCTGGTCGTCCTCGGCCACCACCGCGCAACTGCGCGAGTGGACAGTGCCAGCATAACCCTGCAGGAAGCCGGCGCTGGTGCCCAACACCCGCAGGCTGCTGCCGGTGGATACCGAGGCGCCCTCGGAATTCACGATGCGCGCGTCGTCACGGGCCACCGCTTCACAGCGCAGGGCGTCGTCGATGGCCTGCTCGGTGGTCAGCGCCCAAGGGTGGTACAGGTCCAGCTCCGGCATCCGGTCGGCCAGCTGCTCCGGCGTGGCGATGCCGGCGTACTTGTCCTCTTCGGTGTGGCGGGCAATGGCGCAGGCGGCGGCCACCGCGTCACGCAGGCTCTGCGGGCTGTCGTCGGAGGTCGACGCCTGGCCCTTGCGCTGGCCGAAGAACACCGTCACCGCCAGGCCCCGGTCGCGATGAAATTCCACCGTTTCCACTTCGCCCAAACGGACGTCCACGGACAAGCCCTGGGCCAGGCTCAACTGGGCTTCGGCGGCGCTGGCGCCCTGGCGTTTCGCCTCTTCCAGCACCTGTGCCACGGTGTCGCGGGCCGCGCCCAGGTGCTGCGGGCCGAGATTCGCTGTCACACTGGCGTTTTCGGACATAAAATACGTTTTCCATTCAATGCATTATTGGAAGCGCTGCTTCCCTGGAATCATGACCGAGTATAACGATACCCCCGCCAGCAAAACACGCCGCAAGCAGGATATGCAGGCACTCCAGGAAGTGGGCTTGACCCTGATGGGCCTGAAACCGGAGCAGCGCGCGCGCCTGCCGCTCACCGACGGCCTTGAGAAAGCGCTCGACGAAGCGCGCCGCATCACCAACCTGGACGCACGCCGCCGCCACGCGCTGTTTATCGGCCGCTTGATTTACGACGCCGACAGCGACGCCATCGTCAGCGCCGTGGAAGCGCTGCAGAACCCGCTGCGCCAGCAGCGCCTGCAGCACTGGACCGAGCAGGTCGCCGCCTGCGACGGGCCCAAAGAGGCGGAGCCGGTCCTGCAGCAGGTGCTCACCGAATACCCGCAGGGCGACCGCCAGGCACTGCGCAACCAGGCGCGCAACCTGATCAAGGCGCGCCCAGCCGACCCGGACGCCGCCGACGCCGACCAGCGCGCCCGCTTCAAGCGCGAGCGCAAACGCTTCCAGAGCCTGCTCAACGACTTGGAAAAGAACGCGCCGCTGTACTAATTGTGGGAGCGGCCTTGCCCGCGAAAGGGAGCCACGTTGTGCGAGCGGGCCTTGCCCGCGAAAGGGAGCGAAGCTCCCGGCAGGATCCCAGAGGCTCCCCTAACGGCAGCACAAAACAGCCTCTCTGGCATCCTACCGGGTGGCTAAAGCCACCCTTTCGCTTTTGCAAGGCAAGCTCCCACAATCCGAGCTAGCCGAGTGGCGGCATGAATTGGGCGAGGCGGGAGGAGGTCTGGCGCAGGTTGTCGCACAGCAGCCGGGCGATGTTTTCCATCAGCACGGCGGCGGCGCGCGGTTCGCGGCGGCGCAGCTGCTCGAAGCCTTTGCGGGTGAGCACCACCAGGGTGGTGTCCTCGGCGGCGCGTACCGTGGCGGAACGGGGCTGATGATCCACCAACGCCATTTCACCGAGCGAATCGCCGGGGTTGAGGTGCGCGATCACAGGCGCGCCGTCGATCGGATTGCCAGCCGCCGGGGCGCCGGCCGCCGGGACGCCGGCCGCACTGTTCTGCGCCTTAAGGATATCCAGCCGGCCGCGCACCACGAAACAGAGGAAATCACTGCGGTCGCCTTCACGGCAAACGGTATCGCCGGCGGCGGCGCGGTTGACGAACACCAGCTTCTCCGCCACCGCCAGCTCGTCGGCGTTGAGGCCGTCGAACAGGCGCATGCGCGCCAGCACTTGCGCCACCGACACGGACATCAGGCGGTACCGCCCACCGTCAACGCGTCCACCCGCAGGGTCGGCTGGCCGACGCCCACCGGCACTGACTGGCCATCCTTGCCGCACACGCCGATGCCGGAATCCAGCGCCAGGTCGTTACCAACCATGGAGATCCGGTTCATCACTTCCGCGCCGCTGCCGATCAGGGTGGCGCCCTTCACCGGGCAGACGATCTTGCCCTTTTCCACCAGATAGGCCTCGCTGGTGGAGAACACAAAGCGCCCGGAGGTGATGTCCACCTGGCCGCCGCCGAAGTTCACCGCGTAGATGCCCCGGTCCAGGCTGGCAAGAATGTCCTCCGGGTCGGATTCGCCGGGCAGCATGTAGGTGTTGGTCATGCGCGGCATCGGCAGGTGCGCGTAGGACTCACGGCGGCCGTTGCCGGTGGGCGCCACGCCCATCAGGCGGGCGTTGGTCTTGTCCTGCATGTGGCCAACCAGCTTGCCGTTCTCGATCAGCGTGTTGTAGCCGCCCGGGGTGCCCTCGTCGTCAACGGTGAGCGAGCCGCGCCGGTCCGGCAGGGTGCCGTCATCCACCACGGTGCACAGGCTGGACGCCACCTGCTGGCCCATCATCTTGGCGAACATGGAGGTGCCCTTGCGGTTGAAGTCGCCTTCCAGGCCATGGCCCACCGCTTCGTGCAGCAGCACGCCGGGCCAGCCCGGGCCCAGCACCACCGGCATGGTGCCCGCCGGCGCCGGTTCCGCGTCCAGGTTGAGCAGCGCCTGGCGCACCGCGTCACGGGTCCAGGTTTCCAGCCGGCCGTCTTCGCGCAGCCAGTCGTAGGCCACCCGGCCACCGCCGCCGGCGCTGCCGCGCTCGCGGCGGCCGCCCCGTTCCGCGATCACGGAAATATTGAAGCGAATCAATGGCCGCACATCCGCCGCCAGGGTGCCGTCGGTGGCGGCCACCAGCACCACATCCTGCTCGCCGCTCAAGCTCACGGTGACTTCCTTCACGGCCGGGTCCAGGGAACGCGCCAGGCGGTCCATCTCCTGCAGCAGGGCCACCTTCATTTCGCTGCTCCAGCCGGGCAGCGGGTCCAGCGCCGGGTAGCGGGCCGGCATCGTCTTGGCGGCGCCGATGCGCACCGATTGATCCTTGCCCTGCCGGCCGATGGCGGCGGCGGCGCTGCCCGCCTGGGTGAGCGCGTCCAGGGAGATGTCGTCGCTGTAGGCAAAGCCGGTTTTGTCGCCGCTGACCAGACGCACCCCGGCGCCGCGCTCCAGGTTGAAGCTGGCGTCGCGCACCAGACCGTCCTCGAGAATCCAGGCCTCGTGGCGGCTGTGCTGGAAATAGACGTCGGCGTAGTCGGCGCGCCCGGCCAGTTTGCCGCCCAACAGGCTTTGCAGCTGGTCGGTGCCCAATTGGGCCGGGGCCAGCAGAATGTCGGAGGCCAGCGAAAGCCGTTCGCTGTCGGAGGTCCGTTCGTTAGAGGTCCGTTCGTTGGAGATCATAGGGACCGTTCACCTTGAATCGTTGATGGGTGTGCACCGGCAGGCCGGAGCGTATTTGATCGAGCACGGCGGGGTCCACGGTGCCGAACACCACGCCGGGGCGGTCCGCCTGGTCGCCTTCGGCGCTGGCCACCACGCGGCCCCAGGGGTCCACCAGCATGGAGTGACCGAAGCTGGCGCGGGCCTCGCTGTGCTGGCCGCACTGGTTGGCGCCCAGCACGTAGCAGCCGTTCTGCACCGCGCAGGCGCGCAGCAACAATGCCCAGTGGGCGGCACCCGTGGTGGCGGTAAAGGCGCTGGGGTAGACAATCAGCCCGGCGCCCCGATCCGCCAGCACCCGTGCGTGCAATGGAAAACGCAGGTCGTAGCAGATCGCCAGGCCCACCTGCAGGCCGGCGGCGGTGGCGACCACCGCCTGCTCGCCGGGCTCGAACACATCCGACTCCCGATAACGGCCCTGGCGGTCGCTCACGTCCGCATCGAACAGGTGCAGTTTGTCATAGAGGGCGGTGATCTCGCCGTCAGGGCCGGCCAGCACACTGCGGGTACGCACCCGCGGCGCCGGCACCGGTTCGCCGCCGGGCCGGGTCAGCGCCGGGATGCTGCCGCCGATCACCCACAGACCCAGCGTCCGGGCGCGCTCGATCAGCCAGCCGCACAGCTCGCCATAACGTTCGCCCAAAGCCCGGTAATCGACCCCGTAGCCAGCGAAGTTTTCCGGCAGCACCGCCAGCTCGGCGCCGCCTTCAGCGGCCCGGGCCAGGGCTTCGCTGGCGGCGCGCAGGTTGGCGTCGGTGTCGGTGCCGCTGGTCATTTGCACGGCGGCCACGCGGCAAACAGACGTGGCGTGCTGGCTGCTACTCAAGAAAGCCCTCCGTCTCTTTCACCTTGGGATCCTGCCAGGGGCCGGATACCTGGTAAGTAATGGTGGTGGTCTTGTCCAGCTTATCACCCCAAAGGCGCTCCACCACAAAGATACCGGCGCACACCGCCGGGCCGGCCAGACAGCCGGCGTAAAGGTTACTGGAAAGCGGCAAGGTCATGGCCACTTGCTGGTTGAGGGTTTGCGCCGACAGATCGGCCTGGCCGTTGATCTCGAAAGCGGCGGACGGCGATTCGATGGACAGGTCCCGGGTGGTGAGCGCGGCGCCGTCGAACAGGAAGTGGCCCTTGATGGAATCGCAGCTCAGCCCTTCCTGGTAGAGGTCGGAGAAATCAAGACGCAGGCGGCGCTGCAAATTGCCCACGTTAAGCACGCCCAGAACACGCAGCACCGAGGTACGCTTTTGCGGGTCGGGAATCAGGCACTCGCCGATGTCGAGGCGGGCGTCACCACTTAAAGCCAGATAGTCCGGGCTCAGCGGCCAGTCCGGCCAGGACAAGTCGAGGGTGGCGCGGGCGTCGTCGCTTTCCAGCAACACCGGC
>JBELJS010000015.1:0-63768 GCA_042090255.1 Alcanivorax sp. | reverse complement strand
CGGACCGCCGGCGATGGCGTTCGACAGCACACCCAGACGATGGCCCAGTGTGCGGTTCTCCTGGGTCCGCACCGCGTCCATGGACGCGCGGATCGCCTCCAGGGTTTCCGATGAAATACGGTCGGTGTCCGCGCCTTGTTCACGGCGCACGCGCAGCTCGCGTACCGCTACCTGGTAGAGTCGCCACAGCGATGAGTAGTGCAGCCGCTCGTTCAACGAGCGATCGTCGGCGAGTTGCTCCAGCCGGGTGCCGACACCGGAGAAGGCCTCCCGGAATTCGCTGTTGGCTTCGTCGACCCGGCGCGTATGGCGGAACTTCTGGAACATCACCACCCAGGTCTGCACCATCATCACCATCAGAACGGCGATGATCACCCAGGCGTCGAAGGGCACCGCGCTGAGCAGGAAACCGAGCGCGCCAAAGCCGAACCCGGACTGCTCCTCGTCGACACCGAACTCCAGCAATCGCGATTCGCCACCTTGCGACTGCACGCCGGCCTTAAGAAACGCTTCGGACCTGGCGACCCGGGAAAGGCGCACTTCGTCCATGGCGCCGGTAAAGCCGGCGGCAACCGGCGCGGCGCTTTCTTCATTCGCGGTCGCACCTTCGTCCGCCGGTGGTGTGGCCGCTTCGTCGCCATCCGCGCCGGCCACAGTGGCCACGTCATAGCCCGGTACATCGCCGCCGACGGCGGCCGGCGTGTTGAACGCCGGCAACGCACCGTCGAGGGCGGTGACCGGCTGTCCATTCAAATAGAGGGTGAGTTGGCGCCCATCGGCGGTCACCGCTAAATGCTGCCATTGATCGGCGGTCAACGGCTGGGCCTGGCCGCTACGCTGGCCGTTCACCTGCACGAAAGGCAGCCCGTTTTGCAGGCCGATCAGCAGCGAATTGCCGGCGTCCCGGCGGGCGTAGATTAGCTGTTCGCCGGCGGACGGGGGCGTGCGCACC
The DNA here is from genome assembly GCA_042090255.1 of Alcanivorax sp. GTDB lineage: Bacteria > Pseudomonadota > Gammaproteobacteria > Pseudomonadales > Alcanivoracaceae > Alloalcanivorax. The sequence continues at coordinate 62,816 of JBELJS010000015.1, read as the reverse complement.
CAGGCACTGAAGGTAAACTGGCCGGACTCGGGGATCGACAGCGATGGCGATGCGGGCAGCATCATCGGCTCACCGTTGAATTGCGCGGCCTGTGCCATTACGCCCGATGTCGTCCCGGGCACCGGGCTTTGCGTGTCGTTGGCGTAAGCGGTGGCGTCATCGACGGTGGCCCCGGGCGCGCTGTCGAAATGGTAGACGGCGGCGTAATCCGCATCGAAAATCTGACTGCTGCCGAGCGCCGGCGCGTCCGGGTTGCCGTAGTACATCCAGATGTCCTGGCGTGCGCCTCCCTGCATCTCCGGCACGTCCACCCAGATATACGCGACGCCCAGCAGAGAATCGAAACTCTCGATGCGATGGTTGAAGACGGTTTCGTCGTCCGCCGCCACGAAGCGCAGATCCGTACCGTTCGCTTCCACGCCATCGAAACTGAAGTTGCCGGTATGCAGACGCACCAGCAAGGGAAGGCGCCCCACCCGATCGGTGATGGCCGCGCCCTGTTGGGTGGTGTCCAGGGATATCTGCTTGCGGTAGCTCCAATCCTCTTGCCACCAGGCATGGGCCAGGGTCGGCAAGAGCGTCCCCAGGCAGGATAAAAGAAAGACGAGTAAGCGTTGTCGCATGGTCAGGCACTCCGAAGAACTGGCTGTGTTAGGTGTCATTCAAAATCCGGCGGTCACGCTGAAGTGAACTCTGGGGTCGTATCGCTCGGTATCGGCGCCGTCGGTCAGCGGGTAGCCGAAATCCACGGAGCCACTGAGGCTGCTGCCGATTTCGGCGCGCGCGCCGATACCGACACTGGCGAGATCAAAGGTGTCGTCCTGATCCGGCAACGGGTCCTGGAGTTGCAACTGGGCCCCTTCCGCGAAGGCGTGTAAGCGAAACATCGACCAAGGATTGCCGAACCATTCCGCTAAAGACGGTGTGCGCAGTTCGAAACTGGCCAGATAACCGTCGTCCGCGGCCTGCTCGGCGGCCAGATAGCCGCGTACCGTACCGCTGCCGCCCACCGCGAACTGCTCGTTGGAAACCAGAGGGCCAGACGCCAGCTGGGTACCGAGCTTGGTGGCGAGAATCCACTCGCTAAGCTGCCACTCGCTGCCGGCGTCCACTTTCAATACCGCGAAGTCGGGACTGGCCTGGTAGCGCTTGTAATCAAACTCCTCCCAGCCGCTGCCATTGGACGGAAACTCATCGGCGGCGGTGATCAGGCCGATATTGAGGTAGCCCTGCGTTTTCTCGGTGTAGAAGTAACCGTTATAGGCAAAGGTGAATGGCGCATACCGCAACGGCACCTGGTCTTCGGACTGGCCGAACACCAGCGCCTCCTCGAAATCCTTGAAATCAATACCCGCCGAAAACGAATGCCCCCAGTTGCCGTCGAACGGCAGGCTGTATACGGCGGCCACGCCGTACGAGTCGCCGCGACCCAGCACATTGGTGCCGCCCACGGTGGCGACGTCGCTGTCGGAGGTATAGCCGGAAAAGCGGGCCGCCCAGCGCTCGCTCAGCGGCGCCTCGTAGCTGAGTGACCAGACTTCCGCGTTGTCGGTGTCCTGCGGCGCGGTAAAATAGGTCAGCGAAGCGCTGTGGCCTTTTTGCCAAAGATTGGCGTGGCTGAGCGTGGCCACGGTGCGTAGCTTCTCGGTGTCCGCACTATAATCGTTGTTCAGCGTCAGGCTGGCGCTCCAGGGGCGCTCGTCTTCCACGGCCAGATCCACATCCATGGTGCCGGGGATACGCCCCTCCTTGACCAGCGGCATGACCTGCCGCTTACCGGTACGGTTGACCTCGGTGAGTTCCTCTTGAACCAGATCGAAATTGGGCACCGTGCCACTGGTCAACGCGGGGATCTGATTTCGGATCGCGACCGGGGATTGATATTCAGCGCCGACCACCCGCACCCGGCCGACTTTCACTTCCACGACTTCAAGGTAGACCACGCCGCCGCTGACTTTCTGCTCCGGCAGCTCCACGTATACCGATTGATAGCCGGCGCCCTGGTACACCGCCTGCAAGGCGCGTTGCGCCTGGCGTATATCGTCCAGCGTTTTATCCGGCCCCAGATAGGGATAAACCGCACGCTCAATATCGCGCGCCTGCAGCACGGTGTTGCCACGCACGATGTACTCATTAATGGTCACCGTAGTCGTTACGGGCGCCACGGCGTCATCGCGCTCAGGGCTCTGCTGCGTCCACGCCAGCGGGCTGATTAACAAAAGCCCGGTGAAACACACCCCCTTCATGGAACGACAACGTCCAGTCTTTCGTTTCTTGTAAAGCATCGATTCAAAACTCGGCATGGATGCACCGGGTCGTGGCACCACCACCGTAGTGGTGTCCCCGTAAGCCGCTGCCACAACCAACAACTCACCAGCCCATCCGGCTAGTGATCCAGTTAACACTCTCTAGATGACTGGAACCCACCACGACCGAACGTTTGTCATTGAAAATTCATAAAGCGGCGCAAAAAAAAGCCGCTGACCCGGGGATATTGCGGACAGCGGCGAACTGATTGCTGACCACCGCGGCGTTTCAGCGACAGCCGAGGAGTGCTCCGGTCAACAATCAGAAGAGTGCTCGAAACCTCTCAAACCGAAGCCGTGTCATTAAAAATTCATCTTGGTTGCGTGCTTATGCCTTGTTCGGCGCCGCGCCCGGCAGCAAGGTGATTGTTCATCTCATGTCTCGGACCGGACCATGACAGCCGACCTCACACAATGCCGCGCCATGCCGGCGTGCGTGGTGCTCGCATTGACGTTACTCGCCGGCACACCAACACGGGCCAATGACAACCCGGCCGCGCCCACCTGTGTGACCGTCGAAGTCGATGGGCACAAGGCGCTGCCCTACGATTGTTATCAGCAGAGAATGACGCCGTCGTCCGCCCCGGAGCGCGGCACGCCCGCGATGCACTCCGCCACCGTTGCCGGGCAGGCGCCCAATCGTCTCGGCCTGTTCAACCTGTCCACATTGCGCAATCGGATGGGTAATACCCTGGGAAAAGGGGTACGACCACAACGGCCGCCCGCGCCAGCACCACTGCCCTGAGTGCCATCGGGGCGCCCAGCCCATGCACAGGCATGGCGCAAGCGCCCCATGACGACGCACCGCCACACCATCCCCGGCCTCCCGATCGGTTCGGCGAAAAATAGAAAATCCCTTTCTTTTTAACCGTTTAGCCCCGCCTTTCCTGTCTGGCACCCGCCTTGCACTGATCGGCATACCCACTGGTATACAACGAGGTATGCGATCGTGCTTGGCTGGACCATCGATCAATGGCGCGCCGCCTACCGGAAAAAGAACGTCACTCCGGTATCGGCCATGAAAGCTCTTTCCGCTCAGTTGCAGGACAGCGAGCGGGCCCTCTGGATCCACCTGCTGGACGAGTCCAGCCTGCTGGCCCAGGCGGAGCGCCTCAGTGATCCCAGCCTGCCGCTGTACGGCGTGCCGTTCGCGATCAAGGACAACATCGACGTGGGCAGCCTGCCCACCACCGCCGCCTGCCCCGCCTATACCTACACCGCCAAGGAAACCGCGCCGGCGGTGCAGGCGCTGCTCGACGCCGGCGCCATCCTGGTCGGCAAGACCAATCTCGACCAGCTGGCCACCGGCCTGGTGGGCGTGCGCTCGCCCTATGGCGAAGTGCCCAACCCGTTCAACCCGGAGTATATCTCCGGCGGTTCCAGTGCCGGCTCGGCGGCGGTGGTGGGTCTCGGCCTGGTGCCGTTCGCGCTGGGCACCGACACCGCCGGCTCCGGTCGGGTGCCGGCGGCGTTCACCAACACCGTCGGCCTAAAGCCCACCAAGGGCAGCATGAGCACCCGTGGCGTGGTGCCCGCCTGCCGCACCCTGGACTGCATCAGCGTGTTCGCGCTGAGCGTGGAAGACGCACAAAGCGTCTACGATCTGTTCCGCGGCTACGACGAGCGGGACGGCTACGCGCGTCCGGCGCCGCAGCCGTTGCCCGCCGCGTTGCCGGAGCGGCCGCGCCTGGGCATACCCAAGGACACACCCTGGTTCGGCGACCAGCGCGCCGCCGCCGTCTGGCAGCGTCACCTGGAAGAGCTGGCGGAGATCGCCGAACTGATTCCGCTGGATACCGGTGTGCTGCGCGAAACCGCCGAGCTGCTCTACCAGGGCCCCTGGGTCGCCGAACGCTACACCGTGGCCGAACCGCTGCTGGAGAAAGACGCGCTGCTGCCGGTGATCCGCGATGTGATTCTGCCCGCCAAAAACATGAGCGCCGCCGACGGTTTCCGCGCCCAGTACCGCCTGGCCGACCTGCGTCGCGAGGCGGATCAATTGATGGCCAAGGTGGACGCCCTGGTGGTGCCCTCCACGCCGGGCATCTACACCCGCGCGGCGGTGGCCGAAGAGCCGGTCAAGCTCAACAGCCAGCTCGGCACTTGGACCAACTTCGTCAACCTGCTGGATATGTGCGCGCTGGCCCTGCCCGGCGGCTTCCGCGACGACGGCCTGCCGGCGGGCATCACCCTGATCGGCGGCGCCTGGCAAGACGGCGCGCTGGCCGAGTTCGGCCGCCGCTGGCAACGCCACCGCCCCTGGCAGGCCGGCGCCACCGACAACGCCCTGCCGTCTCCGCAAGCGCCGGTCGCCGGCAGCGACGACGGCATGGTCACCGTGGCGGTGGTGGGCGCCCACCTCACCGGCATGCCGCTCAATCATCAGCTCACCGACCGGGGCGCGGTGCTGCTGGAAAGCACCCGCACCGCGCCCTGTTACCGGCTGTACGCGCTGGCCAACACCACGCCGCCCAAGCCCGGGCTGATCAAGGGCGCCGACGGCGCCGCCATTGAAATCGAACTGTGGAAACTGCCGGTCAGTGAATTCGGCAGCTTCGTGGCGCTGATCCCGGCGCCGCTGGGCATCGGCACGCTGGAAACCGAAGACGGCCGCCAGGTGAAGGGCTTCATCTGCGAAGGCTGGGCCATCGACGACGCCACCGACATAACCGCCCTTGGGGGGTGGAGGCACTACATAAGAGGTTTGAGCAATGCATAAGAAAGGGCTGACAAAAGTTCTGATCGCCAACCGGGGGGAGATCGCGGTGCGCATCTGCCGCACCCTCAAGGATATGGGCATCGCCTCGGTGGCGGTGTACTCCGACGCGGACCGCAACAGCCAGCACGTCAGCGCCGCCGATGAAGCGGTGGCGCTGGGCGGCCAGACCGCCGCCGAAAGTTACCTGCGCAGCGAGCTGATTCTGCAAGCCGCCAAGGACACCGGCGCCGAAGGGATTATTCCTGGGTACGGTTTTTTGTCCGAGAACGCGGACTTCGCCGAAGCCTGCGCCGAAGCCGGCATTCAGTTTATCGGCCCGACTCCGGATCAGCTGCGCCGCTTCGGCCTCAAGCACGAAGCCCGCGCCCTGGCGGAAGCCGCCGGCGTGCCGCTGGCGCCGGGCACCGGCCTGCTGCAAAGTCTGGACGACGCGAAAACCGCCGCCGCCGAAATCGGCTACCCGATCATGCTGAAAAGCACCGCCGGCGGCGGCGGCATCGGCCTAAGCCGTTGCGACGACGAACAGGCACTGGTGGACGCCTTTGAATCGGTGAAACGCATGGGGGAAAACTTTTTCTCCGACAGCGGCGTCTTCATCGAACGCTTCGTGGCCCGCGCCCGCCATGTGGAAGTGCAGATCTTCGGCGACGGCAACGGCAAGGTGCTGGCCCTGGGCGAGCGCGAGTGCTCCCTGCAGCGCCGCAATCAAAAAGTGGTGGAGGAAACCCCGGCCCCCAACCTGCCCCAGGCCACCCGCGAAAAACTGCATGACAGTGCCGCCCGCCTCGGCGAATCGGTGAACTACCAATCCGCCGGCACCGTGGAATACATCTACGACGACGAACGCGACGAATTCTATTTCCTGGAAGTGAACACCCGCCTGCAAGTGGAACACGGCGTCACCGAGGCGGTGTTCGGCGTCGACCTGGTGGCCTGGATGGTGATGCTGGCCGGCGGCGAAACCCCGCCCCTGGACGCCGACTACCAGAGCCGTGGCCACGCCATGGAAGTGCGCATCTACGCGGAAGACGCGCTCAAGGATTTTCAGCCCAGCCCCGGCGAACTCACCGAAGTGTCGTTCCCAAAAGATATCCGCCTGGACGGCTGGGTGGACACCGGCACCCAGGTGAGCCCTCACTACGACCCGATGCTCGCCAAGGTCATCGTGCACGGCGACGACCGCCCGGCGGCGCTGAAGAAAATGCAGGACGCCCTGGCCGCCACACGGCTGTCTGGCATCGCCACCAACCTGGATTACCTGCGCCGTATTCTGATCGACCCGAAAGTGTTGGCGGGCAAAGTTTCCACCCGTTATCTGGAAACGTTCCAGTACACCCCCACCGCCTTCGAGGTGGTGGAACCGGGCACCTACACCACGGTGCAGGACTACCCCGGCCGCGCCGGCTATTGGGACATCGGCGTGCCGCCGTCCGGCCCCATGGACGATTACGCGTTCCGGCTCGGCAACCGCATCGTCGGCAACCACGCCAGCGCCGCCGGCCTGGAAACCACGCTGATCGGCCCGTCATTGAAATTCCACAGCGACACCGTGGTGGCGCTCACCGGCGCCGCCTGCGACGCCACCCTGGACGGCGAGCCGGTGTCGATGTGGCAGCCGGTACCGGTGAAAGCCGGCCAGACGCTGGCCACCGGCAAGGCGTCCAGCGGCTGCCGCACCTACATCGCGGTACGCAACGGCATCGACGTGCCCGACTACCTGGGCAGCAAATCCACCTTCGTGCTCGGCCAGTTCGGCGGCCACGGCGGCCGCACCCTGCGCAAGGGCGACGTGCTGTCGATCTGCCAGCCGCAACTGGCCGGCTGCCCGACCCCGGCGCCGGACCATGAACCGGCCCCGGCGCCCGCATCGATGATTCCGGATTACCCGCAACAGTGGGAGATCAAGGTGCTGTACGGCCCCCACGGGGCGCCGGACTTCTTCACCGAAGAGGCCATCGAGCAGTTCTTTGAAGCGGACTGGCAGGTGCACTACAACTCCAACCGCCTGGGCATCCGCCTGGTGGGCCCCAAGCCGAGCTGGGCGCGCACCGACGGCGGCGAGGCCGGGCTGCACCCGTCCAACCTGCACGACAACGAATACGCCATCGGTTCAATCAACTTCACCGGCGACTTCCCGGTAATCCTCACCAAGGACGGCCCCAGCCTGGGTGGCTTCGTCTGCCCGGTGACCATCGCCAAGGCGGAGCTGTGGAAAGTGGGCCAGCTCAAGCCCGGCGACAGCATCCGCTTCACGCCGGTGGCGTTCGCCGAAGCCCTGGCGCTGGAACAGGCCCAGGACGCCGCCGTGGAAAAACTGGCGCCGGTGCCGGTGGTATCACCGGATCTGCACGACGGCTTACTTGAAAAGAACGACCCGGCGTTCACCTCCGCCACCATGGTCGCCGAGCTGGACGCGAACGGCCATGTGCCGCGCATCACCTACCGCCAGGCCGGCGACAAATACATCCTGATCGAGTACGGCGACAACGTGCTCGATCTGGCGCTGCGCCTGCGCGTGCACGCGCTGATGGAAAACCTCAAGGCCGAGCCGGTATCCGGCATCCTGGAACTGTCCCCCGGCGTGCGCAGCCTGCAGGTGCACTACGACTCCCGGTTGATCGGCCAGGCCAGCCTGGTGAACGCCCTGCTCGAACGGGAGAAAGCGATCGGCTCCGTGGACGACATGGAAGTGCGCTCGCGAGTGCTGCACCTGCCGCTGGCGTTCGAGGACAGCGCCACCCTGGACGCGGTGCAGCGCTACCAGGAGACCATCCGCTCGGACGCGCCCTGGCTGCCCAACAACGTGGAGTTCATCCGCCGCATCAACGGCCTGGACAGCACCGAGCAGGTTAAGGACATCGTGTTCAAGGCCAGCTATATGGTGCTGGGCCTGGGCGACGTTTACCTGGGCGCGCCCTGCGCCGTGCCGGTGGACCCGCGCCACCGGCTGATGACCTCAAAGTACAACCCGGCGCGCACCTACACCGCCGAGGGCACGGTGGGCATCGGCGGTGTCTATATGTGCATCTACGGCATGGATTCGCCGGGCGGCTACCAGCTGATCGGCCGCACCCTGCCGATCTGGAACAAGCATCTTAAAAATCGCCAGTTCCAGCCCGGCGAGCCCTGGCTGCTGCGCTTCTTCGACCAGGTGCGCTACTACCCGGTCAGCGAAACGGAACTGGCCGGCATGCGCGACGCCTTCCGCGAAGGCCGCCTGGACGTGGAGATCACAGAAGAGACCTTCAACCTGGCCGAGCATCGCCGCTTCCTGGAACGCATCGAGCCGGAGATGGAAGCGTTCCGCGAGCACCAGCAGGCCGCCTACCGGGACGAAGTCACCCGCTGGCAGAACGAAGACGAACAGATCGAATCCGCGCTGATGGGCAGCAAAGCCGACATCGGCGAGGTGGACGGCCATCTGGTCAGTGCCGAAATCAGCGGTAACGTCTGGAAGCTGCTGGTGGAGGAAGGCGCCAGTGTGGAAGCCGGCCAGACCCTGGTGATCGTGGAAGCCATGAAGATGGAGTTCGAGATCACCGCCAGCGTCGCCGGCACCGTCACCGGGCTGCACTGCAAACCCGGCACCGTGATCAACGCCGGCGACCCGGTGGTGGTGATCGACACGGAGAGCGCGGCATGAAGATCGGGCTCAAGAGCGGCCGCGGCGAAAACCTGGCCGAGCGCATCTACCGGCAATTGAAGAAAGACATCTTCGATTTCCGGTTGCTGCCCGGCGACCGCTTCAGCGAAAACGAAATCGCCGAGCGCATGGGCGCCTCGCGCACCCCGGTCCGCGAAGCTCTGTTCCGCCTCGAGCGCGAGACCTATGTGCAGGTGCTGCCGCGCAGCGGCTGGCAAGTGAAGCCGTTCGACTTCGATTATTTCGAAGAGCTCTACGACGTGCGCACCGTGCTGGAATGCGCGGCGGTGCGCCGGCTGTGCGATCTGCAGCAGCCGGAGATCCTGCTCGAGGATCTGATGCGCATCTGGCGGGTACCTCCCGCCGAGCGGCTGCGCGACGTCAGCACCCTGTCCGGCCTGGACGAGCGCTTCCACGAAACCCTGGTGGAGGCCGCCGGCAACAGCGAGATGGCGCGCATCCACCACGACCTCACCGAGCGCCTGCGCATTATCCGGCGTCTGGATTTCACCAAGCCACCGCGCATTGACGCCACCTACGACGAGCACGGCCGCATTCTCGACGCCATTGCCCATCACCGCACCGAGCAGGCGCTGATGATGCTCAAGGCCCACATCGAGACCAGCCGCAACGAAGTCAGAAAAATCACGCTGCACATGCTGCATGAAGCGCGTGCCAAGGGCCGCGAGCCCGACACGACAATTTCCAGTGAGACCTGAAGTGCGCTCCATCAAGAGAGCGAAGCAAGACACCGACGCCGACCGCGGCGAACGGTCCATTTACGGAACGGAAAAGAGAAAGGGGAACACCATGAAAGTGACAATAAACCTGAAACGACTGGCCCAGGCCGGCATCGCCGCTGGCGCTATCTCCTACAGCGGCCTGGTAATGGCCGCGGACACCATCAAGGTGGGTGTGCTGCACTCCCTGTCCGGCACCATGGCGATCAGTGAATCGACACTGAAAGACACCGTGCTGATGATGATCGAAAAGCAGAACGAAAAAGGCGGTGTCATGGGCAAGAAGCTGGAGCCGGTGGTGGTGGACCCCGCCTCCGACTGGCCGCTGTTCGCGGAGAAAGCCCGCCAGCTGATCACCCAGGACAAGGTCGACGTGATCTTCGGCTGCTGGACCTCGGTGTCCCGTAAATCGGTGCTGCCGGTGGTGGAAGAACTGAACGGCCTGCTGTTCTACCCGGTGCAGTACGAAGGCGAGGAATCCTCCAAGAACGTCTTCTACACCGGCGCCGCGCCCAACCAGCAGGCGATCCCGGCGGTGGACTACCTGCTCGACGACCTGGGCGTGGAGCGCTTCGTGCTCGCCGGCACCGACTATGTTTACCCGCGTACCACCAACAAAATCCTCGAGGCCTACCTGAAGTCCAAGGGCATCGCCGAGGACGACATCATGATCAACTACACGCCGTTCGGTCATTCCGACTGGCAGTCGATCGTGTCGCGCATCAAGGAATTCGGTGGTGAAGGCAAGAAGACCGCGGTGGTCTCCACCATCAACGGCGACGCCAACGTGCCCTTCTATAAAGAACTCTCCAACCAGGGCATGGACGCCTCCGACATCCCGGTGATCGCCTTCTCCGTGGGCGAGCAGGAACTGTCCGGCATCAACACCGCGCCGCTGGTCGGCCACCTGGCCGCCTGGAATTACTTCCAGAGTGTCTACACGCCGGAGAACAACCAGTTCATCGAGCAGTGGCACGATTACATCGGCAGCGACGACCGTGTCACCAACGACCCCATGGAAGCCACCTACATCGGCTTCAATATGTGGGTGAAAGCGGTAGAGAAAGCCAAGTCCACCGACACCGATAAGGTCGCCAAGGCGATGATCGGCGTGGAAACCCCCAATCTCACCGGCGGCACCGCGGTGATGAACAAGAACCACCACCTCTCCAAACCGGTGCTGATCGGTGAAATCCAGGACAACGGCCAGTTCGCGGTGGTCTCGCAAACCGACGGCGTGGTGCCCGGCGACGCCTGGTCCGACTTCCTGCCCGACTCCAAGAACCTGATCGCCGACTGGACCGACCCGGTCAACTGCGGCAACTACAACAGCAAAACCAAAACCTGCGGCGGCCAGACCGCCCAATAAGCGGGTCGCGCCCGCCCCGCGGGCCGGTTCGCCGGCCCGCCTTTTCCACGCAACGGCCAGGACCACATTGAGGGACCATCATGCCAAGGGTTCTACTACTGATTTTTATACTGCTCGGCGTGGCCGGCACGGCGGTGGCGCAAACCGCCGCTGAACCGACCGGCGACGCCGGGCAGTCCACACCGTCGTCCGAGGGCGAGCCACGCCCGCCGGAGGCCGCCATAACGCCCGAGGTTTCTAAAGAGGATGCGTTGCGCGCGTCGCTGGCCCAATTCAAAAGTCGCGACTTCGACGTCAAAGCCGAAGCCATCGAAGAGATCGCCCGTTCCGGCCATGAACGCGGCGAAGCCCTGCTGCAAGCGTTGCTCGACCGTGAACTGCTGCACGACCTGGCCGGCGACCGCATCGCCCTCGGCGAACAGGCCGACGGCGGCTGGGCGCTGCGCGACCCGGTCAGCGAAGAGGACGTGGGCAGCGCCGAAGCCCGCGCCGCGCGCCCGGTGATCATCAACAACCGCCTGCGCCAGCAGATCCGCGACCTGAAATCGGTGACCGCGCTCGCCAACCCGAACCCGCTGAATCGCCGAGAAGCGGCCCAGCGTTTGGTCGGCAACACCGACCCGGTGGTGCTGGATGCGCTGCGCGCCCGCCAGGCGGAGGAAGCCAACCCGCTGGTCAAGGGCGTCATCGACACGGCCCTGAACATCGCCGTGCTGCGCGACCCGGCCAGCCAGCTCAACGAGCGCCTGAACGCCATCGACGCGGTGGCCGGCAGTCTGGAGCCGGCGGTGCGCAACGTGCTGCGCGACCGCCTGGCGCAGAGCGACGCCGCCGCCGAACGCAACGCCGCCGACCGCGCACTGAAGAAAATCGACCTGCGCACCGAACGCTACGAAACCGCCGACACCATCTTCTTCGGCCTGAGCCTGGGCTCGGTGCTGCTGCTCGCCGCCATCGGCCTGGCGATCACCTTCGGCGTCATGGGCGTGATCAACATGGCCCACGGCGAGCTGATCATGCTGGGCGCCTACACCACCTTCGTGGTGCAGCAGATTTTTCCGGACGGCCACGAGTGGTCACTGCTGATCGCGCTGCCCGCCGCCTTTCTAGTGTCGGCCATTGTCGGCATTATTATCGAGCGCTGCGTGATCCGCTTCCTCTACGGACGGCCGCTGGAAACCCTGCTCGCCACCTTCGGCGTCAGCCTGATTCTGCAGCAGGCGGTGCGGCTGATCTTTTCGCCGCTTAACCGCACCGTGATCACGCCGGACTGGATGAGCGGCGCCTTGCAGATCAACCCGATCTTCTCGCTCACCTATAACCGGCTCTACATCATCGTGTTCGCGCTGATCGTGTTCTTCGCCCTGCAACTGGTGCTGAAGAAAACGCGCCTGGGCCTGCAGGTGCGCGCCGTCAGCCAGAACCGTGGCACCGCCCGCGCCATGGGCATCCGCAGCGAACGGGTCAACGCGCTCACCTTCGGGCTGGGCTCCGGCATCGCCGGTATCGCCGGGGTGGCGCTGGCGCAGCTCACCAACGTGGGCCCCAACCTGGGCCAGGCCTACATCATCGATTCCTTCATGGTGGTGGTGTTCGGCGGCGTCGGGAACCTGTGGGGCACGCTAACCGCCGCCTTCAGCCTGGGCATCGCCAACAAGATCATCGAGCCCATGGCCGGCGCCGTGCTGGCCAAGATCATGGTGCTGGTGTTCATCATCCTGTTCATTCAACGCAAACCGCGCGGGCTGTTCCCGCAGCGCGGCCGGGCCGCGGAGGAATAATGCGACATTCGGATCTCACCACCGCGCTCACCGACCGCACCGCCAAGACGTTTCTGGGCATTCTGTTCGGCGCGGTGCTCATCGTGGCGTTGCTCAACCTGCTGGTGCCGGCGGATTCCGGTCTGCACGTGAGCAGCTATACCGTCAGCCTGCTGGGCAAGTATCTGTGTTACGCCCTGCTCGCCCTGGCGCTGGATTTGGTGTGGGGCTACTGCGGCATTCTCAGCCTCGGCCACGGCGCGTTCTTCGCCCTGGGCGGCTACGCCATGGGCATGTACCTGATGCGCCAGATCGGCGACCGGGGCGTCTACGGCCACCCGGAGCTGCCGGACTTCATGGTGTTCCTCAACTGGGAGGAACTGCCCTGGTACTGGCACGGCTTCGACAGCTTCGGCTTCGCCATGATCATGGTGGCACTGGTGCCCGGCGTGCTGGCGTTCGTGTTCGGCTGGCTGGCGTTTCGCTCGCGGGTCACCGGCGTTTACCTGTCGATCATCACCCAGGCGCTCACCTACGCGCTGATGCTGGCGTTCTTCCGCAACGAGCTGGGCTTCGGCGGCAACAACGGCCTCACCGACTTCAAGGACATCCTCGGCTTCTCGCTGCGCGAGGACAGCACCCGGGTGGCGCTGCTGATCGCCTCGGCGGTGGCCCTGGGCGGCGCCTTCGTGCTCAGCCGCTGGATCACCGGCACCCGCCTGGGCCGCACCGTAATGGCAGTGCGCGACGCGGAATCCCGCGCCCGCTTCCTGGGCTACCGCACCGAGCACTACAAGCTGTGGATCTTCACCGTCAGCGCGATACTCGCGGGCATCGCCGGGGCGCTCTATGTGCCCCAGGTGGGCATCATCAACCCCGGTGAATTCTCGCCGCTCAACTCCATCGAGCTGGTGGTGTGGGTGGCGGTGGGCGGCCGCGCCACGCTCTACGGCGCGGTGATCGGCGCCATCCTGGTGAACTACGGCAAAACCGTGTTCACCGGCGTGATGCCGGAGGCGTGGCTGTTCGCCCTGGGCGGCCTGTTCGTGGCGGTGACGGTATTCCTGCCCCAAGGGCTGGTGGGCCTGGCCAAGAGCCTGCTCAAACGCAAACGGCAGCCCGAGCCGACCCCGTCCGACAAGGAGGCCGACCATGAGCCTGCGTGACACCTTCCGCCGCGACCAAGTGTTCGCCCCCCTTCGGCCGGGCACCCGCCCGGTGCGCCCGGGGCAGCTGGACACCGGCGGCAAGCACATCCTCTATATGGAAGACATCACCGTCAGCTTCGACGGCTTCAAGGCGCTCAACGACCTGACGCTCTACATCGAGCCCGGCGAGCTGCGTTGCATCATCGGCCCCAACGGCGCCGGCAAATCCACCCTGATGGACGTGATCACCGGCAAGACCCGGCCCGACACCGGCAGCTGCTTCTTCGGCCAGACGCTCGACCTCACGCGCATGACCGAAACCGAGATCGCCACCGCCGGCATCGGCCGCAAATTCCAGAAGCCCACCGTGTTCCCCGAGCACACCGCCCTGGAAAACCTGGAGCTGGCCATGGCCGGCCCCAAGGGCACCTGGCAGGCGCTGCTGCAGCCGGTCACCGGCCAGCAGTACGACTGGATGGCGCAAACCCTGGAGACCGTCGGCCTGCTCGCGCAAAAAGACCAGCTCGCCGGCGCGCTGTCTCACGGCCAAAAACAATGGCTGGAGATCGCCATGGTACTAATGCAGAAACCCCGGCTGCTGCTGGTGGACGAACCCATCGCCGGCATGACCCGCCACGAAGTGGAGCGCACCGCCGAGCTGCTGCAAAGCCTGGCCGGCGAGCACTCGGTGATGGTGGTCGAGCACGATATGGAGTTTATTCGGTCCATCGCTAATACCGTCACCGTGCTGCACCAAGGCAGCGTCCTCGCTGAAGGCAAAATGCAGGACGTCCAAAACGACCCGAAAGTCATCGAGGTCTACCTCGGCGAATCAGCATAAATGCAGTTGACAGTTGATAGTGGACAGTTGACAGCGGGCGGCCGCATCGCGGCCGCGTCAGGAGAACAGAGCATGTTGAGTGTGAGTGGGTTGAATCAGTTTTATGGGGAGTCGCACACTTTGTGGGACCTGGATCTTTCCGTGGCGGAAGGGGAATGTCTGTGTGTGATGGGGCGGAACGGCGTGGGGAAGACCACGTTGTTGAAGTCGGTGATGGGGTTGTTGCCTGCGGCGACCGGAAAGATTGAATTCAGTGGTAAGGACCTGAGCAAGAAGGCTGCGGAGGAGCGCGCGCGAGCGGGTATTGGCTATGTGCCGCAGGGGCGGGAGATTTTTCCGCTGCTTACTGTCGAGGAGAACCTGGAAACGGGCCTGCAGGCGCGTGCCGACCGGAGTCGCAAAATCCCGGCGCGTATCTATGAGCTGTTTCCGGTGCTGCACGACATGCGACACCGGCGCGGGGGTGATTTGTCCGGCGGCCAGCAACAGCAGCTCGCCATCGGTCGCGCGCTGGCGCTGGATCCCACCCTGCTGATCCTGGACGAACCCACCGAGGGCATTCAGCCCAATATCGTCGACATGATCGGCAAGGTGATCAAAACGCTGAACAAGGAAGAAGGCCTCACAGTGCTGCTGGTGGAGCAGAAGCTCCACTTCGCCCGCGCCACCGCCGACCGATTCGCCATCATCGACCGGGGCAGCAAGGTCGCCGAGGACGACATCGGCGCGCTCAGCGATGAGCTGGTGAAGAAGTATCTGACCGTCTAGAGAGCGGGAGGGAAAGCTTTATTCATAGTGGCTCCAGAGCCGGAGCACTTTCACAACGCGCTGGTCTTCAAGCACCTGATAAACCAGACGGTGCTGAATGTTGATACGCCGCGAGTACGCCCCGGAAAGGTCGCCGATCAGCTTCTCAAACGGAGGCGGCCTGCGAAACGGGTCCTCACCGATCAGTGTCAGCAATTCCTGGGCTTTCGGCTTCAGGCCACTTGAAGCCAGCTTCCTTGCGTCTTTTTGGGCTTGTTTGGTGTAAACCAACTTCCATGTCACCAATCCAACTCCTCGCCGCATTCATCCACGGGGGCATCCATCCCCTCACGAATTGACTCCCGCATCCCCGGCACGGACAGCAGATAGAGTGTTTCCTGAATCGCAGACCAATCCTCTTCCGACACCAGGACGGCCTTGTTCCGCTTACCCAGGATCACGATAGGCTGGTGGGACTCGGCGGTCTCATCGATCAACCGGTAAAGATTGCTGCGCGCCTCAGTTGCGGTAATGCCGGTCATGACGCACCTCTGATAAGTTCATGCTGGCACAGTGTACGCTTTTCGGTACGTACGTCAATACGAACGTGATTATCCCGGGCATGAAGCGAGCTGATCTACTGCCTGGAAAAAACGTTCAGGTCTTTCCTTTTGCCCGGACGATCCGCCCAGCACGACCTACGCATCGGGTTCGTACAGCACGTCCGGCCAGGCGTCGCTGCGATGTCCGCCAAAGGGCGTAGGTGCCGGAGATGACCAGGTCTGGCTCTTGACCGAGGCGCTTAGCTAGCGCGACTTACACATTGGGTTAGTCCGCACGCCCGTCCAAGCCTCATGGCCGCCCAACCATAGAGGCGGGGTCATCGACTGCGGCTATTTCTGGTTGAGCCCGAGCTGCCGCTGCATTTTCTTGGTCAGCCCCAGGGAGACGATTCGGTGGGACTCCTTGAGGTAGTACTGGAGCGTCTCATTGGTCTCTTCAGGGGCGTCGTATTGTTGTATCCACCGCATCCCCCGGGACGCCAGGTAGGGCGCCGGTCGGAAGCCCGGCTGATCCCGCAGAATCTCGAAGTTGAGTTCCGAAGCCTTAAACGTAAAGGCGGGTGTACCGGCCTTTTCCCAACCCCCGATAGCGAATACTTTCCCTCCTACCTTCCAGACATGGGCGCCACCCCATTGGACGACGTAGGTCGTGGCGGGTAACCCCTGGCAGAATGTATTGAACTCCTCGTACGTCATATTGCGGCCCGAACCGTCCGCTTCACTTCTTGTCTTCAGGCAAATAGGCCTCGATGTCAGACCAGGGGATCAGACGATTGAGTTGGATGGTTTCATGCACGGTCTTCGCTTTGCCAGTTCCGGCCATCATCGAAAGCATCACCAAAGCGGACTGGTAGGAAGGAATGCCACCATTGCTGGAGATACGGTTTCGATCAACCACCACATTCTGATCAAAGACCACGTCGATCTCAGGAAATTCGCGTTCGAGCTGGGCCTCTCCGCCCGCCCAGGTGGTGGCACGGTAGCCATCCAGAAGCCCTGCGTGGGCGTACAGAAACGCCCCCGAACAGTTACTGCCCAACCATGCAGCGGTCTTCGCTTGGCTGCGTAGGAATTCGGTCAAATCGTCATTCTTGAATAGCCAGTCCATATCGTAGGCACTGGCAACGATTAGAGCATCCAGATCCGGTGCGTCGTATATAGTTGCATCGACAGGCAAGCGAATTCCTTCCTCAGTGGTAATCGCCGGCTTCCGTTCTACGCCAATAAATACCACTTCGTAGTCAGAGAACCACGACTTTCGTGTTGCAACCCCGAAGACCTCCGCCGGCGCTATGACATCGCTAGTGAGAACCTTATCGAAGACCAGTATGCCGATACGCTTGTCGCCAGCGACTGCGGGGGCCGCGAATAAAATACCTGCCATGAAAACCACCGCAATGGCGGTTAGCTTATTAATCATCATCATCGTCCTCACTGTTAACTACTCCGGGAGCGTACCGTAGCGGCGGGATCAGGTCTTGCCTCTATTACTCCCCCTCCATCAACCGCGACAGGCTGCCTCGATGGCCGCGATATCGATCTTGGTCATCGTCATCATCGCCTCGAAGGCGCGCTTGGCGATAGCGGGGTCAGGGTTGGAAACGGCCTGAGTCAGCACGACCGGCGTGATCTGCCAGGACACCCCCCACTTGTCCTTGCACCAGCCGCACGCGCTCTCTTCTCCGCCGTTACTCACAATGGCGTCCCAGTAGCGGTCGGTCTCGGCCTGGTCCTCGGTGGCGACCTGGAAGGAAAACGCCTCGCTGTGTTTGAACGCCTCGCCGCCGTTAAGCCCCAGGCACTCAACGCCCATCACCGTGAACCAGACGGTGAGCACATCGCCCTGCTTCCCTGAGGGGAAGTCGCCGGGCGCGCGGTGCACCGAGTGAACCGATGAGTCCGGGAACGTCTCGGCGTAAAAGCGGGCCGCCTCCTCCGCGTCGCTATCGAACCAGAGGCAAACGGTGTTCTTCGTGGGCTGTATCATTTTGCTCCTCCATTGGCATCGAGTACGCAGCGCCTCAATTCCTTGTCGTCACTCCGGCGCTGTTATCGACACCACATCGTTCAACACGAAGAGCGAGCTTCACCGCCGGTAGACATGCCTCCGGTGCGCCACCTTCACCACCGTCACAATCAGGCACTCATCGGTGATCTCGTACACCACCCGATACCGGCCCTGACGGATGCGGTAACGCTCCAGCCCGGATAATTTCTCGCAGCCCACCGGACGCGGCTCTTCCCGCAGCGCATCGATACGGCGCAGCAAGCGGGCCGCGTCTTTCCTTGGGATCGGCCGGAAATCCTTGGCGACGGACCGTTTGAAGACCAGCTTATAGCTTGCCATCGGCCTTCAATTCGTTGAGGAAGGCCTCGTAGCTCAGGGTCGGCTCGGCGACGCGGTCTTCGAACGCCGCCAGATCGTCCTGATCCTCGGCCAGCGCTTCACGAACGGCGTCATTAACGATATCGGACACACTGCGATTAGTGTGCGCCGCCTTGAGACGCAACGCCGCATGCAATTGGGGATCGAAGTAGATGGTGGAACGCTTGGACGTGCCGCTCATGGCCGCCTCCACTTAGGCTGACAATAAACCACATTTTGACGTTATGACGTCATAACGTCAATTTCGGACATGGCGCCACTGCAGCGGATCGTCGCCTAAACGGATTGGTGATCAGTGGCGTCCAAAATGAACGAAACACGCGCCTCGACACCGGCGCGTGGCACCTCCACCGTCTCGTAACCCCACCGCGCATACCAGCGCTTCATGCCCTCGAACACCACCACGGACTCCTCGAACGTCTGATCGCGCTCCGAATCCGTGGCGTAGATCGCCTCCCAGGGTGGCAGGAGGAACACGGTGGCGTTATAGGGAAACGCCTGAACAAGCCTCGCGATCTCGTCCCGGGAGAGCGCGGATTCCAGATCCAGCATGTAAAGCGCGTCCAGCACGCCCCGGTCGAAGAAGGTCATGCCGTCATGGTCCGTCGCGGCGCGGTACTGCTCCATATCCAAGTCCAAAATGGCGCGCGCGAAGGTGACAGGGTCCGGTCGCGGCGGAAGTCCTAAGGACAGCCGCTCTTTGATGAGGCGACGGGCCGCCTCCGGCGCGATGCGATAGCCCCGTTCCGCCAGGGCGTCGAGCAGCGTGCTCTTACCGCCCCCGGGCCCACCGGTCACCACGAACCTCCGGTTCATCGTCCTACGGCCCGCAGCGCCACTCGCCCTGCCAGTCACGCTGAGCGCCGTCCGCCCGGTCATACGTCAACGTCGCCGGCCTGGGCGGCGACTCCCCGCCTTCGGTGGGCTCACCGGTGACCTCGATGTGCACCGTCTTGCCCTTGCCACTGAAGGTCGGCGACGCCGTCATGCCATCGAAGCCGCCAGGCGCCGACACGCGCTCCACATAACCGGCGACCTTGACCACACCCTGTGCCGCATCAGACGAAGCCACATTGCCCATGGCGATCAGCAACACGTCTCCGTCAGCCGTGGTGAACGAGCAACCCAGCTCGCCGGGAAGGCTGGTGTCGCGCATGTCCTCCTCCGTCAGGGCGTTCAGCGTAATCTCCGAACCATCACCGCCCCGGGTCTGCCCGGAGGACGAGTCTTCTTCCTGTTTGCCGGCATCATCCGGTGTCTCGGCGGATAGCGGAGTCGACGCCGCCGCCTTTTCCTCAGCGTCCGAGGACGGGTCCGAGCAGCCAGAAATCAAGGTGATGGCCAGCAAACTTGCTGACAGGGTGCCGGTGACCGTTGCACCGCGTTTGGGAAAGGGCATGGTTCCTCCTGGAAAAAAGCTTACTGTAGAGTAACGCGCGCAATGCCGAAGAACTGCGGTTCTGATCCCGAAATCCGGGAATGTAATGGTCGGGAGGTCCGGCGAATAAAACACCTGCTCGCAGGAAATAGTCGGAGCAGTACCTGTTGCTGTTTCTAGCCTCCCGACCGCCCTACTTACGCAACCTAGAAATTGCACAACAGGAGCACAACTATGAACAACCGCACCCCGAAAGTCCGAAAAGGCCACTGGGGCTATATCCCGAAGCGTACCCCCTCCAGCGGGAATCGCGTGGTGCCGTTTATTCTTCTGAAAGGTCTCTGGCTGGAACAAGCCGGACTCTCCATCGACACCCCGGTATCAATTACGGTTGAGGATGGACGGCTGATAATTTTTCGAAATTGCAGTAGCTGAGACTGAAAGGCGGGCCTCGGAGAGTTTCGAGGCCTTGCAACCTTAATGCAGAGCGCACCGGCGGCCTTGGCGCAGCGGAGCGGAGACAAGGGCGCCCGAGTGACTTTTTTTGTTAGCTTTGATTATGAAGCACGATGAATCTTGCTCGTTCATAAAGTTCATCAAAGGTTATTATTTCAGGATTTGATATATTCTTTCTCATCAGCTCAAATGACCTAAGCTTATCTTTATTGACACCATTCTCTGTTGAGAACTCAGCCATACTACCTATCACAAGATATGATTTCGGCTGATAATTATATATTTTTTCACCGGTAGGGTTTCCGAACTTGTCGTCTAGGCTGATTTTACTGGAAAGATTCTCGATGGCAGATGCTACAGTACCTTGCACTTGAGATATTGCACCTGCCAATTCTTTTGAAGGTGCCCAACATCCTGCTCTATATGGCTTAGAGTCAAGAAGTTCAGTCGCATGGGTCTTGATTTCAATAAAGCATAGATTCGATATAATGCCTTTGGTCTTCATCAGAGCATCAACACGCTTTCCATGCTCGCTAACACTGTGACCCTGCACAACTTGCTCTAGCTTCTTGTCGTCTAGTCCGGACAGAAAAATATAGCCAAGACCATACCCGAATACCCACGGGTTCTTTTCGAAATATTTCTGCCAAAGACCCTCATTGGTTGTTTTCTTCCTATCTTTGAGGTCACCGAAGTATTCTGGGTCATTGAGTAACCTTTCATACACATCAAGCTGTCTCTTCCTATATCCGACTGCGACAATATCCTCAGTTGTAACCTCGGAGCGAAGAACTTCAGCAAAAAGCTCTTGGTTTTCATGAAGAATACTTCTTGCTTGGCTATTCGATAGGACTATTCTATTCAGCTCTTCGTCTGCAATATTTATCCGAGAAGAACTATCTAGATTAACCGATTGGATATTTCTAATAAATTCAAGTAGTTTATCAATTTCGCCACCAACAAACGAAAAACTTGCGTTATGAGGCTTGTCCGTAGCGACAGTGTAGCCTTGTATATTTAAAACGAAAACTCCTCTTGTATCTTCAAAAAATTTGGCCGTTATATACGATTTCGCGTCTTCTTTGTGGCGCAGAACAATTTCATCTTTGATCTTGGCAAAAGCATATGAATCAGGCGAGTCAATTACCTTTGAGGCGATACGGACCGTTCTATCAGAATCGCCAAAAGCTTTAAGCCTTGGGCTTATGTACGTTTTTCCAGCTTTTGGATTTTGATAGTCATCCATATGCAATATATTCCTCAAGTACCCACAGAAAGCTAACGCATCCAGCAGGCGCGGGTTTGGAGTGCAGCCGCAGGCGGAACAGAAAACCCGTCGCCCTGCCTGGGCTTGTTATATGCTGACATTATCTGGAAGCGCATTTACACGGACCAACCGACCAGCCCCTATATCCATAGCGATTAGGTAAGGCTGCACGTTTACTGGCTCCGCTAGTATTAGGTCAGCTACAACTCCTTGGCCTTGGCCGACAAAATCGACCATTGATTCAAGGTATCTATCAGTCGCTTCTTCAAACTCTTCTTGAGACCAATCCGTTCTATATAAGAACTTAACTTTCTCGTTGTTCTTCCCCACACAATATAGCGCCAAGATAAGGGAGTAAGGCGTTGCCGGTGACTTTCTTTCTGACGATGAAACTATCTTGACTTGATAGCTGGCACCAGGACCAAAATACTTTTTATAGATCCCAAAAAGGCCGCGCTTAATATGTGGGTAGCAATCTTCCGCAGCTTTTTCTCCAAGCTTTCTTAAAAAAGCACTGCCAAATATCAGCGCCACCGAAGTAAACCCGAGAAGTAATATTGAGGCTTGCGGACCTCTATCGGGAACAGGGTGAAAGTCTGCATCTCCGCCAAAAAAAGCAATAGCATCCCTAAGCTCGCTTACAGTCTCTTGATCAATACCTTCCTCGACCGCAACATTCAAAATATCCCTATTCACACCCCCTCCTTGTACATATAATGCTGAGCGAAGCGGCACGACGATAGGGGCGTCCGCCTTGCGCGTATGGCTAGCCTTTTATGTGCCATACTACAGCCATTAAGGTTAGAGCAGCTATGAGAAGGGCAAAGAACAAAGGCACATGTTTCTCTGTTGACGTGAAAGATCTGTATTTTTCAGGCCTGAGACCTTTACCAAGTGCAACCCATTCAGCATCGTAAATGCTTGCATCCAAATCCTTTTCCAACCTTAAAATTACGTCAAACTTTGCCTTATTCAGTTTTCCATAGTTATCAATGAGGTTTCTCCATGAGTTACAAAGCAGGAGCCCCGTCACAGACAAACCGTAGAGGAGCCACATTGTTCCTGGGTGTAAAACTTCCGTCTTTACCATCAATCCTGCAATGGCCAGTAGGCTACCAATGACTGTAATAAAAAACGCATTAGTTCTCTGCCGTCGCTGAATTAGCGACTCCGAAGACGCAATCATCAATTTGTAAAGCTCTAATACACTTTCCTTATCGCCACCTTTGAAGCACGAATTAAAATCTTCTTCGAGGTCATATAGCGGCTTTAATTTAGCGCAAATCTCACTAGCTGATTCAGCTGGCGCAATATCGACTACAGGCAGATTCGCCTCTTCAGCTTTCGCGATTTCCCATTTGGCGTTGTCTGAACTCTCACACTCTGGGCGATCGTAGACTACAACAGCTTCTGCTTGACCCAAGGCGTTAAGCGCCTGATCTTTCCACTTATCGCACCCGTTGCTGTTAAGAAAAATAGGACGGAACGATACTCCCATGCCTTTGGCCGCATTTTTTAGCGTTGCAGCTGCCTTTTTTCGATCTTTGAACCTGTGGATTACGAACAGCTTCATTTAGCCAACCTACCTATTGCCTGCGACCAGCTTCTTGAGGTTTGGCCACGTCCATTTATAGACTTTGTCGGAAGAAGAAGCTGACTTGGGTTTGGTGCACGTCTTCTCCGAGTAGGCGGACAACAAAAAATATGGTTTTTCCTTTTCTTTTGCTATGGTCAGCTCCGCCGATACACCTGTAGCGGCATGCGTTTGCGTACCACAAAGAACGATTACAACATCGACGTTATCCATTCTCCGACGGACCTTTTGCTCCCAGTCGCCGGTCAAATGGTATTTCACGGAATTATCCTTAAACTCAAAAGGGCTGTCGGGCAGCCTTGCTTGACCCGCAAGCATTTTCTTTGCTCCGTCATCGTGATCTATATCAAAGCTTATAAAGACTCGTTTTGGCATGTATTCTCCTTCAATGGCTAACGCCCAACTCAGCGGGCAAATGTAGCGCAGCGAAATTTGCTCCGCTGAAGTTGCTTGTTAAGTGTCATTGCTATCGTGATTTGACATAAATATCGTTTGATAAGCGACAAACAAGAACGCGAGGAGCATAGCCGCCATAAGCAGCATTATTATTTTATAATTCTTAGCAAACTTAGTTTCTAATCCAGAATAACTCTCTGTGTAGGCAACCTTTGCTACTAGGTTGTCGCTACCAATGTTAACTTGGTATTGATTAAATTCACTAATCTCGGACTTGACCCACGCCCAAAGTCGATAACTTCCATTTTGGCGAATAGAGGAGATTTTATAGCGCTTAACTAGACCATCTGTGGATGAATACTCCTCCTTGTCATCTTCAATCATCATCAAGGCTTTTTCAGGCAGATCGACGTACACGTTCTTTGCAACGGCATTGCCGTCGTTTTTCACAGAAATATAAACCAATGCTTTATACTCATCTAAACCTTTATTAAAAGGTTCACTGTAAGGCGTATCAATCACGCTTTGTATTTTCTCTACTGCTTCTTTTTTTGAATCAAACTCAATATCTTTAGATATAGGATCAATAATAGAGTAAATATTTTCCCACTTGGCTTGAGTAAGCATCGATGACAATATTTTATCGTATTGTGGGGGAGTGTAGAAAATGCTCATGCTCACATAAGCATTAAGACTCGCAGCAGGACTTGCTAGAGTAATATAAATTGTAAATATAACACCGGCACTAGCGATAAACCCAAAAACAAATGTACTAGTTTTATCAAATTTCAATTCAACACCTTTTAAAGAAAACACTTAACGGCAAAAACAGCGGCGCATTTATGTGCCCATCCGCTTTTTCTTGTTAGTTTTTTTGTACAGTTCCACCCATGAGCACGAATCGTCTTCATTTCGGAGATAAGCCAATATAGGAAGGTGCGCCATTTTTTCTGGATATGGGCACGCCAACATTTCCTCTTTGTAGCTCCGATGGCTCTTTGAGTAGTTAGCAAGCAAATTTGTTAGCGCAACACCAGCAACCTCCTTAGTTTCTTCCGTTGGCTCACCATCAAATATGAAACGAGCAACTAAGTCTTCGCCATCCGTAGACAGCTTAAATGATACAGCCCTAAACTGTGGCGCCACTTCGCCCAAGAGAGCTTGCTGGGCATACAGCATTAACTTTATATCGTGCTCTGTTTTCATAGGCTCTTAACGCTTGATCTAAGCGAACGGCTAAAGGCCGCTAAAGAGATTCAGAATATCCAGCTAAGCTCTTTGCTAGAACGCCTCACGTTTCTTCGAATACTCCGCGCCGCTGAAAAACACTCAAGGCGTCTTCCGCCGCCTGTTTCAGCCGCCCCCACTCCAGCGTTCCAATAAACTCCTCGAGTGACGGCATTTCCTCTGGTGTTGCAGCAGCGACGACGTCCCACGTGCGGCCATACTTTTCGATTGCCTCCCACTCTTCAGCTGAATAAACAGGTGGAGCGAAGTCTTGAGCGCCCTCTTCGACAGGCATCCAATCCTCCCAGCTACATATGAGTTCGGTAGGCACATTCACATCGGGAACGCGGCGCTGATAGTCTTTCTGCTGCGCCGCAGAGGAGACGAGCTGAAGATACTCCATAATCTGGTTTCGGATTCGAGTATCGACAACTTCCCTGGGAGATCGATCAGCCATCATCGTCCTTGTTTAATAGCCTTGCACGCAAACTCAAGCATCCGATGGTCAGTTGGCGTGTTATCACATTATTAATATTTCGATGAACTAAGATAAAACCAGAAAATCCCGCAGGGCACAAATGCGGCCGTCCGGCTTCGTGGAGGGCAGATCTGCTCCTACGGTACACGCAGGAGCGGTATTAACTGCGGCTGTGGGTCAAGGAGCCAGGCACTCTCGAGCCCAGTCATTGCCATCCTTGATATAGCGAAACCGATCATGCAACCGGCTAGGCCGCCCATGCCAGAACTGAATCTCCTCGGGAACGATGCGATACCCCCCCCAAGTCTCCGGCATGGGAATGGTCTCCCCTTCAGGATACTGCTCGGCCAGCTCGGCCATATCCACTTCCAACTGCTCCCGGCTTGCGGGCCGGCTCTGATGGGAGACAGCGGCGCTGAGCTGGCTGGCCCGGGGGCGGGAGGCGAAGTAGTCGCGGGATTGCTGGGCGGGGATTTTCTCGGCGCGGCCGCTGACGATCAGTTGTCGGTCGAAGGGGCCCCAGAACATGACGAAGGAGACGTTGGGGTTGGCGGCGATGTCGTCGCCTTTGCGGCTGTCGTAGTGGGTGAAGAAGACGAAGCCGCCGTCTTCGATGCCTTTGAGCAGCACCACGCGGCTGGAGGGGCGGCCGTCGGCGGAGACGGTGGCCAGGGTCATGGCGTTGGCCAGGGGCAGCTCGGCGTGGATGGCGTCGTCGACCCAGCGGCGGGCTTGTTCCACCGGGTCCGCCAGCAGGTCCGCTTCGGTGAGGCCGGGGGCGTGGTATTCCTGGCGTACGTCTTTCATGGGGGGCTCGGCTCCGCTTCTTGGTCCTGCGTATTGTACGGAAAACGTGGCGTTGGCGCGTTACGTTGGGCGGGGTTGTCGGGTTTCGCGTTGCTCAACCCGACCTACGGGAGAGCCGGCGGTAGGATTACGTTAGAATCGCGGCATGTCTTTTGATACCACCGAACTCAATAAAACCCGCCAGGACCTGAGCGGCCGGGCCGATGTCTGGCTGTTCGGCTACGGCTCTCTGATTTTCAAGGCGGACTTTCCGTTTTTGGAGCGTAAGCCCGCCAGCATTGAGGGCTGGGCGCGGCGGTTCTGGCAGGGCTCGCACGATCATCGCGGCACGCCGGAGCGGCCGGGCCGGGTGCTGACGCTGGTGGAGCGGCCGGGCACGGTGTGCGCGGGCATGGCGTATCGGGTGGCGCCGTCGGTGTTCGAGCATCTGGATGTGCGCGAGAAGAACGGCTATTTGCGGTTCGCCACGCCGATGACGTTCGCCGACGGCGGCCATGAAGAGGGGCTGGTGTACATCGCCACCGAGGACAACGCGGCCTTTCTGGGGGCGGCGCCGGAGGACGAGATCGCACGGCATATTCATGGCAGCCATGGGCCTAGTGGGGCGAACCGGGATTATTTGCTGTGTTTGGCGGAGGCGTTGCGGGAATTGGGGGCGGAGGATGAGCATGTGTTTGGGTTGGAGCGGCGGCTTCTTGCCTTGGTGCCTTAGCCGGGGTGTCGGGTTACGGCCTTTGGCCTAACCCGACCTACCGCCTGTAGGTCGGGTTGAGCGCAGCGAAAGCCGACGTTCCTGTGGCGTCGGGTCAGGGCGCGCGGCGCATGCGCAGCGGCGTGGTGCCGAACCAGCGCTGGAAGGTGCGGCTGAAGTTGGAGGGGTCCTGGTAGCCGAGCTTTTCGGCGATGCGCTCCACCGGCAGGCTGGTTTCCAGCAGGTACCAGGCGGCCAGTTCGCGGCGCACGTCGTCGAGCAGTTCCTGGAAGCTGGTGCCTTCGGCTTTGAGCTTGCGGATCAGGGTGCGTCGGGACATGGCGAATTCCTCGGCGGTGTCGTCCAGGGTCGGGTAGTCGCCGTCGCGGTCGAGCAGCATCACGCCGATGCGCTGGCTGAGCGGGCCGCCGCTCTGAATCTGCCGTAGTTGGTGCTCACAATCGCGCAAAGCCGCTCGGTGCGTGGTGGGGTCGGCGGTCAGGCAGGGGGTGTCGAGCAGCGCGGCGGGCAGCGTGATGGTGAGCTGGCCGGTGCCGAAGGTTACCGGGCAGCCCAGGCGCTCTTCGTACTCCGCCGCCCAGGCCGGCTCGTCCAGCGGCAGGGTGACGGCCACGTCGCGCAGCCGCCGGGACGTCACCGTGTCCACCAGCTGAAAATAGGTGGCGAGGATCGAGCCGGTGACGAACTCGCGGATCTCGGCCAGGTCGACCTGCTCGTCCAGCGTCAGCACGGCGTGGTCGTCGAATTCCTCGAAGCGCACCCCCACCAGTTGGAACCTTACCCCCACATAGCGGGAGACCACCCGCAGCACTTCGCGCAGGTCCGGCGCGGACACCACCGCGTAGCCCAGCGGCCCGTGAGCGGACACCGAGGTGACGCCGGCGGTCTCCAGGCCGATCCAAGGCTGGCCGGTGAGGTCGATGGCGCGGCGGATCAGGCGCGACATCTGCTCCAGGCTCAGATAGCGGTGCTCGCCCAGCAATTGCTCCCATTGCAGGCGGGTGTCCTGGAATATCACCGCGTTATCGAAGCCCCGCTCATGCAAATACGCGCACAAAAGACGCGGATAAGTGGGGTGAATCGCGGGGCGCAGCCGGTTTGTGATCTGCACGGTCATGGGTGCCGCTCCCTGGAAGCCTTCCCTCCAAGGTAGTGAATGTCAGCCGCCTTGTCACTTTATGACGATTTATTGCCACTCTAAGCGGTGCCGGCGGGCCCCGGACAGGCGGAGGATGGAACCATTACATAACAAAGAGGTGAGGTTTATGAGCAAGGCAGGTGTATTCACCGGGCCGTCCGGTGTGATCTACCGCGACCGCAAACGGCATCTGTGGTTTTCGTCGCTGTTCGTGCCGGCCATCGTGTTCGTGGGCCCGGCGCTCTATTTCGCCACCGGCAACAACGCGCTGATGCTGTGGCTGCCGCTGGCGTTCTACTACCTGACCGTGCCGGTGCTGGACATGCTGATCGGCGAGGACACCAGCAACCCGCCGGAAGAGGTGGTGCCGCAGCTGGAAAACGACCCCTACTACCGCTGGATTCTGTACGCCCTGGTGCCGCTGATCTGGGGCGCCTGGTTCTATGGCGCCTGGTTCGTGGGCACCCAGAACCTGCCCTGGCACGGCGTGCTGGCGATGATCTATCTGATCGGCGGCACCTGCGGCGTGGGCATTAACCTGGGCCATGAGCTGGGCCACAAGAAGGGCAAGGGCGAGCGCTGGCTGGCCAAGTTCGTGCTGGCACCCTGCGCCTACGGCCACTTCTTTATCGAGCACAATAAGGGCCACCACAAAGACGTGGCCACCCCGGAAGATCCGGCCTCCTCGCGCATGGGCGAGAGCATCTGGAAGTTCGCGCTGCGCGAGTTGCCCGGCGCCGCCAAACGCGCCTGGCGCCTGGAGAAGGACCGCCTGAACGCTCAGGATAAATCGGTCTGGTCCCTGGAGAACGAAATTATCCAGCCGGCGATCATCACCCTCGTTGCCTGGGGCACCGTGCTGGCGATTTTCGGCATCGGCCTGCTGCCTTATATTCTCGGCACCGCCTTCTGGGGCGCCTTCCAGTTGACCTCCGCCAACTACATCGAGCACTACGGCCTGATGCGTCACAAGAAGGCCAATGGCCGCTACGAGCGCACCCAGCCGCACCACAGCTGGAACAGCAACCACATGTTCTCCAACTGGGCGACCTTCCATCTGCAGCGCCACTCCGACCACCACGCGCACCCGACCCGTCGCTACCAGAGCCTGCGCCACTTCGAGAGCCTGCCCGAGTTGCCCAACGGCTACTTCGGTATGTTCTTCATCAGTTACTTCCCGCCGCTCTGGTACAAGGTGATGGACAAGCGTCTGCTGGAGCACGCTGGCAACGACGCCCGCAACATCAACTTCGACCCGGCCAAGCGCGAGAAGCTGATTCGCAAGTACGGGATTGAGTATGGGGATGCGCCGCCGAAGATCGCGGCGTGACGCGAAGCGTCAAATTGATAGTTGATAATTGACAGTTGATAGCTTCAAGCGCGGGCCTGGCCCGCGCTTGTCGTTTGGAGTCCGCCCCAAGTAGCATTGCTCAAT
Organism: Alcanivorax sp.; assembly: GCA_042090255.1. GTDB lineage: Bacteria > Pseudomonadota > Gammaproteobacteria > Pseudomonadales > Alcanivoracaceae > Alloalcanivorax. The sequence continues at coordinate 33,706 of JBELJS010000015.1, read as the reverse complement.
GACTACTGACACCCATTTCTACGAACCCTCCGCCGGCCATGGGCTGGCCCATGATCCTTTTAACGCTTTGGTGGCGCCCCGGCCTATCGGCTGGATTTCCTCGCGTAGCCGCGATGGGGTGCTGAACCTGGCGCCGTACAGTTTCTTCAACGCCTTTAACTACACGCCGCCGCTGGTGGGTTTCGCCAGCATTGGCTACAAGGACAGCGTGCGGAACATTGAGGAGACCGGGGAATTCGGCTGGAACCTGGCGACCCGCCCGCTGGCCGAGGCCATGAACCAGAGCTGCGCGGCGGTAGGCCCGGAGGTCGACGAATTCCGGCTGGCCGGGCTGACGCCGGAACCGTCACGGGTGATCGGCGTGCCCCGGGTGAAGGAGACGCCGGTGTCGTTCGAGTGCCGGGTCAGTCAGATTCTGCGGCTTACCGGCGCCGACGGCACCGAGACCGATACCTGGATGGTGTTCGGTGAAGTGGTGGGCGTGCACATCGCCCGGCATCTGCTCAAGGACGGTGTCTACCAGACCGCCGCCGCCGAGCCGATCCTGCGCGGCGGCGGCCCGGCGGATTACTTCGGCATCACCCCGGATACGTTCTTCCAGATGTACCGGCCGAAGTTGTAGCTCGCTGAGCCATGGCCGCTTCGCCGACGGCATGGCTTCCATGGACATCGCTTGGGAACTGAACGCCTTTTACTTTCAGGAAATGTTCCATGGCGACGGTTGCTTGTTCACATTCTTCTCGGTAACGGTTTTGTTTATTTCGGGAATTCCTTACCAGATCCCACTTTTTTCTCTTCTCTTCAGTATCGTCACATTCCTCAATTTCGCTACGCGTCTTATCTGCGATATTGCCAAGCCGTTCAATTTCGGAAAGCAGGAATTGCAAGCGCACAGAATGAGCCTGCATTTTTATCGCGTCAATTTGCTGCGATGACTGCACTTGTAGAGCGGCGGCTTGTTCTCTCTGCGCAAACGTGGAAGCCTTTAACTCTCTACCTTGCAATAACACTGCTATTAAAGCCAAAACCACTGCGACGGAAGAAAAGATACCCTCCACAGCCACCAGTGAATCACCTGCCTCACTGGTAGTTTCAGGGAAAGACAGCCCAATCTCCCCACCAGCGGGGAGCGGCAAAATGCCATAGAAGATTAATACCGCGGCAATCCATACCCCGATACTGATAATGATGGAAATGAAAATTGTGGTCCTCATCAAACGCCTCCCTTTAAGGTTTACTTCCTTATCGATTCAACATCGGCAGGACTGCTGGTATCTTGAGCATTTTAATTGGCGCTTGGATTCACAATGACCACCTGCCCCTGCCAATCCGACCTGCCCTACGAGAACTGCTGCCGGCCGCTGCATCACGGCGCGCCGGCGTCCTCGCCGGAGGCGTTGATGCGCTCCCGCTACAGCGCCTTCGTGCGCGACGATGCGGACTATGTGCGCGCCAGCTGGCACCCGGATACCCGGCCCGCGGAGCTGACGCTGGAAGGCGGCGATCAATGGTTGGGGCTGGAGATCGTCGACGCCGGGCAGGACGGCGACGCGGGGCGGGTGCACTTCCGCGCCACCCACCGGGACGGCGACGGCTTCGCGGTGCTGGAGGAGCGCTCCCGCTTTGTGCGCGAGAACGGCCATTGGTTTTATCTCGACGGCGAGCACACCGTCACACCGCTCAAACCCGGCCGCAACGACCCCTGCCCCTGCGGTAGCGGCCGCAAGTTCAAGAAGTGCTGCGGCTAGCGGATTACAGCCTTTCAGGCCGCATCGAAATCCACCGGCTCAACGGCGTTGAGATCTATCGACTGCCGGGCTTCCCAAAGATCGTACGCATGCTGCAGCGCCAACCAGCTTTCCGGGGTTCTTCCCAGGGCCTTCGACAACCGCAGTGCCATCTCGGGGCTGATGCCACTGGTGCCTTTCAATACCCGGGACAAGGTGGACGGCGACACCGCCAGCTTCACGGCCAACTGCCGGGCGCTGACGCCGAACGGCTCCAGATAGACCTCTTTAATGAACTCACCGGGATGCGGGGGGTTGTGCATCGTCATCAGTGATAATCCTCGTAATCAAGCACGTAAGCGTTGCCATCCCTGAACTCAAAGGTAATACGCCAATTGCCGTTTACCCGGATCGACCATCGCTCTTTCTTGTGCCCCTTCAGCGAGTGCAGGTGGAATCCGGGAATATCCATGTCACTAATAACTACTGCGGTATCAAGCGCCGCCAGCTGCATACGCAAACGTTTGGCGTGCGAGGGCTGAACGCCCGCGACACTGCCGATATGCAAGAACCGCTTCAGTCCCTTGTGGCGGAATGACCTAATCATGTGCTCAATATACCGTGGTGCGCATCACGCATCAACCCATGACAAATCACCCTTTCTCTTTACGTTTTTCAAGCTGGTGGCGGTCCTCGGTGAGGCCGATCTGCCAGTAGCCGCTGGCGTAGAGGCGGCCACGTTCGATCCGTCGTTCCTGGGTGAGATAGCGCCGCACGGCGCGGACGGCGCCGCTTTCGCCGGCGACCCAGACTGAGGGCGAGCCGTCCAGCCAGGGCAGCCCGACGACGGCATCCACCCAGCCCACGGCGGGCTGTTCCGGGTTGGGGTTCACTCGCCAGATCACTTCCATGCCGGGCGGGAACGGCAGGTCCTGCCGGTCCGCGTGGTCGAGGATATCCAGCACCGCGTAGCCGCGGGCGTTGGCGGGCAGGCGTTCGATGTTGGCGCCGATGGCGGGCAGCGCGGACATGTCGCCGGCGAACAGGAACCAGTCCGCGTCGAAGTCCGCGAACTTGGGCGCGCCCGGCCCGGCGAAACCGACCCGATCACCGGGTTGGGCGGCGGCGGCCCAGCCGGAGGCGGGGCCGTGGTCGGCGTGCAGCATAAAATCCACCACCACTTCGCCGCGTTCTTGGTCGAAGTGGCGCAGCGTGTAGGTGCGCACGATGGGCCGTTCTTCCGGCGGCGCGTCGCCGAACGGCGGCAGCGGGATTGCCGTTTGGCCCGGCCGGGGTATCAGCAGTTTGAAGTTGGCGCTTTCGTGGTTCTGTGGGAAATCGCTGAGATCGTCGCCGCCGAGCACCACCCGTTTCATGTTCGGGGTGACACTCTCGGTGCGCAGCACTTCCAGAATACGCGGGGCCGGTCTGGGCATGGGTTACCTCATGGTGGTGGTGGCGCTTGTGGCGCCCGCCTAACTAGTGGACAATATCAACCATAATTTCACTAGTTGATGTTGTCAACCATATGAATGACGATTCCGATATTCGCCAGGTGCTCTGGCAGCTGGCGTTTCAGTTCAAGGTCAGCTCCAAGCGCGCGGTGCGCGATTACGACCTGCCACTGAACGGTATGCACATACGCCTGCTGCAAATGATTCGCCGCCACCCCGATTGCACGGCCCAGCAGATCGCCGGCGTCACAGGCCGCGATAAGGCCCAGATCACCCGTGTGATCAATCAGTTGGAGAGCATGGCGCTGATCACGCGCACGCCCGACCCGGAGGACCGCCGCGCCCAGCTTCTGTCGCTCAACGAAAAGGGGCGGGGGCTGATGGCGCGTATTCAGGACGCGGAAGACGAAGTGAAAAAGACGCTTCTCAAAGGCATCAATAAAAAAGACCAGAACACCTTTATTGAGATTGGCAATCGGATGTTGGATAACCTGCGCGAACATTAGAACGGGCTTGTGGGAGCTTGCCTTGCAAGCGAAAGGCCGGCTTTGCCGGCCGGCAGGATTCCAGAAACGCTGTTTTGTGCTGCCGTTAGAAGGGGCTCTGGCATCCTGCCGGGAGCTGCGCTCCCTTTCGCGGGCGGGGCCCGCTCCCACAAGCCCGCTCCCACAGGGCCCGCTCCTACAAGGTGCCTTCCCACAAAGCCTAAAAAAAAGGGGCCGTCCTGGCCCCTGGGGTAAGAAAACGAATCAGCGCGTCGTTTTCGGTTAATCGTTTGCCTCGGCCGAGGTGATGGGCGCCGCGTCGCCGGGGGCGCCGGCCAGGGCGCGGTAGATGTTGACCATGGCGAGGGTTTCGGCGGTGCGGCTTTCAATCAAGGCGTCGCGGGTGTCGATCAGCTCCTGCTCGGCGGCGAGCACTTCGAAGAAGCCGATAAAGCCCTGGCGGTAACGGGTGCGGGCCAGCTCGGCGGCTTCGCTGGCGGCGTCGGTGGCGGCGCCCAGGCGCTCGCTGCGTTCGCGGCTGCGGGCGTAGCGCACCAGCTGGGTTTCGGTCTCTTCCAGCGCCAGCAGTACCGCTTGCTCGTAATTGGCCAGGGCCGCCTGGCTGTCCGCGTCGGCGGCGTCGATGCGGCTGCGCACCCGGCCGAAGTCGAGGAAGGTCCAGTCCACGCCCAGCGCCACCCGGCGGGTTTCGGCGCCGGCGCTGAACAGGTCGCCGCTGTCGCTGGCCACGGAACCGATCAGCGCGTCCAAACTGAAGCTCGGGAACAAGTCCGCCGTGGCTACGCCGATGCGGGCGCTGGCCGCGGCCAGACGCCGTTCCGCGGCGCGGATGTCCGGCCGGCGGCGCAGCACGTCGCCGGGGCTGCCCACCGGGATCACCGGCAGGCTTTTCGGCAGCGGCGCCGGGGGCGCCAGCTCGTCCACCAGGGCCGCCGGGTTCTGCCCGGTGAGCACGGCGATGCGGAACATGCGCGCGCGCACCGCCGCCTGCAGATCGGGGATCACCGCGCGGGTGGCTTCCAATTGCGACACCGCGCGGACCTCGTCGAAAGCGGTGCCGCGTCCGGCGCCCACTCGCGAGCGTACGATGTCCAGGGACTGGCGCTGGTTGTCCACGTTGCTGCGCGCCACCAGCAGTTGTTGCTGCAAGCCGCGCAACTGGAAGTAGCTGGTGGCCAGCTGGCCGACCAGCGCCACTTGCAAGGCGGCGAGATCGGCGCCGGCGGCGCCCAGCTCGGCGCGCTGTGCTTCGCTGGCGCGGCGCAGGCGGCCGAACAGATCCAGCTCCCAACTGAGACCGACGCCGGCCTGATACAGCTCCACCCGTTCGTCACCGGCGCCCGGCGGCGTGCGTTCCACATCGGCCAGGTGCTGCTCGGCGGCGGACGCGGAGACGCCCACGTTAGGCAGTTGCTCGGCACGGCTGCCGCGCAGCAGCGCTTCGGCGCGCTGGTAGCGGGCCAGCGCCGCGCGCAGGTCGCGGTTGGCGTCCAGGGTCTGGCGAATCAGGCCCGCCAGCATCGGGTCTTCGAAGCCGTCCCAGAAGCGTTGCTCGTCGGCGACGGACTGTGCCGCCGGCGCCTCCAGAAAACGCTCCGGGGCGTCCGGCTCGACCGGCTGGTAGTCGGGGCCCACGGCGCAGCCGGAGAGCCACGCCAGCGCCGTCAGCAGAACAATTGATTTATGCATGACTGTCTCCAGAATTCTGACCGTGCGCTTCACCGTCCTTCGCTTCACCATCCATAGTCGAACCGTGATGGCTCACCGGGCGGCCGCCGCCGGCCAGTTTGCGCAGCGCCACGTAGAACACCGGCGTCAGGAACAGGCCGAACAGGGTCACGCCGATCATGCCGGCGAACACCGCCGTGCCCAGCGCCTGGCGCACTTCGGCGCCGGCGCCGCTGCCCAGTACCAACGGCACCACCGCGGCGGTAAAGGTGATCGAGGTCATGATGATCGGGCGCAGCCGCAGGCGGCAGGCTTCCAGCGCCGCTTCCACGGTGCCCTTGCCCTGCAGCTCCAGTTCGCGGGCGAACTCGACGATCAGAATGGCGTTCTTGCACGCCAGCCCGATTAGCACCACCAGCCCCACTTGCACGAAGATGTTGTTGTCGCCGCCGGCGAACCACACGCCGATCAAGGCCGAGAGCATGCACATGGGCACGATCAAGATCACCGCCAGCGGCAGGGTCCAGCTTTCGTACAGCGCCGCCAGCACCAGGAACACCAACAGAATGGAGAGCGGGAACACCACCAGCGCCGCGTTGCCCTGGGTGGCCTGCTGGTAGCTCAGGTCGGTCCACTCGAAGTCCATGCCCGGCGGCAACACTTCCTCGCCGAGCGCGGTGAGGCCAGCCATGGCCTGGGCGGAAGAGATCACCGCCGGGTCGGTTTCGCCGGCCAGGTCGGCCGCCGGGTAACCGTTGTAACGCAGCACCGGGTCGGGCCCGAAGGTTTGCGTCAACTTGACCATGGTGCCGATCGGCACCATTTCACCGCGGTCGTTGCGGGTGCGCAGCCGGGCGATGTCTTCCACGCTTTCCCGGAACGGCGCGTCGGCCTGGGCCATCACCTGCCAGGTGCGTCCGAAGCGGTTGAAGTCGTTGACGTAGGTGGAACCCAGATAGGTCTGCAGGGTGTCGAACAGTTCGGTCACCGACACGCCCTGGGCCTTGGCTTTAAGCCGGTCCACTTCCGCGTCGAGCTGCGGCACGTTGGCCTGGTAACTGCTGATCGGGAAGCCCATGCCCGGCGTCTGCGCCACCGCGTCCTGGAAATTATTGACCGCGTCCTGCAGCGCGCCGTAACCCAGGTTGCCCCGGTCCTCGATAAACAACTGATAACCGGAGCCGTTGCCCAGCCCGAGAATCGGCGGCGGCATGAACGAGAACGCCAGGCCTTCTTTCAACGCGCCGATCTTTTGGTTGATCTCGGCGTTGATTTCAGAGGCGCTGCGCTCGCGTTGATCAAACGGTTTGAGCGGGAAGAACACCACGCCCGTGTTGGAGGTGTTGGTGAACTGCAAGGCGTTCAAACCCGGGAACGCGATGGCGTGCGCCACGCCCTCGGTGTTCATGGCGATGTCCACCACCTCGTTGAGCAGCTCATCGGTGCGCTGCAGTGACGCGCCCTCCGGCAGCTTCACCCCGGCCATCAAATAGAGCTTGTCCTGGACCGGAATAAAGCCCGGCGGCACCACCTTGAACATGGCGCCGGTACCTGTGAGCAGCAGGATATAGACCAGGAACACCGCGCCGCGCTTGCCCAGCGCCCGGGACACCGCGCCCTGGTACTTGTTGGAGCTGCGGTTAAAGAAGCGGTTGAAGGGCCGGAACAACCAGCCGAACAGCGCGTCGATCACCCGGGTGAGACGGTCCTTGGGCGCGTCGTGGGGTTTGAGCAGCATGGCCGCCAGCGCCGGCGACAGGGTCAGCGAATTGATCGTGGAGATCACCGTGGAGATCGCGATGGTCACCGCGAACTGCCGGTAAAACTGCCCGGTGACGCCGTCGAGAAACGCCATCGGCACGAACACCGCGCACAGCACCAGGCCGATGGCGACAATCGGGCCGGACACTTCCTTCATCGCCTGGTGGGCGGCGGCCAGGGGCGTCAGCCCCTCTTCGATGTTCCGCTCCACGTTTTCCACCACCACGATGGCGTCGTCCACCACGATGCCGATGGCCAGCACCAGCCCGAACAGCGTCAGGGTATTGATCGAATAGCCGAGCAGGTACAGCGCACCAAAGGTGCCCACCACCGACACCGGCACCGCCAGCAACGGAATAATCGACGCGCGCCAGGTCTGCAGGAACAGCGTCACCACCAGCACCACCAGCAGCACCGCTTCCAGCAGGGTCTTGATCACCGACTTGATCGAATCACTGACGAAGATGGTGGTGTCGTAGACCGCTTCGTACTCCACCCCTTCCGGGAAACGCGGCGCCAGCTCGTCCATAATGCCGATCACCTGCTCGCGAATTTCCAGGGCGTTGGCGCCGGGAGCCTGGAAGATGCCGATGGCCACCGCGTCCTTGCCGTCCAGTTGCGCGCGCAGGGTGTAGTCGCCGGCGCCCAGCTCCAGGCGCGCCACATCGGAAAGCCGCACGATCTCGCCGTCGGCGCCGCTCTTGAGCACGATGTCGCCGAACTCCTTCTCTGTGCGCAACCGGCCGCGGGCATTGATCAGGGTGAGGAAATCACTGTCGGGCATCGGCTCCGCGCCCAACTGGCCGGCGGAGACCTGCACGTTTTGTTCGCGCATGGCGCCCACCACATCACTGGCGGTCAGCCCGCGCGACGCCACCTTGCCCGGGTCGAGCCAGGCGCGCATGGCGTAATCGCCGCCGCCGAACACCTGGGCGTCGCCCACGCCCTGAACCCGCGCCAATTGGTCCTTCACATGCAGCCGCGCGTAGTTGCGCAGATAAAGGGTGTCGTAACGGCCGTCCGGCGACGTCAGGTGCACCACCATCAAGAAGGTGGGCGACTGTTTCTGGGTGGTCACGCCCTGGCGACGCACCGCCTCCGGCAGCCGTGCCAGCGCCTGGCTGACCCGGTTCTGCACGCGCACCGTGGCGTCTTCGGCATCCGTGCCAGGGCGGAAGGTGATCGTCATCTGCAGCACGCCGTCGGAGCCAGCCACCGACTTGAAGTACATCATGTCTTCCACGCCGTTGATGGATTCTTCCAGCGGCGTGGCCACGGTCTCGGCGATTTCCTTGGGGTTGGCGCCCGGGTACACCGTGCGCACCACCACCGAGGGCGGCACCACTTCCGGGTATTCACTCACGGGCAAGTTGGGAATAGAGATCAACCCGACCGCGAAGATAATGATGGACACCACCGCCGCGAAGATCGGTCGGTCCACGAAAAAGCGTGAAAAGTTCATCGCAATAGCTCCCATGCGGCGGGCCACCGGCCCGCCGGATGCAGTCGTTCCCGGAAGATGGACGTTTTACGGTTGTGAAGCGGCAACGGCCTGGTTGTCGCGGGCCGGCGCGTCGCGCATGGCGACGTCGCGGGGCGCCACTTGCATCCCCGTTCCAAATATTTTCTGCAGGCCGTTGACGATCACCCGGTCGCCGCTTTCCAGGCCTGATTCGATCACCAGCAACTGGTCCACTTGGCGGCCGGTGACCACCTGACGACGGCCCACCTTGTTGTCGCCGTCGATCACATAAACGTAGCGGCGGTCCTGGTCGGTGAGCACCGCTTTGCGGTTTACCAGCAGGGCGCTGTCCAGTTCGGCCACCGGCATTTCCACACGCGCGAACTGGCCGGGTTTAAAAGCGCCATGCGGGTTCGCCAGCACGGCGCGGTACTGCAGGGTGCCGGTGTTCGGGTTGAGCCGGTTGTCGATAAAGTCCAGCGCGCCCTGGTGCGGGAAGCCGTCCTCGCCCACCAGGCCGATGCGTACCGGCTCGGTCTTTCCCGGCTCAAGCGACTGGCCGCTCTCTACGGCGACGTCCTCGTTGCTGTCGAAGTACACATACAGCGGGTCCACCGAGACCAGGGTGGTCAACAGCGTTTGATCGGCGCTGGCCAAATTGCCCTTGGTGACCAGGGCGCGCCCGGCGCGGCCGTCCACCGGCGCGGTGACGCGGGTGTACTGAAGGTTCAGCTCGGCGCTTTGCAAGGCGGCCTGGGCCTGCTGCACGCTGGCGCGGGCGTTGAGCAAGGCAGCCCGGCGCTGGTCGTACTCCTCCTGGGAGATGGCGCGGCTTTCCAGCAGACGCTGGGCGCGTCCGGCTTCACCTTCGGCCAGTTGCAACTGGCTGCGTGCTTGTTCCAGTTCGGCACGCGCCGCCCGGGCACGGGCCTCATAAGGACGCGGGTCGATCTGGAACAACAGGTCGCCGGCTTGGACCAGCTCGCCTTCCTCGAAGGCCACCTGATCGATGTAGCCACTTACCCGGGGGCGCAGCGCCACGGTCTGCGGCGCTTCGATGCGCCCGGTGAAGGTCTCACGAAGCGTGACCGGCTCGGCGAGCACGCGCGCCACGTCGACCTCCGGCGGTTCGCCGGCGTGCTGCGCTTCGCTGCGCGCGTCGCAGCCCGCCAGGAACACCATGGCCAACAGCAGGGGCGTCAGCCCCCAGAACAAGCCCGCGTCCTTGGCGGACTCACCGGTGAAAATATCCATGTTGTTTCTCTCCACGTGTAATAACGGCCACATTGAATAACGGCCCGCCTCGCGGCCTGGCCTTGCCACTAATCGAACAGGTCGCCCCGAACTCGACAGGACGGTAATTCCTCAACTTAGATTCAGGTCAAATAAAAAAACGAATGCTTTCGTCGATGACGACGATGAGTGCGTACTCTAGGGAGAGGCGATCAGGCGGCGGTAGCGCATTTCTGCCGGGTGCTTGCCCGATTCTGTTAGGCGGGGAAAGGTTCACGAAACTGTTATCTACATATTTCGTGCGCGGGTTGCGCGATCCTGCAGGGTGCTTGCCCAAAACTGCAGCCCGTGTACGGAGTCGCTTTCCGGAACCGTCGCCGGGCGTATACTGAGCCGCAAGCCAATTCGGGAGGGGAACGACGTGAAGGCAAGCACTTCGATCGTGAACACGGAGAATGAAGCCGCCGAGGAACTGCGACTTCTCGGCGAGATTCTGTCTCGCAAAATTCTGCCCTGGGCGCCGCTGGACGGCCTGCAGCCCACCCCCATTGAAGGCCTGGAACTGATCCGCTCGGACACCCCCACCACCTGCGTGTCGTCGGTGTACGAGCCTTCCCTGTGCCTGATCGCCCAGGGCGGCAAGACCGTCTGGCTGGGCGACAAGGAAATCGTCTACGGCCCGCTCAGTTGCCTGGTGTCGTCGGTGCACCTGCCGGTGCTGGGCCAGGTGACCCAGGCGAGCCCCGACAAACCCTATTTGGGCGTCAAACTGTCGGTGGACCCTCAGGAGGTCACCGATCTGGTCATCGAATTGGGCGAGGAGCTCAACGAGGCGGAGGAAGAGTGTCCGGACATCGCCTGCGGCCTGTGCCGTACCCAGGCGGAAAAAGGCATGGTGGAAGCGGTGACTCGCCTGGTGTCGCTGCTGGACAGCCCCATGGACGCGCGCATTCTGGCGCCGCTGGCGCGCCGCGAGATTCTCTACCGGGCGTTGATCGGCGAGACCGGCCCGCGCATGCGCCGGTTCGCCTCGGCGGACAGCCAGGCGCACCGTATTTCAAAAGTGATCGCCGTGCTCAAGGACCGTTTCACCGAGCCGCTTCGAATCCGCGAGCTGGCGGAACAGGCCAACATGAGCGAATCGTCCCTGTTCCACAGCTTCAAGCAGGTGACGCGCATGTCGCCGCTGCAGTTCCAGAAGAAATTGCGCCTGCACGAGGCGCGACGCCTGATGCTCAGCGAAGGGCTGGAAGCGGCCACCGCCAGCTTCCGGGTGGGCTATGAGAGCCCGTCGCACTTCAGCCGCGAGTACAGCCGCCTGTTCGGTGCGCCGCCCCGGGCGGACGTGATCAAATTGCGCGGCGACGCACCGCAAGCGGTGCGCGTCTAGGGCCTGTTCACACGACTACAGCCGGTCGCGCACCAACGACACCATGGCGAAGCCCAGGCCGGTCATCGCCAGGGAGCCGGCCACGTGCACCGCGATGCCGGCCAGCGCCACCGCCCAGCGGCCGCTTTGCAGGTGCTCGAACATCTCCGCCGAAAAGGTGGAGAACGTCGTCAGCGCGCCGAGAAACCCGGTCACCAGAAACAGCCGCCACTCCGGTGCCAGCGCCGGCAGCCAGGCGAACACCCCCAACGCCAGACCGATCAGCCAGCCGCCCAGCAGGTTGGCGGCCAGGGTGCCCAGCGGCAACGCCGGAAACAGGGCATTCAGCCATAGGCCCAGCAACCAGCGGGCATTGGCGCCCAGGGCGGCGCCGGCGCTGACCGCCACCACGTATAACCACATTGGCTCGCGCTCCCCAGCAGGTGAAAAGGTCTACTAGCATGCCATTGCGCGGCCCGGAACGTTACCCCCGACCACACCATTTGTAGCGCCTATAGCACTGAACAACGACAACGGTATGGCACCGGGGGCCAACAGGGGTATTGTGGTAAAAAAACAACCCGCCGGTGACTGCTATGGACCGGATCAGCAGCGAGGACCTCAGGGACTTTCTTACCGTCGCCGAGGAAGGTGATTTCGCCCGGGCCGCCCGACGCCTGGGTCGTGACCCGATAGTGCTGAAAGACAGCCTGCGAGAACTGGAACGCGACATCGGCGCGCCCCTGTTTATCGTTAATCCAACGGCGGTGAGCCTGACCGGCGCCGGCGATGCGCTGGTGATCAGCGCTCGCGCGCTGCTCGCCAGCCAGCAAGCCAGCCGCGCGCCGCCGCGCACGCGTTTACCCACCAACGGTCAATTGCGCATCGGCGTACCCGCCGCCCCGGTACCACCGCTGGTTCCACGTATTCTCAGCGCCTTCCGTACCCTGTTCCCGCGCGTCGCCCTGAACATTCGCGAGGCGTCGGACGACGCCCAGTTACGCGAGCTGGAGGCGGGCCTGCTGGATATCGGCTTCGTGCATTCCGCCCACAACTCGACCACGCTGCCCTGGGAAGCGCTCACCGAGGAGGCGCTGTGCGTGATACTGCCGCCCCGGCACCCCCTGCTAACGCTGCGCACCGTGGCCCTGGAGCTGCTCGCCGCGGAGCCCTTTATTCTACCGCCGGCGGGCCTGGCGGACGGCTTCGTGGCGCGCATCACGCAGCTGTGCGCGGAAGCGGACTTCCGCCCCCGTGTCAGCCACCAGGCGCATCAGCTTTCCACCGCCGCCGGTCTGGTGGCGGCCGGCCTCGGCGTGGCGATCGTACCCTGCGACCCGGACACCGACGACCATTATGGGGCACTGCTGCGCCCCCTGACGGTCCACGGACGACCGGCCGCCGCCACCTTGCCGCTGTTGCTGGCGCGCGGCAAAGGCGCGCCCGGCGTGGTACTCGGCCAGTTCGTCGACACCGCGCGCCGGCTCGCCAGGCAGCCACCAGCGCGGAAATAAGCGTGGCATGGTCCTTGTATCCCTGGGAGCCACACCTGCACAGAGACGGTGCCGGTCGTATAGACTAAGGTCGCGGCGCCCTCGCTTGCGGCGCCCTCGCACGCTTGCTTGAATAGCGTCCCGAAAATCGGCAATCAGGAGTTCCCATGGCGGAAACACGCGTTACAGTCATCCCCGGCGACGGCATCGGCCCGGATATCATGAGCGCCACCATTCGCGTCCTCGACGCGCTCGATTGCGGCCTCACCTATGACTACGCGATCGCCGGGCAAACCGCCCTGGACAAGGGCGAGGACCTGGTGCCCCAGGAAACCATGGACCTGATTGAGAAGAACCCGGTGGCGCTGAAAGGGCCGATCACCACACCGGTGGGCAAGGGCTTCCGCTCCGTGAACGTCACCTTGCGCAAGCACTTCGATCTGTTCGCCAATCTGCGCCCGGCGCTGTCGATACCCGGCGTGCGCTCGCGCTACGACAACGTGGACATTCTCACCATCCGCGAGAACATCGAGGGCATCTACTCCGGTGAAGGCCAGATGGTCAGCGACGACGGCGAACGGGCGGAACTGCGCAGCGTGATCACCCGCAAGGAATCCAAGCGGCTGATGCGCTTCGCCTACGAAGCGGCCCGCCGTCTCAACCGCCGCAAAGTCACGGTGGTGCACAAAGCCAATATCATGAAATCCACCTCCGGGCTGTTCCTGGACGTGGCGCGCACCATCGCCAAGGAATACCAGGACATCGAGCACGAAGAGATGATCGTCGACAACTGCGCCATGCAGCTGGCGATGAACCCGCACCGCTTCGATGTGATCGTTACCACCAATCTGTTCGGCGACATTCTCTCCGATCTTTGCGCCGGCCTCACCGGCGGCCTGGGGCTGGCCCCCGGCGCCAACGTGGGCGAGCACAAGGGCATCTTCGAGGCGGTGCACGGCAGTGCGCCGGACATCGCCGGGCAGAACATCGCCAACCCCACCGCCCTGATGCTGGGCGCGGCGATGATGCTGGAGTATCTGGAACGCAATGAAGCCGCCGAGAAAATGCGCAAGGCGATCCGTTTCGTGGTCGGCGAAGGCCGGGTGACCACACCGGACCTGGGCGGCAAAGCCTCCACCTCCGAGTTCACCGATGAGGTGATCCGTCACCTCTGAGCGTTATCCGAGGCGCTTTATCAAATTTTTGCAAAAGAAGCGGCTTTAACGCCGCTTCCCAAGCCCGGGTCCGTAGGCAGAGCCTCACTCCATCCTCTATGCTCAAGTCTCTTTCACAACAGGAGGTTGTAATGAGTCAATCGCCGGAAACCGAAGCACTCAAAAAAGACATGGACCAGCTGCGCCGTGATCTGGGCGCGCTTACCGAAGCGTTTAAACGCAATTCCCAGCAACGCGCCCAAGCCGGTGTGGAACAGGCCCGTGATCAGTTCGATCAGGTTCGCCGTCAGGCCGAAGGCCAGGCCGAACAAGTCGGCTCGCAGATCAAGCAACGCCCCTTTGCCAGCGTCCTCGGCGCGTTCGGCGTGGGCCTGCTGATCGGCAAACTGATCAGTCGCTGATCAATGAATATACGCGGCCCCCTGTCCAGCCTGTTCAGCCTTAATGCGCTGGTCTGGCTGGCCATGCTCACGGGTTTCGCGGCCCTGCTTTGCCTGGCCGCCGCCGCCTGGTTCGCCATGACGCCACTCTTGGGCGCGCCCCTGGCCTCCCTGTTCACGGGTCTGGGCCTGCTGGTCATGGCGGGGCTGCTGATGGTGGTGGTGCAACGCACGGCCCATCCGTCGGAGTCCGGCGACAAGGACAACCGCCAGCTCTCGCGCCAGGAAGAGCGCATTGAGGATAATCTCCAGCCTCTGGTGGGCGAACGCGCCGCGCAGTGGACCCGTGAGCACACCGGCACCGTGATCGTCGGCGCTCTGGCCGCCGGCATCCTGCTGGCGGCCAGCCCGGGCACGCGCCGCCTGGTCACCCGGGCCGCGGGTCCGGTGCTCACCCGCAAGGCCATCGCCGCCTATAAGGATTTCTCCGACCAGGGCTGAAACCCTCGGTAACCATCGCACCGTTCCGGTCGCCCGGATTTGCGCTAGACTGCGCTTTTCAACGGCAACCGGAGCGGACCATGAAAAGTGAGCGCGGCGCCCTGATCCTCTCCGTGGTGATGTCCCTCGTGGTGGGTGCCGCCGCGGTCACCGCCGCATCCCTGACCCAGTCCAAGGCGATTCTTCTGGATGGCCTGTTCAACCTGATCTACTTCCTGGTCGCTCTGGTGACGGTGCGCATCAGTGTTCTGGCGGCCCAGCCCGACGACCGTAAATTCCCGTTCGGCTACGGCTATTTCGAATCTCTGGTGAACGCCGGCAAAGGCCTGCTGATTCTCGGCGTGGCGCTGTTCGCCCTGGTCGACGCGGTGCTGGCACTGCTGGCTGGCGGCCGGGAAATCGTCGCTGGCCCGGCGATTGGCTACGCCGTGTTCGCCACCCTGGCCTGCTCGATAACCGCCTGGGTACTGCACCGCAGCCGCCAGCATGTGGACAGCCCGCTGATGCGCGCCGATTTCGAGAACTGGCTGATAAACGCGCTGATCTCTTCCGGCGTGCTGCTCACCTTCTGCATGATCCCGGTGGCGCGCTTCTTTGAGCGCGACGACATCGTGCCCTATGTGGATTCGATACTGGTGATCGCGGTGGTGCTGTTCTGTTTGAGCGTGCCCATCCGCATGGCGCGGGGCGCGATCATGGAGCTGCTCAACCGCGCACCGCCCCGCGAACTGCGCCGCCCGGTGCTGGCCGCCATCGACGCGGCGCTCGCCGACCTGCCGGTGCGCCAGTGCCAGGTGCGCATGGTGCGTCCGGGCCGCCAGCTGTACGTGATGATTCATGTGGTGCTGCCGGCGGATTTCCCGCTCACCGGGCTGGCCCAACTGGACGCGCTGCGCGAACGCCTGACCAGCGCGGTGTCGGCGGTGTACCCACACCAGGTCACCGATAGCCTGTTCACCGCCGACCCGAAATGGGCCGAGCCCTGCGAGGCCTTGCCCGCCGCGTCCACACCCAAACGCTGATCGGTGGGCTCAGCGCCCCACGGTGGTCATGCCCGTTTCACCGTAACGTTCACCGGCGGCGGCATGCAGCGGGAAGATGCGCGCCAGGGTGCGCAGGTCGTCTTCGCTGAGTTCGACCCGCAGCGCCTCCAGGTTTTCCTTCAGGTAGCGCCGCCGCTTGGTACCGAAGATCGGCACGATGTCCTCTCCCTGAGCCAGCACCCAGGCCAGCGCCAGTTGGGAGGGAAGCACCTGTTTGTCCTCGGCGAGCGCTCTCACCTGTTCCACCAGATCCAGGTTGCGCTGGAAGTTCTCGCCCTGGAAACGCGGGTTGTGCCGGCGAAAATCATTGCTGTCGAAATCTTCCGGGGAACCGATCGCACCACTGAGAAAGCCACGCCCCAAAGGGCTGTAAGCGACAAAGCCAACCCCCAGTTCCCGGCAGGTGGTGAGCATTGATTGCTCCGCGTCGCGGGTCCAGAGCGAGTATTCCATCTGCAGCGCGCTGATCGGATGCACCCGGTGGGCGCGCCTCAGGGTCTCCGGCGCCGCCTCGCTGAGCCCCAGATAACGCACCTTGCCTTCATCGACCAGCCGCGCCATGGCGCCCACGGTTTCCTCGATGGGCACTTGCGGGTCGATGCGATGCTGGTAATAAAGGTCAAGGTGATCCACACCCAGGCGCTTGAGGCTGCCCTCCACCGAGCGCCGCACGTAGTCGGGGCTGCCGTTAACGCCCCGGGCATGCGGGTCGCTGGTGTCGCGCACCACACCAAACTTGGTGGCCAGAAAGACCCGCCCGCGCCGTCCGGTGATGGCCTTGCCCACCAGTTCCTCGTTGGTATACGGGCCATACATGTCGGCGGTATCGATCATAGTGACACCCTGATCCAGCGCCGCGTGCAGCGTGGCAACGGACTCCTTATCGTCACGCCTTCCGTAAAAATCACTCATTCCCATGCACCCCAAACCCAGGGCGGAAACTCGCGGGCCATCGCGGCCCAAACGTCGCTCTTGCATATCGATACTCCAGTCGATGACGGGAGAGCAGTCTGCGGCATTCAGGAATAGCGGATAAACCATCACTCATGATTAACTCTATTCATAATTCCGAACAATCAGGATGGCCCCATGGATCGCTTCAAAGCCATGCAAGTCTTCATCCGGGTGGCGGAAGCAGGCAGCTTCACCCGCGCGGCGGAAACCCTGGAGATGCCCCGCGCCACCGTGACCACTGCGGTGCAACAGCTGGAGGCCCATCTGGGCGTGCGCCTGCTCAACCGCACGACCCGGCGGGTGGCCGTGACAGTGGATGGTGGCGCCTACTACGAACGCTGCCTGCACCTGCTTGAGGCGCTGGCCGAGACCGAGGCGATGCTTACCGACCGCCAGCGGCCGTCCGGTCGCCTGCGGATCAGTCTGCCCGGTCGCCCGGCGCGCTTGCTGATCATCCCCGCGTTGCGCGACTTCTGCGATCAGTACCCGGAACTGGACCTCGATATCGGCGTCAGCGACCGGCCCGTGGATCTGATTCAGGACGGCGTGGACTGCGCGCTGCGCGTCGGTCCCTTGCCGGATTCCGGTCTCGTGGCGCGGCGGGTCGGCGAACTGCAGGAGATCAACTGTGCCGCGCCCCGATATCTGGAGCGTTTCGGCACGCCGCGCGTGCCCTCCGACCTGGCCGGCCATCAGGCGGTCCACTATCACACCGCCCGCACTGGCCGTTCACTGCCCTGGGAATATACCGAGCGCGGCGAGTGGCAAGAAATCACCCTGCCCGCCCGCATCACCACGGATAACACGGAAGCCTATATGGCGGCGGCACTGGCCGGCCTCGGCTTGATACAAGCGCCGTTGCATGGCCTGTGGGACCACCTGCGGCGCGGCGAACTGGTGGAAGTTCTTCCCGATTACCGGCCCGCCCCTTCGCTCCTGTCGGTGGTTTATCCACACAACCGTCATCTTTCCGGGAAGGTCAAAGTATTTGTGGACTGGCTGATCCGCCTGCTGCGCGACCAGCCCGGCGTGACGCCCTGAGCGGGAATAAGTTTGTCAGCGGTCACGGATTGCACTACCGTTCCGGCAACGAGCCCATTCGGGTCCGCGCTGGGAGGAACACCATGCGCTATGAACTCTTCTACTGGCCCGGCATTCAGGGACGCGGTGAGTTCGTCCGCCTTGCTCTGGAGGATGCCGGCGCGCCCTATCTTGATGTGGGGCTTGGCGACGCCAGCGAGGGGCTCGGTCTGCCGGCCATCGACAGTTATCTCAACGGTGACGCCACCCCGCGCCCACCGTTCGCGCCCCCCTTTTTGAAAGCCGGCAATCTGGTGATTTCGCATGTAGCGAATATTCTCCAGTTTCTGGGGCCGCCCCTGGCCCTGGTGCCCGACAATGAGCCGGCACGTTATTGGATCCACGGCTTGCAGTTGACCCTCAGTGACTGGGTGGCGGAGATCCACGATATTCATCACCCGATCGGGCCGTCGCTGTATTACCAACAGCAACAAGAGGCCGCGCAGCGGCGTGCGACGCTGTTCCACCAGCAGCGGCTGCCACGCTTTCTGGATTATTTCGAACAGGTTCTGGAACAGAACCCGGCGGGGCCGGAGTATCTGGCCGGCGGCGAGCATTGCTACGCGGACTTGTCTCTTTTCCAGGTTATTCGCGGTCTGCAATACGCATTTCCGCAGGCCATGAAAGCGCAGAAAGCGCGCATCCCCAAGATCCTGGCGCTGGTCGACCGGGTCGCCGGTCGGCCCGGCATCAAAGCGTACTTGCAGTCCGGTCGCCGCCAGCCGTTCAACGAGAGCGGCATCTTCCGCCATTATCCGGAACTGGATACTGGTCCCTGAGCGGACGCTCTTTACAGG
Source organism: Alcanivorax sp. (assembly GCA_042090255.1). GTDB lineage: Bacteria > Pseudomonadota > Gammaproteobacteria > Pseudomonadales > Alcanivoracaceae > Alloalcanivorax. The sequence continues at coordinate 15,103 of JBELJS010000015.1, read as the reverse complement.
AGTTTGCGTTTGCGGCGGGTTGCTGTGTTGTCGAAGGCGGCCCGGCGGCGCACCCTGTCCTGTGAGCGTCACACGACACGGAGCGCACTAATGAGAGCCATTGAATGGGATTCGCCCGGTGACCAGAGTGTCACCGAGTATTACGCGAAAGATCCGAATATCGACGCCACGCCGCACGCGGGCAGCGTGCTTTCGGCCCGCTTCAAGGGCTTGGTGGCGCGGGTTCGGGTGGACGCCTATACCGACGGCACCAGCTACGGCGAAGTGGTGGCGCTGATCGATCCGGAGACCGGCAAGCGGCTCACCGAACACCAGGGTATCGCGGTGAGCGACAGCGTCGCCCTGCCGGATGCGAAACGGTCCTTCGAGCCGAACCTGGAACCCGAAGAGGAGGCGGACGAAGACGAAGACTCCGCCTGAACCCTGCTCAGGCGGCGCCTTGGCCCGCCGCCTCGGCCAGGGCTTTTCGGAACGCCTTGGGCTTGAAGCTGTAACAGCGACGGGTGCGCTTGCGGCATTCCGCTACCCGGTCCGCCTCCACTCTGGCAATCAACTGCCGCACGATCACGAAGGGTTCTTTGTCCTCGCAATCTTTCTTACGGCGGCGCAGGTGATCGTCCAGCACATGCAGATCGTGCAGCTCACCAAGCAATTTACCCAGCTTGCGAAACTCCTTCAGTGAAATGCCGGCGTCGTCCACGGCATCTCCCAGCGGCTCCAGCTGATAAAGCTGATACTTAACCCGCTTGCGGAAACGGTGCCAAAGAGCGGGCTGATTCTCGACTACCGCTTCCAGCCCTTGCTGCCGTCCTTCAGCGTACAGCCGGCCGAAGCCTTTTTTGATCAGCGCCGCGTTATCGGCTTCGATGTCCAGGTTGCGCCACAAATACAGGTCGGCCCGGAATACGCCTTCCAGACCTTCCGGTATGGCCGGCGACACCGTGTCCTGTTCGGCGGCCAGGGCCTGGGCGCGCACCGCGTCGATGGCCTCGCTTTCATAAGCGCGCGCGCCTTTGCGCAGACTGTCCAGGGTTTCGCCCATCACTTGCAGATCGCGGGCGCCGGCCAGCGCCCGAGCCGCCATCCGCAACGCCTTATCCTGTCGCCGCGCGGTCTTCTTATCGACCACGCTGGCCATCACACGCCAGGTCGCACGGAGTCGCTTCACGGCGACACGCACCTGGTGCACCTGATCCGGGGTCAGGCTGCTTTGACCTTCAAGCACGGAAAGTACGGTTTCGTCGTGATCGCAGGCGGCGCCGGCGAGGCGTCCCGGCAAATCCGAAGCGGATGTCGCGGCTTTGCTCATGGAGGGCTCCGATGTTGGCGGTTCTAATGAGGAGCCCGATTATGAATTTTTCCGACGACAATTACCGTGACAACTAAATGACAGCGCCGACAAACAAAAACGCCCGCCGGGCGGCGGGCGTTACACGGTGACGGAGCGCGCCAGCGTTAGCCGCGCGACACGCCCAGGCGGCGGCGTTTGCCACCTTCCGCCTTAACGAACTCCAGAGCGTCATCGTTAAGCCGACCGTAACGCAGACGCGGCAAATCGTAGAGGTAGTTGCTGAGCACCTTCCAGGGCGCTTTGTCGCCCTGACGCGGCAGCCGGTGGGCGGCGCGCTGAACATAGCCGGACTGCAGGTCCAGGAAGGTTTTGTCGGTGTCGCTGCCGTCGTGGTCTTTCGGGGTGACCTGCTGCAGCCCCTTGCGGGACATATAGTTGAGCAGCCGGCATACGTACTCGGCGGCGATGTCCGCTTTCAGGGTCCAGGAGGCGTTGGTGTAACCGAACACCATGGCCATGTTGGGCACGTCGCGCAGCATCACGCCTTTGTACACCAACACATCGCGGGGCTCGCGGGTCTGGCCGTCCACCGACAGCTCGGCGCCGCCCAGCAACTGCAGGTCCAGGCCGGTGGCGGTGATCACGATATCCGCTTCCAGCTGTTCGCCGGATTTCAGGCGAATGCCGTTTTCGGTGAAGGTATCGATATGGTCGGTGACGATGGACGCTTCACCGCGACGCAGCACCTTGAACAGGTCGCCGTTGGGCACCGCGCACAGGCGCTCGTCCCAGGGGTTATAGCTGGGCCGGAAGTGCTTCATGTCGATGTCGTCACCGAGCTGACGGCGAGCGGCGGCCAGCAGAGCGCGACGCACCAGCCCCGGGCGCTGCTGGGAAAGCCGGTACACCAGACGCTGCAGGCCGATGTTGCGGGCCCGCGCCATGCGATAGACCACCATTTCCGGCAGGAAGCGACGCAGTTTCACCGACAGTTCGTCGCGCTCCGGCACGGTGGCGATGTAGGTCGGCGAGCGCTGCAGCATGGTGACGTGCTCGGCGTCGTCGGCCATGGCGGGCACCAGCGTCACCGCGGTGGCGCCACTGCCGATCACCACCACTTTCTTGCCGCTGTAGTCCAGGTTCTCTGGCCACTGCTGGGGGTGCACCAGACGCCCCTTGAACTGATCAGCGCCGGGGAAGTCCGGCGTGTAGCCGGCGTCATAGTTGTAGTAACCGGTGCAGCAGAGCAGGAACTGGCAAGTGAAGACTTCGCTTTCACCGCTGCCTTCGTTTTCCACGCGCACGGTCCACTGCCCGTCGCGGGTGGAGAAATCCGCGTCCACCATGCGCCGCTCAAAATAGATCTTGTCGTCGATGTTGTACTCGGCCGCGGTGTCGGCGATGTATTCGCGGATCGACGGGCCGTCGGCGAGCACCTTGGGTTCGGTCCAGGGGCGGAAGTTATAGCCCAGGGTGTACATGTCGGAATCCGACCGGATGCCCGGGTAACGGAACAGGTCCCAGGTGCCACCGATGCGCTTGCGGCGCTCAATCAGGGCAAAGCTGCGGTCCGGGGACTGGCGGCTCAGGTGGCACGCCGCGCCGACACCGGAAAGCCCGGCGCCGATAATCAGCACATCAAAATGATTGTTGGACATCGTTTCCTCCAGCCTCGCCCCGGTTCAGCCTTGTGCCGCTCGCCGAAGCCCAGACTTACATTGCTCAATGGCATCGTTTCGTGGAGGCAATGATGCCTTCGCTGGCCGGCCACCGAAAGTGCCGACTGGGCCGTTCCGTCGTCGCTAAGGCCAATCCACTGGCGCAATCCGCTAGTCGTCGGGGCTTCGCCTTGCCGGGAATCAGGCCGACACCACCTGATAATCGCTTTCCTCGAACTGCGCCATCTGCCTTTGGTACTGGGTGGCGAAACCGGGGAACATGGTGGCGTTAAAGCCGTCTTCGGTCAGGTACCAGCTTTTGCAGCCGGAATTCCAGTTGGTTTTCGCCAGGCGTTTTTGCAAGCGCTGGTTATGTCGCTTCTGCACGGTTTCCTTCACATCCAACATTTTCAGGTTGCCATCGAGAATACGCAGAATGCCTTTCACCGCGTAATCCAGCTGCGACTCCATATACACCAGCGCGGAGTTGTGGCCGGGGCCGGAATTGGGGCCGAAGGTGAGGAACAGGTTCGGGTAGCCGGCCACATTAATGCTCTTGTAGGCCTGGGCGCCGCCCTGCCATTCCTGGTCCAGGCGGCGCCCTTCCAGGCCCTTGACCGGAAACGGCGTGCCGCTTTTGCTAACGTCGAAACCGGTGGCGAACACGATGCAATCCAGCTGGTGCTCCACGCCGTCCGAGGTGCGGATGCCGTTCGGCGCCAGCCGCGCGATTGGCCAGGTGATCAGTTCGGCGTTTTCTTTTTGCAAAGCGGGGTAATAGTCGTTGGAAACCAACACCCGTTTGCAGCCGATACGGAAGTCCGGGGTCAGCTGCCGGCGCATCCAGTCGTCTTCCACCTGGCTGTGCAGGTGTGCCAGGCTGAGCCGCTCAGCGACCCGGGTCAGCGGCGAATTCCAGATCACCGCCATGGCCATGGTTTCGTGGGTCCAGAACAGGGCCTGACGCACCGCCTTCTGGCTGGCCGGGATTTTCTTGAACAGCTTCTTGTGCCAGTCCGGGGTTTTGAAATCCGGGCGCGGCACCACCCAGCCCGGGGTGCGCTGGAACACTTTCAACGTGCCCACGGTGTTGACCAGTTCCGGGACGATCTGGATGCCGCTGGCGCCGGTGCCGATCACCGCCACACGCTTACCGGCGAAGTCGTAGTCGTGATCCCAGCGCGCGCTGTGAATCTTCTTGCCCTGAAACTCTTCCAACCCTTCGATGTTCGGGAAGCTGGCGTTCGATAACGGCCCCTGGGCCATGACCGCGGTACGACCGCGCACCATCTCGCCTTTTTCCAGCGTCGCTTCCCACAGCCCGGTTTTTTCCTGGAACACCAACTCAGTGACGTTGCAGTTGAAGCGAATGTGCTTTTTCAGATCAAACGCATTCACCAGATAGTGGATGTAATCAAGGATCTCGTTGCTGCCGGAAAAGCTGCGCGACCATTCCGGGTTCGGCGCGAACGAATAGGAATACAAATTGGACGGGATATCGCAGGCGGCGCCGGGATAGGTGTTATCCCGCCAGGTGCCGCCGACGCGATCGCCGCGTTCCAGGATCACGAAATCATTCACCCCGGCCTGCTTGAGACGAATCGCCATGCCCAGCCCGGCAAAGCCGGCGCCGACGATCAGCGCCGACACCGGCTTCGGCTGGCGCTTGACGGCGGCTTTCTTTGGCGCCGCCTTCTTCACGGTGGCCTTCTTAGCCGCTGCCTGCGTGCTCGCCTTTTTAGCCGGCGCTTTCGTCGTGGTGGCCTTCTTCGCCGCTGCTCTCTTGCGCGGCGTTTTGGCGGCAGCTTTCTTAGCGGCGCCGTTGTTAGAAGCGTTTTCTTGCGCTTTTACGTCAGGCTGGTCCGCGGTGCGGCTGTCGTTACTGTTGGGAGTCTCGTCATTCATAGCAATTCACTGGCTGAAAGATCGGATTGAAAAGGGTCATCGCTTGGCACCGCACTTCTACGGCAGCCGGATTTGTAGGAGCGGGCCCAGCCCGCGAAAGGGAGCGAAGCTCCCGGCGGGATCCCAGAGACCTCTGAAGGCGGAATATCAACAGCGCCTCTTGAATCCTGCCGGCCGGCTTTGCCGGCCTTTCGCTTGCAGGCAAGCTCCCACAAGGCCCGCTCGCACAAGCCTAGGCGGTGGGTTTGTAAGTAATGCCCTTCACCCAGGTCGGCACGCGCGACGGCATCACCCATTCGGGGACCCGGTCGGTGAGCTTGACCATGGCGTCCACCGGTGCGTGGTACAGGCGGTTGCGGCGGTTCACCACCATCCGGCCATGACGGCTGATGATCTGATACCAGGGGTTGTTGCGCCCTTCCTGGGTGCGCCCGCCGATACGCTCGAATTTTCTCATCGCCGCGTAGAGACGTTCTTCGCCGAGGCCCATCTCGATGATGTTGTCGCGCATCCGGTTGAGCAGTGGCACATAGGAGGCGACGCCGAGAATCAGGCGCGGATCGGCGATCGTGCCCAGCGTTTTCAGGGCCTTGAGATAGACAGGCCCGTGGCCCTGCATTTCCAGCACATGGAAGCCCACGCCCAGATGGCGGGACTCGTCGTCATTGATCTTGGCGAACGCCTGATGACACACCGGGTCGTCCACGGTTTCCAGCAGGAAGGTGCAGAGCGCGCCGTCCAGGGCGATTTCCAGCATCGGGATCACCGAGCCCAGCACTTCCAGGGGCATGTCGTCGCTGTAGCGGTCCAGCCACTGAATCACCAGTTTCAGGTTCTTGTTGGGCTCGGGGATGTTCTCGCCGTCGAGCATGCCCCAGCGCTTCATCAGCGCCATTTCGGCGTTGGCGTGGCGTTGCTCCTCGGCGTGGAAGTAGGTGTAAATCTCTTTGAGCGTGTCGTTGGGCGCCTTCTTGGCCATGGCCGCGAAGCCACGCGCACCGACGTGTTCGATCCACATCAGATCGGCCATGAACGCTTTCAGCTTGGGCCATTGCTCGGCGGTGATTTTGTCCGCGCCAGGGGCGTCCCAATCAATGTCCGCCAGCGCCCACTGGCTGGCTTTGATTTTAGCGAGCATTTTGTCGAGATCGATGGAAGCCATGCGTGTGTCTCCTTCCAGTTAGACGAAGCGGCTCAACAGGCCGGCTCCGCGTGCGTAGGTGGTGGGCAGGTAACGCTTGGCACGCCAGATCAGACGCGCGTCCACCTGCGGCAAGACATAAAGACGGCCCTTGTCCAGGGCTTTCAGGGTGGTCTCGGCGACACCCTCGGCGGACACCCCGGTAAGCGACACCCACTTGTTCATCAGTGACGTCACCGAATCGTCAATGCGGCCGTCGCGGAAAATATTGGTCTTCACCACGGTCGGGCACAGCGCGGTGACGGTGATGCCGGCGCCGGCGGTTTCCGCCGCCAGCGTCTCGGACAGCGCCAGCACCGCCGCCTTGCTGGCGTTATAGGGCCCCATGCTGGGCGCGGCGGCGAAGCTGGCGGTGGAACACACATTGATGATGCCGCCGCCACCGCCGGCGCGCAGGCGCGGCGTGAACACGTGGCAGCCGTGCACCACGCCCCACATATTGACGCCCATCACCCAGTGCCAGTCTTCCATGGAGATCTCGCCCACCGGTTTGCCGCCGGCGCCGACACCGGCGTTATTGATCACCAGGGTGGGCGCCTCGCCGAACCATTCCTGGGCCTGGTCCGCCAGAGCTTCCACCTGCTCAAGCCGGGACACATCGCAGGGCACCGCCAGGGCATGGCCGCCCTGCTCGCGGATCGCCTCGGCGGTGGCCTCGGCGGTGACGGGGTTGAGGTCGCTGCACACCACGCGGCCGCCGCGGCGCGCCAGCTCCAGCGCGAACGCCTGGCCGATGCCGCTGCCCGCGCCGGTAACCACGGCGCGGCTGCCTCTGGATATCTTGTTCCTGGTAAACACTTTGCTGCTGAGCATCAGGGCGGACCTCGCCGAATTGACCGTGACATTGATTAATGGCAACTTAGTCCGACTAATTGTTCGGATTCAACTCGGATATGCCTCGTAAACCCCAGCAGCCGCGCGCCCAGGCCACCTTCAACGCCATCGTCGAGGCCGGCTTTATCTCGCTCGCCGGTAACGGCGTGGAAAACACCACTACCCGGCACATCGCCGATATCGCCGGGGTCAGCGTGGGGTCGCTCTACGAATATTTCGCCAATAAGGAAGAAGTGTTCGACGCCATGCACGAACACATGGTCCGAGAGGTGGTGGGGATGGTGCGGCCGCTGATTCCCACGCTGGTGCGCATGGATATCCGCGAATTAGTGGCGGAACTGCTCTACCGGTTCCGTGACTTATTGGAGCGCGATGACGGCCGCTATCTGCGCTATATGAGCTACGCGGCCTACTTCGCGCCGCGCGATCAGATCGAGCCGATTAACCGGCTGCTGATGGACCTGCTGATGAAGTACGTGATGCACCACCCGCAACTGGTGCGGCTGACCAATCTTCCGGCGATGGGCTTCATTATGATCAACGGCGGGGTGTTCACGGTGATCCGCTATCTCACCGAGCCCAACCCCACCGTCACGTTCGACGACCTGGTGCGCGGCCTGGGTGATATGGTCGCGCACTTCGTGGACGGCGAACTGCAACGGGTGGGCGGCGCCGATTGAACGGCTATTTCAGTAGATCGGTTTCCAGGTTCGGGGCGTCCCGGTCCACGCGCTGCCAGGTCTGGCTGCGGCCCAGCAGGCTGATGCCCAGATAGCCGCGCGCTTCCAAGGTGTTCTCATCGGTCAGGGTGGCGCGGGCGCTGTAGGTCTTGCCGTTGTCCGGGGAGTAGATAGAGCCGTCGTCCCACTCATTGCCGCCGGCGTATTCCAGCCCCTTGAGCACGGTCACGCCGAGCAGCCGGCGACCGCGCAGTTCCTGGTCCGGGTTCTCGGAATCATAGCGGGCCTCGCCGCTGCGCGAGCCGACCACGGTGCCCACCCAGACGTCTCCCTTCTTATGAATCTGCACATAACCGCCGGTATCGGTCTCCCAGATACCTTTAATGGCGTTTTCGCTTCCGGCCGCCCAGGCGGTGGCGCCGAAGGCCAGCAAGGTGGTGATCAGGATGGAACGGATCATAATGAGTCCTCTACTTCAGAACAGTCTTTTAGGGCAACGTTTTTTGCTGTGCGCAATGTTTTTGAGCACATTGCGGTCGGCGCAAAAGAGTAAACAAAGTCGACCCTGTTGTCTGTCACTTTAGAGGAATGAAACGGGGCGGGGTTCTTAAAAGAAGATCAAATCGCCCCCGCGCGAGCGGCGGGGGCGACAGTGGCCGTCAGTCGAGGATTTTCGCCAACGCCTGCTCCAGGTTTTCCACGGTGCGCTCGATGTTGTTGAGCTTGTCGAGCCCGAACAGGCCGACGCGGAAGGTCTTGAAACCGTCCGGCTCATCGCACATCAGCGGCACACCAGCGGCGGTCTGCAGCCCTTCACCGATGAACTTCTTGGCGGTGTGCAGGCCGTCGTCGCCGGTGTAGCAGACCACCACGCCGGGGGCCTGAAAGCCGGTGGCCGCCACGCTCTGGATGCCGTAGCGGATGAACAGCGCCCGCACCCGGCCGCCCAGCTCTTCCTGCAGGGCCTGCACCACGGGAAAGCCCTGGGCGCGGGTCTCTTCCATGATGTCGCGGAAACGCGCCAGGCCGTCGGTGGGCAAGGTGGCGTGGTAGGCGTGGCCGCCGTCTTCGTAGGCGCGCATGATGCCCAGCCAGCGTTTCAGGTCGGCGGCGAAGCTGGTGCTCTGGGTCTGCTCCAGGCGGGCCAGGGCCGCTTCGCCGAGCATCACCAGCGCGGCACAGGGCGACGAACTCCAGCCCTTCTGCGGCGCGCTGATCAGCACGTCCACGCCGCGCGCCTTCATATCCACCCACAGGGCGCCGGAGGCGATGCAGTCGAGCACGAACAGGCCGCCCACTTCGTGGACCGCCTCCGCCACCGCGTCCAGATAATCATTGGGCAGCAGCAGCCCGGCGGCGGTCTCCACGTGGGGCGCGAACACCAGGTCCGGCTTCTCGGCGCGGATCGACGCCACCACCTCTTCAATGGGCGCCGGCGCGAACGGCGCCGGTTCGCCTTCGCCTTCCACCTGACGCGCCTTCAGCACGGTTTCGGCGGCGGGAATCGAGCCCATCTCGAAAATCTGGCTCCAGCGGTAACTGAACCAGCCATTGCGGATCACCAGGCACTTCTTGCCGGTGGCGAACTGACGCGCCACCGCTTCCATGCCGTAGGTGCCGCCGCCGGGCACCACCGCCACGGCCTCGGCGTGGTAGGCCTGTTTCAGGGTCACGGAGATGTCCCGCATCACCTGCTGAAACGCCTGGGACATATGATTCAGCGACCGGTCCGTGAACACCACGGAGTATTCGAGCAGACCGTCCGGGTCTATCTCGGGCACCAGTTGAGACACAAGCACTCTCCCGACTTCAGTTCGTTTGCATGGTTTAGCGATAGGATAGTTGTTATAGAGGCGTGAGTCTTGGCCTGCAAGCTCCCCGCACCGCCGGGACACTACGGAGCGAGGGTTGTAGGAGCTTGCCCTGCAAGCGAAAGGGTGGCTTTAGCCACCCGGCAGAGGTTGCCGGGAGCTTCGCTCCCTTTCGCGGGCAAGGCCCGCTCCCACAAGCAGCCCCCACAGCCCCTTCCTAACGCGCATTTAGCTGTCAACTATCAACTATCAACTGTTAACTGCCCTTTTTTTACCATGTGTCGATCATCGGCCGGCGTTTGCCGGCGATGGGCTCGCGGCCGCCCAGGGGCGCGGCGCGCAGGCCGCGCAGCACCCAGGCGCGGGAGTCGGACGGGTCGATGACGGCGTCGATTTCCAGGGCGGCGGCCATGCTCAGGGCTTCGCCGCGCTCGTAGAGTTTGCCGACCAGCTCGTTAAACAGCGCCTGGCGCTTCTCCGGAGTTTCCTGGGCGTCCAGCTCTTTCTTGTAGGCCAGGTTGACCGCCCCTTCCAGGCCCATGCCGCCGAATTCGCCGCTCGGCCAAGAGGCGCAGAAGAACGGCGCGTGGAAGGAGCCGCCGGTCATGCCCTGGGCGCCCAGGCCGTAGCCTTTGCGGGTGACCAGGGAAAACAGCGGCACGGTGAGGCTGGCGGCGGTGACAAACATGCGGCAAGTGTGGCGCACCATGGCGGTCTCTTCTTCCTCGGGGCCAACCATAAAGCCCGGGGTGTCGCAGAAGCTGACCATGGGCACGCCGAAGGCGTCGCACAGCTGCATGAAGCGCGACGCCTTGTCGGCGCCGGCGGCGTCGATGGCGCCGCCGAGCACTTTCGGGTCGTTGGCGATCAGGCCCAGGGGCCGGCCCTCCACGCGCACGAAGGCGGTGATCATGCCGGGGGCAAAGTCCGGGCGCAGCTCGACCACGGAATCGGTGTCCGCGAACACGTTAATCAGGTGGCGCATGTCGTAGGCGTGCAGCCGGTTTTCCGGCACCGCCCGGCGCAACCAGCGCTGGTCCTCGCAGGCCCAGTCGGTGATCTCGCCCTGGAAATAGCCCATCAGCTTCTTGGCCAGGGCGGCGCCTTCTTGCTCGTCCTTGACCACGCAGTCGATCACGCCGTTGGCGCGCTGCACGGACACCGGGCCCACTTCTTCCGGCTTGAACGAGCCCAGGCCGCCGCCTTCGATCATCGCCGGCCCGGCCATGCCGATGCAGGCGTTTTCGGTGGCGATCATCAGGTCGCTGCAGCCGGCGAACACGGCGTTGCCGGCGAAGCAACGCCCGGACACCACGGCGATGCGCGGCACCAGGCCGCTGAGGCGCGCGTACTGCAGGAAGCTGGGGCCGTCCAGGCCGGCCACCTTGGTGGCGTTGTCGGTGTCGCCGGGGCGGCCGCCGCCGCCCTCGGCGAAGAAGATCACCGGCAGTTTCTGCTGCTCGGCGATTTCCAGAATGCGGTCGGTTTTCTTGTGGTTCATGGTGCCCTGGGTGCCGGCCAGAACCGTGTAGTCGTAGGCGAGCACGGCGCAGTGGCTTTTGTCCTCGCCGAACAGGTCGCCGTTCACCGAGCCGATGCCGGTGATCATGCCGTCGGCGGGGGTGTTGTGGATCAGGTCTTCGGTGGAACGGCGGGCGCGCTGGGCGGCGAAGGTGAAGCCGCCGTATTCGATAAAGCTGTCGGCGTCGCAGATCGCCGCCACGTTTTCCCGCGCGGTGCGCTGGCCGGTCTTGCGGCGCTTGGCCACCGCGTCCGGGCGCTGTTCGTCGCGCAGCAGGGCGTCGCGCCGCTGCAGTTTGGCCAGGTCCGGGCGGATGTGATCCAGGTCGATCTCTTCCGCTTCCTGGTCGGCGTCGCCGGCCACTTCGCCGGGCTCGATAAAGTACAGCGGGTCGCCGCCGCTGACCGCGTCGCCCACCGCGAACGTCACCCGGCGCACCGTGCCGCTGACGCCGGCCACCACCTGGTGCTGCATTTTCATCGCTTCGACGAACGCCACCGGCTGGCCCTCGCGGACGCTGTCGCCGTCGCCGACCATCAATTCCACCACCACGCCCTGCATCGGCGTGGTCACCGCCTCGCTGCCCGCCGGCCCTTGAATGGCCGCCTGGGTGGCGGCAGCGCCGGCGTCTTCGGAGGCACCGAAGTGCAGCGACGGGTGCTCGCCCTCGCCCACCAGCTCGGCCATGTGGTCGTCGACGAAGCGGGTGTAAACGGTGTTCGTCACCACCTCGTCGCGGCGCAGCAGGTTCTGCAGGAAGCCGATGTTGGTGTCCACCCCTTCGATGCGGAACTGGCACAGCGCCCGGTAACCGCGCCGCACGGTGGTGGCGTAGTCACCGCGGCCGTGCACGATCAGCTTGGCAAGCAGGGAATCGTAGTGGGGGCTGGTGCGGTAGCCCCGGTAGCCGAAGGTGTCCACGCGCAGCCCGGGGCCGGTGGGCGGCTCGAAGGTGGCCAGAGTGCCGCCGGCGGGCCGCGCCTCGCCGCTGGCTGCCATGGTTTCCATATTAACACGCAGCTGCATGGCGAAGCCCAGCGGCTGCGGCGGGCGGGTCAGGCCAAGATCCGCCAGGGAGGCGCCACCGGCCACTTTCAATTGCGCCTGCACCAGGTCCACGCCGGTGATTTCCTCGGTGACGGTGTGCTCCACCTGCAGCCGCGGGTTGGCTTCGATAAAGGCGAAGCGGCTTTCGTCCGCGTCGACCAGAAACTCGAAGGTGCCCAGACTGCGGTAGCCGACCCGCGCCGCCAGCCTCAGGGCGGCGTCCAGCAACTGCTGGCGGGTGTCCTCGGAGAGCGTCGGGCTGGGCGCCACTTCCACCAGCTTCTGGTTGCGGCGTTGCAAGCTGCACTCGCGTTCCCACAGATGCACGGGCGCGTCGCCGCCGTCGCCCAGCACCTGCACTTCGATATGCCGGGCCCGCTCGATAAAGCGCTCCACATAGACGGCGTCGTTACCGAAGGCGGCGCCGGCTTCCGCCTGGCAGCGTTTGAACGCCTCGGCCAGATCGTCACCCGGGCGCACGATGCGCATGCCGCGCCCGCCGCCGCCGGCGATCGCCTTGACGATCACGGTGGCGTCGTCGCCCAGGCCGTCGCGGAACGCCTGGGCCTGTTCCAGGGTGGTGTCGGCGCCGGTGCCGGGCACCACCGGTACCTGGCATTCCTCCGCCAGCACCCGGGCGCGAGCCTTGTCGCCGAGCAGCGACAGGGTGTCCGCGTCGGGGCCGACAAACGTCAGGCCCGCCGCCGCGCAACCGGCGGCGAAATCGCGGCTCTCACTGAGAAAGCCGTAACCCGGATGCACCGCGTCGCAGCCCTGCTCTTGCGCCACGCGCACCAGCTGCTCGCCGTCCAGGTAGGCGGCCACGCCCTGGCCGGACAGCGCCGCCGCCTGGTCCGCCACCCGGGTGTGCAGGGCCCGTTCGTCATCGGCGGGATACACCGCCACCGTGGCGATATCCAGGTCGGCGGCGGCGCGAGCGATGCGTACGGCGACTTCGCCGCGGTTGGCAATGAGCAGCTTTTTGATGGTCATGAAGCAGGATCCGTCTGTTCTGGTTAGGGGGCAAGATAGCCAAATACTGACTTGCACGTCAATTAGTATTGACACCACTTTTATTTACTTGCAGATTAATTAGAACTCAGCGGTCACGGTGACCGTGACGGCCGATATACACCAGAACAGGAGGCACGGCGCTTGGCCAGACCGGAGAAAAAATCGCAATTGGGCCAGCCGCCGATGAAGGCGCAGATCAAGAAAGCGGCCCGCGATTTGTTTATTCAGCGTGGCCTGGCCGACGTCAGCTATGGCGACATCGCCGAGGTGGTGAACACCACGCGGGCCAATCTGCACTACCACTTTGGCAACAAGAACGCGCTCATCGACGCGGTGTTCCAGGAAACCTTCGACAGCCTGGAAGAGCAGTTCAAGGAAGTGTGGGCCAAGCCCAGGCTGAGCCTGGAGGAGCGCATCATGCTCACCGCCAAGGACTGCGAACGCCGCTTCTACGAGTTCAACGCCGACACCCGGGGGCGTAATCCCTGGAGCCTGTCGGCGCGGGCGCGGTTCGAGAACCATCTGCTGTCGCCGGGCATCCAGGCGGGCATTTCCGAGATGTCCCGTCATTTCGAGGACTACGTGGCCCACGCGGTCACCCTGGCGATCGGCGCCGGCGAACTGCGCCAGGACACGCCGGTGCGCCAGGTGGTGATGCTGATCACCCCGCTTTGGTACTTCGGCTCGTTACTCACGCAGCACAGTGGCCTGAACAAACTGCTCGATCACTACAAGGCGGTCACCGACACCATCGCCGCCGCCTACGGAACCTAGGGTGCCGGAGAGAGCCATGGCGCAACACACCGAAAGGGCACGACAAGCTCAGGACGCACCGCTGCTGTCGGTGGAGAATCTGAGCATTTCCTTCGCCCACCCGGGCGGCGAGACCGCCATTACCCGTGACGTTTCCTTTACCGTGGCGCCCGGTGAGCGGGTCGGCGTGGTCGGCGAAAGCGGCTGCGGCAAGACCGTCACCGGGCTGGCCTTGCTGGGCCTGCTGCCGAGCGCCACCGCCCGGGTGCGCGGCGCGATCCGCTTCCAGGGTGAGGACCTGAGCACCCTGCCGGCGAGTCGTATGCGGCGCCTGCGCGGCAGCGAGATCAGCATGATCTTCCAGGAGCCGATGAGCGCGCTGGACCCGGTGTTCACCATCGGCGAGCAGCTCACCGAAACCCTGCGCAGCCACCGCAAAGTGAGTCGCAAGGAGGCCCGCGAGCGCGCCATCGAGGCGCTGGCCGAAGTGGGCATTCCGTCACCGGCGCAGCGCATCAACGATTACCCCTACCAGTTTTCCGGCGGCATGCGTCAGCGGGTGATGATCGCCATGGCGCTGATCTGCCGCCCCAAGCTGGTGATCGCCGACGAACCCACCACCGCCCTGGATGTGACCGTGCAGGCGCAGATCATCGACCTGCTCTGCGAGATCAGCGACAGCACCGGCACCGCGTTGCTGTTCATCACCCACGACCTGGGCGTGGTGGCGGAGACCTGTTCGCGGTTGCTGACCATGTACGCCGGTGAGGTGGTGGAGAGCGCACCGGTGGATTCGGTGTTGTACCGCCCGCGCCACCCCTATTCCTCCGGGCTGCTGTGCTCGCTGCCCGGCCTCAGCGAGCGCGGCCAGCGGCTGCCGTCAATCGCCGGGCGCGTGCCGGCCCCGGACCAGATGCCGCGGGGCTGCCGCTTTCAGGCGCGCTGCCCGCACGCCACCGACGGCTGCGAACAGCCCCAGCCCTTGCAGCCGCTTACCGACGACCGCCTGGCCCGTTGCTGGCGCAGCGCCGAACTGACTCTGCCGGGAGCCGTGACCCCATGAACGCCTCTCTGACCCCGCGCCCGGACAGCGCCACCACCAGCGTGTCCGCGCATGACTTGAGCATCCACTTCGCCACCAAGGCGGGCACCGTGAAAGCGGTGGACGGTGTCAGCTTCGCCATCCAGCCCGGCGAGACCTTCGGCATCATCGGCGAATCCGGCTCCGGCAAAACCACCCTGGGGCGCGCCCTCGCCGGCCTGCTGAAACCCAGCGCCGGCGACATCCGCTACGGCGAACACAACCTGCGCACCCTGTCGCGGGCGGAGCGCAAACGGCTGCGCCGCGACCATCAAATTATTTTTCAGGACCCGCACGCGGCGCTGA
>JBELJS010000067.1:0-16956 GCA_042090255.1 Alcanivorax sp. | reverse complement strand
GGGGCTTTTTTAGATCCCGGCAGGGATCAGGCCACGGGCTCGATCACCACGTATTTGCGGCTGAGCGGGCCTTTGACTTCGAACTTCACGCGTCCGGCTTCCTTGGCGAAGATGGTGTGGTCCTTGCCAATCCCGGTGTTCACTCCGGGGTGGAAACGGGTGCCGCGCTGGCGAACGATGATCTCGCCGGCCTGAACGACCTGGCCGCCGAAGCGCTTCACGCCAAGGCGTTTACTTTCCGAGTCGCGACCGTTACGAGTACTACCACCGGCTTTTTTATGTGCCATGTTTCAATCCTCTCGTTGCGTCCGGATCAGCCCTGGATCCCGGTGATTTTCACCGCAGTGTACCACTGGCGATGGCCCTGCTGCTTGCGGGAATGCTTGCGGCGGCGGAACTTCACAATCTTGATCTTCTTGTGACGGCCCTGCTCGACCACTTCGGCGGTGACCTTGGCGCCTTCCAACAGCGGCTGGCCAACCTTCACGTCGTCGCCGTCGGCAACCAGCAGCACTTGATCAAAGTCCACGGATTCACCGGTGGCCACTTCAATCTTCTCCACGCGCAGGGTGTCACCCTCTTCAACGCGGTACTGCTTGCCACCCGTTTTGATGACTGCGTACATCTACTTGCTCCAGATGGTTCCTCTTGGGCGGACCCGGCCCTGAAATCAGGCGGTCGCTTTCGGTGCCCGTGGGATGATTAATTCGGGTCGCGAAGTGTACGCTAAAGGTTGATACGCCTCAAGCCCGCATGACGCGGCTTTTACAGCCAGCCTCCGGGGGCCGGGTTTTCTTGACTGGCCGGGCCCCGCTGCTAGCATTGCCCGCTGTTTACCGCCCCTTTTTAGCCGGATAGCTACTTCATGGATTTCAAGGCCATCAGCTCTGTCGTCGCCGAGGATTTCGAGGCGGTGAACCGCTTCATCACTCACCACCTGGACACCGAGGTACCGCTGATCCGCGAGGTGGGGGAGTACATCGTCGACTCCGGCGGCAAACGCCTGCGCCCGCTGGTGGGGCTGCTGAGCGCCCGTGCGTCCGGCTACACCGGCGCCCAGCACGTGGATGTGGCCGCGGTGATCGAGTTCTTGCACACCGCCACCCTGCTCCACGACGACGTGGTGGACGAATCCAGCCTGCGCCGGGGCCGGCCCACGGTGAACGCGGTCTGGGGCAATTCCGCCAGCGTCCTGGTGGGCGACTTCCTGATCTCCCGGGCATTCCAGCTGATGGTGGCGCTGCGTGACCAGCGCCTGCTGGAAATTCTCTCGCAGAGCACCAACACTATCTCCGAGGGCGAGGTGCTGCAGTTGATCAATACCCGTGACCCGAGCACCACCGAGCCCAGCTATATGCGCGTGATCCACCACAAAACCGCCAAGATGTTCGAGTCGGCGGCGGAGACCGGCGCCGTGCTGGGCGCCCGCACGGAAACCGACTTTTCGCAGGCGTTCGCCACTTTTGGCCGCCATCTGGGCATCGCGTTTCAGCTGATCGACGATGTGCTCGACTACCAGGGCGACGTGAACGAGCTTGGCAAGAACGTGGGCGACGACCTGGCCGAGGGCAAGCCCACCCTGCCCCTGATTTACGCCATTCAGCATGGCGCCCCGGAACACGCCGGCCTGATCAAGAACGCGATCCGCACCGGCGGCCTGGAGCAGCTGGAGCAAATCGTCGAGATCGTGCACGACTGCGGCGGGCTCAGCTACACCGTCGAGCGGGCCGCCGAGCAAACCCGGCTGGCCCTGGACGCCCTGGCGCCGGTGCCCGCGTCCCGCTACAAGGACGCACTCCACGATCTGGCGGAAGAATCCTTGAAACGAACGCACTAGGGCCTGTTCACACTACTTGCATCACGCCCGCTGGATGCCATTTTTGAGCTCCAGCTAGGCGGAGGGAGCGCCGTTTGGTGATTCCAAATAAGCGACCGACAACGACGCTGGGGACGAAAAGGGCTCCAGCCCTTCGGGTTGCGGCTAAAAAGCCACCACTCTGCGTTGCTCGTCGTTCATTTGGAATCACCAAACTTCTCTCCTCTCGCCTTGATTGGTGGCTTTTTAGCCGCAACAGGCGTGATGCAAGTAGTGTGAACAGGCCCTAAACTGTATTGATAACGTCGAACCGCCCTTATGGAGAACACGGATGAAATCGACCTTCGCCACACTTTTCACCGGCGCCGCCCTGGCGCTGTCGCTGACCGGCTGCGCGCTCAGCCCGCAGCAGATCGAGGTGAAACCCACCGCCGAAGTCCAGGCCGCCAACCGGGGTAACAATCAACCGGTGCAGGTGATTGCCGTGGACTCCCGCAACCGCAAGGAATTCGGATCCCGGGGCGGCGTTTACAAGGACACGTCGCTGGTGCAGCCGGCCAATGACCTGCGCCCGGCAATCGCCGAGACCGTTCGCCAGGGGCTGCAGACGCTGGGCTACAACGCCTTCAACCCGGGGGGCGACGCCACCACCCTGGAAGTGCGCCTAGAAAAACTGGAGTACATCCCCGAAGAGGGATCGGTGGTCAACGAAGTGACCCTGAACCTGGAACTGGTGGCCGAGGCCCGGCGCGGCGAGACCACCCACGTCGGCACCTACAAGAGCAGCGTCGAGCACGATCTGCCCTTTACGCCCTCGGCGGCGCGCAACCAGGAAATGGTCAACGACATCCTCAGCCGTTCCATCGAGCGGATGCTCAACGACCCGGAAATGCAGGCCTTCCTGGCCGGTAACGACAACCCCTGAGCGGGCTCGTCAGTCGTTTTCCGGCGTCACCGACACCGAGGGCACCTCGGGGTCGGTGAGGTCGACGGCGAGCACCAGCGGGCGGCAGCAAATGTGGCAGTCCTCTACGTACTCCTGATCCCCCTGGGACGGATCCACCAGCGCCTCGAAATGCTCCCAGCAATGGGGGCATTGCACGTCCACCGCGATTAATTCCATACCCTACCCCTCCTCGGGCAACGAAAGCCGTGCCAGCCAGTCCGGCGTGCCTGTCACCGGCACCGACTCGCCCTGGCCCCACACCGGCCCGGGCCAGCAGGGATCGTCGCGGAAGCGGGCAATGACGTGCACGTGCAGTTGCGGCACCAGGTTGCCCAGTGCCCCGAGGTTGATCTTGTCGGCGCCGGTGACTCTTTCCAGCTCGGCGGCCAGGTGGTTCACGGTGGCCAGCAGGCGTTGCTGATCGAGTTCCGGCAGATGATGCCATTCCCGCAGCCCGTCACGCTTGGGCACCACGATCAGCCAGGGGAAACGAGCGTCACGCATCCAGCGCAGCCAGCACAGCTCGGTTTCGCCCAGGGCGCCGGTATCCGCCGCCAAGCGGGGGTGTAGTTCGGTCATGCTCGCTCCCAGGGTTGCGCCGCCGGACCGGTCCCGGCGGCAAGAAGATGCGATCCTACGCAAAACGCTCTAGGATGATGCGCAAAAATAAGAATATCTCGGTGTCGACCGTTGTGCGCCGATTTAACCATACCTGCTTGGGGGAAAGTCATGGAATGGGTTGCCATCGTTACCGTCGTGGCGCTGCTGCAATGCGCCCTGTTCAGCTTTGTGGTGGGCCGTGCCCGGGTCAAATACCAGGTGCGGGCGCCGGCGGTTCAGGGCCACGAACTGTTTGAGCGCAGCCTGCGCATTCACGCCAATACGGTGGAGCAGCTGGTCCTGTTCCTGCCCGGGCTGTGGCTTTGCGGCTGGTATCTGGAACCGCACGCCGCCGCCGCGGTGGGGGCGCTGTTCGTGATCGGCCGGCAGCTCTATTTCAACGCCTATCTGGAGTCGCCCCGGGACCGGGGGCGCGGCTTTCTGCTCGGTTTCCTGGCCACCCTGACCCTGTTGCTGGGCGGCCTGGGCGGCGCTCTGGCGGATCTGGTTGCGTCCCTTTAAACGGGGCGCTCAGCGGTAGTCCGACGGGCTCTTTCCGGTCCAGCGCCGGAACGCCCGGGCGAAATTGGAGGCGTCGGAATAACCCAGCGCCAATGCGATATCGTCCACGGACCGGCCACTCTGCGTCAGGTATTCCACCGCCAAACCTTTGCGCAGGTCATCCAGCAGCTTCTGGTAGCTGGTGCCCAGTTGCTGGAGCTTGCGCTTGAGCGTCCGTGACGACATATGCATCTCCGACGCTACCTCCTCGACCCCTGGGAAGGCGCCGGAACCGGCCAGCATCACGCGCCGAACCTGGCCGAGCAGCGCCGGCGGCGCCTTGATCTGCTCCATCTCCTGCTCGCACTGAGCGGCGGCCATCTGTGCCAGGCGCGGATCGGCGAAGCGCAGGCGCCGCTGCAGCCGCTCGGCGGGAAACCGCATCTGGCTGTAGGCGCAATCGAAATAGATCGGCACCGGAATCATGGGCCGCAGGCGTGAAAAATACTCAGGCTCCGGGTAAGCAAAGCGCAGCTCGCCGAGGATCTCGATGTCCGGCATCAGCTGCAGGCCCATGAAGTGGAAGCTGGAGAACAGGCTTTCCGTGAGCAGCGGCCCGTGCTCGCCGAGGGACAGCATCTCGTTGAGTTGCAGCACCGCCCAGTCGCCCTCCACGAAGGCCTCCAGTTGAACAATGGTGCCGCGGGTGCGGAAAAACTTCACCGCCAGCTCGATGGCGTCCCCCAGCGTGTTGCTGCTCATCGCCGCGTAGCCGAGAAACCCGTGCGATGACAACGGCATGGAGGCGCCCAGTTCCCAGCCGATCCAGGGCTCACCGGTCAACGTCACCACCCGCCGGGAAAAGCGTTTAAAGGTCAAAGCGGTGACACGGGCTTTGGGGTCGCGCCAGCAACCCGGCTCAATATCCAGACCGGCCAGCGCCTCCTGTTCGTCGATGCCCCTTTTGTGCAGGGCCTCCAGCATAGGGCCCAGGTATTCGGCGGACAGCGTGTAGTCCTCCGCGGTCATTTTTAGAATCGTCATGCTTTTTGCCCGTATTCACCAACCTGCGTCTTCGCCCAACCCCGGGCCACCCTACCAATGGCCCAAAATGACCAAGCAAGCCACAAGATACCCGCTTCCCAAGCGCCGGAGCAAGCCCCCGCCGCCAAGGAGCCATAACCCGGTGGTTTGTGTATTGCCGCCCTCGGCCGGCTCTTGCTAGCGTGAACGTCCACGCTTCACGTCGAGGACCCGGCTATGACCACCGCCACCCTGAAAGGAAAGACCCTGTTCATCACCGGCGCCAGCCGCGGCATCGGCAAGGCTATCGGCGTGCGCGCCGCCCGCGACGGCGCCCGGGTGGTGCTGTTCGCCAAGACCACCGAACCGCACCCCAAGCTGCCGGGCACGCTCTATACCGCCGCCGAGGAAATCCGCGAGGCCGGTGGCGAAGCCCTGGTGTGCGTCGGCGACATCCGCTACGAGGATCAGGTCCAGGCCGCTGTGGACCAGGCGGAAGCGACATTCGGCGGCATCGACATTCTGGTCAATAACGCCAGCGCCATTGCCCTGACCCCCACCGAAGCCACCACCATGAAGTCCTACGACCTGATGAACCAGGTCAACAGCCGCGGCACCTTCATGACCAGCAAACTGTGCTTGCCGCTATTGCGCCAGGCGGACAACCCGCACATTCTCAACCTGTCGCCACCGCTGAACATGAACCCGGCCTGGTTCGGCCGCCACCTGGCCTACACCATGGCCAAATACGGCATGAGCCTGTGCGTGCTGGGCATGGCGGACGAGTACGCCGGTAAGGTGGGCGTGAACGCGCTCTGGCCACGTACCGCCATCAACACCGCCGCGGTGCGCAACCATCTGGGCGGCGAAATGGCAGTGAAGGCGGCGCGGCAGCCCGAAATCATGGCGGACGCGGCGCACTGGATACTTACCCGGCCCCAGGCGGAATGCAGCGGTAACTTCTTTATCGACGACGAAGTGATCCGCCA
The DNA here is from genome assembly GCA_042090255.1 of Alcanivorax sp. Taxonomy (GTDB): domain Bacteria; phylum Pseudomonadota; class Gammaproteobacteria; order Pseudomonadales; family Alcanivoracaceae; genus Alloalcanivorax. Next base: position 11,081 of record JBELJS010000067.1, on the reverse strand, counting down.
GGCCGGCGTCACCGATCTGTCGGTCTACAAGGTCGACCCGCAGCTTTCCGACGACCAGTTACTGCCTGATTTCTTCCTCGATTAACCCCCACCAGCCGCCCACCCCGGGCCAGCGGTGCCACTGGCAAAGATTGTCACATCTTGCCGGCGCGCGCCGCTGGCCAGCCCCCTGCCCGACACCGGCAGCGCCAACCGACTGATTTATCAGCAAAAATATTTTTATATGCATTGGCATGGTTCTCGCTTTTATTCGTTCAGGCAACGAGTAAAGCGTCATGAGCAAGGTGATAAGAATTGAAAAGCGGCACCCGGAAACCGCTCTGGAGAACCTGAACAGGCTCACCGGCCTGGATTTTCAGGACTGGCCGGAATCGTTACTGGAGTGCGGCGACGATGCCGCCGGAAACGACCGCACCGAGAACCCGAAGCGTCGGGGGGAACGGGCCTTGTCGCCACGGCGGCGGGCCCATCAAGGGGGTTAAGGAACCGGGCTCGCTGAAGGGGAGCGGGCCCGGTGACTTTTTCAATAAGGCTCTGTTGCGGGGCTCAGTAGTTGGAGATCAGCTTGTCCTGAGGGCGCAGCGCGCTGCCCCGCCGCTGCATATACAGCTCTTCCACCACATAGCGCATGCCCGGGTCCGACAGCCGCAGGGACACCTGAACCTGCTCGACGCTGTCATTAAACCGTAAGCGAACCAGCCCGGACAGCAAGGCGCTGCCATCACCGTTCACTTCGGCGGCATCGACCAGAATCGCCTGATCATTATTGGTGTCCAAGTAGCGCACCAGTAGTTGGACCGTACCCGGTTTACCTGAAATCCGGGCCCAGGCCGCCACATTGAACTCGGCATCCCATTGCCGCGCTTTGGCCGGGCGCCCGTCCGCCCAAATCCGGCTGGGCACCTTGGCAATGAATTTTTCGATCATGAAATAGTATCTCTGCCGGTTAGGGAGTGCTTCGTAGGCTCCTCGTTTCCTATGGAGTGTAAGCGCTCGCCCCGGGTTCCCGCCATGTTGGACTTGGCGGCCAGGGTGGGAATTCTGTCACAGCTCGCCATATCCACACCGTTCATCGATTGTCGCATTGTCGGACAGTAATTATCAGGCCCTGCGATTCGGCGCCCTATTATGTCGTTCATCAAGGCGCGACCGCCCCGGTCGCTGACATTCTCGGCATAGAGTCGGCATAGAGAGAGCAACGATCATGGGTGAACTGAAAGACATTCGCGACCAGCAAGACAACCTGATTCAGCGTGCCAAGACCCTGGGCAATAAACTGTACCTGGCCGGTCTGGGCGCCTACAGCAAAGCCGGAGACAGCTCCGAGGAGCTCTACGGCAAATACGTGCAAGCCGGCCAGGAGGCCTACGGCGAAGACGCCGAAGGCAAATCCAAGGCGCTGCTGGCGAGCCGCGGCTTGGTAGTGAGCACTCGCCAACTGATCGACGACGCCCCCCGGAAGCGCCACGAACTGTACGAACAGTTTGTCGCCAACGGCAAACAGGAGCGCGGCGAGAAAGCCGAGGAAACCAATGAATTCGTGCTGGCCGGCCTGGGCGCTGTAAGCACCCTGCGCGAACAAAGCCAGAAACTGTTCGACGATCTGGTCAGCACTGGCGAGAAAGAACGCGCTTAATTTCTGAAATTCTGCCTACTCTCCTTTAATGGGGCCCACCTGGGCCCCTTTTTTTTGCCCGGCTTTGGCCCGAATACCCCATGACAGCGGCGACACACCGGACTAGTCTCTGCCTTCAGCATGGTGTGCGACACCGCCACCGCTCTTTCGACCACGGGACAACGCAGCATGGCAAAACGCGGACGGGAACGGCGCCCCGCTTCCACCACCGGGCGCCTCTGGAAACTGACGGGCATGACGACGTCCATCGCCACCCGTGTCGCCTCTCATCAGGTGAAGGGGTGGTTCCAGTCGGAGCAGGACCGCGCCACCAGCCGCGAGGCGCTGATGCGCCATATCGGCCAGGAAGTGGCCGCCACGCTCGGGCAGATGAAAGGCGCGGTCATGAAGGTGGGTCAAATCGCCTCGCAGATGCAAGACGTCCTCCCCCGGGAAATCAGCGAGCAGTTGGCGGTCCTGCAAAACGCCTCGGCACCGATGCCCTTCCATGTGATCCGGCGACAATTGGAGAAGGAATTGGGCGGCCCGGTGGGCGACTATTTTCAGGCGTTCGACGAGACGCCCTTCGCGGCGGCCTCCATCGGTCAGGTGCATCGGGCCACCACGCTGGCGGGCGCTGACGTGGTGGTAAAGATCCAATACCCGGCGGTCAAGGCTTCGATCGACTCGGACATGAAGCACCTAAAACGCATTCTCAAACTGGGCAGCTTACTGCGGGTGGACGAGCGCGCACTGGATGCGGTGTTCAAAGAAATTCGCGCACAGCTGGAAGAAGAGCTGGATTACCTGCGCGAAGCCGACAATGTGCGGTTGTTTCAAGCTTTCCATGCGGAGGACGACGACGTGGTGATTCCGACCGTGTTCGCCGACCTGTCCGGCACCACCGTGCTGACGCTGAGTTTCGAGGACGGCGTCGCCCTTGAGCAAGTCAGCGACGAGAACGGTTTTGATCAGGCGATGCGAAACCGATTGGGGGAGCGCCTGTTCGATATTATCGGTCGGCAGATTTTCGAATTGCGCACGGTACACTGCGACCCGCACCCGGGTAATTTCGCGTTCCGCATCGATGGCAGCATCGTGCTGTACGATTTTGGCGCGGTGAAACGGCTGCCGGAAGAAGACGTGCGCCTGATGGCCACTCTGGTGCGGGCGTCTTTGGACGCCGACTGGCGGGCCCTGGACCAGGCTTTGCTGGCGATCGGCGCGCGCCGTAGCGACAGCGAGGTGTCCGACCGCCTTTACCAGGCCTGGGTGCCGCTGCTGCTCAAGGCGTTCGCCGAGACGCCCTTTGACTTTGGCCAGGCCAGCCTGCATCAGGATGTGGTGCAGCAGGCCCGGCGCACACCGCTGGAGGAAATGCTCAAGTTCCAGCCCAGCTCGCGTACCTTGCTGGTACAGCGGGTGGTGGGGGGCCACTACTGGACGATGAAAAATCTAGGCGTGGCGACCGCTTTCCGGCCAAGACTGGAAGAACTACTGACGCGGGCGGGCTGATCTTTACCGCGGACACCAAAAACGCCGGCTTACGCCGGCGTTGTCGGGGCCATGGCGTTGGTAATCAGAATGCGGAGCGCAGCCCCACGCTCACCCCGGAAATCTCTTCCTCGTCCTGATCGTAGTAGCGCATGTATTCCAGATTGGCACCCAGCGTATCGGTGATATTGAAATCCAGGCCGGCGCCATAGGATTCATCTTCGAAGTGCTCGCTTTCGTCCGTGCTGACACCCGCCACCGTATACTTAACGTCGGCTTTGATTTTGCTGTAGCCGCCGATGACATAGGGATGAATGGAGTCGGAAAGCGGGGCGGAGAGTTTCAGATAGCCGCCGTACATATGGTCCATGTCGTATTCAAAGGTCCCCAGGGGCGCGTTTTTCGAATCACCATCAATGCCGGTACCACCACGTGCCTCCAACGCAATGAAATCGTTGAACTCAAAGCCGGCACGCAACGTCACGCCATCCACTTTCAGAGTGTCTTCATCAACGTCGTCGTTGTCATACTGAATCTGGTTGTAGTTGGCGCCGATGTAGGGCCCGGCCGCAAAAGCGCCGCCCGCCATCACCGAACAGGACAACACCATTGCACTACTCAGGATTCGAATCTTCATGTGCCTCTCCTTTGCGTTAGAAGTCAGTATTTTGAACATTGGCGCTTGGAGCCGTTCCGCCGGACCGGTTAAATACGGTAAAAGGTCAGTGACGGAGTTCACGCTTTGCGAGGGGGACCAATAATGCAGGGACGTTCATGGTTGGCGGGGCTCTGTTTTCTTCTGGCCGCGGGGGCGGCGCAGGCCCTGGAGCTGAGTGAACGGGTCTCTGATTATCAGGCGTCACCCGATCTGCGCTGGCTGGAGGCGGCCCCGGGCGAAATGACACCCGAGCAGGCCTTGGCGGCCCTGCGCAGCGGCAAGGGCCAACGGCTGGGTAGCCGGTACCCGTCGATGGGATTCCGGGAACAGGATCAGTGGTTCCTGTTGGGTCTGCATAACCAGTCGGATACCGGGCTCTGGTATCTGCGCGCCGGGCGACCGCATCTCGATTACCTGGATATGTATATCTACGACCAGGACGGCACGCTGCTGCGTCACCAGCGCAGCGGCGACCGGGTGCCTTTCACCGAGCGCCCCTTCTCGCACCACCAGTTGGTTTTTCCGCTCACCATTCCCCAGCAGGCTCAGTGGTCGGTGCTTTTTCGCGCCCGCGGCGACAACGTAATCGACTTTCCCCTGTCGATTCGCGCTCCCCACAACTTCAACCAGCATGACGGCTACTTGAAGCTCAGTTACGGCTTTTATTTCGGCTCGGTGCTGATCATGTGCCTGTTCAATCTGCTGATTTTTTTCTCTATTCGCGAACCCAGCTACCTGCTCTACGTACTCTATTTGGGCGTATTCGGCTTAAATTTGTTCGCACGCGAAGGCTTGGCGTATCAGTGGCTGTGGCCCGGCGCCAGCGAATGGAACCACCGCAGCCTGCCGGTGCTCAATTTGCTCACCCTGGCTTTTTCAATCTTATTCTCATGCTCGTTTCTGGAGCTCAAAAAGGCGGCGCCGGCGCTCAACCGAGTTCTAGTGCTGGTCGGTCTGGCACTGGCAGGCCTGGCTCCATTTACACTTCTCAACTTCACGTTCTTTATTCAATTTTCATCGGCGATCATTTTTCCGTGGCCGTTCATCGCCATCGCCCTCGCCATCTGGTCGGTACGTCAAGGCTATCAACCGGCACGCTTTTTCCTGCTCGCCTTCACCACTGTCGGCCTGGCGTCGATAATCTACATTCTCAAAACCTTTAACTTGATCGGCGGCAGCTGGTTGATCGAAAACGCACTGCAGCTGGGCACTGTCACCGAGGCGCTCTTGTTGTCTTTCGCCCTGGCCCACCGCATGACCACTTTAAAATCGGAAAACGAGCGCATACACAAGGAAGCCAAGGAGGTGCTGGAGCGACGCGTTGAAGAACGCACCCATGAACTGAACACCGCACTGAGCGCGCGCAGTGAATTTCTCGCCGTTATGAGCCATGAAATCCGCACCCCGCTCAACGGCATTATCGGCACGGTGGATATGTTGCGCGACTCGGAACTGGATGAGACTCAGCGGCGTCAGCTTCATGTGATTGAACAGTCCGGCAACACCCTGCTCGATTTGATCAACGATGTTCTGGACTACTCACGCCTTGACGCCGGCAAGATGCCCATCGAGCAGACCGAGCTGGACCTGCCGGCACTTATCGGTGAATGCGTGGCGCTGTTCGAGCACCGCGCCCGCCTGAACGCCAATTCCCTGATCGAAAATCTGGACCCCGATCTTGGCGAGTACTGCGTCGGGGACCCGGTCCGGTTACGTCAGATACTGGTCAACCTGATCGGTAACGCGGTCAAATTCACCGAGAACGGACGCATTGAGGTAGCGGCACGCCGCGATCATGCGAACCAGGATTACGTGCTGTTCGAAATCACCGATTCCGGCATAGGCATCCCCCCCGATCAACAATCACGGCTGTTCGACTACTTCCATCAGGGCGACCAGACCAGCCGGCGCCGTTATGGCGGCACCGGGCTGGGGCTGGCTATTTGCCGGCAGCTGGCTGAGATCATGGGCGGTGAGATCGGCTTTCGAAGCAGCGAGGCGCAAGGCTCCTACTTCTGGGTTCGGCTGCCACTGCCGACAGGGAAGGGCCAGGCTGATTCTCCGGCGACGGAAACAGAACAGACCGACGGTGTTGCCGGCGCCCGACTGTTGATCGTCGACGACAACCACATCAACTTGCTGGTCGCGGAAGGCCTGTGTCAGAAACTCGGCCACCAATGCGAAACGGCGGAAAGCGGCGCCGAAGCATTGGCGGTCTTGCTGTCGCGGCCGGCGCAGTTCGATCTTATTCTGATGGATTGCGAAATGCCGGACATGGACGGCTTTGAAACCACCCGGGCGATTCAAGGCTTGCAGCGCCAGGGCCGCCTGCCGGTGATTCCGGTCATCGCCCTGACAGCCCATGCGGTGCCGGACAAGATCGCCGCCTGCCACGACGCCGGGATGGTGGGGCATATCGCCAAGCCGGTGAATCTGCGCCGCCTCAACGAGGCGCTCAGCGGTGCGCTAAGGGGCGTGGCAAACAGCCGCTAGACGCTTTTCAGCAGGTAGTCGGTGAAGCGGCTCAGATCATTAAGCGACGCGCAGCGACGCGCGGCACGGCAATACGGCTGGTAGCGGGCCATGATCGCGTCGCCACTGTTCCACCGCGACGGCGGTTCCGGATTAAGCCAAAACACCTGTTTGGCACGGCGCGATACCTCCGCCAGATGCTGCTCGCCGGCGGGAAGATCGTTATTGCGTGCGTCGCCGAGGATGATCACGGTGGTGTGGCGGTCGATTTCGGAGCCGCACAACGCCACGAATTCCTCGAACATGGTGCCGTAATCGGTGCCGCTTCCAGAGACCCGGTCGAGAATTCGCCCCACCGCCACGTCCGGCGAATAGCGGTCGAAGTCGTCGGTGACCTCGTCGAAGCGCGCGGCGAAGGCGAAGCTGCGCACCCGCGGCAGCACGTCGGTCATGGCATAGAGAAACTGCAACAGAAACCGGGCGGCGTCACGCACCGAACTGGAGACATCGCAGATCACCACCACCTTGGATTTGAGCCGGCGCTTCTGGCGCCAGTGCAGCTGCACCGGCACGGCGTTGTAGCGGAGGCTGGACGCCAAGGTACGGCGGGCATCCAAAGTCCCGCGTTTGGCTTTCTTCTGACGGCGCTGATGGAGGCTGGCGAGCCGCCGCGCCATACGCCGCACCAGGGTCTGCACCTGTTTGAATTCACGCAGGTCGCGGAACGGGGCGGCGCGCATGGTCTCTTCACGCAATGCGCGTCCATGGGCGCGCCCGTGCAGGTTGAACTGACGCCGCACATGGCGCACCGCCAGCTCACGCACCTGCTGACGCCACTCACGCAGTTCGCCGGCACGCCGCTGATCGCCCCCGCGCGGCGACGCGTCCAGCCGCAGAATCTCATCGTCCACCGCGCCCATGCCCATGTTCATCAGCAGGCGCCGAGCGTACAGACCCTGCTGCGTGATCACCTGCATATCAGTGAAATCCATTTCACCGGCGTTGCGCGCCAAGGTCTGCTCCAACTGCCCCGCATCCTGGGCGACCAGTTCCGCGGCCGGCTCGGAAAGGCCCTGCCCTTCCTGCGGCGACAGCGGCTCACCCTCGGCGTCCTGGTCCGCGGCGTCGTCGTCCTCGGCGGATTCGAAATGGAAAAACGATTCGAAACAGTCGTCAAAGTCGGGGCGTTCCTGCTGGCTTTTTACCAGGGTCAGCGCCAGGGTTTCGCGGAACTGATCGCGGGGGTAGTAGCCGATCAGGGCGGCGGCGCGGAACGCTTCTTCCGCCTCCGTGGGCGAAACACGCACGCCGGCGCCGCGCAGGGCGCGGACGAACTCATGCAAACGGCGGTCGGCCATGGCGGCGCCTCAGGCGGAACGGGGTTTACGGAACCAGTGCGGCAGCAGGTCGCGGGCCAGCGCCACGTCCTGCTCGTTCTTGAGCACCAGCGCCAGGGTCTGCTCGACCAGCTCCGGTTCCAGAGTGTCCGCGTGCAGCAGCACCAGGGCCCGCGCCCAGTCCAGAGTTTCCGAAATCGCCGGCAGCTTCTTCATGTCCTGCTCGCGCAGATGCTGGATAAACGCCACCAACTGATCGCGCAGTTGGTCGCCCAGCTCCGGCACGCGCTCAGCCAGAATGCGGCGCTCCAGGGCTGCGTCCGGATAGGGAATATAAAGATGCAGGCAACGCCGCTTGAGCGCGTCGGAGAGCTCGCGCTGGTCGTTACTGGTGAGGAACACCAGCGGCTGATGCCGGGCCTTCACCGTACCCATTTCCGGGATTGATATCTGGAAATCGGACAACAGCTCGAGCAGAAACGCCTCGAATTCCTGGTCGGCCTTGTCGATTTCATCGATCAACAGCACCACCGGTTCATCGGCGCGTAGCGCGCGCAGCAGCGGCCGCGGCTCAAGAAAGGTTTCGCTGTAGAAAGCGTCGCCGAGATCGCCGAGCCGCTGCATGCTCTGTTCCAGACTGTCGGTGTCCGCCAGCATCCCGCTGAGCTTGTCGCGCAATAACTGGGTATACAACAATTGCTTGCCGTACTTCCACTCATACAGCGCGCGACTTTCATCCAGGCCTTCGTAGCATTGCAGCCGGATCAGCGGGGCTTCCAGAAACGCGGAGGCGGCTTTCGCCAATTCCGTCTTGCCCACCCCGGGCGGGCCTTCCACCAGCACCGGCTTGTGCAGCTGTGCCGCCAGGTAGACCGCCAGCGCGGTGCGCTGGTCGCAGATATAGCCTTGCCCGGCGAAGCTGGCAATAACGTCGTCAAGGGAATCGATTCGGGTTTTCATGATCGGTCAGGCTCCCGGCCGCCGGCGCCCGGCTCAATGCAGGGTGGTGCCTTCGGCCACTTCCACGGCGGGCGGTTCCACCACCGGCTCGCCGTCTTCGTCGGTAACGTCGAAGCGCATGGAATGCACTTCGCCATCTATCATGTCGGGAATCCGGTCCAGGAAAGCATCCAGATGATCGGAATCGAAGTGACGTTCCAGATCGTCCAGGGTCTGCCACTGTTGCCACAGCATGATCACCCTGGGGGTGTCCGCCTTGACGTACACCTCGTAGGACACACAGCCGTGCTCGGCGCGGGCCTGGGTGGCCAGCTCCTGGGCCAGTGCCACGGCGCTTTCGCGCAGCGTATCACGGACCGGAATCACACCTTTTACGATGACCATATTGCCCCGGGGGTAGGAAAATAGCCGGCCATGATAACATGAACGGCGCTTCCCCTCACCCCGCGGGGCGGCGAACCGGCGCCTAGAGCGCCGTTTTGAAGGCTACCGAATCCGCCAGCGGGGCACGCCCGACGCGGGTCCGATTGGCCGCCACTTCCGGGTCTTCATAGCCAAAGCTGATGCCCACCAAAACGGCGGTGGAGGCCGGTTCGCCAAAGATGTCGCGCACATCATTGGGGAAGTATCGCATGCTGCCCTGGGCGCAGGACCCGACGCCATGAGCGGTCATCGCCAGCATCAGAGACTGGATATACATACCGACGTCCAGCGCCACGGTGGGGCCGAATTCGCGCTCCATGCCGATGAACACCACATGGGGCGCGTCGAACAGCTCGAAATTGCGCAGCTGCGCACGCATACGGCCGGGTTTGTCGTCCCGGTCGATGCCCATGTTGTTGTACAGCTCCACCGCGCAATCCACCTGCCGCTGCCGGTATACGCCGCTGAACTTGCCCGCGTTGGGCTCGAAGTCCGGCTCCATGGGCACGCCGGCGGTGACTTTTTCCACCATCCGGCGACGCAATTCATCGCGCACGTCACCGGAGGCCACGAACACCTTCCAGGGCTGAATGTTGCAGTTGGAGGGTGCCAGCTGGGCGAGTTCGAAGATCTGCTGGAGGGTTTCTTCAGGCACCGGCTTATCCAGGAAGCCGCGCACCGAGCGACGCGAACGGAGAGCGTCGGCCAGGGACTGCGTTTCAGCGCTCATGAACCTACCTTCTAATTATGGAATAGCATTCCATCCTAGCGCCTGACGCTGGGGATTTCGATCCCTGCGTCTACAAACGGTCCCCGGCCGCCCAGCGGCGTCCGCCCAGGGCAATGATCTCCACCTGGTCGCCGGCATTTTCGGCCAGCTCGCGCCGCCGCGCCGGCGACACATCCAGCATCGCAATGCCCAGGCCGAACATCACCGCAATGGCCGCCTCCGCCTCCCGCTGGGCGGGCACCGGCGGCCGGTCCTGGGCGGCCACCGCCTCGCGCACATCTTCGGCCAGCTCGTTGACCATCAACTGCAGCTCGCCATGAATGCGCCGGCGATAACTGGATCGCCGGCCCAGACGCTGCTGAACCAGCAAGCGGAATTCGTTTTCGTAGTCCTGCTGAAAGCGTACGAAGCGCGCCACCAGTTCACGCACCGCCCGGGCCGCGCCCACTTCGATCATGCTGCGCCGCCCCTCCGCCATGGCGGAGCGCAGGTGAAAACAGGCGCGGTCGATCAACGCCAGGCCAAGGGCCTCCATATCTGGAAAATGGTTGTACAGAGAGGTAGCGGCCAGCCCTGCTTCCCGGGCCACCTCACGCAGCCCCAGACTGTCCAGCCCTCGCCCGTCGGCCATCAAACGTCCGGCGGCGTCCAGGATCCGCTCACGGGTCTGCTTTTTTTGCTGCTGCCGGGCCCCTTCGCTCATTTCACGAACACTCGTTAGTCAATATGACGTGCATATAGCCACACAACACAACGACAGTGCAAGAGCTCAAAAACCATTTGACTAACAAGTGTTCATAAAACAAAATGCCGAACACTTGTTAGTTGTAACCGGCGACGCGGGCACCAACACTGGCCCTTTATTCATGGGCGGCGCATTATCAAACGGTCGCCGCCTTCCAGAACAATACCCGGTGCCGGCGCGGCCGTGGCCACCAGAGATGACAGCAAAGGGGTTTTCGCATGAACTACTTCGTTACCGGCGCGACCGGTTTCATTGGCCGCTTCTTGGTGGCGCGTTTGCTCAAACGCGAAGGCGCCCGAGTGTTCGCCCTGGTACGGCCCGGCTCGGAATACAAGCTGGACGCCATGCGGCGGCGGCTGTGCGTGGAAGAAAGCCGTCTGGTGCCGATCACCGGGGATCTGACCAAGAAACTCCTTGGCGTCAGCAAGCGCGACCAGGACGATTTGGTGGGTCAAATTGACCACTTTTTCCACTTGGCCGCCATCTACGATCTCAGTGCGGATGAAAACACCCAGCGCTACATCAATATCGAGGGCACCCGGCAAACACTGAAACTGGCCGAGAAGGTCAACGCCAAAGCCTTCCATCATGTGTCTTCGGTGGCCGCCGCCGGCAGCTGCAGCGGCGCGCTCCGCGCGTCCAGCCGG
>JBELJS010000066.1:0-17031 GCA_042090255.1 Alcanivorax sp. | reverse complement strand
GGCGAGGGTCGGTTACAGGAGCGCCGGGACGAGTGGGTGGCGGCTTGGAACTTACCGCCCGCGGTCAGTAATTACGACCAGCTGCACAGCGATTTGATCGACACCGCTGCTCGCCGGGGGGGCATTGGTCTGGCGTCGCTTCTGATGCTTTACGGTGTGCCGCTGGTCTTGTTTGCGCGGGTTCTACGATGCCGGCCCGAGGCGACTCGCCGTGCTTTGGCCATCGCCGGCCTGGTGGTGGTGGTCGCCTTTATCGGCTTCGGTCTTACTCAGTCCATGCTACGCGATGCGCGCGGCTTGGCCGGTTACCTGGGCTTGGTCACCGCCTGCTGGTGCCTGCTGCGCAGCCGTGAAGCGGTTTAGTCCGTTCTGAGTTTGGTGCCGTAGTATTTGCCCTGGGCGGGCACGTCTTTATTTACCAGGCTCATGGCCCCGATAATCGCTTTATCGCCGATGGAAACACCCATTTGTACGATTGAATTGGGCCCGATATAGACGCCGTCGCCGATGCGGGTGGGCTGTCTTTCTATGCCTTTTTCGCCCAGAGAGGTGCTCCAGTCTACTGTGTGGTGGGTGTAGATCTGGCTGCCCGCGCTAATGGAGACGTAGTCACCGATCTCCAGCCCGCCGGACCCGTCCAGCACCACATTGGGCCCGATCCAGGTGTTCTTGCCGACTTTCACGTCCCCCAGAATCAGCACATTGTTGTAGCAGGATGTGCCCTCCCCGAAACCGTAGAAATGCGCAGTTTCCCAGCGGTCCGTGAGCAAGTCTTGTACGGACACATGCCGATTAAATTTCTCTTTGATTTCTCTTCTTTTGGTCTCGATGAGGCTACGGATGTCCTCTTCGATGCCAGTCTCTCTCGACTTACTCATTGTCACTGCCTTTGACGCGTTGTTTTGCCGACGAGCGCTTTGGGCAGTATACATAACGTCTCGACGCACTGTCGCGGCTAAGCGCGTGCCCAAGGGGTCAGGTCTTGCCTTTTGCCCGTCTCGGCCGCGCTCGCTCTTACAGGCCTGCCAGGTGCTCCACCACATGAGGCCGCTTGGCCCGGCAGGGCGCCGTTTTAGGTGCGGCCGTTGCTGCACCACTGCTATTGGTCTGTCTGGCAGTTCCCGCCTGGGCATTTGGACTTTGCCAGGGCCGAACCTTCTTCACTGGTTGGGGATTCGTGGCGCGGAAACCATGGAAGAATCACGGCATAAAGGCGCCTTTCGAATTCGATGCATTGTTCCAAGTCGGACATAAAAAAGCCCGCATGCAGCGGGCCTTTTTAGCGAGCAAACAGATGTTCTAGCCGCAGGCTACTTGTAAATCTTCATCCGAGTCGGATTCAGCCTTGCCCTTTCGACCAGTTGCCGCTGACATTGCGTTGCGAGCGATCTTTCTCATTTCGGCGTCTGCGAATCTTCGCAGTACTTGCTTCATGAGAGGCTGATAACCAATTCCATGGTACTGAGCCAGTGTCTTGAGATCATCAAGGAGCTCTTTCTGGATACGGATGGAGATCATTTGAAGTGCCAGCGCATCATCCAAATCCTCCATTTTCAGATCCGAGAGTTTTGCGTGCCTTTCGTCCTGGCCAAGTTCGCCTGCTTCCCAAGCGTCCGCGGTTCCTTTGACCTTTCCTTTAGACATAATTGCCTCTCTTTCTATAAGTGTCATATTCGACTTCGCGCGGCCTCGCCGCGTTACTAAGCGTATATACAGTATCGCAGGTATAGTGTTGAAAATCTGTGAAATCAAGTCAGGAACTGCCTATTTCGCCAATGCCTTTTTCCTATAAACAACCACATCCTTATCACTAGCCGCAAAGGCTGTCTTCAAGTTTACGAATTTGATTCTCTTCCCTTCGGCTTCCGGAACGAAACAGACTTTCAGCTTGCGTCCATGGTTCGTCTCCGCAACAAACCAATAGGTGGCCGGGTCGGTTTGGTGGTCTTCCCGATCATCAACTAGAAAGCCTCCCTCTACGTTCGCGAAGCATTCCCACACTTCTGCCTCTGAAACAGAGTGTTTGGCTGTGAGCTTGGCGCTAATTTTTGGGGAAATTTTGATGTTCACTGCCATGAATCTTCGGTCCTTCCCTGGTCTGTATATACTTGATAACTCGCGATGCTACTATTGTGTATATACAAAGGGAAGTCAAGGCCGTGACTATGCAGTCACGAATTGGCCAGGATGCACTGCATGCCTTAGCTTGGCGGCAGAGTATTCCGCCTCCTCAGTGTAGGCCACCAGGGCCTCGGCACCAACGGGCGCCTCACCGAGATCCAGGCGGCCATTGGCCGTATCCACCTGACGGGTATGCCCGAGTGGAACCGGGTGCGCCATGCGTACTGCGAGCGCATCGGGGATACCGCACGCGCGCTGCCGGGTTTGCGAGTGCCCACCGTGCCGGAGGCCGTCGGCCACGCCGGCTACAAGTGCTATCTGTTCGTGGAGCCCTCGGAGCTGGCCCCTGGCTGGGACCGGGATCGCGTGCTCAACGCCGTGCTTGATCACAATGTGCCCTATTTCTCGGGTTCCTGCTCGGAGGTGTACCTGGAGAAGTGCTCCCAGGACGCCGGCCTGGCGCCGGACGCCCCGCTGGTCAACGCCCGTGAATTGAGCGACACCAGCCTGATGTTCCTGGTGCATCCCACCCTAGAAGAGAGCCACATTACCCAGACCTGCCACGCCTTCGAAGCCGTCATGGCCGAGGCCGCCGCCCACAATCCCGCCGCCTGCGCCTCCGGCTGATTGCTCCCTTGTGGGGGCGGGCCCAGCCCGCGAAAGGGCGGCCTGCCGCCCGGCACCCATCACCTCAGCGGGAAAGTCCTCCCACAGGCCAATAGCTGTTCGCTGACAACGATTGACGTTCTTGCCGACAGTTTAGTCGGGCAAGACCTGCCATGCTGGCCCATTCCACCGCCAAGCCAAGCGTTACAAAAATGTTCCCGGAGAATATTGAATAAGAAAAAGGTTTTGACTATGGTTAAAGCATCATCCGCCCCCGGCAGTAAGTCTTCTCTCAATGATCCAGAGAATGCCGAACCCGGGGGCAACTCTTTTCAGGGCGGCAGGTTTCCCCTGGCACCTTTGCGGCTTAGTCGTCTCCTACCACCATGATCTCTGCTTCCCTGGTCGTACCCGCTCTTATAGCCCTGTCAGGTGCTCCGCCACATGTATATACATAGTACGTAGTTTGGGTTGGTCATCACCGGCGGTTTCAATCAGAGTGAAGCCGTGCTGTTCGTAAAGAGCAATGAGTTTAGGTGAGTCTTCGCACTCCAGAATAATAATGCGGCCGCCAACTAGAGCTTTGGCCTCTGAGATGACGGCGTAGATTTCTTCTAGAATGGTCTTGAGTGTGATGGGATTTCGTTCGATGGACGTATTTTTTCCTAGCTGACCAACCAAAAACGCACGCAGATTCTCGGCGTCTTTGGTGATGCCGTCGAGTTTTTTGATCTTTGTTTTGCTAAGTTTCGCGCCGCTTAGAACAAGCTCTTTAAAAGATACAGAAAAATAACCGAGGATGTCGCCGGTCTCATCATCCAGGATCAGATAAGTGCGAGCGTTGCTGGTTCTTTCGAATCGAATAGCTTTGCTAGGCTGGGTTAAGAAATTCTGAACATCTGTATTTGAATCGCACGAGAAGGTATTGAGGAGCTTGATGGTGTCGTCTTCACCAAGCTCCTCTAAAAGGTCTCCGAGCTGGACAATCGTTGTTTTAATAGCTGGACACCCCGTGCGTTTTCAGCTTTGTAGTCGCGTTTTTTGACCTTGATAAGGCGTGGGGTCGCCAAATCCTGGTGGATCTGATCAATCGATCTCTTATCTTTGACCACAAAGCTTTTTTCAAAGGATGCAGTAGCCATAAGGCACCTCCTCCAATAGGTGGTCGTTGGTGACATCATAGCAGGTTCGCCGGCACTGGAATAGATCAAAATACGACCGACGGGCTTTTCTTTGGTTCCGGGAGTGCGGATGCAAGATGCTGATTTAGTTGACTTATTTGAGGAACCTTCCTGCGCGGTCCCCCTCCTACTAGGATGATGCTTTCTTCTCTCGCCGGTCTGGTGCTGGCCG
This sequence comes from Alcanivorax sp., assembly GCA_042090255.1. Classification (GTDB taxonomy): domain Bacteria; phylum Pseudomonadota; class Gammaproteobacteria; order Pseudomonadales; family Alcanivoracaceae; genus Alloalcanivorax. Next base: position 12,951 of record JBELJS010000066.1, on the reverse strand, counting down.
CCTTCCTGTCTCTTCTTGTTGCCTGGCCACCGGCTTACGCCGTGGCCCCGCTGGCGGCGGTTGCCCTGGCGCTGGTGGTATTCGCCACTCGGCGCCGGCCGGTGACGCCGCTGCGCCGGGAGGACATCTGGTTTCTGGCCGCCCTGGCGGCGTTCTCTTTGATCTGGCTGGCGGATGTGGCGCGCACCGGGGTCTGGCCCCGGGCGATTGAGCGGGGCGGGCTTTGGTTGCCGCTCTGGCCCTTGCTCGCGGCCTTCGTATGGCTGGGCTGGCGGCGCCTGCGGCCGCCGGTGGCGGCGCTCTGGTGGGGTGCTGGCCTGGGTGCGGTGTTGGCCGGGCTGATTGCGGGTTGGGAAGTCTGGATCCTGGGCCATGGCCGCGCCGACAACGGCATCAATCCCATTCCTTTCGGCATGCTCTCCTTATTGCTGGGCTCCCTCGCTTGGGTTGGGGTGTTCGCGGTGCGTTCCGGCTGGGCGCGTGCCGGGCTATTGCTGGCGCTGGCGTTCGGCCTGGGGGCGTCGCTGCTGTCCGGCACCCGGGGCAGTTGGGTGGTGTTTCCGGCGCTGGTGACCGTGGTGGGGCTGGGCTTCTGGCGCACGTTGCCACGCCCGGTGCTGGGCGGCGGCGTGGCGGCGTTGCTGGGTCTGCTGCTGCTGGCGTCCTTGTTGCCCACCCTGGCGGTAACCGAACGGGTCGACAAGGCCATGGAGAGCGTGGATCAATACGACCAGGGCGAGCGGGGCAATTCCTTCGGCGTGCGCGTGGAAATGTGGCGCGTCGGCGTGCAGTTGTTTTCTGAAAGGCCATTGTTGGGCTGGGGCGAAGGACGGCTGCAAGAGCGTCGTGATGAATGGGTGGCCGCCTGGGATCTGCACCCGGCGGTGAGTAAGTACGACCAGCTTCACAGCGATCTGATCGACACCGCTGCCCGCCGGGGCCTGGTGGGCCTGGCGTCACTGCTGATGTTGTACGGTGTCCCGCTGCTGCTGTTCGCCCGCGCCCTGCGTGGCCGCCCCGACACCACCACCCGGGCTCTGGCGGTGGCCGGCCTGGTGGTGGTGGTCGCCTTTATCGGCTTCGGGCTCACCCAGTCCATGCTCCGCGACGCCCGCGGCCTCGCCGGCTACCTGGGCCTGATCACCGCCTGCTGGTGCCTGCTACGCACTCGCTCCTTGAACTGATCTCTGCCTTGGTTGCAAATAAGGTGGCGCCCTGGTTACACTTTGAAGTGTAACCAGGAGCATCTCATGGAAGCCACTACCAAAGACCTTCGTTTGCACACCCGCACCCTGATCGCGGCCACCGACCGCGGGGAAGAGGTCATCATCACCTACCGGGGGACGCCCCGTGCCCGTCTGATGCCCCTGGTTGGCGCCAACGAAGTGCGCGAGAGTGAGCCGGTTCCTTATGGAGATACTGCCGAAAAGGCGGCATCGAACCCTCTGTTCGGGCTTTGGCGTGATCAGGACGAGCCGGTTGATGACCAGGTGCGCCGACTCCGCAAGCCCCGGGAGTTTTGATCATGCTCGTGGATACGGATGTCCTGATCTGGAACTTGCGTGGTGACCCGGCGGCGGCCAAGGCGCTGGATAGCGCACCGGGTTTCTGTTTGTCGGCGGTGACCTACATGGAACTTCTGCAGGGGCTGAGAGACACCCGCGAGCTGCGGCTGCTGCGTCAGGCTCTGCGATATTGGGATGCCCGGGTTTTGCATCTCAATGAAGAGATCTCCGCCCGCGCCATGTTCCTGGTGGAGGAGTACGCGCTCAGCCACAACATGCAAATGGCGGATGCCTTGATCGCCGCCGGCGCCCAGTACACCGGCTTACCCCTTTTTACCGCCAACGACCGCCATTACCGCCATATAGACGGTCTGGGCCTGCGAATCTTCCGCCCCTCCTAGTGGCTTTGCCGGGAGCTGCGCTCCCTTTCGCGGGCTGGGCCCGCTCCCACAAAAGCCCTGCTTCCACAAGATCCCGCGCCCACACGGGCGTTACGCGGCGGTGCCCAGCATCCGACGAATCAGAATACTGACCTGCTCGAGCGCCTGGTCGGCGGTCATCGAGCCGTTGGGGTCGTACCAGTAGGCCATGCGGTCGCACTGGCTGAGCAGGGCGAGGGTGACCACCTTGGGGCTGACGGGGGCGTCGTCGTCGACGTAGTCGCGCACCAGTTCCTGGACGGTGTGGCGGTAGCCGGCCATTCGGCCGCTGAAGTGCCGGGCGGTTTCTTCGGGCAGAAACATGCGCGCGAACTGTGGGTCGATCAACCGGTCGTTGGCGCGGGCGATCAGCCGGTGGCGCATTTTGTAGCCGGCGTGGCGGCGGACGATTTCGAACAGCCGCTTTTCGCGGGGCACTTCGTCGATGCCCTCAAGAATGTAGCCGAAGAAGTCGGTCATGCCGAGATCAATGGCTTCGACCAGCAGCTGCTCCTTGGAGGCGTAATAGTTGTAGAGGGTGGGGGCTTTGAGGCCGACCCAGCCGGCCAGAGTGCGCATGTTGAGGTTTTCGTAGCCGCGTTCGGCGAACAGCGCGATGGCGGCCAGCAGGATGCGGCTCTGCATGGTGCCGCCGCCGGTGCGTTCACTGACCTCCCGCAGGTCTTTCTCGATGTTCTCACCGAGGTAGCGCGGGGTGGCCTGGTCGGCCGGCAGGCGCGCACCGTTGCGGGTGCGCCGTGTTTTCGGTTCGGTCATAGGTCCTGTACTTCCCGCCACATGATCTTGCCGCTGCCGTTCTTGGGCAGGGCGTCCACGAAGTCGACGATTTTCGGCACTTTATACGCGGCCATGTTTTCGCGGCACCAGTTTATCAGGGTATCGGCGTCCAGGCCCGGTTGGGCGGGGCGACGCACCACCACGGCGCGCACGGTTTCGCCGCGGTAGGCGTCCTGGCTGCCGACCACGCAGGCTTCCTGGATGCCCGGGTGTCGGAACAGCAGGTTTTCGACTTCCGCCGGCCACACCTTGAAGCCGGAGGCGTTGATCATTCGTTTGATGCGGTCGGTGATGTAAAAGTAGCCGTCGCCGTCGCGCCGGCCCAGATCGCCGGTGAGGAAGTACTTACGGCCGCCGATGTACAGGAAGCTTTTGGCGGTGGCTTCGTCGTTGTGCCAGTAGCCTTGAAACACCTGAGGGCCGCAGATGGCGATTTCGCCGGGCTGGTTGTCTGCGCACTCTTCACGGGTGTCCGGGTCCAGCACTTTGACGTCGGTGCTCATGAACGGAATGCCCAGGCACTGCAGCTTGGGCCGGTGGCAGGGGTTCATGTGGGTGGGGCCGGAGGTTTCGGTGAGGCCGTAGCCTTCCACGAAGTTCAGCCCGTAGGTGTCTTGGAGGCGTTCGGCCACGGCTTCCGGCATGGCCGCGCCGCCGCCGCCGATAAACGCCAGCCGGGACAGGTCGTAGCGTTCCAGGTCCGGTGAGGCGAGCAGGTCCACCACCATGGTGGGGATGCACAGCCAGTGGCTGATGCCTTCTTTCTCGATCAGGTGGCAGGCCAGGTCGCGTTGCCAGCGCGGCAGAATCACTAGGGTGCCGCCGCCGAAGATCGTGCCGTGCATCACGCACACCAGGCCGGTGATGTGGAACAGCGGCAGCACCGCCAGCATCACGCTTTCCGGATCGCCGTTGATCCAGTGCCAGCTGGCCACGGCGTTGTGCATGATTGAGCCGTGGTGGTGCACGCAGCCCTTGGGCGCGCCGGTGGTGCCGCTGGTATAGGGCAGCAGGCAGGGGGTGTCCGGGTCGCCGACCAGCACCGGCGGCGGCAGCGTGGTGGCCAGCGCCTCCAGCCAGGGGGTGACCGGGGTGCGCCCGTCCCTGGGCAACTCGCTGGTGTTAAGCCAGCCCTGCCACTCATCCGGCACCGGCAGGTCCTGGCTGGCGCTCGGGTCGAAGGCGTCGGCGTAGCGGGTCACCAGTAGCCGCTGCAGTTGCTCGTCGCGGGGCAGCTCGCTGTTGGCGCCGCTGAGCTCGCGGGCCAGTTCGGCGGAACAGATTGCCGCCTTGGCGCCGGCATTGCGGATGTAGTGGCCCAGCTCGGCGGCTTTGTTCATCGGGTTGATCGGCACCACCACGGCGTTAGCGCGCATGATGGCGTAGTGGGCGATCACCAGCTGCGGGCAGTTCTGCATCATCACCAGTACCCGGTCGCCGGGGCGCACACCGGCGCCGCTGAGCCAGGCGGCCAGGGTCTCGCACTGGCGCAGCAGCTCGCGGTAGCTGAGCGCGCGGTCGAAGAAGCGGATCGCGGTTTTGTCCGGGTAGCGCCGTGCGCTGGTGACCAGGTTGTCCCACAGGGTGGTGCGCGGTGGCCGCAGACTTTTCGACAGCCGCGGCGGCCAGTGATCGTGAAACGCGTCGGGGGTATGAGTGGTCATGATTGAGGCTCCGGTGCCGGGGTGGGGGTGCGGACACGGCGGCGCAGGGCGTCGAGCTCGCCCATGATGCCGCGCCGGAAAGCGAGTACGCAGATCACGAACACGATGCCCATGATCATCATCACCGACTCGCCGAGCGTGGCGAACCAGCCGATGCCGGTGACACTGGCGAGCAGCGCGCCCAGCTCGCCGATCTTGTTCTCCAGGGTGACCAGCACCACGGCGCCGACCACCGGCCCGGACAAGGTGCCCAGGCCGCCCACCAGGGTCATCAGCAGAGCGTGGCCGGAGGTCATCCAGTGCACGTCGGAGAGCGTCACGAAGCCCAGGCCGATGGCCTTGAGCGCGCCGGCCAGGCCGGTGAGCGCGGCGGACAGGGTGAACACCAGCAGCTTGTAACGGTCCGGGTGATAGCCCAGCGACACCGCGCGCGGTTCGTTGTCCTTGATCGCGGTGAGCGCCTGGCCGAACGGCGAGCGCACCACCCGGGCGATGAACAGGAACGCCGCCACGCCGATGGTCAGGGTGGTGTAGTACATGACGCGGTCGTTGTGCAGATCGATGACGCCGAACAGCAGGCCCCGGTCGATGCCCTGCAGACCGTCCTCGCCGCCGGTGTGCGGAATCTGTACGCACAGGAAATAGACCAGCTGCGCCAGCGCCAGGGTGATCATGGTGAAGTAGATGCCGGAGCGGCGGATCGACACATAGCCCATGATCAGCCCCATCAGCGCGCCCACCGACAGGCCGGCGAGCAGTGCCAGCTCCGGCGACAGCGACCAGGCCTTGATGCCGTAGCCGGCCACATAGCCGCCCACGCCCAGAAAGGCGGCGTGGCCCAGCGACGCCAGGCCGGTATAGCCGAGCAGCAGATGGAAGGCGCAGGCGAACAGCGCGTAGCAAAGAATCTTGGTGCCGAGCACCGGGTACAGCCCCACCCAGGGGGCGGCCACCAGGGCCAGCAGCAAAAAGCCGTAGCACAGCAGGCGGACGGAATCGTAACGGGCGCTTGTCATTCCACACCTCCAAACAGGCCGTTGGGCCGTACCAGCAACACCAGCACCATGACCAGGAACATCACCATGGAAGAGGCTTCCGGGTAGTACACCTTGGTGAGCGCCTCCACCAGGCCCAGCCCGATGCCGGTGACCACGGTGCCGGCGATGGAGCCCATGCCGCCGATCACCACCACCGCGAAGACGATCACGATCATGGTCTGGCCGGTGAGCGCGGACACCTGCATGATCGGCGCGGCCAGTACCCCGGCGAACGCTGCCAGGGCGACGCCGAAGCCGAACGTCAGGCTGACCAGAACCGGCACGTTGATGCCGAACGCTTCCACCAGCTTGGGGTTCTCGGTGGCGGCGCGCAGGTAGGCGCCCAGGCGGGTGCGCTCGATGGTGTACCAGGTGGCGGCGCACACCAGCAGCGAGGCGACGATCACCCACAGCCGGTAATTAGGAATCATCAGAAAGCCCAGGTCGGTGACGCCGGAGATCGGCGCCGGGCCGTAGGGCTTGCCGGACACGCCGTAGATGGAGCGCACCGCGCCTTCGATGATCAGCGTCAGGCCGAGGGTGAGCAGCAGGCCATACAGATAGTCGAGCTTGTAGATGCGTTTGAGAAACAAACGCTCCAGCACGATGCCGAACACGCCCACCACCAGCGGTGCCAGAAACAGCATCACCCAGTAGTTGAGCTCGAAGTAATAGAGCCCCGCCCAGCTGAGCAGCGCGCCCAGCATGAACATGGCGCCGTGGGTGAAGTTGATCACGTGCAGCATGCCGAAGATGACCGCCAGCCCCAGGCTCAGGACCGCGTAGAAGCAGCCGTTCACCAGGCCGATCATCAGTTGCGCCATGAGTGCCTGCACCGGCACACCGAAAATATCCATAGCCTTACCTTGTTGTTTTCAGACGCTCAGCATGCGCGCCACTTTGTCGGCGTTGTCGTCCAGTTGATCCGGGGTCAGGGTGTCGATGATGCGGCCGCTTTCCATGAACAGCAGCCGGTCCGACAGCGACGCCGAAAAATGAAAATTCTGCTCCACCAGCAAGATGGTGTAGCCGCGTTGTCGCAGCTCGCGGATGGCCTGGCCGAGGGTGTCGACGATCACCGGCGCCAGCCCTTCGGAGATTTCATCCAGCAACAGCAGCCGCGCGCCGGTGCGCAGAATCCGCGCCAGCGCGAGCATCTGTTGTTCGCCGCCGGACAACGCCGTGCCCGGGCTGTGCTTGCGCTCTTCCAGGTTGGGAAACAGCCGGTAGATCTCGTCCAGGGGAAGCCCCGCTTCGCTGCCCTTGAACAGCGGCGGCAGCAGCAGGTTTTCCTCGCAGCTGAGGCTGGCGAAAATTCCCCTTTCTTCCGGGCAGTAGCCGACGCCCAGCCGCGCGATGCGGTGCGTGCTGAGCCCCGTGCTTTCCTGCCCGAACAGCCGTATTGAACCGCTGCGCCGGCCGGTGAGGCCGAGCAGGGCTCTTAGTGTGGTGGTGCGTCCGGCGCCATTGCGGCCCAGCAGGGTGACCACTTCGCCGGATCGAACGTCGAAGTCCACGCCCTGAAGCACGTGGGATTCGCCGTACCAGGCGTGCAGGTCGCGCACCGCCAGGGCCGCTGTTTGCGTTGCGGTGTTCATGCCACGCTCTCCTTGCCGTGCCCGGGCGCGGTGCCCATGTAGGCCTCCATCACCTGGGGGTTGGTGGACACCTCCTGGTAGCTGCCGCTGGCGATTAGCCGGCCGCGCTGCAGCACCGACAGGGTGTCGGCGATGGACGCCACCACCTTCATGTTGTGCTCCACCATCAGCACGGTGCGGCCAGCGGCCACCTGCTTGATCAGGCCGGTGACCCGGTCGACGTCCTCAAAGCCCATGCCCTGGGTGGGTTCGTCCAGCAGCATCAGCACCGGATCCATGGCCAGGGTGGTGGCCAGTTCCAGCGCCCGCTTGTGGCCGTAGGGCAGGCTGCCGGCGGCGTGTGACGCGACACCGGTGAGGCCCACGGATTCCAGGAGAGCCATGGCGCGGTCGTTCAGCCGATTGAGTACGCGGTCGCTTTTCCAGAAGTGAAACGACATGCCCAGCTCGCGTTGAAGCGCCAGCCGCACGTTGTCGAGCACGCTCAGGCTGGGGAACACCGCGGAGATCTGAAACGAGCGCACCATGCCGCGCCGCGCCACCTCACGGGGCGGCAGCGCGGACACCGAGCGCCCGTTGAAGTGGATCTCCCCGGCGCTGGGCTCGGTGAAGCGGGTGAGCAGGTTGAACAGCGTGGTCTTGCCGGCCCCGTTGGGGCCGATCAGGGCGTGGATGTGCCCCTTTTGCACGGACAGATCCACGTTGTCGACGGCGGTGAAGCCCTTGAAGCGTTTGCTCAACCGCCGGGTGCCCAGTACCTCTTCCGTCATGTCTGTCCCCTTTAGCTGTTCACCACTAGAGGGCAGCGTGACTCGGAGAGCGGCTGGTAGGCTTTTTCCGCCGGCACGGTTTCGCGCAGCGTGTAGTAGTCCCACTCGCCTTCGGACTCCGCCGGGCTTTTCACTTCGTAGAGATAAACGTCGTGGACCATCTGGCCGTCTGGGCGGATGCGGCCGTTTTTGGCGAACAGGTCGTTGATCTCCTGCTCGTGCAGATGGGCCAGCACCGCGTCGGCGTCGTCGGTGCCCAGCGTTTTGGCGGCGCTCAGGTAGTTGGTGACGGCGGAGTAGGTGGCGGCGTTGAGCATGTTGGGCATCTTGCCGGTCTTCTCTTTGAAGCGTTGGCTCCACTGGCGCGCGGCGTCGTCCTGGTCCCAGTAGAACCCTTCCACCAGCAGCATGCCCTGGGTGACTTCCAGGCCCAATGCGTGCACGTCGGTCATGCTGGCGGCCAGGCCGACGATTTTCTGCGACTGGTTGATGCCGAACTCGTTGGCCACGCGCACCGCGTTGTGCAGGTCGCCGCCGGCGTTGGCGATGCCGATGACGTCGGCGCCGGAGCTCTGCGCCTGCAGCATGAACGAGGCGAAATCGGAGGCACCCATCGGGTGATGCAGGGAGCCGAGCACTTCACCGCCGCTGTTTTCCACCGCCTTGGTGGCGTCGTATTCGATGGACTTGCCGAGCGCGTAATCCACCGTCACGAAGTACCAGGATTTGTCGCCTTGCTCGGTGATGGTGCGGCCCAGGCTGTTGGCCAGGGAGTAGGTGTCCCAGGCGTAGAGGATGGTGTTGGGCGAGCACTGCTCGTTATTGATGGTGGTGGAGCCGGCGCCGGTAACCATCAGCACGCGGTCCTTGTCGCGGGTCACTTCGGACACCGCCAGCGCCACCGCGGAGTTGATCACGTCGGTGATCATGTCCACGCCTTCGGTGTCGTACCACTCGCGGGCGCGGCTGGCGGCCACGTCGGTTTTGTTCTGATGGTCGGCGGTGACCACCTCGACTTTAAAGCCGGGCTTCTGCTCGGCGACGAAGTCATCCACCGCCATGCGCGCGGCGGTGACCGCGCCTTCGCCGCTCAGGTCGGAGAAGATGCCGGACATGTCCGCGAGCACGCCGATTTTCACGGTGCCGTCGGAGATGCCCTTTGCGTTGTTTTGCTTGGCGTCGTCGTTCGCGCCGGCCACGGCGCTGGCGAGCAGGGCGATGGCGAAGAGGCTGGTTGTTATTGGCTTATGCATGATGCGTCCTCATTTTGTTGTTGTGGTTCTGATCGTGTGGTTCAGCCAGTGACGCGACGCGCCCAGCGGCTGATTTCATTGAGGGTTTCGGTGGTTTCCGGCAGGAACGGGAACAGGGTGTAGACGTGCACCGAGTCCTTCACCGGCACCATGGTCACGTCCACGCCGGCTTCCTGGGCGCGTTCCAGCAGGCGGCTGCTGTCGCTGTACAGGGACTCGCCCTCGACGGCGGACAGGAACACCGGCGGCAGGCCTTTGAGGTCGCCGAACAGCGGCGACACCAGCGGGTCGCGGGGCTCGTGCTCCTGGAAATAGGACGCCGCCATGAACGCCAGGGTGTCGCGGTTGGCGGCCGGGTCCTGGCCGGCGAATTCCTTGATGCTGGCGCCGGACAGGGTGAGGTCGGCGAACGGGCAGATGGCGATGATGCCGGCCGGCTGTTTGTCGCCGGCCATCTTCAGGGTGAGCGCCAGGGCCAGCGCCAGCCCGGCGCCGGAGGACTCGCCGCTGAGCAGAATCCGCGACGGATCGACGCCGCTGTTGACCAGCCCGCGGTAGGCGTCCACCGCGTCGTCCAGCGCCGCCGGGTAGGGGTTTTCCGGGGCCAGCCGGTAATCCACGGTGACGCAGTCGCCGCCCACCGCCTTGGCCAGCCGGCCGGCGTATTCCACCGAGCCCTTGGCGGAGCCGAGCATGTAGCCGCCGCCGTGGAAGTGCAGCACGGTGGGGCGGTTGTCGGCGGCGGCTGCGCCGGCGGCGCGCACGCGCAACGCGTCCACGCCGCCCAGCTCGGCGTTCTCCACGGACAGGTCGTCCGGCGCCGGGAAGTGGGTGGTCAGGAAGCGGTCGTAGCCCTCGCGCATGCCGTCGTGGCCGCGCGCCACGTCCTCGGCGGTGAACGCGGACTTCCACATATCGAAGGCGCGCTGGCTTTCCGGGCGCGCCATCTTTTTGTCTTCGCGGGTGGCGGACAGGCCCTGCACTTCACCGGCCGGGCGCTTCACTTCTTCCAGCACGTTGTAATCCCACACGAACGCCCAGGTGGCTTCGGTCATCGGGTCGATGTGCTGCATGCCTTTCCAGCGGCCATTGCGCGCTTTGATGCGCTCCGGTTCGGACTCGTGCACCAGCTTGACCATGGCGCGGGCGCCGGACTGAACCCGGGTGGTGCGCGGACGGCGGCGCTGTTCGTACTCTTCCAGCGCGGTTTCCAGATTGTCGTCGCCGTAGTGCTCCAGCATGGTGGCCAGAACCCAGGCGTCCTCGATGCCCTGGCAGGCACCCTGGGCCAGGAACGGCACCATCGGGTGGGCGGCGTCGCCCATCAGTGTCACGCGGCGGTCAGTCCAGCGGTCGATCGGGTCGCGGTAGAACATGCCGGTGAGGAAGGCGGTGTCTATCTGATCCATCATCGCCTGGGCGCGCGGCTCCAGGTCGGCGAAGGACGCGCGCAGTTCGTCGATGTCGCCGCTTTCGGTCCAGGACTCGCGGTGCACCTCGCCGGAGGGCACCGAAGCGAGAATGCTGTACAGGTTCTTGGGGCGAATCCAGTAGGTGATCAGGGTGCGGCCGGGGCCAAACCAGTAGTTGCCGCGCTCATCCAGATCGATGCCTTCCAGCTTCTCAGCGGGAATCAGCGCCCGCCACATCAGGATGTTGGAGAAGTGCACGTCGTCCTCGCCGAACAACTGCTTGCGGATCACCGAGTGGATGCCGTCGGCGGCGATCAGCACATGGCCGTGCAGGTCGTCGCCGTTTTCCACGTGCACGGTGACGCCGTTGTCGTCTTGGGTGAAGCCGCTGCAGTGGACCCCGAGCCGCACCGATTCGGTGGGCAGGGCGTCGGCGAGAATCTCGATCAGATCGGCGCGGTGGATGTTGTACAGCGGCGCGCCCCAACGTTGCGCGCCTTCCTCGCCCAGCGGCGACACGTACAGCAGCTTGCCGTTGCCGATATCACGCATGTCGAACGACTTGGGGATCACCGACTTGGCCGCCACGGCCTGCTCCAGACCGAGCTCGCGCAGCACCACCGAGCCGTTGCTGGCGATCTGAATGCCGGCGCCGATCTCCGAGAGCCGCGGGGCTTGTTCAATGATGGTCGCGTCGATGCCCTTGTGGCGTAGCGCGATGGCGGCGGTCAGGCCGGCGATGCCGGCGCCCACGATTAAAACGTGCATGTTTGCTCTCCCTTCTTATTCTGTTTTGTGCATTACGAACGAATGTTCGTACGTAGTAACCAGCAGTGTTCCCCAATCCCCGAACCTATGTCAACACCTTTGCCCTGACACTGGCTCGGCGAGAGCGGACCTTGTGGGAGCGGGCCCCGCCCGCGAAAGGGAGCGAAGCTCCCGGCGCTCCACCAGCCATTTCCTACATCCGCCATCGCCCCTGACCGACAGACCCGGCGCCCCGGCCTTGCCATAGTCAGTCTTTCATCAGGACCCAAATACAGTTACTATTTATCATCAGGTGATATAGTTTATGGCTAAGGATCCAGGCCTGGCTGGCTTGCTTGATTTGCACGGCTCGATCATTGATCAGGAAGGAGGGTATTGGATCAAGCTTGAAGCTTGGGAGGTAAAGCCCTCGCCCGCGATTCCGCATGGCATCCGATACTCGTTGACGTTACACGAACCGTACGGCAGGCGGATCTTGGGTTACGACAACGCTCATGCGATCAAACCGCCTAAAAAGTTCAAGTACGCGGGCCGGGTTCTGCCGCATGATCATCGGCATAGAAATAGCAGCGACAAAGGTGTGCCTTATGAATTCACCGAGGCACAGCAGCTTCTAAACGACTTTTTTGATGATGTGGACCGGGTCCTGCTGGAGGTTAAGAAGCGATGAAAACGATAGTGATCGGCATTATGACCCAGGAGAAGATTCGCGAACGGGTGCTGTCTATTGCTCGGGGCGAGTACAAACCGAAACCGGGTGAGCCCAAGGTCTGGTTTACATCTATGAAATCGCTGGCGGAGGTCCTGAGTGACGATAACCGGGCCTTGCTTCGCGTGATTACCGAGACGAAGCCGAAATCGATCTCGGCGCTGGCCGAAACCACCGGCCGCAAACCTGGGAATTTGTCACGTACTTTGAAGACGATGTCCCGCTACGGCATCGTGGATTTGAAGCGAGACAAGAATACCGTTCGTCCGATCGCCAACGCGACGCGGTTCCGCATCGTCGCGGCCTGAGCCCCGCGCCTACAATTACACCGCGATTAATGAGAAAATAGCCGGCTTTCGGGCGCGTGGCCCCAAATGACTGGCGAAAAGGCCTTTTTGTGAGCAGACAGTAGTGAGCGGAAAGCGGATTCTCAGTGTCTTCGGCACCCGCCCGGAGGCCATCAAAATGGCGCCAGTGGTGAAAGCCCTGGGCGCCGACCCTCGCTTTGACAGCCGGGTGTGCGTGACCGCGCAGCACCGCGAGATGCTGGATCAGGTGCTGGCGCTGTTCGAGATCACGCCGGACCACGATCTGGACATCATGGCGCCGGGCCAGGACCTCTACGACATTACCACCCGCATTCTGCTCGGCCTGCGCGACGTGATCCGCGCCGAGAAGCCGGACATGATCCTGGTGCACGGCGACACCACCACCACGCTGGCGGCCTCGCTGGCCGCCTTCTACGAGAAGGTGCCGGTGGGCCACGTGGAAGCGGGGCTGCGCACCGGCAATCTGCTTTCCCCCTGGCCGGAAGAGGCCAACCGCAAGCTCACCGGGGTGCTCGCCGCCGCCCATTTCGCGCCTACCGCCAGTGCCCGCGACGCCTTGCTCGCCGAGGGCGTGGACGAGGGCCGCATTCTCACTACCGGCAACACCGTGATCGACGCCCTGCTGTGGGTGAAGGCGCGCCTGGACGGCGACGCCGGGTTGCGCGATGAGCTGGCGGGGCGTTTCCCCT
>JBELJS010000014.1:0-70462 GCA_042090255.1 Alcanivorax sp. | reverse complement strand
CTTGCCGGCAGGATCCCAGAGTGCCCTCTAACCAGCAGCACAAATACCCTCTCTGGCATCCTGCCGGCCGGCTTTGCCGGCCTTTCGCGGGCGGGGCCCGCTCCCACAGAGGCCGCTCCTACAAGGCCGGCTCCCGCAGACCTAAAAATAATCGTCAGCGCTGTCCAGCAACTGCCGCGCCTGCTGCTTGGCGTAGGTGTTTTGCAGCGTCAGATCGGGCACGTCCGGCTTGGCCTCAAGCACTTTGCGCAGCTGCTCATCGTGCAGCTCGCGATCGAAGACCAGACGCGCGTAGTGCTCCGCGAACAGCACCCGCGCCAGCAGGTTGCGGCCCTCGGACAGCGCCACCGCCCGCTCGAAATGGTCCCGCGCCTGCTCCGGGCGGCCACCCAGGCTGGCCGGCAGGATGCTGTTGAGCACGCCCAGATACATATGCGCCTGACCGTAGCGGTAGTCTTCGTCGAGCGCCACCACCCGTTCCATCAGCAGGCGCACGCGGGACAGCTCCGCCACCGCGTTCCAGTCGTCGGTGTGGGTCTGGATGTAGCCGGCCCAGGCGCCGCCCAGTGAGAACAGCACCGGCACGTCGTCCTGGCCGGCCTCGTCGAGCAGAGCCTCGAACGCCGGCACCTCGATGTCGCGCAGGGCGCAATAGTCGCCGTCATGGGCGCAGGCGCCGCGCAGGGCGTATTCCAGCGCTTTCTCGTTGAGGCGCGCGGCGCGCGCTTGGTCGTCCACGAACACCCCGGCGTAGGCGCCGTAGAGATCGGCACCAGTCATCAGCAGGCCGCTGCGCTCCGGCCAGTTAACGATCAACCCGTCCACCATCAGCAGATAGGAGGGCAGGCCCGCCTCCACGGTGGCCAGATCGTTGTTCTGCATCACCGCGCGACCGAGACTGTCGTCCAGCCGCGCTACGCCACAGCCGCTTAACAGCGCCAGAATCAACGCAACGCCCAACATTCTCCGCATTCTCTGCTCCATCTAGATCCAAACTTGTAGGAGCGGACCTTGCCCGCGAAAGGAAGCGCAGCTTCCGGCAAAGGTTGTCCCGCAGGATCCCAGAGACCTGTCTAACGGCGGCACAAATAGCGCCTCTGGTATCCTGCCGGCCGGCAAACCGGCCTTTCGCGGGCAGGGCCCGCTCCTACAAGCCTTTGTAATAGCGGGCGCGGCGGTAGAGGCCGATGCCCGCGCCCAGGGCCGCGCCGGTGATCAGGCCGGACAAGTGCGCGGCGTTGGCGACGATGTCCGCCAGCCCCACGTAGCAAATCACCAGCCAAACCAACATCAATATCACAATCTCCCGGCGCAACTGATACCCGGCCGCCGGGTTGGTCTTGCCGTACAGCCATAGATAGCCGAGCAAGCCATACACCACCCCGGAAAGTCCGCCGAACCGCGGCCCGGTGTCCATGAACTGCGCCAGGTTGGAGACCGCCGCCACCAGCAACGTGATCCACACCAGCTGGAAGCTGGACTGGAAACGCTCGACCAAACGGCCCAGGTCACTCCACCACAGCAGGTTGAAGATTATGTGAAGCACCGAGAAATGCAGCAGCATCGGGCTGAACAACCGCCACGGCTGCGCCGCCAGGCCGTCCAGGCTTTGCGGGAACATCAGTGCGTAATAGATATCCGGGCCGATCACATAGGGCGAGGCGTAAATCAGCGCGGTCACCACCAGCACCGTGCGGGTCACCGGCCCCATACTGGAAAACCAACCGCCGGAGAACACCTGCTGGCGCGGCAGCCCGGTGACCGGCTCGCTGGCCTGCCAGGCGCTGTCCTGCCAGCGGCGGGCGCCCGGGTCGTGCAGGAACGCCTCGGCAATCCGGCGCGCCTCGTCATGGCGAGCCGGGTCCTCCAGGAACAGCACGAACTCGCCGTCGCGCGCTTCCTCACGAGTACGGATGCCTTCCCTTGCCAGCACATGGGCCAGTTGCCGGGTCAGCTTCTCGTTGTTCACGCGCACCAGTTCAAGCATTCCAATCCTCGTTGTGATAGCAGGCCTTGTGGGAGCGGGCCCTGCCCGCGAAAGGCCGGCTTACCGGCCGGCAGGATACCAGAGCCTTATCTAACGGCGGCATAAACAGCGTCTCTGGGATCCCGCCGGAGGCTACGCCTCCTTTCGCGGGCAGGGCCCGCTCCTACAAGGCCCGGGTTTCCCGGTCCGCCAATGTTTCCACGGCCGGCCAGAAACAGTCCC
Source organism: Alcanivorax sp. (assembly GCA_042090255.1). GTDB lineage: Bacteria > Pseudomonadota > Gammaproteobacteria > Pseudomonadales > Alcanivoracaceae > Alloalcanivorax. Next base: position 68,253 of record JBELJS010000014.1, on the reverse strand, counting down.
AGTGCCCGCCGCAGCGCAACAACAGGTCCTGGAACGTCCCCACCAGGCCGTAATAGTCATGGACGCCGTTAAGACGGGCGTTGTTCAACGGGCCCTCGAAAAAGCCGGCGTAGGCCGCCAGGCCCGGCACCTGTTCGGCGCGGGTCCGGTAGTTCTCGCGCAAAGCCTTGATCAGAGCGGCTTTGCGCACCGCCATGGTCGCTTCGTCGGCACCGCTGGCGTACAGCGCGCCCAGTTGCTCCCGGGTACCGCCCACAAGAGCCAGAAAGGCGTCACGGGCGCGGTCGCGCTGCTGCCAGCGGTCCATATCCACATCCAGATTATGGCGGGCCAGATAGCGCAGCGTGCCCTCGCGGGCCACCATGGTGGCCAGGGACTCATTGAAACGGGTGTCGTCGCGGATATACAGCCGCCGGTGGACCAGCTCGTGGATCAGCAGTTCCACCAGGGCCGGGCCGGAGCGGCGAATCATCGGCGTGGTCAGCGGGTCCGCGAACCACCCCAGCGTGGAATAGGCGATGGCGCCGCCCACATAGGTGTCCTGGCCCTGGGCATCCAGCTTCGCGGCCAGGGCCTTGGCGTCGGCACGGTCGAAATAACCGCGGTAGCTCAAGCACCCCAGCAACGGATAGCACCAGGTGCGCGGCGCCAGGGAGTACGGCGGCGCGGCGATCACGTTCCAGACCACCGCGTCGTCGCTCAGGTGCACATAATCCCGGTAGACGTTGCGCGCCGGCAGAGCCAGAACCTCGTCGGCGAAGGTCAACACGTCGCCGGCCAGCGCCAGCTGCCGACGCACCGCCTCGGACGTGTCCGGATCGGCCACCACCTCCGCCACCGGCTGGCGGGCGCCCATCAAGTCCATGTGGCCCTTGACCGCCTGTCCGTAGTAGCCGATCTGGCAGCCCGACAGCAAAAACAGATACAGGACGCAGGATGCAGGATACAACGCGCCCAGCCGTCCACCAGCGGTCAAGCCGTGCCCGCGCTTCCGGTAAGCGGCGCGAAACCACGAGCGTGCGGCCACTGGATCACCAGCTTCGCGCTGCATCCTGCATCCTTCATCCTGTATCCGGATTTCAGGCACGGGACATGAACTTCCGCTCGGAGGTATTCACCTTCACCTTCTCGCCCTCCTGGATGTACTCAGGCACCTGGACCACCAGGCCGGTTTCCAGGGTGGCGGGCTTGGTGCGGGCGCTGGCGGAGGCCGCCTTCATCGCCGGCGTGGTCTCGGTGATGGTGAGCACCACCGACAACGGCAGCTCCAGGCCGATCACCGAGTCCCCCACCTTGAGGGCCAGCAGGCCGTCGCAGCCCTCGGTGATGAACGGCAGCTCGTCGCGGATATCCTCAGCCTTCAGCGGGTACTGCGAGAAGTCGTCGTCGTCCATGAACACATGGTCGTCGCCGTCCACGTAGGAGAAATGCACCGGCCGGCGCAACAACTCCACAGTGGGCACGTCCTCGTCGCCCTTGTAGCGCTCCTCGAACTTGGGCCCGCCGCCCACCGCGGCGGCGCGCACCCGGTACAACGTGGCCGCGCCCCGCGCCGAGGGGGAATTCACCTCGATCTGGCGGATCACGAACAGGGAGCCGTTGTGTTCAATGACGTCGGATTTTTTCAGGTCGCTGGCACGGGTCACGGGCCTTCCTCATGGCAACTCAAAACGGCGCCAATAGTAGCAGGCCCGGCACCGTCGCCGGTAGGTCGGGTTAGGCGGAAGGCCGTAACCCGACAGCCATATCATTCCACCTACTACGCGGCAACAAGTCTCTTGACGTTCAGATCCTTCCGGTGCTGTTCGGCGTGCCAGAGTTCGTACTGCGCCTGCTGGGTGAGCCAACTCTCGGCGGACGTATCAAACGCGATAGAAAGCCTGATCGCCATTTCGGGACTGATACCCGCCTTTCCGTTCAGGATGGCGCTCAGTGTCTTGCGGCTGACCCCCAACGCCTCGGCGGCGGCGGTCACCGTCAAACCAAGAGGATCAAGACAGAGTTCTTTTATGACTTCACCGGGGTGGGGAGGGTTGTGCATCAACATAATGACACCTCAATGGTAATCCTCGTAGTTCACAACCTCGGCATCCCCATCCTTGAAGCGGAACGTCACACGCCAGTTACCACTCACCGTAACGGACCAGATACCGGCACGGCTGCCCGTCAACTTATGTAACCGGAGCCCGGGCAAACTCATATCTTTAGGCTCTGACGCAGCATGTAACCTACCGAGGATAAGCCGAAGTCTCTTAGCGTGGGCAGCCTGAATTCCCGCCGTGCTGCCGGACGAAAAGAAATGGGCCAAACCTTTGTGTTTAAAACTTCGTATCATCCGTGAGTGTAACCCGTAACGTATCGCACCTCAATACAGACACACAGCGAACTACCTAACGACATAACCGCCGTCACAGGCAGCGCCTGGCCTCCCCGTTATGGAGTCAGCTCGGCCAGATAGCTTTCCAGCGCTTTTCGCACAAGCTCGTTCAGGGAAGAGTCTTCTTGCGTTGCCGCACGCGCGGCCGCCAAGTGAACATCGTGGCCGACGCGGACATTGAAGGAGCCCTTACACGGCTTCTCCGGCGCCTGACCGGACTCGGCACAGTCCGCCAGATAATCGTCCACGGCCTGCTGGAACGCTTGCTCCAGCGCGGCGACCGTCTCGGCTTCATAATTAACCAAGGCCTGGATATAAAGCAGTTTGCCGTACAAGCAGTTGTCTTCCGGGCTGGCCTCAATGGACCCGTAGTAACCACGATACTGCAGCAGATTCGCCATCTAGATCAGGCCTCCATCCTCTAACTTCTCGATCACCTTCCCTGCGCTCGTACCCCAATCGACGAAACAATGTTTCAAGCTCTTGCCAGGTAAACCCTTGCTCGAGCGCCTTCAATTTGGTGACCAGGCGTCGGGTACTCGCCATAGAACGCGTCCATTTTGCAACTAAATATAGTTGCCTGTCAAAGATGACATTGAATCAAGGCACCTTAGTGGACGTCGACGAAATCAAAGCAGGCAGGAAACGATCGAGCGTGTAGGCGAGAGCGGAACTTTCCGTGAGCCCGGGCGCACGATGGTACGCAGGTAGGTCGGGTTAGGCCGAAGGCCGTAACCCGACATCCGCGACCGCTGCGGACCCCAGGTCGGCGACGATCCGCTCGCGGGCTTCGCGGGCCAGGGCACGGGGTTCGCCCGGCGGCAAGGGCGCGCCGAAGGTCAGCTCGACGACGATGCGGCGACGCCCCAGCAGCCGCCACACGTGATGGTGAAACTCATCGTCGTCGATAAAGGCGATGCCGGTGTCCAGCCGGCCCTGCTCGTCGCGGTAACGCACGGCGACGGTCTGCACCGGCGCGTCGTCGTCGGCGGCAGCGAACAACTGCGGAAAGAAGCGGCGCACGCCGGTGCCGTCGGTGGTGGTGCCCTCGGGGAACACCAGGATGCCGTGGCCAAGGTCCAGCCGGTTACGGATCTCTTCGGCCTTGGTCCGCGACTCGCCGCCACCGCGGCGAATGAACAGGGTGCCCACCGCCCGGGCCAGCCAGCCGATCACCGGCCACTCGGCCACTTCCGCCTTGGACAGGAAGTAGCACGGCCGGGCGGCGGCGATTACCGGGATATCCAGCCACGACACATGGTTGCTCACCAACAGCACCGGCCCCGCCCGCAACGGCCCCTGGACGCGCAGTTCGACGCCGAGAATGGTCAGAAAACGCAGGCACCAGCGCCGCTTGGCGTTCAGAATAACAACGCGCTGCGGGTCCCGCCCGGCCCCCAGCCAGGCCGCCTCCAACACCCCGGCGAGCAGATGCACCAGCACCCGCAAAGCGCGCCAACAACGCCGCGCCAACACCCGCGCCGGCCGCTCCCCAGCCGGCGAAGCCAGAGACAGGTCCCGCACCGTCACACCGCCACCGCGGCCGCCGGCCGGGCGGCGTCGCCGGGCTGCAGGAAGTGTTGCACATAGCGCGCCGGCAGCCGCGACACCTCCATCAGAATGAAGTAATCCAGGCAGTTGAAGTCCGGGTCCCAGCACGGCTCGCCGCACACCCGCGCGCCCATGCGCAGGTAGGCCTTCAACAGCGGTGGCATCTTCACCCCGCCCCGCTCGCCGGCCCCGTCCAGGGCGTCCCCCGGCATGCGGTCGAGCCGGAAGCGCGGCGTCACCCGAAGGTGCGGCGGCGTCATATGGGCTTCGCGGATGCGCTGGTCAATCGCCGCGACATTGAAGCCTTCGCTCAACGCGATGCTGGCACAGCCGATCAGCGACCCGATGTCGTTCTCCAGCATGTACTGCGCGAGCCGCGCCCACAGTACCGTAATCACCGCCCCACCCCGGTAATCCGGATGAATGCAGGTGCGGCCGATCTCGGCCACGCGGCCCTGCAGACCGGCCAGCGGCCCCAGGTGAAACTCGTTGGCGGAGTAGAAACCACCGGTTTTATGGGTGCGCTCGCCGGCCAGCACCCGGGTGTAGCCGACCAGCTCACCGCTGTGGTTATCGCGCACCACCAGGTGCAGGCAATGGCGATCAAAGCGGTCCCGGTCCAGCCCGAAGGGCGCGTGGAAGCTGGCACCGTACTCCTGTGAGAAAATCCGGTAACGCAGACGCTGAATCTTCAGAATCTCCCGGCGGGAACGGGTGAAATAGGCGCTGAACCGGACGCCCGTCTGCGCCCCTTTGAGAGCGTCACGGGGCTTGAACACGTCTTTGAATGGCGGTCGCAGGGCTTTGATCTTTCCGGCGGCTTGCGCAAGCATAACGAGCTCCAGATTGGATTTACGCCAGTCTGAAAGCCCCCCGTTGCTGTCCCGTGACAGGGTTGTGACCGTTAGGAGACAGAACCTGATGCGTACTGATCGACGTGCGACACCGCGCTACCCGCAGCCGGTCAAACTGGCCGCCGGCGAAGTTCGCCACTGGTGCGCGTGCGGCCACAGTGACACGGCGCCGTTTTGCAGCGACGATCGCTGTGGCGCGGGCGAGCGGCTGAGCTATACCGCGCGCAAGGAAGAGATTGTGCTGTTCTGTGGCTGCGGCGCCACCCGCACCCCACCCCACTGTGACGGCGCCCACATCGGCCTGCGCGACCGCGAGCCCTGGTGGCAGCGGCTCAAGAGCTGGTTCGGGCGCACCCGACCCAGGGACCACCTGTAATCTATCGCCCCAGGCACGCGTAGCGAATTTCTTACACGTTCCGTCATTTTCAGCCTACCCTCGCCGCCCTCGACTTGCGTTACCGTTAAAGCACACCAGTTCGCACGGAGGCGAGACTAAGATGACGATCCTGCTCCAACATCGCGGATATTACGGCTACGTCGAGGTCAGCCAGAAAAACAACTGCCTGCACGGCGCCCTGCTCAACATCGAGGTGCCGGTGCACTACCAGGCGGACACCGCCATCGGGCTGATACGCGCCTTTCAGGATGCGGTGGACAATTACCTGGACTACCCCTTCCCTACCCGGCTCCGGCGCGAGCAGCCCAAGATTAAAGAGCACCCAGGAGCTACCGACGACTTAACGGCCAGGTGCCTTTGAGGAAAAACGCGCCAGAATCCGGGGTCAGGTCTTGTCTTTTGCCTTGCGGATGATGCGGCGCCTCAAAGCCAAAACGGACTCAGCCGAAAATATCGTCCAGGCTGTCGGCATCCAGCACCCGGTCGGCCCAGGTTTCCAACTGGTGTTGGTCGGCGCTCTGCAGGCGTTCGTGCACGGTGGGCGGAACCTGGCCGAAGCGGCGCTGTATAAGACGTAGAACCAAGGCGCGCTCACCGTCCAGCCGGCCTTGCTCAATGCCTTGCTCCACGCCCTGCCTGACGCCCACCAGACGTTGACGCTCCTTCCATTCCTCGAAGCGGTTGGTAATCATCTCGTACGCCTCCTGCAGATCGTGCATCTCGGGAAAGGTTTCGCCGGGGAACCATCGGGGTAGACGGCGCTCGGCCCCGAGTTCACCACGCCGGATCAGGTCCTGATGAAGCAGCCCGGTATACACCATGATGCGAAGCGCCATGGCGGCCACGCAGATCGTCGGTAACGTAACTTCCGTTCATCTTCTGCAGGGAGGACAGATCCAGAGCGGCTATCCACTCCCGGGGCAAAAAGCCCGTGAGCAGATCCCGCACCATCCGATCATGGGAAAACAGCAGCTTGTAACTGGTATCGTGCTCGTCCATGGGCACCTCAAGAAAACCAATTCAGCCCGAGTCTGCGTGGGAAAAGCGGGGGAATCTGTCCTACGGTGCAGAAGGTTGTTGTGCGAGAAAGCGGAAAAACACGTAGGCCGGCTTAAACCGAGCGGCACAAACCGGCCCAGTAGTCACCGTTCATTCGGGACGGTTACGAGCGTCAACCACAGCGTCCCAAGACCGGAGGGATCCCCGGGCCGCTATTTGAAGACATCCGTAGGCACCCCGAACCGCTCGGACAGACCGCAGATCTGACGCCAGTTAAGCTTGCGCTTTCCAGACAGGATGGCGGAAACCACGGACTGAGCGCCCACTTCGGGCAGCTCGCTCTGGGTGATGCCATGCTCGACCATGAGATAGCGCAAAACAGCGGCACCGGATGCCGCGGGCATTGGCCGGCGCTGTTCGTCGTAGGCTTCGATGACATCGCCCAAGCGAGCTACCAAGCCGGCCAAAGGATGATTTTCATCATCGCCAACGGTGTCTAGCAGCTCATCCAGGGCCTCGACCTTGGTGTCGTATTCGTCGTCATTGGTCGGCTCGGAAAGCAAGGGAGCGATATACGCCCAGTGCAGAGCCGCTTGATCAAGAATAGCGTTCATGGTCACTCCTTCCATTTGCCTTTGTCGTATTCGCCATGATCCAAAACGTCGCGAATATAAACCCGCCTCGCACCATAATGCACAATGGCGATCAGCCTGATCTTATTGCCACCGATATCGAAGACGTGGTGGGCCCCCACTTTGTCAGCAGCAGGGAAGATACCTTTCATCGCAGCGAAGTCCTTGGGCGCGCTGGCTTTCATGAGCCGGTACCATGCATCAAGAGCGCTCGCAGCCTGCGGCCACTTCTCCTTGGCTTCCCAAATGCGCTTTTGCGTAATGATGTGCATGCCCCTTCCTTGGTTCGATGAAGTCACAATATAGCAATTTGCCATTCATAGCAAATTGCTATATTGAGGATCAGAGGAATGCCCTTCTTGTGCTCGTCCATAGACGCTCCTCGAAAACGATTCCAGTTCGAGCCTGCGCCGGTACGGCCGGGGAATCTGTCCTACGGTGCAGAAGGTTGTTGTGCGAGAAAGCGGAAAGACACGTAGGCCAGCTTGATCCGGGCGGAGCAAAACGCAAGACCTGCCCCTCAAGAATCCTACAGCCCGATACCGTTCTATATTACCCAGTCTGTAGTCTTACGCTTCTTCCGACTCCCCCACCTCGCCCTTAATCTTGCTTGATCGCCATTAACACGGATGAAAATCTGTAACCTATAAGTTACAGTGAGGGCATGGAATGATTGGAAACGGAGAAATTGATGAGCCGACGCCAACCTCAAGCCTCTATCTCTCACGACGAGGCGATCATTGAAGAACTGCGAGCCGACCGTGAGTTCGCGATCGCTTATCTCCAGGCGGCACTGGAAGAACTGGACGATGCCGACAACCGAGCCGCCGGCTTACTGGCGCTGCGCGACATCGCCGAAGCGTATGGCGGCATGGCAGCCGTTGCCCGGGACGCCGGCATCACCCGGGAAGCGCTTTATAGAGCACTGTCCCCGACGGGCAATCCTACCCTTAAAACACTGCTGGCGGTTCTCCACGCCATGGACATGCGGCTGTCGGTTACGACAGGCAAAACGCAAGACCTGACCCCGCCCCAAGGAAACACTTGTAGGCCAACCTAAGCCGGCAATCAACACGCAGGGGCCGCCCGCGCCTCTTAAAATGTTTTCTGTCCCCTTTTAATATCTTACGGCCCGTTTCCTGTCCCCTTTTTAAAATCGGTAGAACATTCTATTAGGTGTGTATATAAAACCGTCGAACCTTACGCCTACAGGCGTTCACACACGGCAATTACAGGCCTGTTTTGCCATTTTTTGACCGTATGGTCACTACTATATATCAATGACTTACGCCATGTTTTCGTTTTTTTGGCCTGCCCTTTTCATATTTTTCGATTAACTACACGATAAAGCCGGCCACAAGCTCTGAGTGCCGTCCGTCCAACGGCATCTCCCTCCGAGGGAACCGCCGCGTTCAGTCGTGGCACCAATAACGGGATGCAAAAATCACTAAAACAATAATGTGAAAGAAAACAATAAAAGGAGGGTTCACACCCATGCGCGCAAATTTCCTTTCGTGTGCCGGCCTGTGTGCCGGCGCTCTTTTTCTGAGCCCGAGCATTGCCCTGGCGAACATGGGCAACACCGCCACCACTTACGGCCTGTTGCCCACGGATATTGCGTCCGCCCAGGCTTTGTCCATGTTCAACACCCAGGTGTCGACGACTTACTACAACCCGGCGTATCTGGCGCGCAGCACCAAGAGCGAGCTGACCGCCGGCCTGATGCACGCCGAGCACAACCTCAAGGCGGACAGCCAACAGTTCGGCACCTACACGGTGCAGGACGACCCCACTCAGCAGGTGCTGCTGGGCCTGAAAGCGGATCTCAGCGACCTCACCGAGCTGGGCCAGCCGATGTATCTGGGGGTGATGATCGGCTCCGAGAAATTCGGTGACGAACTGCTCGCCTTTGGTTCCCGCACCGACGCGGACGGCCAGTACTTCAACTACGGCCGCCAGCCGCTGTTCCTGAGCATCGGCGTGGGCACCCACATCTGGCGCGGCCTGGACATCGGCATCGGCACCAAGGTCACCCTCAAGTCCGAGGCCAACCTGGTGGCACAGACCAACCTGGCCGGCGAGACCGAGTACGAAGAACTCAACGTGTCCGCCAAGCCGGTAATCCGTCCTGTCATCAGCTTCAACTTCGATTGGGAAGAAACCTTCTGCCCAGACGCCCAGTGCTGGTACGACGGCCTCGAGACCGCGTTCGCCTTCAAGGGCTACTCGGATTCCTCGGTGGAAGTGAACGCCAACACCGTGATTCCCGGCACCATCCCGGACCCCGGCCTGTTCATCGACATTGCCACGGTGGATTCCTACCAGCCCAACATCTACACCCTGGGCATGCAGCTCAAGCGTGACACATGGCGCCTGGGCCTGGCGCTGGAAATGCAGGAATGGTCCGCCCTGGAAGACGAGCTCAACAACGACACGGTCAAGAACAACCTGGGCCTGGAATTCGAAGACATCGTCATCCCGCGCATCGGCGCCGAATACTACCTGAACGACACCTTCACCCTCACCGGTGGCGTGGCGTTCGAGGAATCGCCGCTGAGCAACGACGTGAACCCGGAAGTGAACTACCTGGATTCCGACCGCACCGTGATCGGCCTGGGCGTCAGCGCCACCTTCGACCACGTTTACGGCCTGGTGCACCCGCTGCGCGTGGACCTGGGCTACCAGCATCATTTGATGGAAAAGCGTGAATTCCAGATTCAGTCCAGCCAACCGACCGCACTGAACGACGACGTGGTGGAAACCGCGGGCGACGTCAATGTCTTCGCCGGCTCCATCAGCATGCAGTTTTAAGAAGGAGGGAGAATAATGAAGACAACAATCCTGAAGCAGTCCTTAATACTGCTTTCCTCCGCCACGCTGCTGGCCGCCTGTGGTGGCGACGGCGGCGATTCCCCGGTGGACGACGGCGGGGCCAACCCGGGCGAATCCGGCGCGCAAGCGCTGCTCTACGCCTATCCCGATAACGGCCAGGGCGAGGTACCTACCAAGGCACCCATCGCGCTGCGCTTTACCAGCGCGGTTTCCATCGGCGCCGTGCAACAGAACGTAACGCTGTGCTGCGACGACCAGGGTGAAAACCTGGACTTCGACGTCGAAAAATTCGACGACGAGCCGCGCGGCGTGCTGCTGACCCCCACGGAAAAGCTGGCCCCCGGCACACAGTACACCATCGACATTGCCGACCTGCGGCTGAGCAAGGGCACCGCCAACAACGAGACCCTGACCTTCACCACCCGCACCCTGCAGGAAGGCCCCAAGAGCGAGGTCGTCCAGGACATGGACAACTTCGCGCTCAGCCGGACCATCCCGAACGGCTCCGAGCTGGAACCGGTGATGGACTTCTCCGCGTTCCGCTTCCAGTTCACCCAGCCCATCGACCGCGCCACCGCCACCTATGGCGACGGCAACAGCGTGGTGCTAAAAGACAGCGAAGGCACGGAAGTGGAAGCCGGCCTGCTGGTGGACGGTGCCTATATGACCGTCGACCCCACGGACGACTACCTGACCCCGGGTGAGACCTACACCCTGACTCTCGGCGGCGGCCTGATGAGCACCTACGGTGAACCGTTCGCTGAGCAGACCATTGAATTCACCCCGAAGGATTCCTCACCGCGCGGCGAGCCGGGCTTCCTGGTGCAGCGCATCACCCAGAGCGGCACCTCCCGCCTGACCGGCCAAGCCATCAACCAGGTGCCGGTAAACGGCGTGCTGCTGGGCGAAGGCGCAAACTTCACCCAGGCCGAGGCCGAGCTGGTAATCGCCGAACTAGCGGATGTCACCCAGTACACCGAAATTACGCCGATCCGCCTGCCCAAGGGCACCCTACTCGAAGGCACGCCCATCGAGATGGTGAGAATCGGCGGTGAAGTGGACGCCGGCTTTGGCTCCGGCGACGTCACCATGCGCGTGCTGTCGGACGCCACCGGCTACCTGGTGCCCAACCCCTACACCGAGAACCACCCGGACAAGCTGCGCATCGTGCACCTGTTCATGGACGTGGGCATCGCCACCGAAAACCCGCAGGCCAACGGCGGCTTCACCCAGAACCTGCTGCACATTCATCTGGTGGGCGTGGCCGAAGTAGACCCCAACGGCGGCGTGCTGAACATCGACGCCACCAGCATGGTTGAACCGGACGTCCTCGGCCTGGAATACGGCTACGGCCTGCTGAGCTTCCAGCTTCAGTCTTATAAAGATCAGACCGACGCGCTGCTGGCCGACGCACGGGCTGCCCTGGAAGACACCACCCCGCCGACGCTGCAAAGCCGGATGCCGGGGCAGAAGTCACCGGAAATGCCCACGGACGAAAGCGGCGATGAGCTGTCCTGGTTCCAGCAGCCCGGCGCACCGATCGTGCTTAACTTCGATGAGCCGCTGGATCCGGCCAGCCTCAATCAACCGGGCGCGCTGGCTATTACCCAAGACGGCACTGAGCTGGATATCACCTACAAAGTGGACGGCGCCGCCGTAGTGATCCAGCCGGCAGGTGGGTTGGAATACTTACCCGCAGGCAGTAACCCGGAATACACCGTCCAGCTTGGCAGCCAGATTACCGATCTGGCGGGCAACAACTTTGTACCGGAAACCTTAACCTTCAAGCTGCCGGGCGAAGTGACGACCAGAAGCATCCCTGATAGGGACGGTAATTATTCCCAGGACGACGTTCAGGTCAATTCGCCGATGCTTCTAAGCTCTTACCCGGGCTATCCGTGTGTCACCGATCCGGCGACCCGTGATCTGGCCAATGGCCTGGTCGGCCGTTGCGCTGGAGGCCCCGGCGACTGGCCCAACGAAGACTACCCGCTGGTTGCCTATCAGCCCGACGATATCCTGCCGCTGATGACGCTGCCGGCGAACCGACCGATTGTGTTGCAGTTCACCAAGGCCATCGACCCGGCCAGTGTCGAGTTGGGCGGCAGCTTCAACGTCGTCCGCGTTGATGCGTCTGGACAGCCGATTGATGGAGAAACGATTCAAGGCACTTTAACCGTTGAGGGCCAGCGTCTTACTTTTATACCGGACGAACCCTGGGTTGATGGCCAGTATTATCAATACACCCTGGGCTCCAATAACGACACCGACCCCTCCGATGGTGTTGATTTCGAGGGATTTCTCGGCAGTGAGGAGGCCGCCTGTAACGGCACAGAATCCATCTGTGGTGAGGACGGCCACCCGCTTCGCACCCAGCCGCTTGGCATAACCTATCGCACCCCGATTACACCGGACAATGCCAATGGCACCTTCAGGACGGTGGCAGATTACGTGATAAACAACGACTACTTTATTCCCAACGGGGGTGGGCCGGACATGGCCATCTTCTTCAAAGGGGATTCCGCCAGCAGCGATGTGCTGCAGACCCTACGGACCAGTCCTGATGTGGACACCAATGGGAACCTACTACACGATATCGAGAATGAAATTGGCAAACTCAAAGCCATAGTAGCGCCAAAGTGGCCTTTCTATAACAATGACCCGGCAACCGACAGTGATGCGCCTCTCTCAGATGGCACCCTCCCGACCATCGATTACTCTTTCCAGGAGCCGGTGCCGAGCGTGCCTGATCCCGACGCCGACCCGACCTATGATCCAGAAGGCGTTCAGGGTCTGCCTAACAGTGCCAAATTGCTTTCCATGAACACACGGGGCTTGGATCTGCCTTGGTATGCGGAGGGAACCAACTTCGCCGCCAACCCCTTTAACGCGCTTGGAGTCTCTACATACGGGGCCTTCGATGGCGGCAATGTCGGCTGTGGTTACAATGAGAGTTATGATCCCAATACCGGTGAACCAGGATATGAAGTGACGGCGAACACTGATTTTATGGCAGTACTAAACAATCTTGGGGCATACAAGTTTCCGAAAAGCGAGCCGGTTGTCTGCCCTGAAAAGAAGTTTACCTATCTGAAGATGGGCTTGAACGCCAGCGTGGGCCAGTATGACCCTCAAAAAGAGGCGATCAAGGTCGAGATATATCCTTCACAATCCATATCCACCTCCTTTGTCACTTATATACGAAACCCGGGGCTTGGCATACCGATGACAGCCGTCCCCTCGGGCGAGCAGATAATGAGAATGCGGTACGCCAAAGATGACCCTGCTTGTGTTGGCACTCCGTCGGCCCCATGCCGTCGAACGCAGCCGATCACCGGTTGGATTAAACAGGGCGATGACGACAAGCCAATGTTGACTGCGGAGGTGGATCTGTACATTGATGCTCCCTTTATCGCTCCAGTGATAGGCGACCCTGTTCTCAGCAGTCTCCGCCACAACCTTCAAAGTTATCCAGTCACCATGTCGCTGACCGGGCCCGTTTCTTTCCTGGATGACGGCAGAATGGTGGTTCAGCAACGCAACGAAAACCCCATCGATATTGATATGAAAGTGTACACCGCTAGTATCGAGGGTGGTGCACAGGCATACGGAATAGCTATGGGGCGTATTCCCTATCGTATCCCACAGGAAGGCGTCTTCCTGCAGATGGTTTCCGAGCCAATCAAGTAAATGGAGTAAACCTCACAGAGAACTTGGGCCGCCGGCTTGGCGGCCCGCTTCGAAGGTGTTCCAACCCTAGAATAGATTGGCATCTGTTTTATTTAAGAGCGCCCGGTGCATAGCATCGGGCGTTTCTTTGTGGATGGCTCGGCGGGACGGAGCGGAATAAAAAAGAGGCGCGGCGACCGCCGAACCAGCAAAATCAGGAGGCGTTCAGCGACTGGCTAGCAAGGATGGCAACAGCGCTGCACGCAAAGTCGCCGTTTTATCAGTTGATGTCAAACGATGTGGGGTTATCGAGAGCCAGGATACCGTCGACGGAACAATCTCCTTCTATTCCATCGCCGTCGAAAAACGTCTTATTACTGAGATCAAGGGTAGCCCCACATCACCCCACGCAGATGTTCACCGTCGATCACGGTACCTACACTAGTACCAACGTCGAAACTCCCAAATCGACGGTATATGACACGCTCGGATTATACGGGATGAAGCTGTCGCAGTCGTCCTCGAACGGGCATTGGCTGGCAACCTTCGGGGCTTTCGAGTACCGAGGGAAGCCGCCCACAGTGACGAAGTTGCAGAAACAATCACCAACCGAGAGAGCGACGGCGTTTACGCGCACGCCTATGCGCCAGGCACCACTGGAGTCCTGGCAATTCTTCACTTCGCCGCTAGAGCTAAAGGCGCAGCTAGGCACCAGAGCATACAACGTCTACGGCGTCGCTTTAGAACTGAAAGTCCCCACCACCCTCGGCTGCGGGCACGCCGTGCCACCGCCAGCGTGCGCACCCGAGCCATTGAGGTGATAGATGTTGCCGTTGATCTCTTTTCGAAGCAGGGTGCCGGGCCGGTGTGAGGCTGAGAACAAGTTCCAGAATCCAAGTTCTTCCGACGCGGCGCTGGAAAGCGACTAGGTCGTTACGCCTAAGAGGATTGAAAGATAAAGTTGTGTAGCATCCATGAGTATCAACTCCTTGATTATTCGGCAGACCCATCAATAAAAAAGCCCCGGCGGAAGCCGGGGCATGATGGGAGGTGTTCAGTATTCTACCGATAGGCAGCAATAGCTGAACCCTGTACCAGTTTTTATTAGTAGATATCCAACGATGTGCCGTTATCGAGAGTAAGGGTACCGTCGATAGTGCAATCGCCATCCGCACCGCTGCACTCGATGAATTGTTTGGGGCCGGTGAAGTCGAAGTTAGCACCAACACCCGGATTGAAGATCACGCCAGGCACATACTCACCGTTAACGGCGGCACCGAACGGAGTGTTTACAGTAATGGTCCCAAAATTAGCGGTATAGGTGGATGCACTGGGGTCATACGGGATGAAGGTGTCACAATCATCTTCGAACGGGCACTGAGGCGTAGCACTCGGGTCCTTGGCGTACCAGGGGAAACCACTCACGGTGATGAAGTTACACAGAAAATCACCAGGCGCGACATCAGCGCTCACTACCCGCACGCCGACACGCCAGTCGCCGTTGGAGTCCTCGCACTTTTTGACTTCCCCGCTCAGAGTCAGGGTACAGCTAGGGCTCCCTTGAGGGCAGTCCAAATCCACGTTGTTGCCTGTGAAATCAAACGCACCACCGCCCTCGGCGGCAGGCCGGCCATGCCATACACCAGCGTGGCCGCCACTGCCGTTGAAGTGATAGGTGTTGCCGTTGATCTCCGTTTCGATACAGGGTGCAGGACCCGCATGAGGCTGAGGACAAGCGCCGGTATCCCAGTTTGCGGCTGCGACGCTGGAAAGCGACCAAGCAGCCATGCCAAAGAGTGTTGAGAGTAAGAGTTTTGTTTTCATGATTAAGTCTCCGTAATTGTTTGTCTTCCGTATGCTGCAGAATGTGCAGCCACTTCAAGCTAGCAAGGTTTCGGCGACAGTTCCGCTTTTTAAAAGGGTTTAATTATGGTGTTATCTCAACGGCCTTTTTATTCAGACACTTAACGAACTTCTTGTGGTATGCGTTGACGAGATCTGGGTATTGAAATGCGGTCAGAGCAGAATTTCCACGTAAAATGGGACAGAAAATCGGCGTTATTCGAGGATATTAATTAGCTAATAAGTTGGCCTGCATGCCAGCGCGATCATGCAGACCGGAGGGCTTTTAGTTTTTGATGCCGGCTGTATTGGCGATAGCGGCAACCAACTCATCGGGTGTCATA
Source organism: Alcanivorax sp. (assembly GCA_042090255.1). Lineage (GTDB taxonomy): Bacteria > Pseudomonadota > Gammaproteobacteria > Pseudomonadales > Alcanivoracaceae > Alloalcanivorax. The sequence continues at coordinate 52,756 of JBELJS010000014.1, read as the reverse complement.
TAGCCGCCCAGGTTCCTGCCGTCTTGGTTGAATACCGAGGGCGTGCCGCTGACGCCTAGGGTTTGCGCCATGTTGTACTGGTCAGCGACTGGTGCCCGGCACGGCATGACCTCTTGCGTGAACGGTTTGTCCGCAAAGGCATCGTTAATGGCGGCTTGCGGGTCTTGAGCGCACCAAATCCTGGCCATTGTGTCGGCGACCGACGTATTGACGCCCGAGCGCGGCAACGCCAGATAGTGCACGGTTACGCCGCGTTCATTCATTTCGTCCATATGGGCGTGGAACTTCTTGCAGTAGGCACAGGTGGTGTCCATGAAAACGAAGATTTCATGCTTTTCCCGCCCACTGGCGGCGAAGGTTATCGCAGTACCGCGATCCAGCTTCTGAAGCGTTCGCGCCCGGGCTTCTCTTTCGCTTTCTTGCGTGAGATCAACCAGAGAATCGTCCTTAAAGACCAGCAGACGGCCTGAAAAGACATGATTTCCGTCCGGTGAGGCGTAGAGGAAGCCGCCGTTGCTCAGCTTAATCTCTTTAACGCCGTCCACCGGGCTGTCCGTGATGCCCTGAACACTCAAGCTCGGGTTAGTGATGGCCAGCGCTTCTACCACCCGCTCGCGGAGATCCGCCGTGGCCAGGCTGGGGAGTGCCAGCGTAATAAGTAGAACATTCAGAATGTAGCGATATGATTTCATGGGTATGCCCCCTTCCAATGGTGGTTATCAGCTTCTGTCGATGACTTCGACCAGTTCCAGCTCGTAGATCAGCGTTGACTGGGGCGGTACCTTATCGCGCAGGCCGTTTTCGCCGTAAGCGAGCTCGGGTGGGACGAAGAGACGCCACTTTTCGCCTTCCTTCATCTGCTTCAGGGCTTGCTGCCAGCCTCTTAGCGCCACGCCCATGTTCACGCGCACGGCTTCGCCCTGGGCCAGGTTGCTCTCCACGAAAGTGCCGTCAAGAAGCGTGCCGGCGTAGTTCACGCGCACCGCGTCTTTAGGGCCGGGGGTGGCGCCGCCACTGGACTCTTTGAGCACTTCGTACTGCAGGCCGCTCGGCAAGGTTTTCACAGCCGAGCGCTGTTTGTTCTCCTCCATAAAGGCTTTACCCTGCGCCGCGTTTCGGGCCATCACCTGCTGCTTTTCTTCTTCCAGCCGTTGTGTGATTTCTTGTCTATAGGCGTCAGACGCAGCACTCGCCTCTTCTGCCTCGAGAAGCGGATCGTTGTCTTTCAATTGATCGGTGAGTGCTTGCAGGAATATATCCTCATCAAGCTGGTTCCTGGAGAGGGTTTTGCCGACTTGCTCGCCCAGCGCCATGCCGGCGGCGTAAGAGGCTTTCTGTTGGTTCGTTTCAAGCTTGATGGCTTGCGCTTGCGCGGGGGTGTGGCTGCATCCGGCGAGAAACACCAATGACAGCGCCCCCAAGGTTAGGCTTCTCATAGTTTCCTCCTGGTTTTTGTTCGATATCGTTTCGATATCAGTTTTAAACTTCCGTGATATTTTTTGACGTTTATTTTTTATGTCGTCCTCTGTAAAGATGGATATATATTATTTAAGTTCCGTTTTAAACACGCTACGTATCACAGATTTTTATTGGATCTTTATGAGCAGTCAGAAGACGATTTCTAAATGCCTGTTTCTGTTGGCCTTATTTTTTTTATGCGTTATTTTCTTTTTTGCGAGAGAGAGTAATGGCACGAATGATGCCGGCAAAGAACAGGCGGCGGCACACGCCATTTCCCCACAACCCGATGCGGGGCGCGCGCCGGCACTCGACAAGGAAGCGCCTGGCGCCCTCTTGCCGCGGGAAACGGTGGATGCCGATTCACTGGCATTGCTGGCCGTTTTCCAGGCCCATAGCCCGCTTGCCGCCGCCGTCATCCATACCGAGGGCCATGGCGCTCACCGGTACAACGTGGGCGAGACGCTGCCGGAGGGCGGCGTACTGGCGGCCATCCGGCCGACCGAGGTGATCATCGAAGACCAGGGCAAGCGGATCACTCTTCGCCTGGCGCTAAGAGGTGGAGGACGTGCCGAGGTCGCGGACGCCGATAACGAAGACGCACCAGGAGACGATGGCCCCAAGATGCCGCAGCGTGTGCTGGACCTTCTCGAAAGGCTGGATTTGACGCCGGTCAGCGAGGGCGCGTCGCAGGGCTACCGGGTTGGCGAGAATTTCCCCGAGAGCGGCACCCAGGAGGTCGGGGTCAAACCGGGGGATACCATTGTCGCCATCAATGGCTATCCCGTCGGCGAGTATCACAGCGACTATCTGGTATGGCTCTCTTTCAAGGACACCCAGAAAGCGAGCGTGCAGGTCCGGACTGAGGAAGGCACACAGTTTTCGTTCCATTACCCGGACGATATAAAGGGCGTCAGCGGGTACGTGCCGGACAGCTAACGCAGCACGCCGTACTTCCGGTACAACTCCTTCACGAAGCGCACCGACCCGGTGAGCTTGCAGCGCTTCACGGCGGTGTCGATCATCGCCTCTTCTTCGGGGTCCAGGCCCTGGCTCATGTACATCCGGTAAGCTTCGGCGCGGTCCTCGATGCTGCCGCCCAGGCGGGCGTATTCTTCGGGGTCGTCCAGCCAATACTGGTGGGTCTTGCCCAGCCGCATGCGGTAGCTGCTGCGGTGGTAGTGATAGGCGGACGACGCCAGCCGCTGAAGCACCGGCAGCCGCTCGATGTAGCACATACAAGCAAGCAGCCATTGCCCGGGCTCCACCGGGCTGGAGCGGTAGCGAACCTCCCAGACCAAGCCGGCGCCGTGCCGGTGCTTGCGCCGCGATGAGGTGCTGCAACTCAGTGCCTTCATGAACATGGACAAGTTCGCCGGGTCGCCGAGCGGCGTGGCGAGAATGTGCAAGCCGTCGGGCAACAGGCAGAAGGCGTGAATGGCGATTTCATATTCCCGACTGAGCGCCCGTATCTGCCCGAGGCAGTGGGTGTAGTCGGCTTCATCGAGAAAGACAGGTTGCTGGTCGCGGCTTTTGCGCACCAGGTGGTGCGGGTGACCCGCGAGCAGAAGGCGATCCTTGCCGGGCATAACTCCCCCTTTTGCTTTTGCAGTTGGGATTGTTTTTCTTTGACCCTACTCCTTTCACCGCTGGCTTATGAAGAGAATTTCGCGGCAATTTGCGACTAAAATAAAGCACCCATATGGTCCACTTAATAGTTCCATTGTTATCAGACAGTTACAGAAATCTAATGCGCTCATTTCGGTGTTGTGCGTCCCCTTTCTTCACGTATCCATGCGCCGTGGAAGCACCAATCTCTTCAATCTGTCGGACCTTTGCGCGAACCGCAACTTTTGTTGGCACGCCCGCAAAATAAGGCTTTTTGGCCTTTTGGGGCCCGTTTCCCCGCCTTTTTGCCCTGCTTTGCCACCTTTCTAGCAGTATCCGTACATAGCCTCTGCCCGCACTCCGCCTTCGCTTACAAGAAATGTCCGCATCGTAGGACAGACAATCCGGCTCGTTGCCGCCACGATGACCGGCGTGGCCGGCTTTCTTCAACTTTTGGTGAAGTGGCTGCCAGGCCCGGATCAGCCGGGCGGGGTCTTGCGGCCCTTACGCGGCCGGCCCGGGCCCCGGTTGATACCCAGTACGCCGTACTCCCGGTACACCTGCTTCACGAACCGGACCGAGCCGGTGAGCCGACACCGCTGAACCGCGGTGCCGATCATGGCCTCTTCGCGTGGATCCAAGCCGTTGCTCATGTACACCCGATAGGCTTCCGCCCGCTCCTCGAGCGTGCCGCCCAAACGCGCGTATTCCTCCGGGTCGTCCAGCCAGTAGACGTCGGCCTTGCCCAACCGCATGCGGTAGCTGCTGCGGTGATAGTGGTAGGCCGACGACGTGAACTCATGGATTATCGGCAACCGCTCCACGTAGCATATGCAGGCCAGCAGCCACTGGCCCGGCTCCACCGGGCTGGACCGGTAGCGCACTTCCCAGGCCGAGGATCGGCCGTGCCGGTTCTTGCGGCGTAGCGATGTGCGACACGATAGCGCTTTCATGAAGGTAGAGAGGTCGGTCGGGTCGCCGTGCGGGGTGACGACGATATGAATGCGGTCCGGCAGCAGACAGTAGGCGTGCACGCTGAGGTTGTATTTTTGGCTGAGCTTGCGAATCAGCCCCAGGCAGTGGCTGTAGTCGGCTTCGTCTAGAAAGATGGGTTCGTTCCCGTGGCTCTTGCGCACCAGGTGGTGCGGGTGGCCGGCGAGTAGAAGGCGATCCTTGCCAGGCATAAATCCCCCTTTTCCTTTGGTTTTTAGGTTGTTTTTTACGCTACTCCTTGTAGTGCTTGCGTCTGAAGATAATTTCATGAAAAAAGTGGTTTCATAAAATGAAACCATGTCAGAAGTTAAAACAGTCCTTAGAAAACAGTTACTTATAAAAAAGGGGACGCATCCGTTACAGGATTGTGCGTCCCCTTTTCGGCTTTTTTTGACGTTTTCTTCACGCTTGTCTTCAAGGTATAACGATTAAAGAAACATCGACATTATTTTTGTATACGCTATTCAGGATCCTGCGGTCTGCCGGGTGGGCGCCCTCTGCCCCGCATGCTGACGCGGACGCCGGTGATCCGCTCCACCTCGTCAGTGAAGTGTTTGTCGCCGGTAAGCTGGTTGCGCATGGCGGCGCCCAGGATAAGCGCGGCTTCCTGCTCTTGAATGTGCTGTTCCATGAAAACGCGATAGACCTGCCGGCGTTGCTGTTCGGTGTCGCCCAGTTCCAGAAACTCTTCAGGATGGTCAAGCCAAACGGGCTCATCCCGGCCCATGCGCATGCCGAAGCTGGTCCAGGGAAAACGTGACGGCGCGGCCGCCAGTTCCAGAAGAACGGGCCGCTTTTCAAGGTAACGCAAACAAGCAAGCGTCCAGGAGCCACGCTGCACCACGCTGGAGCGGTACCGGCTCTCCCAGAGCGTGCCGCTGCGTGCATCCTTGCGGTTGCGGTGACGCGTGGTGCGTGCCGCTAACGCCTTCATCAACTCGCTCAACATGTCAGGGTTCGGACCCGGGTCAACCAGCATGTGGACTTGTTCCGGTAACAGACACCAGCCGTATACCTTAACGTGCCACTTCTCTTTTAACTCTCGCAGATCCGTCAGGTATTTAAGGTAGTCTTCTTCATCCTTGAATACCTCTTGTCCGTTATGCCCCCGTTGAAGGATATGATGAGGATAGTCGGGCACTACCGTGCGCCTCATCCTTGGCATTTTTACCCCTCTTTATATATCGCTTTTATTTGTACGGGAGTCTAACGAAACAGCGTGAAGAAATAAATTATTCAGAAGTATAAATAAATTACTCTGTCCCCTTTTTTATCAAGGTTTTCCTGCACTTACAAAAGGGGACAGGTATTAAAGAGAGAACGTCTGAGCTCTTTATTGGTAGTATTTCATGGCACTTGGCCACTACGCTTATTTCAGAAGTATCGATCAAATTTTATTCTTATCTCCTATTCATTTTTTGAAAAAAACCGATTTTAAGCTGACATATGTCAGGATGGCGCCCGCGAACAACTCAAACGCCCAGCACTCTCTCGAAGAACGTCAACACCCGCTGCCAACTGTCCTCGGCGATGGCCGGGTCGTGTTTGGCGCGCAGCGGGCTGTAGTCGGCCATGCGTTTGAACAGGAAGGTCTGGTGGTTATTCATGTAGGAGTGCCCGGCGTCCGGATAGGTTTCGATGTCGTGCTCGACGCCCAGTTCGGCGAGGTGGCCGGCAAGCCGCTCGCCATGATGCCCATAGATCAGGTCTTTCTTGCCCCAACCGCCGACCACCGGGCAAATGCCGGTGAGCGCGCGGGCCTTACGGGGCACGCCGCCGTAGAACGGCGCCACCACCTGCAAGGTGCCACGGGCGGCGTACAGCAACGCGAAACGCCCGCCCATGCAGAAGCCCATCATGGCGACTTTGCTGACCGGTTGATCGGTTTGTTCCAGCACCCATTGGCGACAGGCTTCGAGCTGGTCGAAGGCGTCGCCGTGACCGGCTTCGTGGTCGCGCAGGGTGCGCACCACGCACAGGCTTTTGGCGCCGGGCCGGTCGTAGAGATCCGGCGCCAGCACCGGGTAGCCGTTATCCGCGAGGCGCTGCGCGATGCGCGCCTGGTCTTCGCTAAAACCGAAGATGTCGTGGATAACGATCACCGCCGCGTTCAACTCGTTGGCCCGCTCTGGCAGGAACCAGCGGGCACGCATGCGGTGGCCATTGGGCAGGGTAACGTGGGTGTCCTGGGCGCTCATGATCACTCCTTGGCGTGACGCCTTTGTTTTCGCCTAGCCTACCCCACTCCCGCCCCCGCGCCAGCCCGCACCCGAGCTCTTGGCCTACACAGCGCGGAGATTTCTTCGCCATAACAACCAAAATAGCTGACAGCACTTTCCTCAATACGCCAATTAACCGGACGCCGACGCTCCCTCATCATTGGAAAATTCTCACACCTCACTAGATCATATAAAATTTTGTATATATCATGGATTCAACGTCGACTTCCCAGCCACTAAGGTTTTGCGGCAGCTCCCTGGCGGACCTTCGCGCTTTTCCGGTCAAAGCCCGTCAGGACGCCGGTTATCAGCTGGAGAAGGTGCAGGAAGGCATGGAACCAAGCGACTGGAAGCCGATGCGCGCCATTGGGGCAGGTGCTCGGGAAATCCGCACCCGCGAAACCAGCGGCGCATTCCGAGTTGTCTATGTTGTCCACCTTCCGAAAGCGATTTATGTACTGCACTGCTTTCAGAAGAAGATGCGAGCAACCAGCCGCCAGGATATTGAAATCGCCAGGCGGCGGTATAGTGCTTTGCTTAGAGAGGTGAATCGATGAACGGAGAGATATTCGAAAGCGTTTGGGACGCTATTGAAGACGATCCTGCCGAGGCGGAGAACCTGAAACTCCGCTCTTCCCTCATGATGGCCCTGGAGAAACACATCAAGGCCCAGGGCTGGAGCCAGACCGAGACGGCCCGGCGTTTGGGCGTTACTCAGCCGCGCATTTCCAACCTGATGCGCGGCAAGATCCATTTGTTCAGTCTCGACACTTTGGTCAATCTGGTGGTGGCGGCGGGCCTGCACGTTGAGATGCACGTGGCTGCGTGACCCACCCTGCCGGGTGGCTGACGCCACCCTTTCGCGGGCGGGGCCCGCTCCCACAATGGCGCCCAGGGTCAGGTCTTGCTTTTTATCCCCGTGGGGGAAAAGGCAAGACCTGACCCCAGAGTTAGCCGGTGTTGCGCAGGCCGGCAGCGATGCCGGCGATGGTGACCATGAGGGCGCTTTCCAGCACCGGGTCGCTGTCGCGGTCGCGCAGGCGGGCCATCAGTTCGGCCTGCAGCAGGTGCAGCGGGTCGGTGTAGGGATCGCGCACGCGGATCGACCAGCGCATCACCGGGTTGTTGTCGAGCAGGTCTTCGCGGCCGGTGAGCCGGTGCAGGGCGTCCACGGTGGAGGCCAGCCGCTGGCGCAGGACGTCGCCGAGGCGGGTTTGCTCGGGGTCGTCGGTGAGGCGCTCTTCGTACCAGGCGGCGACGCGGGGGTCGGCCTTGGCGAGCACCATTTCCAGCATGTCCACCACGCCCTGGAAGAACGGCCAGCGCTCCGCCATATCGCGTACAACAGCGGTGTCCTCGGGGTCGTCGAGGGCGGCTTCCAGGGCCGCGCCGGTGCCCAGCCAGGCGGGCAGCATCAGGCGAATCTGGGTCCAGGCGAACACCCAGGGAATGGCGCGTAGGGATTCGATGCCGCCGCCGGTTTTACGGCGGGCCGGGCGGCTGCCCAGAGCCAGGCGGCTGAGTTCGGTTTCCGGGGTAACGGTGCGCAGATAGCTGACCAGCGCCGGGTCTTTACGGACCACCTGGCGGTAGCCGGCCACGGACACGTCGGTGAGCTTCTGCATTTGCGCTCGCCATTCGGCGTCGGGTTCGCGGGGCGGCAACAGGGTGGCTTCCAGGGTGGCGGCCACGTACTGCTCCAGGTTGTACACCGCCACCGAGGGGCGGCCGTATTTGAAGCGGATCACTTCGCCCTGTTCGGTGACACGGATGCGCCCGGCCACCGAGCCGGGCGGCTGCGACAGCAGGGCCATGCGGGTGGGCGAGCCGCCACGGGAGATGGAGCCGCCGCGGCCGTGGAACAGGGTCAGCGGCACGCCGTGTTCCTGGAAGGTTTTGGTGAGCGCTTCCTGGGCGCGGAACTGGGCCCAGGCGGCGCCCAGGAAACCGGCGTCTTTGGCGGAATCCGAATAGCCGATCATCACTTCCTGGCCACCGTCTTTTTCTGAGAAGGCGACGCGCTGTTTGTAGAGCGGGATATCGAGCAGCGCCGACATGGTGTCGCCGGCGTTGTCCAGGTCGTCGAGGGTTTCGAACAACGGCACCACGCGCATCGGTCGGCGCACGCCGGCGATCTTCTGCAGCAGCATCACCGCCAGCACATCGGAGGACGCCTTGGCCATGGAGATCACATAAGCGCCCAGGCCTTCCGGGCCCTGCTCGGCGATCACCTGGCAGGTTTCCAGCACCTCACGTACGTCGCCGTCGCACAAGTCGCTGCGGTAGAAGGCGTCGTCCACCAATGGCCGACGGCTTTCCAGCTCGGCGAGCAGGAAGCGTTGCTTCTGGCGCTCGTCCCATTCGCCGTAACCGCCCAGACCCAAGTAACGGGTGATGGCGTCCAGGGCGGCGGTGTGGCGGGTGGATTCCTGACGGATGTCCAGGCACAGCAAGGTGATGCCGAAACAGTTGAGGCGCCGCAGGCTGTCCTTGAGTTCGCCGTCGGCGATCGCGCCCAGGCCCACCGCGCGCAGCGAGCGGTCAAGCAGTAGCAATTCGTCGAGCAGTTGGCGGCCTTCGGTGAAGCCTTCCCCCTCGGGTACCGGGCGCCCTTCCACCAGCGCCTCCATACGTCGGCGGGTAACTTTCAGCCGGTCGCGCACGCCGCGCAGCACCACCCGGTAGGGTTCGTGGCTGGGCCCGGTGCGCGCTAACAGTTCGTCGCTGGCGCGGTGCATGGACAGGTCCGCCAGCAGGTTCTCGACGTCGCGCAGGTAGAGATCGGCCGCCATCCAGCGGGCCAGCAGCAGCACTTCGCGGGTGGTGGTGGCGGTGACATTGGGGTTGCCGTCGCGGTCGCCGCCCATCCAGGACGCGAAGCGGATCGGCACCCAGTCGGCGGGCAAGGCGTCGATGCCGGCCTGGCCCAGTTCCGCCTCGATGTCACGCATCACTCGCGGCACCGCTCTCCACAGCGATTGCTCGATCACCGCGAAGCCCCACTTGGCCTCGTCCACCGGGGTGGGCCGCTCGCGGCGGATTTCATCAGTGGCCCAGGCGGACAGGATCAGCTCGCGCAGCCTCTGGCGCAGGCCGTGGTGCTCTTCGGCGTTGAGGTCGGGGTGGTCGAGTTCGGCAAGCAAATCGGCCATCTGGTCGTACTTGCGGATCAGGGTGCGCCGGGTCACCTCCGTGGGGTGGGCGGTGAGCACCAGCTCCACGGACAGCGGCGTCAGGGTCTCGCGAATGCGCTCCGGCGCAATGCCCTTGTGCTTCAGCTCCGCCAGCACCTGGCGCAGACCCTGGTCGGTATCCGGGTCACCGGGATAACGTTCATGACGACGGTGCAAGCGCTCGCGGTGATGCTGCTCGGCGATGTTGGCCAGGTTCAAAAACTGGCTGAACGCCCGCGCCACTTCCAGCAAGGTATCGTCATTCAGTGGGTCGAGCAGACCGCGCAACCGGGCCAGTTCCATTTCCCCGTCGGAACGACTTTCCACCGCCGCCTGGCGGATGGTTTCCACGGTGTCGTACAATCGCTCGCCGGATTGCTCCCGGAGTACCGCGCCCAGCTCTTCGCCCAGCAGGCGCACATTGTCACGCAGCGGCGCGTGTTGATCCTGATCCACCGACATCTTCACTCCCGGTATCGTTTTTACAACTTTACACCCGACTGTACCTTTATTCCGCCGGGGAGGTGACGCAACATAGCCCGCATTGCTTTGAGGAACATCGCCACTCATGGAAACTTCTTCGCGCGTGTCCACGGAACAGGGCGTTATCGTACTTCAGTACCTGGCCCGAGCCCTGTTCGCCATACTGGCGGTGCTCTACTTCAACCATTCCGAAGGCTTCTTCTTCACGGTGCCGGCGGCCACGCCCTGGATTCTGGCCGGCAGTTACCTGGCTCTGCAACTGCTGTTTCTGGTAGCACGCGTGCCGCACGCCACGGTACTGGCCTCCGGCCTGGACCTGGTGATCCTGGGCATCGTGATTCTGCTCGACGGCGGCGAACCGCCACCGACCATGGCGCTGCTGTTTCTGGCGGTGCTCAGTAACGGCCTGCTGCACGGGTTGAAGCGCTTTCTGGTGATGCTGGCCGCCGCCGAAGTGGTGCTGGCCATCGTCATGCCGATCCGCATCAGCTATAGCGGCAGCGGCGCCGAGACCGCCGCCTCCGCCAGTCTGTTTCTGCTTGCCGCCCTTACCGTGTGCATGCTCTATTTCGGCCTGATGATCTGGCGCAATCAGGTGTTGTCGCGCCAAGCGGTGGAAACCGCCTGGCGCGACCCGCAGACCGGGTTTATCAGCCGTACCGCCCTGACCAGCACCGCCGGCTGGCTGATCCCGCTGCACGACCGGCTGTCCTCGCCGCTGACCCTGGTACTGGTCCATCACCCGGACATCAACGCCCTGGCCGAGACCGTCAGCCAGCGGCTGCGCCGCAGCGACGTGATCGCCCGCTACGACGAAGACCACCTGGCGCTGCTACTGCCCAGCACCGCCACCGGCGCCGCCGAGCGGGTGCTCGCCGACCTGCGCGAGCGTCAGCCTGGCCTGCGCGCCGCCGTGATGACCCTGAACAGCGCCAACGCCGCCCTGGAACAGGTGCTCTACCACCTGCAAACCGCCATGCCCCGCACCCGCGACGACCAGAACCACTGGCTCGCCCACGCTTCGCCGCTTAGTTAGCACCTGTTCACCCGCCATTCCCTCGCTATCCAGGCGGCTATCGTGCCGCCTCCAGTTAAGATACTCTTAACGGACATTCGATTTATAGAAAACTCATAATATTTACAACTCATTGATTTTATTTATGTTTTTTTGAATTTTTTGACTTTAATCAATTGACGATTAAACTTAATGAGGCCTGGATGCCGTCCTTCAACCACTTCGATCTGTCTCTGCTGAACCCCTCGTTTGACTCACCGCTGGTGGATGTCCTTAACGAGTTGGAGCATCTGCGGCGTCTGCGCCTGGGCGGCACCACTCCGTATCCGGTGTTCTTCGAGCTGAAGACGCTCTTTCATATGCTGGAAAGTCTCGGCTCCGCCCGTATCGAAGGCAATCACACTACGCTTGCGGATTATGTGGATAGCAAAGCCCAAGACGCGCCACAGACCGGCGAACAAATGCGGGAAGTCACCAATATCGAACGGGCGATGACTTACATCGACGAGGTCGTCACGGAAAAGACCCTGTTCACGGAGATGTTGATTCGCGAACTCCACGTCCTGACCGTGGACCAACTCAATGACGAAGGGGATAGAACACCGGGGCAGTACCGTGGCGGCCCCGTCGTTATCGCGGCTTCGGACCATAGCCCCCCGGATGCCCTTCAGGTTCCGCTGTACATGGAGGAACTGGTTCAGTTTATCAATAACGACGACCCGCCCAAGTACGACCTCATGAAAGTCGCCCTTGCCCACCATCGGTTCGGCTGGGTACACCCCTTCAGAAACGGCAATGGCCGGGTGGTCCGATTGATCACCTATGCTCTATTGATTAAGTACGGTTTCGACGTGTCCATGGCTGGCCGCATCCTCAATCCCACCGCTGTGTTCTGTAATGACCGAAACCTTTACTACCGAATGCTCAGTGTCGCGGATACCGGCACACGGAAAGGCCTGGAACAATGGTGCATTTATGTTTTGGACGGCGTCTTAAACGAACTGAGAAAAGTAGACCAATTAACCGACTACAACTTTCTTAAAGAGCGGATTCTTTATCCGGCTCTGCATACCGCAAGGGAGCGACGGCTTATAACCCAACAAGAGAGAAACGTCCTGTCAATAGCGGCACAAACAGGCATCGCCAAAGCCGCCGACTTGGCTCCGGCCATGCCGGATTTGAAAGCCGGCCAGCGCACTTACCAAATTCGTCGCTTGGTCAAAAGCGGCATGCTGCGCCCGGTGAAAGAGGGGGCTCGGCAGTACACCGTGGGCTTTACCAACAACTATCTGATCCGTGGCGTTATCCAGGCGCTTTCCGATGAGGGCTACATCCCCGCCACGCTGACTTCCGCCACCTAACCAAGGGCGGACAGGTGGGCCACCACCACCTCCTCGGCCTCGGCGGCGATATCGTCCGGCAGCTGATCACCGCACCCCAGCCGTCGCAGCAACGGCGTGCGCCCGACCAGAAAGAAAACGATCTGCCCCACCAGGGTATGGGCTTCCAGTATCACCCGGTGTTCGGTGGGGTCGCGGTCCATCACGGTACCGATCAGCGTGGTGAGCGTGACGTGGGCGATCTCGAACGACTCCCGGTAGAGCACGTCGAAGGCCTCGCTGGGGTTGGCTTGCTCGCGCATCACCAGCATCAACCAACGACGCGCCTCTTCTTCACGGGTGAATAGCCGCACCATGCGACGGGCCATCTGCTCCAGCAGAAGGCGTGCCTGCTGTTTGTTCAGGCCGGTGAGCCGGTCGCGGCTTTCAGCACTGTTGTCGAGCAGGAAGACTTGCCGCATGCGCCGGGCGATGTGCCGCGCGCAAGCCAGATATAGCCCTCGTTTATTGTCGAAATAATAAGCAATGGAGCCGATATTGGAGTTCGCCGCGTCGGCGATCATCCGCGTGGTGGTGCCTTTGAAACCGTGCTCCCCGAACAGCTCGATACCGGCGTGAATCAGTTTGTCGGCGGTTTCGTCTTGCGGACCGTCGGCTTCAATCATGATGGAGACTCCAAGGTGGCGGCTTCCCGGGCAAAGACGTAAGTATAGAGCACCGGCACCACCCCCAGGCTCATCACTGTCCCCAAAGCCAAACCAAAGGCCATGGCACAGGCCATGCCGTAGAACAGCGCGTCGTGACTGAGGATCAACGGCAGGAACCCGAGAATGGTGGTGGCCGACGCCATCAGGATCGGCCGCAGCCGCCGTACGCAGGCACGCACCACGGCTTCATGCAGATCAACCCCCGGCACGCGACGGTCGATGTCGATACGGTCGATCAGCACAATGGCGTTGTTGATGATGATACCCATCAAACTGTACAGCCCCAGCACCACCATGAAACCGAAATTGGCCCTCATTACCAGCAAGCCGACGGCCACACCCAGGATTACCAGGGGGATGGTGGCCACGATCAGCAGCGGCCGCTTGAACGAATTGAATTGCGCTACCAGCAAGATAAAAATGAGGCCCAGGCACACCGGCAGATTGGCCTGCAGGGCCGCCTGACCTTCGGCGGATTCCTCCACCACACCGGCGAACTCAATCCAGTGGCCAGGCGGCAGCGCCGCTTCGATACGGTCGAAATCCGGCCTCACGCGGGGCACCATGTCTTCCGCCGTCATGCGGTTGTTGCGTGCTTCCACGGTGATCGAGCGGACCAGGTCTTCCCGGTCGATCCGGTAGTAGCCGTTTTCCAGCGTCACTTCGGCCACCTGATTGAGCGGCACGCCGCCGCCGGGGTTTTCCAGCGGGTAGACGATCAGGGATTTCAGGCGTTCCAGGCTGGAGCGATCCGCTTTACGGTAACGCAGCACAATGGGAATCAACTTGTCCCCGTCGCGGAAATCACTCAAGTGGTAACCATCAAGCGCCCCGCTCAGAGAACGGGCAATGTCCTCGGAGCTGACTCCGGCGGCGCGGGCGCGGGCCTGATCGACCTGGATAGTCAGCGCCGGCACGCGCGCTTCCCAGCTCTGGCGAACATCCAAGGCGCCGGGCAAGCCGCCCAGCAACCGCTCAATGCGCGCGGCGGTATCAAATAATACCGCCCGGTCCGGCCCTTTCACCTGAACTTCCAACAAGGCGCTGTCTGACGGCCCCAGAAACATGCGCGTGACGCTCGTCGACACGGCGGGGAAATCCCGCGCGAATAACTCGCGGGCGCGTTGCAGAACCCGGTCGACACGTTCGCCGTCGGCCACGTTAAGTACCATGAAGCCTTTGTTCGGCGCCGGGTCCACCGGTGTCAGTGACAACACGAAGCGTGGCCCGCCGAAGCCCGCGTAGGCGGCCACACTGGTCACTGCGTCGGCCAGCGCGTCGTCCTCCATGACCCCATCACTCATGGCGCGAATGCGCTGGGCCGCCTGCGACGGGGCGATGTCCGACGGCAAGTCCACGTGTACCAGCACCTGGCTGCGATCGGAATCCGGGAAGAACTTATTCGGCACCGCTTGCATCAGCCCCACACCGGCAACGAACGCCACCAGCATCGCCACCAGAAACAACGGCCGATGTCGGAGTACGGTGCGCAACCACCCTTCGTAGCGGTAAGACATGGCTCGGAATAAACGCGCCGAAGGCTCGCCACCGGGTTCGTTATCGCGCTCGGTCGGCACCTTCAGAAAGCGGTGACAAAGAATCGGCGTCACCGTCAAAGACAACAACCAGGAAGCCAGCAAGGTAATCGCGATAACAATGGAGATTGAGCGGGTGTATTCCCCCGCCACGTGTTCCGCCAGCATCAGCGGCAGGAACACCAGGATGGTGGTCAGCGACGACGACAGCAGTGGTATCGCCAGTTCCCCGCAGGTGTCTTTCAATACTTGATCACGGTCGGTGCCGGCTTCCAAACGGGTTTTAAAATCCTCGGCGACCACGATGGCGTTATCCACCAGCAAGCCCAGGGCGATGACCAACGTGGCCAGGCTCATGCGCTGCAACGTCATTTCCATGAAGCCCATCACCGCCAACGTCACCAACATCACCACCGGGATGATCGAGCCAACGATCAGGCCGGTGCGCCGGCCGAGGAACAAAATCACCACCGCCAGCACAATCAGTAGTGTCTGCAACACATTAAAGGTGACGCCGTGCACCGCATTGGCGACCTGATCCGATTGCAGCGTCATGACCTCCAGCCGGTACCCGGCGGGCAACTCGTCACGCACCCGGTGCAGCGTCTGTTTCACCGCCGCGCCATAGTCGAGCACGCTGTAACCTTCCAGCATGGAGACCGCCAGTACGATGGCCCGCCGACCGTTGAAATAGGCGGTGCGCTCCGGCGGCTCCTGGTAGCCCTGCCGGGCTTCACCCAAGTCACCCAGACGCAGCGTGCCGCCGTCGGGCAGTTCGATCTCCGCCTGACGCAAGGTCTCCAGGTCTGGATACTCGCCGGTGACCTGCAACGCGAAACGCTGCTCGCCGCTTTCCAGCGTGCCGGCCGGCGGCATCACGTTACGCGACTGCAACTGCCCGGCCAGATCACTGGGTGACAACCCCAGTTCGGCGAGCCGGGATTCCGGCAGATCGATATAAACGCGGCGAGGCTGAACGCCCAGCAACGATACTTTTCGGGTGCCTTCCACGGCGTACAGCGCAGCGCGGATATGCTCCGCCATTTCCACCTGTTCCGCGGGGCTGAAGTGGTCGGACGTCAGCGCCGCCGTGACCACGGCCACATCGCCGAAATCATCGTTCAGACGTGGCTCGCCGGTACCCTCGGGCAATTCGCCGCGAGCCGCTTCCATTTGTTCCCGCACTTCGTCCCATATCTGGTCCAGATCAAAATAGCGGTCGTGAATGACGACATGGATCAAGGACCGGCCGCGCAGGGAGGTGGAGCGAATTTCCTCCACCTCGCCCACCGCGCGCACGCTGGCTTCCAAAGGCTTGGTGATGTTCTGCTCCACCTGCTCGGCGGGCAGGCCCGGGTAGTCGGTCTGGATCACTGCTTCACGGATGGTGATTTTGGGGTCTTCCCGGGTGGGCAGTTGGAAATAACTGAATGCGCCGTACACCACCGCCACCGCGGCGGCCAACAGAACCACCCGGTGATAACGGAACGCCCATTGCGAAAGATTCATGGCCATCTCAGTTGTACCTCTGCGCGCCCTGGTCCAACGCCGAGACTTTCTGTCCCTCGGCAACAAACTCGGCGCCGCGCGCAACGACAGCCTGACCCGCTTCGAGATCACCAGTGACGGTGGCAACGCCCTGATGCACCGCCAGCACCTCCACCACCACCGATTGCAAACGATCATCCGCTTGCAAACGCATCACGTGGGCGCGGGACGGGCCGTCGTAGACCAGCGCCGTCAACGGCACACGGACCGCGTCCTGGCGTTCGTTGTTCTCCCCGGCAAGCGCCAGATGAACCTGGGCGGTCATTCCGGAACGTAAGCCCGCCGGGGTTTCTTTCAGCTTCAGAATCACCGGATAGTTATTGGACGAACGCGGCTGGGAACCGATGTGGCTCACTTGCGCAGCGAGGGGCGTATCGCCCAGGGAAGGCACCACCACCTGATGGCGCGAGCCGGTGATAAGCCGCTCGACCAGGGTCTCGGACACACTGGTCTCCACCTCGAAGCCTTCCCGGTCGGAAATCACATCAAGCACCGCCTGATTGGGGTTCACCCGTTCCAACGGCTCCACCCGGCGCGCGCTGACGGAACCCGAGAACGGCGCGGTAAGCTTGGTAAGACGTTGATCCCTCCGTGCCAGCCGATGTGACGCTTGCGCGGACTGGTAACGCGAGTTCGCGGTGTCCAATCGGGCCCGCGCGTTATCCAGCGCCGCCTCGCTGACAAAACCCTTCTCATGCAGTTGCTGTTGGCGCTGGAACGCCAGCCGTGCTTCGTGCAGCGACGCCTTGGCCTCCTGTTCAGAGGCCAAGGCGCGATCCGCCACCAGGCGATAACGGCTGTCGTCCAACACCGCCAACACCGTCCCTTTCTCGAAGGTATCGCCCACATCCACCGACAAGCGCTCGACTTTGCCGGATATCTCGAAACTGAGCCGGGTGTTCTCGGCGGCCACCGCCCGCCCGGATAACACCACATCCGCCGCACCGTTCGCCGCCTTTACCCGGGCGGTGTCCACCACCCGGGCCCGTTCGCCGTCGCTCTCGGTGTTCGGGGAGCAGCCCCCGAGCACCCCGATCAAGCTGATGAAAACCAGGGCCTTCCACTGCCCAATACGCATGGCGCCTTCCTCCGATAACCGGCTTCCGGTTTAATCAAATGATCACGGCAGCATATAATCATATGATTAAAATGCAAGCCGGTACGCCCGTTTGTTGTGTTAACGAAACGGTAACGGTTTCATCACGCTCTCTCCTGTGGCCAGCCGGTATCCTCAAGCGGAAATGGCTTGTATTGAGGAATGCCCATGGTTCGCCGGCTCATCACCCGCGTGGCGCTGCCCGCCCTACTCCTGGCGTGCACGCCCGCCGTGGCCCAGGAGGCTACCCCCCGTATCATCGGCGGCGACAATGCCTCGCAGAACCAGTGGCCGTGGATGGTGGAGTTGGATATCGCCTTCACCGCCACCAATAAATTTGGTCTGTGCGGGGGCTTACTGCTAAGCCCCCGCTGGGTGATGACCGCCGCCCATTGCATGATCGACGACAACGGCAATCCGGTGCTGCCGGAAGACATTACCGTGCGGATAGGCAGCATCTTTCTCGGTTCGGGAACGGCCTATTCGTCCGACGGGTACGGTATTCCAGATGGGTATCAACCTTCGGTAGCGCCGGCGTTTGATAACGACATCGCCATGATCCGTCTGACCACGGCGGGGCCGGACCAGGCCAACCGACCCAGCATCGCCGGTGCGGCGCAGCTCAATAGGTTGCAGGGATCGCCCTTTGCTCAGCGCGACGAAGCGCTGACTGCCATCGGCTGGGGGCTGACCTCCCGAAACGGCACCGAGCCCGCCGACCGTTTGCAGGAAGTGGCGCTGGACTACATCCAGACCGGCTCATGCAAGAACGCCTGGGGCAACGGCTTCAACACCAATACCATGGTGTGCGCCGCTGAGTTGAACCCGGTTCAAGGCCGTGACCAGGACACCTGCTCCGGGGACAGCGGCGGCCCGCTGTTTATCGGCGATGACGTCGACCCCTACGTAATCGGCCTGACCAGCTTCGGGCAACCGCAGTGCGCCGGCACTCTGCCCACCGTTTACACCAGCGTGCTGAGCCAGGTGCCGTTCGTGGAAGCAATCACCGCCCAGGCGGGGCCGGCCTTGGTCGATCTTGCCATCGAGCTGCCCGACGGAGTTCGCTATTACGCCGTGCCCGGCGACGCCGCCAGCTTCAATCTGATCTTCGCCAATCGCAGCGTTACCAATACGGTGAATGACAGTCGACTGACGGTGCAGAACGGCGGTTTGAACATCACCGTGGACGGCAGCAACTGTCTGGCTGCGACCTGTTATCAAGAAGCGAGCCTTGCCGCGCAAACGGCCCGCACCTTACCGGTCACGGCGAGCCGCTCAATCGGCGCGGGTCGCAGCGTGGAAAGCTTCTCCGTTAGCGCCGACGCCACGGAAGACGAGTACCGGGCCAAGAACAACCGCCAACAGATCAGCGTGATCTTTTCCGACGCCGCCGATCTTTCCGTGGACGCGTCGATTCTCAGCAGCGGCATCAATAATAACGGCGAAGGCACGGCCGAAGTCGCCGTTACGGTGCGCAACCTGACCACCATCGCCGGCGCCGTCGCCGGCAATGTTTCTCTCACCGTGAACCCGCCGGTGGGCACCAGCCTGACCAGCAGTTCCGTACCCTGCGACAGCGTGTGCAACCTGGGCGAGCTCGCGCCGGGCCAGTCCACGGAGATCACACTGGCGTTCACCAGCGGCACGCCGCAGAACGGCAACCTGGGCCTGGTGGTCAATACCACCGACGACGAATTCCCCACCGCGAACAACAGCGCCGATGTGGCGCTGAGCTACTCTAATATTAGAGTCACCTCGTCCTCCAGCAACGAAGGCGGCGGTGGTGGTGGTGGCGGCGCCTTAGGCGCCCTGCTGACGCTAATCGGCCTCGCCGGCCTCCGTCGGCGGCACTTGTAGGAGCGGGCCCCGCCCGCGAAAGGTCGCGAAATTGTGCGAGCGGGCCCCGCCCGCGAAAGGTCGCATAGCGACCGGCAGGATTTCAGGGGCCTCTCTAACGGCAGCACAAACAGCGTCTCTGGGATCCTGCGGGGCAACCTTTGCCGGGTGGCTATAAGCCACCCTTTCGCGGGCGGGGCCCGCTCCCACAAGGCGCGCTCCCACAAGGCGCACTCCCACATTGGTCCGCTCCCCCAAGAGTCGCCGGTTTAGTGGTGGAACAGGCGCTCGAGGTAGGCGAACAGGTGGTCGGCGTCGGTGAGCGGGGCGCGGTAGCCCAGGTGGCCGTCGGGGCGCATCAGCCATAGCCGGCTGCCGGGGCCGAACGCCTGCTCGAACTCACCGTCGTGGTCGCGCCACAGGTGGGCGCGGCCGGCGCCGGTGTCGGAGTGGTCCAGCTCAAAGCCGTCCCGGCTGATCACGGTGACGCGCAGCTCATTGAGGTATTCGTCCGGCAACCGCGACAGCAGCGCGTGCAGGATCACCCGGGCGCGGTGGTCCGGCTCGCCGCCCAGTTGCAGCAGCAGGTGGTGCACCGGTTGACGGAGCAGCGCCTGGACCCGGCGCGGGGAACCATCGCGCTGCGACTGCAGGCGGGCATCCGGCACCCGGTCGCCGGGCAGCGGCCCCTGGTGGCGCCAGCCCAGATCGGCGTCGGGCCCGGCGTCGACCAACGGCGAATGCCGGTAATGCACGTCCAGCTGGCTGGCGCGGCGCACCAGCCGCCGGCCCAGTTGCGGGCGGTTGCCGGCCAGGCGCAGCAGCGAATCGCGGGCGCCGCGCAGCACCTTGGCGCGCACGAACGACGCCCGGGACAGCGCGTCCACGCCGCGCAGCATGTCTTCGGCCACCGGCCGCCGTTCGCGCTGATAGCTGTCCAGCAGCGCCCCGCCGCCGTGACCGCGGCAGAACAGCACCAGCTTCCAGGCCAGGTTGAAGGCGTCGGCGATGCCGGTGTTCATGCCCTGGGCGCCCAGCGGGCTTTGCACATGGCAGGCGTCGCCAGCGAGCAAAATGCGGTTGCGCCGATAGTGGCTGACCAGCCGGCGCTGAATGGTGAAGCGGCTCAACCAGCGGGGCTCGCCGGGCAGCGGCGCCTGGTCGCCCAGGGCCTCGCGGATGCGCTCATGGAACAGCGTCATGTCCGGCTCGGCCTGATCGCTCTCTTCGCCCTCGTCGTTCTGTTCCCCGGGTTCCTCGGTGACCACCAGGCGCCAGCCCTGGTCGGGCATGGGAATGGCGATCAGGTTGCCGTCGGCGAGCAGGAAGCCATGGAAGGCGTCGTTCTCCAGGTCCGGGGCCCAATCCACGTCGGCGAGCAAAAAGCGCTCTTGGTAGTCGTTGCCGACGAACGGCAGGCCCAGTAACTCGCGCACCCGAGAGTGGGCGCCGTCGGTGCCCACCAGCAAGTCCGCCTGCAGTTGGCGCTCTTCATCGCGCTGTAGCACCCGCGCCTGAACGCCGGAGCCGTCCTGCTGAAAGTCGAGCAGCTCGGTGTCCCACCAGAGTTCGCCGCCCAGGCTGCGGAAGCGCGCTTCAAGAGCCGCCTCGATTTGCGGCTGGGGGCAGCACAACAGGCGCGGGAACGGCGACGGCAACTCGCCCATGGGCAGGCTCAGCAGCGCGCCCTTGTCGCGGCCCTTGTCGCCGTAGACGTGGATCGCCTCGAACGCCAGCGCCTGGCGCCGCACCGCCTCGAGCACGCCCATGGCGTCGAAGATTTCCTGGCTGCGCGCGTGCAGGCCCAGGGCCCGCGACCAGGGCAGCCGGCCGGGCAATTTGTCGATCACCCGGCACGGCACGCCGCCGCGCAGCAGGTTAATGCCCAGGGTCAGGCCGGTGGGGCCGGCGCCGACAATCAATACTTTGGGCGCGTTGGATCCCGTGATCATGGTCGTGGTGCTACCATAGGTGTTTCATCTCCTGTGCCCTGCCAGTGGAGCCGCGAACCGCCGTGAGCCGCAAAATTATCCATGTGGACTGCGACTGTTTCTACGCCGCCGTGGAAGTGCGTGACGACCCGCGTCTGCGTGGCCGGCCGGTGGCGGTGGGCGGCGACCCTCAACGGCGCGGCGTGATCGCCACTTGCAATTATCCGGCCCGCGAGTTCGGCGTGCGCAGCGCCATGGCGTCGTCCCAGGCACTGCGGCTGTGCCCCGAGCTGGTGATTCTACCGCCTGACTTCGATAAATACCGGCGTGTGTCCGGACAAATTCAGGACATTTTTCGCACCTTTACCAATATCATCGAGCCGCTGTCCCTGGACGAGGCGTTCCTGGACGTCACCGAAAGCCCGTTGCACGCCAACAGCGCCACGCGCATCGCCGAGTCGATCCGCCGCAAGGTGCGCGAGACCGTCAATATCACCGTCTCCGCAGGGGTGGCGCCGAACAAGTTCCTGGCCAAGGTGGCCAGCGACTGGCGCAAGCCCGACGGGCTGTTCGTGATCACCCCGGATCAGGTCGCCGGCTTCGTCGCCGAGCTACCGGTGAAACGCATTTCCGGCGTTGGCCGGGTCACCGAGGATAAGCTTACCGCGTTGGGCATCAAGACCTGCGGCGATCTGCAAAGCCTGCCCCGCCTGGAACTGGCCAACCATTTCGGCAGCTTCGGGGAGCGGCTCTACCATCTGGCGCGGGGCGAGGACGACCGGCCGGTCCAGACCAGCCGTCGGCGCAAGTCGGTAAGCGTGGAGAAAACCTACCATGAGGACAAACAGACGCTGACCCACTGGCTGCACGAGCTGGATGATCTGCTGGAACGGCTGGAACGGCGTGTGGACCGCCTGGACGCGAACTATATCGTCCAGGGCCTGACCGTGAAGGTGCGCTACAACGACTTCCGCATCGTCAGCGCCGACCAGAGCGGCGAGCACCTGGACCGGGAGGTCTTTGAGCGGCTGCTCACCCAGCTCTGGGAGCGCCACCCCGCGCCGGCAAGGCTGCTGGGCATCGGCCTGCGACTGCGCGACCTGAAATCACCCCGCCAGCCGGACCTGTTCCCGGAAGAGCGCGAGCGCGCTCTACGCTCAAGACGGCAATGAATTGTGGGAGCGGGCCTTGTGGGAGCGAGCCTGCTCGCGAAAGGGAGCGAAGCTCCCGGCAAAGGTTGCCCCGCAGGATTCCAGAGGCTTCTATTAAGCACTTAGAGAGATCTCTGGGATCCTGCCGGCCGGCTTTGCCGGCCTTTCGCGGGCTGGGCCCGCTCCCACCAGGCGGGCGTACAGGGACGCCGGCACCATTTCGGCTATGATCTCGCGGCCGCGCCGGGCCACCGGCTCCATCTGGGAATCCAAGTACTCTTCCACCACCCGTACACAGTCGGCGCAGTGCGCCAGAGACTCGGGGGCCGGGTGCCGGTCCAGTTCACGCACTGCCTGGTCCAATTCGTTCAAGTATTTGAGCAGCATGCCGCACTCCAGGATTGGCTTACACTCGCGGGTAGGCTAGACGCCGGGCGTGACGGTTCGGTGACAATGTTCGCCGGGGCCGACGCAGGCCTGACCTGAAGCCTCTATAGTGGCCTACTCCGACCCGGCGCGCATCGTCACGCGACCTCCACGGCGATGAAATGATGTAAAAAATTACAACGCCAGGGGCAGCTTCAAGCCACAGACCGCAAGCTACAGCAGGCCGTGCGCACCTGATAGCTTGTAGCTTGTAGCTTGCGGCTTGCAGCCAAGCCATTACGCTTGGCGACGGACGTGGGCTTATACTGCCCCTTTCAACTTTCAACTTGCCGCTTGCAACTGGATATTTAATGACCGCTACGGTATCGACCATCGTCGCCCCCGAGGGCAGCCTGGAAGTTCTCAGCCAACAGGAAGTGGAGCGCCTGCGCGACACCTCCTCCAAGGGCCTGCACGAGCTGCTGCGCCGCTGCGCCTTGGCGGTGCTGAACGCCGGTACACCCACCGACGACAGCCGCCAGGTGCTGGAGACCTACAAAGATTTCGACATCCAGGTGATCCAGGAAGACCGCGGCATGTTGCTCAAGCTGGATAACGCCCCGGCCGGAGCGTTCGTCGACGGGCGCATGATCCGTGGTATCCGCGAGCACCTGTCGGCGGTGTTGCGCGACATCGTCTACGTGGCCAATGAGATCCAGCACGGCGGCCGCTTCGACCTGGACGACGGCAGCGGCATCTCCAACGCGGTGTTCCATATCCTGCGCAACGCCGGGGTGCTGCGCGCCGGCGACCTGCCCAATCTGGTGGTGTGTTGGGGCGGCCACTCCATTTCCCGGGAAGAGTACGACTACGCCAAGAGCGTCGGCTACCAACTGGGGCTGCGCGAGCTGGACATCTGCACCGGCTGCGGGCCCGGCGCCATGAAAGGGCCCATGAAGGGCGCCCATGTGGCCCACGCCAAGCAGCGCCGCCGCCAGGGTCGCTATCTGGGTATTTCCGAGCCGGGCATTATAGCCGCTGAAGCGCCCAACCCGATCGTCAACGAGCTGGTGATCATGCCGGACATCGAGAAACGCCTGGAGGCGTTTCTGCGCGTGGCCCACGGCATCATTGTGTTCCCCGGCGGCGTCGGCACCACCGAGGAAATTCTCTATCTGCTGGGGGTGTTGCTGCATCCGTCCAACCAGGACATTCCGCTGCCGGTGGTGTTCACCGGGCCGGCGGACAGCGCCGAATACTTCCGCCAGGTGGACACGTTCATTCGCTACGCGCTGGGCGACGACGCCGCCAAGCGCTACCGGATCATCGTCGACGACCCGGAAGCCGTGGCGCTAGCGATGCGTGACGGGGTGCGTGATCTCACCGAGTTCCGCCGCGAGCACGATGACGCCTTCTACTACAACTGGCGCCTCACCATCCCCGAGGACTTCCAGCGACCGTTCGAGCCCACCCACGCGGCCATGGCCGCCTTGGCGCTGCGCACCGATCTGCCGGTGTACGATCTGGCCGCCAACCTGCGGCGGGCGTTCTCCGGCATCGTCGCCGGCAATGTGAAGGAGGCGGGCATCCGCGCCATCGAAGAACACGGCCCCTACCGGCTTACCGCCGAGAAGGGCCTGATGGCGCAGATGGATGTGCTGCTGCAGTCGTTCGTGGCGCAGAGCCGCATGAAGCTGCCCGGCAGCCACTACGAGCCTTGCTACAAGCTGGAAGGCTGAAGGCGGCTTGGGAGCGGCCCCCTGTGGGAGCGGGCCTAGCCCGCGAAAGGGTGGCTTCAGCCGCCCGGCGGGATACCAGAGGTCTTATTGGAGCCCCGTTTTGACCTCTCTGGGATCCTGCCGGCCGGCATAGCCGGCCTTTCGCGGGCTGGGCCCGCTCCCACCAACAAGAGCTGCTTCAGCGCGGCTGCATGCGAATGCCGCCGTCGAGGCGAATGGTCTCGCCGTTGAGGAAGGTGTTTTCCACCATGTGGCAGACCATCGCCGCGTATTCCGGCGGGTTGCCCAGACGCTTGGGGAACTGGGTCATTTCGATCAGCGGCATTTTCACCTTGTCCGGCGCGGCGTTCATCAACGGCGTGTTGAAGATGCCCGGGGCAATGGTATTGCAGCGAATGCCCAACGGCGCCAGGTCGCGCGCGATCGGCAGGGTCATGCCGACCACGCCGCCCTTGGTGGCGGCATAGGCCACCTGGCCCACCTGGCCGTCGAACGCCGCCACCGACGCGGTGTTGACGATCAGGCCGCGCTCGTTGTCCTCGCCGGGCTCGTTCTCGGCCATCACCGCCGCCGCCAGACGCGCCACGTTAAAGGTGCCGATCAGGTTGATCTGCACCACCATGTTGAACACGCCCAGATCGTGGGGTTTGTTCTCGCGGCCCACGGTCTTCATCGCCGAGCCCACGCCGGCGCAATTCACGCACACATGGATGGCGCCGAACGTCTCCTTGGTGGCGTCGATGGCGGCCTGCACCGAGGCTTCATCGGTCACGTCGGTCTGCACGAAGGCGGCGTTTTCGCCCAGTTCGGCCGCCACTTCCGGGCCCTTCTTCTCATCGCGGTCGAGGATCATGACCTTACCGCCCTTGGCGATGATCGCTTCGGCGGTGGCCTGACCGAGGCCCGAGGCCCCACCGGTAATCACGGCGACTTTACCTTGGATGTTCATACTGTCTCCTTGTGTAAAACTTGAGTATAACCACGCAAACCCCGGGGCTACATTGTTGCTTCCGCTCAGAGAGATACGCATTCTTGTTAAGAGCTTGGGGTCAGGTCTTGCCGTTTGCCGCCGTGGCGGCAAAATGCAAGACCTGACCCCCACCGCCGACGGAGGGAACGTATGAGCCAGCCCGAGAAGCAACCACGGCACGCCGGCCTGGCCCGGCGCCTGGCCGAAACCCGTGCTTTCAGTGAAACCTTGTGCGAGCCGCTCACCGCCGAAGACATGGGCCTGCAGGCCTGTCCGGAAGTGAGCCCGCCGCGCTGGCATCTGGCCCATACCACCTGGTTTTTCGAAACCTTTATCCTCAAGCCTTTCGCGTCCGGCTACAAACCCTCCGACGAACGCTTCGAATATCTGTTCAACAGCTACTACAACGGCGTCGGCGAACAGTACCCGCGCCCCCAGCGGCATCTGCTGTCGCGGCCGGGCAACGAGGCGGTGCGCGCCTGGCGGGCCAGCGTGGACGAAGCCTTGCAGGCCCTACTGGCCGGCCCGGATGTGAGCGACGAGCTGGCCGATCTGGTAGCGCTGGGCATTGAGCACGAGCAACAGCACCAGGAATTGCTGGTCACCGATCTGAAATTCAGCTTCTCGCACAACCCGCTGGCGCCGGTGTACCAGCCCCGCCGGGGTAGCGACGAGAGCGCGCCGGCGCTGCGCTGGCACGAATATCCGGGCGGTCTCACCGAGATCGGCGCGGATCCCGCCGACGGCTTCTGTTTCGACAACGAAACGCCCCGCCACCGCCAGTGGCTGGAGCCGTTCGCCCTGGCCAGCCGCCCGGCCACCTGCGGCGAGTATCTGGCCTTTATCGAGGACGGCGGTTACCGGCGCCCGGAACTGTGGCTGTCCGACGGCTGGGCCTGGCTCAAGGAACAGGGCGCGCACGCCCCGCTCTACTGGAATCTGGACGGCGATACGCCGAGCTACTACACCCTGGCCGGCCGGCGGCCCGTGGACCCGCAGGAGACGGTCGCCCATCTGAATTATTACGAAGCGGAAGCGTTCGCCCGCTGGAGCGGCAAGCGCCTGCCCACGGAAGCGGAATGGGAGCACGCCGCCGCGCGCCTGCCGATACCCGCCGGCCCGGACGGCGGTTTCGTCGACAACCGACGCTTCCACCCCGGGGTGGCCGGCGCCGATGCCCAAGGCCCGGCACGGATGTTCGGCGACGTCTGGGAATGGACCGCCAGCGCCTACCTGCCCTACCCCGGTTTCGCGGCCGCCGCCGGCGCCGTGGGCGAGTACAACGGCAAGTTCATGTGCAATCAGATGGTGCTGCGCGGCGGCTCCTGCGCCAGCGCGCCGGGCCATCTGCGGGCCAGCTACCGCAACTTTTTCTACCCTCATCTGCGCTGGCAGTTTAGCGGCGTACGTCTGGCACAAAGCATGGAGGCAAGCCGTGCCCCGACCCCAACAGTTATTGCCTAACCTGACCTTTCTGGACTTGCGTCCGCCGGTGGCGGACGCCGCCCGTGAAGTGGCCGCGTCGTTGTCGGCGGCGCGCCCCACTCTGGACCCGAAATATTTCTACGATCAGCGCGGCTCGTCGCTGTTCGACGCCATCACGCGCACCCCCGAGTATTACCCCACCCGCACCGAGGCGGCGCTGCTGCGCGAGCACGCCGCCAGCATGGCGGCCCAACTGGGCGACGATCTGGTGATCGCCGAACCGGGCGCCGGCGGCTGCGAGAAGGTGCGCATTCTGCTGGATCAGTGGCGCCCCTATGGTTACATGCCCCTGGAGATTTCCCGCGAGTGCCTGCTCGACGCCAGCCGCGCCCTCGCCGGCGCCTACCCCGAGGTGCGTTTCGACGCGGTGTGCGCGGACTATTCCCAGGCGCTGGATTTCCCCGCCGACCTGCCGGGCTACCCGAGCGGCGTGCCCCGGCTGGTGTTTTTCCCGGGTTCCACCATCGGCAACTTCGAGCCCGCCGCCCGTGCTGATTTTCTGGCCGGTCTGCGCCGCCTGGCCGGCGACGACGGCTACCTGCTGATCGGCGCCGACCTGCAAAAAGACCCGGCCCGGCTCAATGCCGCCTACAACGACAGCGCTGGCCACACCGCCGCCTTCAACCTCAACGCCCTGGAGCATCTCAACGCGCGGCTGGAATGCGGCTTCGATGTCTCCACGTTCGAGCACCGCGCGTTCTACAACGAAACGCTGGGGCGCATCGAAATGCACCTGGAGTGCAAAAAAGCGCAAACGATACAGGTCAATGGCCACACCATCGAGTTAGCGCGGGGCAGTCGCATTCACACCGAAAACTCCTATAAATTCACCGTGGAAACCTTCACCCGGGAGCTGAGCGACGCCGGTTTCGCGCCGCTATCCAGCTGGGTGGACGACGACGGCCTGTTCAGTATTCATCTGGCGAAGGCGGTGTGACGGCCGCCGATACAAGGTTCAGGATTCAGGGGCGAGGTCGCGGGCACGGCGAGCCCGGTGCGATGTCGCCAAGCGCGCTTTATCCTGTATCCTGAATCCTGTATCGCGTTGGCCGCTGGCGAACGCCCTGGGGAAGGAAAACACCAATGTTGGAATTGATCAGCGCCGCCCGGCGCCGCAAACGCACACCTACCTATTCGTTGTTCGATGTGGTGTCCATGGAATTCCGGGTGGGTCTGCTGGACATCGATCTCAACATGCACCTGAACAACGGCAAGTACACCAAGATCATGGACCGTTGCCGGCTGGAGCACGCGGTGGTCACCGGCCTGCTCAACCGCATGATCGAGGCCCGCGCCAGCGCCGTGGTGGCCAACAGCGAAATTGCCTATGTCCGCGAGCTGCGCCCCTACCAGCGCTTCATGGTGCACACCCGCATCCTCGGCTGGGACGATAAGTACACCTACTACGACCAGCGCTTCGACTCGCAGCGCAAGCTGCACACCCACGCCCTGCTGCGCCTGGCGCACATGTACGGCGGCAAGACCATCAGCCCCCAGGCGTTCCAGGAGATGACCGGCCTGAACAAGGTGTCACCGCCGCTGCCCGCCTATGTGCAGGACTGGAAAACCCTCCTGCAAAGCAAGAAGCGCCTCACCGAGACCGACCCGGAGCCGGCGCGCGATATCCCCTGACACAACCCGCGGCGCTTGCGTTACAATCACGGCATGTCCAAACCCCGCATCGGCACCCCCTGCATTGGCGTTTGCTCCACTGTCTTCGGCGATACCGTCTGTCGCGGCTGCCGCCGCTTCAGCCACGAAGTGGTGGACTGGAACGCCTACTCCGACGAGCAGAAACGCATCGTCTGGGAGCGTCTCGACGAGCTCCTGAGCCTGGTGGTGAGCAATTACTTCGAAGTGGTCGACGCCGAGGCGCTGGCCAGCCAGCTCGACTACCAGAACCTGCGCTACCAGACCCAGCTTTCCCCCACCGGCTGGGTGCCGGAGCTGCTCAAGGCCGCCGGCCGCCAGCGCATTGATTACCGGGTATTCGGCCTGGTGGCACTGCCCGCCGCCGAGGGGATGGCGCCGCGCGAGCTCTATGATTTGATCAGCAAGGAATGCCACGCCCTCAACCAGGCCCACTACGACCGCTCTTTCGCGCGCCCGGTGGGCAGCACCGGCGAGCTGGTGATGCGCGCCGCCCGCGAGAAAGGCCTGTTCTAGAGGCACCGCTTTTGTCGGATTACGCCTTCGGCTAATCCGACATCGCCCTCCCCTTACGCGCAGCGCTCGCAGCGGCCGTGCATTTCCAGCGGCTGCGGCCCAACCTTGAAGCCTTCGCTCGCCAGGCTGCGTGTCAATTGCCGGCGTAACGGGCTGTCCATGGGCGCCTCGCGCACCCCGCCACAGTTGTCGCAGACCAGAAACAGAGTCCCCGCCTCGTGACCGTGATCGCAGGACAGATGGTCGCAGGCCATGTACCGATTGGTGGACGCCAGCCGGTGTGCCAGGCCCGCGGACACCAGAAAATCCAGCGCCCGGTAGATGGTGGGCGGCTTGGCGCCGGGCTGGTGCCGGCGTTGCAAGGCGTCCAGCAAATCGTAAGCGCCGGCGGGGCCCTGCTGCTCAAGCAACAACGCCATCACCTGGCGGCGCTGGGCGGTCCATTTAAGGCCCTGCTCCCGGCAAAGGCGCTCGGCGATGTCCAATTTGGCTTGCGGGCTAGACGCCATGGTGTCTCCGTGCGGGCGCGACCGACGGTGGCCGCGCCACCATTATCCTGGTATCAGGAAGCCTCCTCCAGACCCCAATCCGGAAACGGATCCGACAGGGTACGCCAGTACTCCAGCCCGGCCCGAGTCTCGTCCTCGCTGAGCAAACAGGCGTCCAGCGCCCGCCGGGTGTGCGCCGGGTCCATGCCCTGGCCGATGAACACCAGTTCCTGGCGCATGTCGCCGAACGGCTCTCGCCACTTTTCATGGATGAAAGCGCGGGTTTCGGCGTCGTCCGGCCAGTTGTGCTCGGGCACCGCCTTCCAGAAATAGCCGGCCACGCCATGGTGGGCGATGCCACCGGCCTGGCTCCAGGTGCCCGCCATCCGGGGGCGCGTGGCCAGCCAGAAATAGCCTTTGGAGCGCAGCAGCTTGCCGTTTTCCCAATCGCTGTTCAGAAAGGCGTGGAAGCGGGCCGGATGAAGGGGCCGCCGGGCGGTATAGGTGAAGCTGCTGATGCCGTACTCGTCGGTTTCCGGAATGTGCTCGCCGCGCATTTCCTTGAGCCAGCCCGGCGCCAGACTGGCGCGCTCGAAATCGAAGCGCCCGGTATCCAGGACCTGGTCCAAAGGCACCCGACCGTGGGTAATCGGCAGAATCATCGCGTCCGGGTTCAGCGCGCGCAGCATGCCGATTACATCCTGGCGCTCGGCATCGTCGAGCAAATCCATTTTGCTCACCAGCAGGGTATCGCAGAACTCCACCTGATCCACCAGCAGATCGGCCACGTTGCGCTCGTCGCCCTCGCCCAAATGCTCACCTTTCTCACGCAGTTCGGCGGCCTCGCGCAGATCCCGTGGAAAGTTGACGCCGTCGACCACCGTCACCAGCGTATCCAGCCGCGCCACCGACGACAGGCTCTCGCCGGTTTCGTCCTCGAAGGTAAAGGTCTCCGCCACCGGCAACGGCTCGGAGATACCGGTGGACTCGATCACCAGATAGTCGAAACGCCCCTCACCAGCGAGCCGCTTCACCTCTTCCAGCAGATCCTCGCGCAACGTGCAGCAAATGCAGCCGTTGCTCATCTCCACCAGCTTTTCCTCGGCGCGGTTCAGGCTGACCTGCTCATTAACCAGGCTGGCGTCGATGTTAATCTCGCTCATATCGTTGACGATCACCGCCACCCGGCGGCCGTCCCGATTATTGAGTATGTGGTTGAGCACCGTGGTCTTGCCGGCGCCCAGAAAACCGGACAGCACCGTGACCGGCAGACGCTTGTCCACTGCGGGGTTCTGCATGGTGGTTCTCCCTGATGGCAAATCGTGAATGGCTCATGCGCAAAGCCGTGACGTTATAGTATAACATAACGAGCATGACAAGCAGGATGACCGAGATGCACAGTCCGCCTCGGCAAGGCACTATGGGTGTTTGTTTGCGATCAGCGAGAAGATATCCGATGAGCTTGAACGGTATGACCATTGTGCTCACCGGTGCCTCCAGCGGCATCGGCGAGGAAGCGGCCAAACAGCTGGCCGCGCGCGGCGCGCGGCTGTGCCTGGTGGCGCGCCGGGAATCGGAACTGGAACGGGTGCAGAATGACATTCACCGCAAAGGCGGCCAGGCCTGGATCTACCCCACCGACCTAACCAACACGGACAGCATCACCACCACCCTGGACGCCATCCTGCATGAACACCCGCGGGTGGATGCCCTGGTCAACAACGCCGCCCATTCGATCCGTCGCCCCATCCTCGAGGCGCTGGACCGCATCCACGATTACGAACGCACCATGCAGCTCAACTACATCGGCGCGGTGCGCATGACCATGGGGCTGCTACCGCGCTTTCTGGAACAAGGCCGCGGCCAGGTGGTGAACGCCTCCACCCTGTCCGCCCAGGTGCCGATTCCGCTGTTCTCCGCCTACCTAGCCAGCAAGTCAGCCCTGGATTCCTATTCCCGTTCGCTCAACGCGGAGCTTGGCCACAAGGGCGTCCAAGCCACCATGATCTACTTCCCCATGGTGCGCACGCCGATGTCCAACCGCACGGAAATCTACAAGCACATGCGCATGATGAGCGTGGAAGACGCCGCCGGCTGGATCATCAAGGCCCTGCGCGACCGCCCCGCCCGCGTCGGCAAACCCCTGGGCACCCTTGGCAGCCTGGTGCTCGCCGCCGCGCCCGGCCCGGCGGTGAAACTCACCCAGCCGTTCTTCCGCCGCATGGACAAGAACCTGAAAGCCAAACTCAAGAAGAAATAGCGAAGGCGTGCGGGAGCCGGCCCTTGTGGAAGCGGCCCCCTGTGGGAGCGGGCCTTGTGGGAGCGGGCCCAGCCCGCGAAAGGGTGGCTGCGCCACCCGGCAGGATCCCAGAGACCCATTAATTACCGATAAAGCCGCCGGTCCCGCCCGACCCGATCCATCGCCTCATCGGTCTCTTTCCGCATCCGCAGCAACTTACGCCCCTGCGCCAGCGCCCGCTCCCGGGCCTGGCCGGTCATCTCGTAGGCGTGCTTATAACTGCCGGGCGGACGATGACACTCGACGTACGTCTTGGAACGCTCGTAGTCATCGCAGATCGAGGAATATTTGGCGATGCGGGCATCCCGCGCACTGTCGGCCGTGGCCGTAGCGGAAATCATCGCGCTGGAAAAAACGGCCAAAGCCGTGAGGATGAACGCCTTCCTGGCTCGTGTTTGCATGTCTCCCTCCTTGGAAACCGGGCGTGAACCGCCCTTCATATTGTCGGATGGTGCGCCAGGAGGGACTTGAACCCCCACACCTTGCGGCATCAGGACCTAAACCTGACGTGTCTACCAATTCCACCACTGGCGCAAGCGGCGGCATTATAGCAGCCGGCAGGCGGATTTCCACCAGCTGAATGCGACCTTCGTCGCCCTGCTCTCAGGAATTACGCGAATCTTCACTTATCACTTTCGGCTACGATCATGGCAATTTTACAGCAACAATAATGCTTTTCACCAAAAATCTCAAAGTAATACTTTCCCTCTATGCGAAAACAAAGACAGAAATTGACCCTTCTATGCGCCTATTTTTCTAATAAATTACTTTTTATAATCCGACCATTTTCATAGATCTCAATCTTCTCCAATACGCCATTTTTATAATATATCCTTAAGTCATCAAATCCATCGTTGTCGAAATCAGAAGATGACTTTCCAGGAAGGCCGAACCTGTAATGCATCACCGTATCGAAACGACCGTCAAAATCATCATCAGATACCTCTTTGACTGGCAACCCATTTTCGTCAAAATCTCCTTTATAGTCCATCTCCCCATCATTATTTCGATCCATCCTCAGCTCTTTCAAAATACCAGACTGCCTATATAAATACTGGGTATCAGTCGAACTATCAGCGTTGCGATCAAAAGGGACTTTAAAAAGAAAGTAATCCGAGTATAAGTAAACCCCCACAGCGCCTATAACTACGCCTACCAGTAGAATTAACAGCCTCACCTTCATCATCTTCTCCCATAAAACAAGCACTTAAAGTTCTCCGGGACCTCCCAGGGAGCTGGCACTCTCGAGACCCAGTCTTCTGGACCGAGCAAGTTGTTGGGTGTGCATGTTTGTTGCCCGGCAATTCCATTAGAACCTGAACCGCGTTTCCACAAATAGCAATAGCACAAACGAAAAGATCGGTTAGATCTATAGGTGATTCCTCACGCCTATTCCTATTTACCTCCCCTTTCTTTCATCCCCAAGAAAACAAGGAAGCAGGCAGCAGCTAGGTGAAAAAAGAACACCCATCCAGAACCGATATTTTGGCCCATTTGATAAGTATAATCGGACATAAATCTATGGCTGAATGGCTCATCAGGTTCACTCAGGTAATAAAACCCTTGAACCAAAATTAGAGCTGCAAGAGCGAAGTGCACTAACTTACCCAACATTTCAACCTCATTCAGCTGAGCCAGCACTTTTACAGCTCATGACACAGTCCGCTGTCGCATAAGCGCTATATCCGAAGAAGATACGCTTCTCGAAATTTTCAGCGACTTCACCACAAGCTTTGGCCACTTTCATTAGCCCTTTTTCAGCGGCCGCCTCCTTAAAATTGGGCAAAAGACATTGTATTTCACAAGTAAGCCTTGAACCTGCAATCATATTTGATTGACTATATGGACCATTCCCTAACCCATATGGGCCGCCCGTTAAACCTTCAGGATCAATGAGGTTTACCGGAGCATTCAACACATACCCATACAAATTCGGGCCATGACCTTCAAACCGAATCGGATCCTTCACGGCCCAGCGCCCGGTCTCCGGGTCGTAGTCCCGTGCGCCGAAGCGGACCAACTGGCTATGCTGATCATAGATACCACCCGCGAAGCCAAACGGCTGGAAGCCGGGGCTGGTGTCTTCGATGATATTACCCCAGATGTCGTATTCCAGCCTCTGGGCGACATCACCGGTGTCGACATCAACCACCAATCTCGGACTACCCAAATGGTCACTGATGATTCGGTAGGTATTATCATCCTTGACCATGTAGGCGGGGATGTTGGTCTTATTGGCGTATACGAACCTGGCAGCAATGTTGCCGCTGCTGTCGAGTTCGGCAACCGGGTTAAGCCGGTCCTGGTAGAGGAAACCCTGGGTCAGGGTGCCGTTGACTTTCTTGCCGATGCGCCGGTTCTGGCCGTCGACGACATAATCGATAATGACGTCACCCGGGAGGGTCACTTAGAGCAGGTTATCCAGTTGGTCGTACTCATAGGTGGTCGTGGCGCCCTCTTCGGTCCTGCTTTGCCGCTCGCCGTTGGCGGTGTGGTTGTAGGTAGCGCTCTGGTAGCTGGGTAGGCAGCCCTGTTCATCGTAACTGGGGCCTGACTGCCATATTCTCAGGTACGGTTGCCGTGGCTGTCGCACTGTCGGGCAGTGGCTTTAATGACAAAGCCCTAGCCACCATATATTTAGCCTTAGGTCCACGAAAATCATCATTTCATATTATTTGCGACGATAACGTTCGTCGACTTAGGCCTCCGCGGCCGCAGAGTTTCAGTAAAATAAATACTACAACTCTCGAATCCGGGGATCACGGATGTTCCTCCTGCCGATCTTGTAAGCGTGGTACGCCGCTCGCAATCTATATATCCACCCCTTAAAAAGGCGACCATCTTTCTGAGAGCAGAGCCCCAGGTACGTCAATCCAAAAACGTAGCCGCCACCCCAGGATCTATCAAAATAGACCATCGCCTCTTTTATATTTTCTTCTACATATAAACCACCCATGTACATTTTCCCAAGGTAGAAATTTGCATACGGATCGTTTTCTTCATTGGCTAGTATTGAGCAGTATTCAAACGCCTTTCTATAGTCACACTCCGCTCCTAAGCCGTAATAATAAATACGTATCAAACCAAGATAAGCCGCAACAGAACCAACTCGCTCAATCGACTTCTCATAATAAAACCTGGCTTTTAGATAATCACGCCTTACATTCCTTCCACCACATTCATAGAGATTTCCAACAAATGAAAAAGCTTCATCACAGCCCAGATCAATCAAGTCCAGAAACTTAGCAAGTGCCTCATCCGCCCTATCCCTCGAGAAAAGAAACATCGCACTGTTTAGATTTTTATCTATTTTCTCGGGAAACCTTATAACTTTATTCATGTCGGCAGGTGAGCACCGTTGTTGAAAACCGCCGCGCGGCTGATCTTCTGGCACTCTCCGCATTCAGGCGTATAAATAGCATGCCAGACGATTTTTGATTCGATCGGCGGAAATCACTCACCTTTCTGCGTCAAATAAATTTGAACTGAAGGCGAAAAACAAACATAAATAGACAACGCCGCACCCATCACAGAAACCCCGATTATATTATAAATCCTCCCTTCTTCTGGCAAAAAAAATACAGCCAAGAGGACAATAGATATTGAACAAAAAATCACGCATGGCTTAGAATTTCGACTTTTTAACAACAAAAAAGACCCAGAATAAAAAGCCGGCAGAGATAAAAGGAATGGCAGCAACTTGGCGTCGCTGCCGCCATTTCCAAATAGAACAAGCACCGGGAAGAGCAACAATACTATTGTGGCCACTCTCAGAACATAGGGCATTTCTTCTAAGCGCTTAATTGCTTCCCTCACCATTCGCCCATCTCCATGCCAAAAATGCCCCCAATTGAAATAGAGATAGGGCCACGTCCACCTAGTGCGTTAGCAGTAACATCAGGACCTATCTCAGAATATGACCCACTCGTACCATTATCATTAAAGTGCTGCCCTCCTTCTGCACCATATCCTAGGCTCCATGGCCCCAAGGAAGCACCTACTTGCAGGAAAGTTCCAAGGCTTTTCCCGTGTTCGCCGGTCGGCATAACTGAACATGTGGCCCCATAAGGTCCTTCGGTCAACTCTCTATCGAATGGACCATTATCCCCAGGGTCGAGGACAAACCCGACACCATGGCCAAGCTGGCCGCGCAGAGAAATAAATGGCTTTCCTGTATTGTTATCAATTCCAACCGTCACACCAAACCCAATATGTTTAGAAATATCGTAACTAACAGAGGCGAGGCCCATAGGATCAATAAATGACACCGGATTAGCGTTAACATATCCGTACAGATTCGAGCCATCGCCCTCAAACCGAATCGGATCCTTCGCGGTCCAGCGACCGGTTTGCGGGTCATAGTCCCGGGCACCGAAGCGGACTAGCTGGGTATGCTGATCGTAGATACCACCCGCGAAGCCAAACGGCTGGAAGCCGGGGTTGGTGTCTTCGGTGATGTTGCCCCAGACGTCGTATTCCAGCCTCTGGGCGACGTCACCGGTGTCCACATCAACCACCAATCTCGGGCTGCCCAAATGGTCGCTGATGATTCGGTAGGTATTACCATCCTTGACCATGTAAGCGGGGACGTTCTTTTAGGACTCAGACCAGTGATTAGTAAATCAGAATGGTAATTACTGATGCCCGGAGGCAGCCTCATAACTACATTTTATATTTTCTATCTTCCTCGCAGCAACTTTTCTGCCTTCCTTCTATCTTCCTTTTTCCCTATACCTTCTTCGTAGAAGGCAAGTAAACTATTGGCGGATTCTTCGACGCCGCCAGTCAACGCCAGCAAACAATAATAGAACGCATCATCCGGATTCTTATTGACTCCAAGCCCATAATAGTAGGCACTCGCAAGATTATAATAAGCATACGCAAACCCTTTACCTTCCGCTCTTCTATACCAGAAAATGGCCTCCTCTTTATTTTCCGAAACATACTTTCCCTCCATAAGAAGCGCGCCTAAAGTTACTTGTGCCCATGGATCACCAGCCTCAGCGGCATCCCTGTAAAACTCAACGGCGGTATAAGGCGTTCCGCCAACTCCTCTTTCGTGCATCCGCCCAACGTTTGACGCTCCTTCAGCAAGCCCTTTTGCTGCCGCTTTTTGATACCAAAAAAGCGCCTTCTCTGGACTGTCTTTAAAAAGGTAGCCGTCTTCATGGGCATGCCCGATAAGATTGCACGCCGTAGCCTTCCCGAGTTTAGCAAAAGGAAGAGCAATCAAAGCAACCAAATAATGAACTACCTTTTTAGTCATTTACTGCCACTCGTTTAGATACAAACAAAGCATTATTGCCCTATTGGACAATAATTAAGGTCGTCACGAAACCCGTCGCCATCGCAGTCGAATCCCTGACATGCAGCAAGGTTTCCAGGAACAATCAGCAAGGAAGCCACTCCGGCTTTACTGAAGATCTGGGATGGAATACCGATAAGTTGCTCGACCGCTTTTTTAAAAGCTGTCTTTATTGCTGCGTCATATGCCCTCTCTTTGACTGTCGGCGGCGGGCGGTTTGCTTTTTCTATAGGCGCCCCCGTCCTACCTCCTCTTCCTGACTGATCGAGATGCCCATTCCTATTAAAAGGTTCACCGTTACGGCCATTCTGGTCAACTAGGTTAATCGGATCATTCAAAACATACCCGTACAGGTTCGGCCCATCGCCCTCAAACCGAATCGGATCCTTCGCGGTCCAGCGACCGGTTTGCGGGTCATAGTCCCGGGCACCGAAGCGGACTAGCTGGGTATGCTGATCGTAGATACCACCCGCGAAGCCAAACGGCTGGAAGCCGGGGTTGGTGTCTTCGGTGATGTTGCCCCAGACGTCGTATTCCAGCCTCTGGGCGACGTCACCGGTGTCCACATCAACCACCAATCTCGGGCTGCCCAAGTGATCACTGATGATTCGATAGGTAGTGGCATCCTTGACCATGTAGGCGGGGGCATTGGTCTTGTCAGCGTATATGTACCTGGCGGAGATGTTGCCATTGCCATCCAGTTCGGCAACCGGGTTGAGTTGGTCCTGGTAAAGGAAGCCCTGGGTCAGGGTGCCGTTGACTTTCTTGCCGATGCGCCGGTTCTGGCCGTCGACGGCGTAATCGATAATGACGTCGCCCGGGAGAGTCACTTTGAGCAGGTTACCCAGCTCGTCGTACTCATAGGTGGTCGTGGCGCCGCCTTCGGTCTTGGTTTGCCGTTCGCCGTTGGCGGTGTGGCTGTAGGTGGCCCCCTGGTAGCTGAGCAGGCGATCCTGCTCGTCGTAAGTGGCAATCTGGGCACCGTTCTCATGGGTCCGGTTACCATTACTATCGTACTGCCAGGTGGTGGTCTGGCCATTCCGAGTAGCCGAGATCAGGTAACCCGCCGCGTTGTACTGGTAACTGTCATCCAGACTACTGCCCGGCAGGCTCTCATCACGGTGAGTGATTCTGCCCAGTTTGTCATACTCGTAGCTTAGCGTGCCCAGCGTGCTGCCCGTCTGGGTGATCGTGGTATCGGTTCGCTCACCAAAGCCGTTGTAATCGTGAGCCTGGGCGAGGTCACCCAGTTCGCTGGCGTCCAGCAAGCCAGTGTCCGCGCTGCGTGCCAGGGCCAGATCGCCAGCCTGGGTGAGCAGACCGTCATCGTCATAGCTGAAGTTCACGCAGTTACTGGCGTTCACGCAGCGTTGGCTGAGCCAGAAGTTGTTATCCCATTGCTGGCTTACAGTGCCGCTAATGTCGCCCAGCCAGGACTGGCTTGTGGGCAGGGATCCGTCCCATTGGTAGGCCAGGGTGTTACCTTCCGGGGTGCTAAGCTGAGCCAGGTGGCCTGTCAGCGTGTCGTACTGGTAAAAGACAGTCCCACGCTCCAGAGTGACACCGGTCAGCTGGCCACCACCGTTGTAGGCGTAAACGATCTCACGGCCGTCCGGACGCTCTATGCGGGTCAGGTCACGGTCGCGGTTATAGTGATAGCGAGTGACGGTCTGGCCCTCAGGCAGCTCCGGCGGAGTGTAAGCGGTTTCCTGGTCGATGCCATCGTAGGTGAACAGGTGCGCGTCGCGGCCCGGCGGTGTCAGGCTGATCAGGTTCCCGTTGGTGTCGTAGCTGTAGCTCACTTCCCGCCCGTCCGGGAAGATCTGTTTGGTGACGCGGCCCATGACGTCGTACTCGAATTCGGTGCTCCGTTGTAACGCATCCGTCAGGCTGGCCAGGTTACCGCTCTCGTCGTAGATCAGGCTAGAGCTACGTTCCGCCAGCCCGTCGCCCCGGGACAGGCCTACGAGCCGCCCCTGGTCATCGTAGTCGAGAGCCGTGGGGTGTAAGCCGCCGACCTGAATCCACTGGGGCAGCAACGTCTCGGGATCACTCTGCCTTTCCACGACGCGCCCCTCCGGAGAGGTATGTTTGACATAGCCGGCTCGACTATCGACTTCCAGGGTACTGACCTTGCCGTTCAGGTCGGTAAACTCGGTGTATCGGGTGGTATCCGCACCATTCTCCGCGTACTGCCGATCCACAGTAACGGTACGTGCCAGCCCGCTTGACTGTTGTTGCTGGATTTGACTTGGCGTGGGCCGCAGGGTTTTCGGGTCCATCACTTTATCCACGGTGATGACGCTACCTCCCTGCTCGATACGTTCCATCAGCGCGTCGGAAGCAAGACGGCGAGTTTTCTCGGTGCCGTCCGGGTACCGGGTCAGCCATTGGTTGTCGCCGTTCTCCAGGCGAGTGCGCTCCACCTGATACTGCCGCCCTTCCGCCGTTGAATACCCGTAATGGTCCTCACCGACCCCAAGATGATCGCCATAAAAGGTCCAGTGCCCCTCCTCCGGGTTACGGGTTTCCAGCAAGCGGCCAAGGGTGTCGTACTGGCGGGTATGGACATTACCGTTCGGATCGGCTTTCTGGAGCAGCAAACCGTCCGTCGTATACTCGAAGTCGAAATGGCCGCCGTCTTCGTAGCCGACCTCAACCAAATGATCATTCTCATCCAGATCAAGGGTAGTGATATGCCCTTCCGGCGATACGATCTGCGTTGGTTTGCCGAACGCATCCCGCTGAATCGTCAAGCGATCACCGAAGCGATCGACGATACCCACTAACCGCCCATGATCGTCGTACTCAAATTGCTGAAGCTCAACACCACTGTCCAGATCTACCGTGGCAAGTTGTTTCCCGTCACTGTCGAACTTGTAAGGCATACGAAAGGCGGAGGAAGCCGAACGCACGCAGCGGACGTGGTAGCCATCGTTTTTGTCGAACATTGGACTACTGAAGCTCTCGCTTTCAATGCCCCAGGCCTGGGCCTCGCTCCGGGAATGCGTAGTCGAGCTCCAGTACACCTTACGAAAATCCACGGTGTGGTCCCAGAACTCGCCAGGAGGGAAATCCAGCTGCGTTTGATGCGTGAAGACCTCATTGGGAAGCACATAGAGCAGTTCATTAATATTGGGCAAACGCCAGTCCTCATAGCCCGCGTACTCTGATGCTTCGCAGTGGGCGATGCTATCTTCCCAGTTAAGCTCCAAGCTGGCATTGATCGAGTCGTCCTGCCACATCAAGGCGTTGTCCTGATCGACCACAACACTCTGGCTGTCGTCACGGCCCAAACCCAATGTATATCGCTCGTCCAGTTTTTCACCACGCACACAAAGGACAGGTTTATTAATTGAATCAGGGTTACCGGCGTTCGGATGCCAAAGCTTATCGTTACGGGAAGCATCGTAGATTAACGGACCAGAACCAGTCGACGCTTTGCTTGAGCCATACGTCAATTCTTTGGTAGTCGGCAGCCGCCAACCTTGTCCAGGCAAATCGACCGCGTTATCGCAGTAGTCTATCGCCTGTTGCATAGTTAAGACTCGGTGAGGGACTTCCCTAAACTCCCACTCCAGGCCCGTCACATTGTCGATCAAAGTGCCTTGGCCGCTAATCGCATAGTCCTGGACGCTGCCACCAGCCTGGTAGTAACCATCGTCACCTTCGACACGGCTATAGGTCTGCCCGGTCTTGAGGACTAGCGACTGAGCGGGTACATCCTGTACGCCTCCCGCGCCCATATACAGCTTTCCTGAAGGGTCAAAGTCGTGCACATCGGATAGAGACCACCCTTCCGCAAGCTGACTAGGGAAACTGTTTCTTACCGCGATGCCGTTATCACGCCAGCCCACAAACCGCTCGCGACCAGGCACCGCGGTGGCGCGACTACCCAACGTCGCCCATGCGGTGGGGTAATCCTCCAATGGCCGCTCTTCCTGCGCCGCGTTCCCTGCGCTCATGAAAACGCTCTGGTACTCGTAGCCAATACTCACGCGGCCACTTACCAGGCCCGGAGTACGATCGCCGTCGATATTGCGCCCATCCCAAACGAACTCGGCTTCCTGATTGGCTTCAGCAGGCAGGAGCGCCTCGAATCGATGGCCACCGATCTCGAGCCGTACGGTAATTCCCAGTAAAGAGGCCGGGATCTCCTCGCCGCTTGCCCGCACACGAATAAGGTGATGGTAGCCTGGCGTTCGGTTGCTATTGTAATGAAGCGCCTGGTTTGTGCCGGTGATGGGAATAACCTCGTGGAAGCTCTGCTGGTGAAGCATACAGAACGAACCCGTGCTGGCGCACTCTTCCTCCGATTCTTCCTCTTCATCGATCTCCACTTCCGAATCGGTGGGCGGCTGCGCGTCCCCGGGCGCAAAATTATAATCGTACGGCGTCAAATGGTCGAAATTACCCCACCAGAGCGTATCACCAGGTTGATAACCCGCCGAAGCCAGCCCGACCACCTCATCTTCAGTGTCTCCGTTGCCGTTCAGGTCATCCGGAACACCATCGCCCGAGTAATCAAGCCCGTCCACCTGCCCGTCATCACTTTCATCCACAAGCTGCACGACGATGCCGTTAGCGGAGGCCACCCAGCGGTTGGCCAATCGGTCAAAGTAACCAATAGGAACGATCTCTCCAATTTCGAATCTCAGAAAGTTATCGATGAACATGGCTATATTGCCGTCGAAAAATACTTTATCGGTATAGTGAACGTCAGCAATGTGCAGGTCATTGGCAAATGTAAAGGCCGTCTCATTCGGAAGCTTACCCGGCATGGAGTTTTTAGTTTCGAACTCGGTAGCACTGAACCAGAAGCTCTCCAGTTCCCGTTCAGACCCATCTGCTGATCGAACCGTCGCATGAGAGATATCATTGAAAATAACCGTGGCCCGGCGCGTCCCGAACTCATCGGAAATGAGGGAAGACGAATGCACCTGGGGTTGATCACTGGAGAGCTCAATACGTGTGCGTTTGGAGTCACGAGGCAGTAAAGTCACGGGCTCCAATACACCCCATCCGTTAGAAGGTGCGAGCGTGCTACGTTGGACAACAACATGCTCCGCCTTTTCGTACACCAGCGTTCGGCTTCCGGCCGGCCCCCCTATAATAAAACGACCTGCACTATCGGTGTGAGTGGAGCCGAGATCAGGCCGGTTCAAAAAACTGACTTGTACATCCGCTAGAGGCTCACCATTTTTTTTATTCACTTGACCGGTATAACGCGCAAGTAGCAGAGGGTCGTACGCGTCTACCGTTGCATTGTCAGGTATATATTCAAGCATGCCCTCTGCCGGCGACCCGATCAGATTGCTGGTGTCCGTGGCCCTGTGTACATGAACATGTAGCTGATTGGACCGGTAGCTGCCGAGATATACGGAAACCCTGGCTTGCCCCTCCCGGATGGCGGTTATCTCACCGCTCTCTACGGAAATCACCGAACGATCATCAGGAATAAACTCGGCATAGGGTGTGAAATCTACCTCCTGACCTTCGCTGTAGATGCCTGTCACCCTAACTTCTTCTTGAGCTCCAGGCGTCATGATGAGCGTGCCGGGCTCCACGCTGATCCGCTCGAGTCCCTGATCATCTATTACATCACTGTCAAGCTCTATTACATGGTCGGTGTTGCACCCCTGTGCCTCTGTGATGTCCACGGTTTGCGTGCGACTTGGATCCCAACCCGCCCCTTGGTCAATAGTATTGAGTACGGTGACATAACCGTATTGCGACGCCGGCGCATCGTCAGGCGCATATCCTCCCCGGGAAACACCAAACCCAATCAAACCCTCTTTATGGCGCGGCCCGTGGTTATCGTTCAACGCCACCTGAAGAAGGTGATCCCTATGCCCCCAAGCAGGCCCGTCCTTATCTTCAAAATCCTC
The DNA here is from genome assembly GCA_042090255.1 of Alcanivorax sp. GTDB lineage: Bacteria > Pseudomonadota > Gammaproteobacteria > Pseudomonadales > Alcanivoracaceae > Alloalcanivorax. Next base: position 9,957 of record JBELJS010000014.1, on the reverse strand, counting down.
AAACCAGTCCTTGTCCTGATAAAGCCAACTGTAAATAGCCTTGACCAACGCAAAATTTTCAGTTGGCAATGTACCGTCAAATCCGGCGGATATAGACTCGGGTTTGATACCCGTAGAATCTCTATGATTCAGAACATATGGATAGGCATCCATTCGCTGCATCGGTGAGAGACCATCGGCGTAGTGGTCGATAATAAGATTATTTTCGCGAATAAAATCGGCGAAAGTTTGCGCGGCATCAATGATCTCGGTGTCGAAGCCCGCATAAGGCTTAATACCCCTCGCCAACCTCTCAGCGTTAACCAGGTACAAGCCTTTTTCCTGGAGCCCCATGGCATCCCAGTCTGCCTGACTGGGCATAATAAGGTACTGAAAGACTGACGGGTCTTGCGAGCGCGCATGATTAAAAGCGCGAGCGATATCCTCTACTGTCTCGGCGTTGTTACCGCGCCATGCAATGTTCTGGTCAGGATAGCCAGGCTTCTTGGCACGGTCGTCCTCTACACGAGACGCGGGACAAACAGTGAGATCACGTAGCGCCTTGACGACACGAACCTCAAAATGCCGTGTAACAATTTCACCGGTCGCAAGCTCTGCCTCCAAATAATACTTCCAGACACCAATTGGCAGCTGACCCAACGACAATGTTTCGCCATCACCCATGAGGGACTGCGCTGCAGACTCGTACCAACGAAACTCGACAACTATTTCGGAACCGGAAAAGATGCTTGTCGCGTCCAGCTGTATCGACTCATCATCCTCAATAACTTTCTGGACATGAATCGTGGAAAACTTCTCGTGCTCTCGACCCTCGCTATCGGTGATAACCAAGGTTATCCCGGTCTCGCCCAACGGCAAACCTTCGATTTCAATATCGGGCCCCGAGCCGATTACTTCATCCGTCTCAGGATCACGCCACTCGTAACTCTCGCCACCCTCTTCAACAACGGTTCGGCTAGCGTCAATTGTGACCGTCTCGCCCAGGGTATTTTCCTCGAGGCCATCAATAATAATATCAGAGCCTTCGACGACACTGATCGAAAAACGACGGTCAATTATTTCGCCGTTCGACATCTGCACTTCCAGCCGATATTCATGAAAACCCAGTGACAGATCTTCCAGCAAGAAGTGCTCTTCGTACCCCACGGGCTGCGATGAATCGGCTGTATACCAAAGCGCTTCGGTGATGGACTCAGGGGCTAGATAAATATCCTCCACTTCCAGCCGGATGGACTCGTCACTCCAGACAACGCGATGGACATTGATCTCCACTATTTCTTCATGGGTGCGACCCTCACTATCGATAACGACCAGCATCACCGCGCTGGAGCCTAACAGCAGTCCGTCGATCTCAAGTATCGACCCGGTACCGATCACGTCGTTCGTTTCAAGGTCTCGCCACTCAAAGCTCGCGCCTGTTTCAATGCCTGTCGCGCTGGCATCAAGTGTTACCGTATCGCCCAGGATATTCTCATCGAGCCCGTCAACAACCACATCAGGACGCTCCTTGACGCTGATTGTAAGCGTTTCATAGCTGGTCAACCCGAGCGCGTTGGTGACGCTCAGAACCAGGTTCCATTCCCCAGTCGCTGGCTGTTCGATTGTTAACAGCGGACTTTCCCCGACGACCTCACCGGTGCTCGCCAAATGCCATTCAGTACTTTGGATGCCCGCGCCGTCTGACGATGCGCTTGCGTCCAGCACCAAAGGTTCATCCGACCAAAGCGCCCTGTTACCCTGAACAACTACATCAGGCGGGCCATATACTGTGACTTCGAGAGGAGGCGCCGTATTCGACAGGCCTCGGTCGTCCCATACAGTTAACTCGATCTGGTATGTACCGGTGTCAGAAAGCGTGACCTCGCTGTTAGCGGACTCACTCAGAACCTGATCCCGGACGGCGTCACGCCACTCATAGCGAACAATATCCCCATCAAGGTGATAGCTGCTCGAGCCATCAAGCACTACGGTCTCATTGACAGCGACAGAGGACGGAGGGGCCTCCTCCAACACCGGGACGGGCTCGCCATATGAGCGAATGCAACGTACCGGTAATGCCTCATCAACCGAAATGGGGTGAAAGTTAAGATTGGCCAGCCAGCTACCAGAGTAATTAGCCTCTCTACTGTATTGATATCGAAAGCGGAACCGCGATGGTGTGTATTCACCGTTGGCGGGAGAATGGTTTCCATCCTCAACCGTAGAAGATTGCCAATAGCCAGAATCAGGGACGTAGTCAAAGTATGGAGAAGACTCTCCATCTCGAATATGGTACTCAAATTCACGCTGCAATATCTGAGATTCGTTAAAATTAGGTAACCGCCAATCATCATGATTAGCCAGTTCCAGATCTTCGCAATAATCGAGAGCTCCGGTGAAGTCAGCCTGCGTTAATAACACCTCCTCATTATCTTGCCACATAAGCCGGTTATTTCTATCGACAGTGACTCCATCAACCTCAGGCTTGTAGAGCTCCGGCAAGAAGTGCTCATCTCCACTGACGCACCTGACATACGCCTCCTTGTTCGAGTCGGATGGCAGAACGTCGCCTTGGAAAAAGCGAACAAGACTGTTCCACTGCGTCGAAACATTTTTAAAATAGATACTTTCCGCATGGAACATTTGGCCGTCGTACCTATGCCCGACGTTCTCGAACTCCCTGTTAATGAGATGCTCATCTGCGTCGTACCGAAAATTCTCCATAAGGTACAGAAGCTCTAGCCGATTCGGCAGACGCCAATCATTTATTCCTGCAAGGTCAAGCTGCTCGCAATATAGCTCTGCCGAAGAATAGCCGACTTCCTCCGCAAGAACTTCTTCATCATCTTGCCATACAAGATCGTTGACCCGATCAGTGACGATTTGCTTTGCGGCGTCCCGCTCAAACACGCGCGGAGTCCCGATGCGCAAGCCTGCGTCATCTCTGACGTCGAGAGAATATCTCGCCCCTGTCTGCGGAATTCGCGATACACCTTCATCAAGCGCGCTCAGCGGCACTAAAGGCACAACCGACAAGACGAACTGCTGTGTGTCCTGCAAGCCGTACGGGTCAGTGACCTGCACTTCCACTTCATGGTCGCCAAGGTGCTGCTCGAGAATATCCCAGTGCAACGTCTGGTGATCGAGCGACATACCGGGAGGGCCCTCCTGCAAATCAAAGCTTATGGGGCGTACAGGCTCCAGAGCGTCAAGCCCAATTCGATAATCGAAGTGCTGCCCTACGACCAGTTGCGTGACCGGTTGGGATCTAATGTTGGGTGGCACTACGGGATCATGCACGACAACATTAAAGGCCTGAGTGACTTCTTCGCCTAACTCATCCGTAACAGCGACCTCAAAAGTCTGCTGTCCCAATTGATCTCTGGCAGGGACCCAGGAAATCCGCCCTGAATCAGACTCTATCTCGACACCGGGAGGCGCTGAGATCAGCGAAAAACAGAGATCATGATTGTTGGCATCTTCGGCCCATACCTGGTAGTCCCAAAGCTGATCGAACCACGCGTCCTCAGGAGGGTTCGTCTGTATCTGCGGCGTTTCATTGGGAAGACTTAGCTGGTCATCCGTCAGGCCAAAACCCTCGCCCTGGGTAGGCAGTTGACCTTGGTAACAGGAACCCGTAGTCCCACCTTTAAGCAATACTGAAAGCGATATTGGTGCTGTGGGTGGTGTGCTCTCAAAAAGAGAATAAATTCCTTGCCCGGTGAGCGCCGGGCCTCCCTCGTCACTGGAATCACCGAACCGGATCGTCCCTAACATATCGGGTTGAAGGAAGAATCGGTGGGCCCTCACAGACACGTTGTGCGCGTCGCTATAGAGGATTAGATCATCCCCTTCCCTGCCGATTTGCGATGCTATATCGGCATATTCGATCCCACCCAGGAAATGAAGATCGCTGAACGAGGTCGCTGAGACAAGAGTCTTATCACCATCACCTGGATTGAGTATAAACGTGACCGGTTTTTCCTCGTCGGAGGGGGCGTCTAAGCCTATGCCTCGGTGGCTGCCGATAAGAATATCGTCTCCGGCGCCGGTGAGGATTGTTCGGTTACCCATACGAGGAACAATCACTTCCCTATCATCCGATCCAGCAAGCGTTTCACCATCGCCTTGGCCTAGCAATAAAGTGGGCGAGCTTTTCGATGAAGAGGGAGCGGAAACTCCGAACACCTGGAGAATCTGATCTCTTGTTAGGGTCTGACCATCAGAGAGTTTGAGTTCAGACACCGTATTAGAAATACCGAAGAAATCCCGGATCACCACGCGAAGAAACTTACTTTCCATTCGAAGTATAAGGTCGTCACTACCTTGCTGGCTGACAAAGCTGCTAGCGACGTCGGCATAGGTTATGCTTTCCTCGAACAGAATGAAGTTGATACCTTCCGCCTCCAAGATGATGTTGCTCCCATCTCCCTCACCAAACTGGTAGACGTTGCTTCCGGGGCCGCCGACCATAAAGTCATCACCAGCACCACTTGCTACTAGATTGTCTCCTTCCCCTATGAATAGGAAATCGTTTCCATCGGTTCCGGTTAGATTGTTCAGATCATCGGGAAGCTCCGGGCCGGGGCCGTCACCCGGATCGCCTGAACCGGGGTCCCCGTCATCGTCTCCGCCATCGCCGGAGTCGTCGCCGCCCGAGCCCTGCTCCCACAGCACGCCGTCGACATTCAAGGAGAAGATTCTCTCTTGGGACGGTGCCTGAACACCAAATAGCTGAAATAGACTGGCTGCATCCAACACCCCGCCGGACTCGAACTCTATTGACGATATGATGTTGGCCTGTGTAAAAAATCTGTGGATTCGGACCTGATCATCGTTGGTCTGGTTCCTCAAAACCAGATCATCTCCTACTTTCTGAAGTTGAGTGGCGACGTCATTGAACTGGATCCCCCCGCGAAAGCGGATAACATGGTTTCCGGATGAGGCAATGATGGTGTTACTGGCGTCGCCTGGGAAGAATTCAAAGGTCATCGAGTCAGCGCGGCCGATCAGTAAATCGTCGCCCCCTCTGCTTTGAACACGCGAAGACGGCTCGTCCGGCACAAGAATTTCTTCATCAGAAGTCCCCAGTAGTAGCCCGTTGGTATCGACTTGCGTATTAAGAACTTTCTGACTACCAGCCTCGGTGGGAGCCGGGCGGCCGAACACGGGAAAGAGCTGGTCGGCTGTTAATACCTCACCGCTCTGGAATTGAAAACTAACGATTGTGTCCTTTATTGCGAAGAAGTCACGAATAGTCAGTGTTCTCTGGTCACTCCCGAGAACCAATCTCAGGTCGTCGCCGCTACTCCAAAGGCCACTGGCCACGTCTGAATAAGTAACCCCGTCTTGAAACTCAACAATATTACTGCCTTCAACTTCGATCAAGGTGATATGACCGGAGTCTGGCCCGACTTTATAAGTATTGTCCCCGGAACCGCCAACCAGAAAGTCATCCCCTCCAATCACATCCACTGTGTGGGATGATGGGCCAAGAATAATCAGGTCGTCCTGATCGGTTCCTGAAACCTGTGCGCTACCCGGATTCCCGAGCGCCTGGGACCCCCAAAGAGACAGACCTCCAACGAGAAAGACAAAAAGTAGACCAACTGCCAGACTCCACCGCCGATACACCATCATGCGTACGTTCCCTTCGCCTTACCTTCCATGACAGACGACCCCCGCGGAGCGCCCCCAATAAATAGAACCAACCCCAAATGCGCTTCCCCAGAAAGCGCTCAAGAACAGTCCCTTGTATTAAAGGCAATACAATTCCCTAACCCAACGCAAACAATTCGATCTAAAATGTTAAATTTGTCACAACACCGGTCATGTAATAGCTAATGGATTACAGAGGTAATAGCGAATGGCTTACACCAAAGCGCCGGACAATATCAAAACAAAATTATTCGAACGGATTTACTGAAAGCGGAGTTGAGGAGCAGGAGGGAGCCATTCACTGTAGCAGCTGGTGGCCATAGCGCTAACAACGAGAAAATGTAGAGCCAAAAACTGGGCCTAACTGCCCATAAGCGTTAGGAAGCCCGACGATAACCGGCGTCCGGTGGACTGTTCCGCTGCGCTTCAGCCGGCCCGCTGGGCCGACTGAGTTGGGGGCGTCATTGTTCCAGGCGGTCCAAGCGGTTATTGACCTGAATGCGGTACTGGTCGAACGCGCGGATAGCGGACTCGATGTCGCTGAGACGCTGGTTGAGTTGCTCGGAGCTGCCGGCACTGCTCTTCAGTTGCGCGATGGCGGCTTTCTGCGCCTGGTTTTGCTGCTCGAGCTGCTTGACGGTGTCGACCACCACATCCACCTGGGTTTCCAGCTGGTTGATCTGGGTGCGCCATTGCGAGCTGCTTTCGTTGACGGCTTTGACGGCGCTGTCGATCTGCGTTTTCAGGTCGGCGATCTGGCTCTGGGTGTTCTTGATGCTCTGGTCGTAGCCGCCGACAGTCTTCTTCAGGCCGGCCAGGGCGCTGTCGTTGCTCTTGAGGGTATCGCGCAGGCTCTGCACGGTTTTCTGGTTTTCCTGGATCCACTCTTTGTTGCGCTTGTTGCTGACGTCCCAGAGTTTGCGGATCTCGTCGTCGTTCTTGTCGATGGCCTTGTTCTGGTTATCCAGGGTCTCGCGCAATTTGCCGGCGGACTGGTCCAAGGATTCGTCGGTGGCCGACAGGCGTGCCTGCAGGTTCTCCAGCTGCTCGGAGGACATGCCCATGCGGGTTTCCATCTGGCCCTGTAGCGCGGTGATTTCGCGATAAAAATAAGCGCACGCGACGGCCAGCGCCACCGCCAGCACCAGGGTGAGAAAGATCCACCCGCCGTTGCCGCCGCCGCTGCGCGGGGGCGCCTGGCGCGGTGGCGGGGTACGACCGCCGCCGCCCTTGCCCCGGTCGCCGCCGTTGCCGCCCTGGGGCGGCGTGGCGCTGGCTTTTTGCCGGCGCGGCTCGTCCACGGATACGTCGTCGATATCACCCAGTTTGACGTCTCGCTCTCGAGTCATGGGGAAACCCTGTCCTGTCCGATGTGGGAAAACACCTATCTTACCCGTCCGCCGTCATCGGCGCACAGAGGTGTGGCTTGGTGTGCGGGGAAACAGAGAAAGTTCCGGGGAAGGCGGTTTGCGGGGGATAGTAAAAGGGCTTGTGGGAGCTTGCCTGCAAGCGAAAGGCCGGCAAAGCCGGCCGGCGGGATACCAGAGACGCTGTTTGTGCCGCCGTTAGAAGCCCTCTTAGAAAGGGCTCTGGTATCCTGCCGGGAGCTTCGCTCCCTTTCGCGGGCTGGGCCCGCTCCCACAAAAGAGCTTCGCTTACGCGAAGTTCTTGGCCGCGAAGTCCCAGTTGATCAGGTTCCAGATGGATTCCAGATACTTGGGACGGGCATTGCGGTAGTCGATGTAGTAGGCGTGCTCCCACACGTCCACGGTAAACAGCGGCGTCTGGCCGTTGCCGTGGGCGATCGGGGTGTCGGCGTCGTCGGTGTTGACGATGTCCACGCCGCCATCGGAGGTTTTCACCAGCCAGGTCCAGCCGGAGCCGAAGTTGCCGGCCGCCTTGGCGTTGAACTCTTCCTTGAACTTATCGAAAGAGCCGAACTTCTTGGTGATCGCTTCGCCCAGTGCACCGGACGGCTCGCCACCGCCGTTGGGGCTCAGGCTGTTCCAGTAGAAGGTGTGGTTCCAGACCTGCGCGGCCTGGTTGAACAGGCCACCCTTGGCGCTCTGGATGATCTCTTCCAGGGATTTGCCTTCGTCGTCGGTCCCTTTGATCAGATCGTTGAGCTTGGTGACGTACGCGTTGTGGTGCTTACCGTGATGATACTCGAGCGTCTCTTTGGAGATGTGCGGTTCAAGAGCGTCTTTCTCGAAAGGAAGCGGCGGAAGTTCAAAAGCCATAGTCAATTCCCCTGACTGTTGTCGAATTGCTATTCGGACGAAAAAATTACCGAAGCATCATAACAAGCAGCCTGTCGACGAACCACCGAGTTAAAGGCGGTTAGCGCTCGCACGGCGCTTGTTGAGAATGATTACTTTTTCGGAAAAGTCCGAGTCCGTTGCACTCTCCCACTTGGGGACGACCCGGGTGATCTCAAGTACAATAAGCCCGTTTTTTTACAACTGTAGGAGCGGGCCTTGCCCGCGAAAGGGAGCAAAGCTCCCGACAAAGGTTGCCCCGCAGAATTCCAGAGACCTCGAAAGCAGAGCATTAACAAAGTCTCTGGGATCCCGCCGGCAAGCAAGCTTGCCTTTCGCGGGCGGGGCCCGCTCCTACCAAACACCAGGAGCATCAGCATGTCCGAGAACAACATCGTTATCCTCAACGGTGCGCGCACCGCCATGGGCAGCTTCCAGGGTTCGCTGGCGCCGATGAGCGCACCGGAACTGGGCGGCGCCTGTATCCGCGAAGCGGTGGCCCGCGCCGGCCTGCAGGCGGCGGACGTGGAAGACGTGGTGATGGGTTGCGTGTTGCCCGCCGGCCTTAAGCAGGGCCCGGCCCGCCAGGCCATGCGTCTGGCCGGCCTGCCGGACGGCACCGGCGCCACCACCATCAACAAGCTGTGCGGTTCGGGCATGCGCGCCACCATGTTCTGCCACGACATGATCAAGGCCGGCAGCCATGACATCGTGGTCAGCGGCGGCATGGAATCGATGAGCAACGCGCCCTACATCCTCGATAAGGCGCGCGGCGGCTACCGCATGGGCCACGGTCAGGTGGCGGATCACATGTTCCTGGACGGCCTGGAAGACGCGGAAACCGGCCGCCTGATGGGCGCCTTCGCCCAGGACGTGGCGGACCAGCGCGGCATCGGCCGCGAGCAGATGGACAACTTCGCGATCGAGTCCCTCAAGCGCGCTCAGGCCGCCATCGACAACGGCTGGTTCGCCGACGAGATCGTGCCGGTGACGGTGAAAACCCGCAAAGGCGAGACCGTGGTGGACACCGACGAGCAGCCCGGCAACGCCAATATCGACAAGATCCCCGGCCTCAAGCCGGCGTTCAAGAAGGACGGCACCGTCACCGCCGCCAACGCCAGCTCGATCTCCGACGGCGCCTCGGCGCTGGTGCTGGCCCGCGAGAGCGTGGCGCAGCAGTGCGGCCTGCAGCCGCTGGCGCGGATGCTCGGCCACGCCACCAACAGCCGCCACCCCAGCGAGTTCACCGTGGCCCCCATCGGTGCCACCGAGAAGCTGCTGAAGAAAGTGGGCTGGAGCGTGGACGACGTGGATCTGTTTGAGATCAACGAAGCCTTCGCCATGGTGGCGATGATGCCAATGCTCGACCTGGGCATCCCCCACGAGAAGCTCAACATCCACGGCGGCGCCTGCGCCCTGGGCCACCCGATCGGCTCCACCGGCTCGCGCATTATTCTGACGCTGATCCACGCGCTCAAGCGCACCGGCGGCAAGCGCGGCGTGGCCAGCCTGTGCATCGGCGGCGGCGAAGCCACCGCCGTGGCGGTGGAACTCCTCTAATCCACCATGTAGCAACGAGCCTTGTGGGAGCTTGCCTGCAAGCGAAAGGCCGGCAAAGCGGGCCGGCAAAGGTTGCCCCGCAGGATACCAGAGACGCTGTTCGTGCCGCCGTTAGAAGCCCTCTAAGAAAGGGCTCTGGTATCCTGCCGGGAGCTTCGCTCCCTTTCGCGGGCTGGGCCCGCTCCCACAAGGCCCGCTCCCACAAGGTATTGGCGCCGGTAATATCCGGTTGCACATCAAGGCGGCTGACTAATACGCAAAGAGCCTCTAGGCGCCTAGAATTGACCGCTCAGTCACATTCTGGGGAGTCCTATGCCCGCCCTACCCGTCATCACCGCCGTCGGCGGCATTAACGCCGCCGGCCGCACTTCCATGCACCACGGCTTCCACCGCCTGGTGTTCGATGCTCTGGATGACGCCGGCCGGCGGCGAACCCTGGATGCCCTGGGCGCCCTCAACGGGGTGCACAGCGAAACCGCCCTGCTCAACGGCACCCTGATCC
>JBELJS010000013.1:29622-70960 GCA_042090255.1 Alcanivorax sp. | reverse complement strand
AGCCCGGCCCAGGCCGCCGGGGTGCTGGCCAGAGCGCGGGGCGCCTCGTCGGGCCCGGCCACCAGCGTGGACGGTTTCAGCACCATCACCACCGCCATCACCACCAGGGTGGTGAGCAAAACAGGCTCAAGAATACGGGTCGGCAGGAAAGACGCGGCCAGCGTCCCCAGCAAGGCGCCGGCCAGGGTGGGCACCATGATGCCCGGCAGCGCCGCCACCGGCATCGAGCCATGACGGTGAAACTGGCGGGCGCCCTCCAGGCACTGGACCAATACACCCACACGCATGGTGCCGTTGGCCAGGGCGGGCCCCATGCCGGTGAGCATCAGCAACGGCAGGATCAGCAGGCCGCCACCGCCGGCCAGGGTATTGATGAAACCGGCGATCACGCCGGAACCCAGCAAAGCCGCCACCAGCCAAGGGTCGCTCAGGTATTCCACGTCGATGCCCCGCTACCTGTCAGAAAGGGAAAGCATTATGACCTGTCCGACGGGGGAATAAAGTGGCGGCGCGTACCGGGTCAGTCCAGGTCGTCTTCCCCAGCCAGGTCCAGCGCGTTAAAGCTTTGCTCCGCGTCGAAACCACGGGATTGCAGAAAGCGCAGTTGGCGGGCCTTTTCCTTGCGGTCCGCCGGCGGTTGGCGAAAGCGCCGGGCGTGGGTCTCGCGGGCCAGGGCGAACCAGTCACACTGCGCTTCTTCCAAGGCCTCCTTGACCAGGGCTTCCGGGAGCCCCCGCTGCTGAAGCTCGGAGCGGATGCGCAACGGGCCCTGTCCGCGCTCGATCCGCGAACGCACAAAAAAACCGGCGAAGCGCCGGTCATTCAGAAAGTCGTGTTCCTGGCACCAATCCAGCGCCTCGTCCAGCACCTCGCTGGCGCCGAACTTGCGCGCCATCTTGACGCGCAACTCGGCACGGCCATGGTCCCGGCGCGCCAGCATCTTCACCGCATACTGGCGTAACGCAGCAGGGTCGGCGGGGCCATCATCGGGGCCCCGCTGTCGCCGGCGCCGTTCAGTCATCCTTGCCGTCTTGCTGCTCGTCACTTTCGGCGACCGCCGCTTCTTCCTTCGCCGGCGCCGCCACATTGAGCAGACGGGCGCGGATTTCCTTCTCGATGGCCTGGGCCACGTCTGGATGCTCGGACAAGTACTCACAGGCGTTCTGCTTGCCCTGGCCGATCTTGTCGCCCTGGTAGGCGTACCAGGCGCCGGACTTGTCCACCAGGCCCTGCTGAACGCCCAGGTCCAGCACTTCGCCAAGCTGGTTGATGCCCTGGCCGTAGAGAATCTGGAATTCCGCTTGTTTGAACGGCGGCGCCACTTTGTTCTTGACCACTTTCACGCGGGTTTCGTTACCGGTGACTTCGTCGCCCTGCTTGACCGCGCCAATACGACGGATGTCCAGACGCACGGAAGAATAGAATTTAAGCGCGTTACCCCCGGTGGTGGTCTCCGGGTTGCCAAACATCACGCCGATCTTCATGCGGATCTGGTTAACGAACATCACCAGGCAGTTGGCGTTCTTCACGTTACCGGTGATCTTACGCAGCGCCTGGCTCATCAAGCGGGCCTGCAGGCCCACATGAGCGTCGCCCATCTCGCCTTCGATTTCCGCCTTGGGCACCAGGGCCGCCACGGAATCCACGATCACTACGTTCACGGCGCCGGAGCGCACCAGCATGTCGGTGATTTCCAGGGCCTGCTCACCGGTGTCCGGCTGGGAGACCAGCAGGTCGTCCACGTTAACACCGAGTTTTTCGGCGTAGTCCGGGTCCAGGGCGTGTTCGGCGTCCACGAACGCGCAGGTGGCACCCTGCTTCTGCGCCTGGGCGATCACGCTCAGCGTCAGCGTGGTTTTACCGGAAGACTCCGGGCCATAGATTTCGACAATCCGGCCCTTGGGCAGGCCGCCGATGCCCAGGGCGATATCCAACCCCAGGGAGCCGGTGGAAATGGCGGGAATGCGCTCGCGCTTCTGGTCGCCCATGCGCATCACCGAACCTTTACCGAACTGGCGCTCGATCTGAGACAGCGCCGCCGACAGTGCTTTACTCTTGTCGCTCATTTGTGAACCCCTCTCCGATTCCATCCATTGGCACAGAAACTGACCCGATGGCCAGCACTGTCTTTCTGGACAGCATTATGGGCAGTGTTTGTTCAGGGTGCAACCCCTGCCCAGTGCCTGACGATGGGGGCCATGATACACGTCCCGCCCGCGTAACAAATAAGCTCTTGGGGCGCAGAACGCGGCAGCGTCGGCCCTCCTTCTAAAGTTGTAATGATATTCATTCTCACTTATAGTTTGCCGCATTCTGCTTTTCACCGTTCGGGGGCGGGCCATGTCCGGGGGAAGACCACAGTCACTGTCGGTAAATACGCTTTATGCCGAGTATCACGGCTGGCTGCACGGCGTGTTGCGGCGGCGGCTGGGTAACGGCGACGACGCGGCGGATTTGGCCCATGACGCTTTCGTTCGTCTCCTTACCACACCCCGCCAACTCGACCACCATGGCGCGCGGGCCTATCTGAGCCGCATGGCGCGGGGTCTGTGTGTGGATCTCTGGCGTCGCCGCGAGGTCGAGCGCGCCTGGCTGGAAACCCTGTCCAACCGCCCCCTCGACGCGGCCCCTTCCGCGGAGCGCCAGACCGCCGCGCTGCAAGCGCTGGTGGCCGTGGACGCTATGCTTAAACGTTTGCCGGCCCCGGTGGCCGAGGCGTTTATTCAGTCGATGGTGCATGGCAAGACCGCCAAGGAGGTGGCCGCCGATCTGGGGGTTTCTGATCGCACCGTGCGCAATTACCTGTCCCGCGCCATGCTCGCCTGCCTGCGCCTGCAGTCCCGGCTGGGCATGGACAGCAGCGCGGCGTCCGACCACGGTGATCCGATATGAACCCGCCACCAGGCCACCAGGTGCTGGCCGACGCCGCCGAGTGGTTCGCGCTGTTCCGCTCCGGAGAGGCATCGGAGGCCGATGTGCGGCGCTGGCAGCGCTGGTTGGAGGCGAGCCCGGAGCACCACCGCGGTTGGCAAATGGTGGAGCGCGTCGAGCAGCAGTTCAGCGACGCCTGTGGCGACGATCCCGACCACGCCCGGGCGACGCTGGCCCGGACCCGCGACAACCGTCTCGACCGACGCGGCATGATCAAGGGTATGGCGCTGCTGCTGGGCGCGGGCGGCCTCGGCTGGGCCGGCTGGCGTGTGACCCCGCTGCCAACAGTGGTGGCCACCTGGGGGGCGGGCCATCGTACCGGCACCGGTGAAATCCGTGAGCTGGCCCTGCCGGACGGCAGCCGGCTCTGGCTGAATACCAACACCGCGATCAATACCGCCTTCACGCCCGAAAGCCGGCACATTGATCTGATCACCGGGGAAATTCTGCTCGCCACCGCCCCTGACGACCGGCCTCTTATCGTCACCACCGCGCACGGCCAGGTGCGGCCCCTGGGCACGCGGTTCACCGTTCGCGGCGGCGACCACGCCACCCTGGTCGCCGTCTACCAGGGCAAAGTGGCCATCACCCACAGCAGCGCTGGTACGCTCACCGTGCCCGCCGGGCAACAGGCCCGCTTTTCGCACACCGCCATTCAGCCACCGGAGACCGCCGACCCGGCACGGGAAGCCTGGCACAAAGGGGTGCTGATCGCCGACGACATTCGTCTGGCGGAGCTGGTCGACGAGCTTAGCCGCTATCAACACGGCTACATCAATGTGGCACCGGAAGTGGCCGGGTTGCGCGTATTCGGTGGCTACTCGCTGACCAGGCCGGCACACACCCTTGCCCTGCTGGAAAAAGTACTGCCCATCGAGGTGTCTCGCCCGCTGCCGGGGTGGACTGAGATCCGGCCCGCCGGGGCTCGGGCGGAAAAAGGCGAAAAATAATTTTCCGCTTTCAGCGCCGCTGTTCGATCTCCTAGTAAACAACGCCAACAGGAGACACCGTGTTCTATACAAGCAACCGCCTGCGCGCGCTGGCCATGGGCCTGGCCCTGGGGCTGGCGCCTCTGCCGCTTCTGAGCGGCAATGCCCAGGCCGCCGAGGCCGAGGCCGGGCAACAGCAATACAACATCGCCGCCGGGCCGCTCAACAGCGTGCTGGCCCGCTTCGCCCAGATCTCCGGCAGCCTGATCGCTGGCAACCTGCAACTGGCGGCGGACAAGCAAAGCCCGGGGGTGAGCGGTCGGTTTACGCCGGACCAGGCCCTGACCCGAATTCTGGCCGGCACCGGCCTGGTGGCGGATCGGCAACGTGACGGCGCCTATGTGCTGCGGGACGCGCAGACCGGGGGCCCCAGCAGGCTCTCGCCGGTTTCGGTCACCGCGCCGACCCAGTACAGCGTTCAAAACAGCCTCAGCTATGGCCGTGACACCATCGAAGCGCTGCAACCGCAGGACATGAAAGACCTGTTCAAGAAGGAATCCTCAGTGTCGGTGGGCGGCTCCATTCCCATTAACCAAAAGGTCTATGTGCGCGGCGTGGAAGAAACCGCCATGCTGGTGACCGTGGACGGCGCGCGCCAGAACAATAAGGTGTTCCACCACAACGCCACCAATCTGATCGACCCTTCCTTGCTGAAAGCCACCCGCGCCTCTGCGGGCGTGGCCGCCGCCGATGATGGCCCCGGCGCCCTGGGGGGCAGCCTGGCGTACGAGACCGTGGATGTCGGCGACCTGCTCGCCCCTGGCGACCCGGTGGGCGGTTTCCTGGACGGCCGCTACGCGACCAACGGCGACGCGGTCACCACCGCCGGTTCCGTGTTCGGTCAGTCGGACGGCTTCGAAGCACTCGGTTACGTCAAACACACCGAAGGCAACAACTACCAGGACGGCAACGGCGACACCGTGCCTTTCACGGCGCCGGGACTGATCAGTGGGCTGGCGAAGGTCGCCTATCAGGGCGACGGCCCCAGCCGCTTCGAGCTCAGCCATGAAGCGGTGAACGACGAAGCCGCCCGTCCCTACCGGGCCAACTTCGCCGGTCTCAACGCCGGCCGCCCGGTACCGGAATCCCGGGTTTACGACCTGACCCGCAACAACACCGTGTTCAATTACAGCCGCGCCACCGGCGAAGGCTATTGGAACCCGCAACTGATCCTGGCCCACAACGAAACCGAGCTGGAAACCCGGGAAGTACCGCTCAGCGCACCCGGCACCGAAGTGGTATACACCGGCATTACCAAAAGCACCTCGGCGACGCTGAAAAACGTGTTCCACACCCACTTCGCCAGTGTCACCACCGGCGTCGATTATTACGACGACAGCGCCCTGTTCCGCTTCGAAGGCGACCCGGACCTGGAAGAAACCGCCGAGAACACCGGCGCCTTCGTACAGGTGCGCCAGCCCATCGGCCACAAACTGGATCTGTCCTACGGCGTGCGCCACGACCAGCAGGACTTCACCGGCACCGACGATTCGGAACACGATGATTCCGGTGTCAGCAGCAATGTGTTCGCGGAGTTTTTCGTCAACGACCACCTCGCCTTCAACGCCGGCTACGCGGACGTGTGGGGCGGCACCGCTCTGGCGGAGAATTTCATCCTCAACGGCGCCTGGAACTACGACGACCAGGACGCCGTGGAAGCCTACAACCATACCTTCGGCACCAAGGCCAATTGGAACGGCTTCTTCGCCGAGGCCAACCGCTTCGAGACACGCATCAGCAACGCCCGGGTGCCGTCCTTCGGCGGCGGCCCCAACCTGGTGGCCGATTTCAATATCGAAGGCTATGACGTTTCCGTGGGTTATGCCGGCCAGCGCGGCGAAGTCTCAGTGAAATACGCCAATATCGAATCGGAAAAAGACGACCAACCGGCCACCTCCTTCGACGGCAACTATTTCACCGCGCCGCTGGGCGAGATCATCACCATCAGCGGTGCGTTCAATGTCGCGACGCTGCCGTTGGAACTGGGCGTAAGCACCGAAATCACCCTGGACAACGACGCCCTGGAAGACGTCGGTAACGAGCAGGAAGGTTATACGGTGGTGGACGTCTACGCCGATTACCGGCCACTGGAAAACCTGTCGCTGCGCCTGTCCGTGGACAACCTCAACGACGAGGACTACACCGACCGCGCCAGCTACGGTCAGGAGTTCGCCACCGTGGACACCCTGTTGGAGCCGGGCCGGTCTTTCGCCCTGAGCGCCCGCTACGGCTTTTAGGCGCGGAGCCGTTCGATCAGCCCCTCCATGGCCGCCAGCATGCTGCGATTGCGTACCTCGTCGCGGTCGCCGGGGAACAGAAAATGCTGGGCTTCGGCGACCCCCTCGCCGAGGCCCCAGCCGATCCAGATCGTGCCCACCGGCTTTTCCGGGGAACCGCCGTCGGGGCCGGCCACGCCACTGACCGATACGCTGACGTCGCCGTTGGAATGCGCCAAGGCGCCGCGCGCCATGGCCAGCACCACCTCTTCACTGACCGCGCCGTGGGTCTCCAGAATGGCACGCGGCACGCCCAGCATTTCTTCTTTGGACAGATTCGAATAGGTCACGAAACCGCGCTCGAACCAACTCGAGGCCCCCGGCTCGTCGGTCAACAGACGGGCGATACCGCCGCCGGTGCAGGACTCCGCCGTGACCACGGAGAGCCGCCGCTGTTGTAAAATCTTGCCTAACTCCCGGGCTCGATTCGCCAATCCTTGCATGCTTCTTACCTCGCCAAAGCCTGTCATGACAGCCTTCATGATGGACGACTTACCGTTTGCTTCCCAGCACCCGGGACATGGGCGCCTTCCCAGGCGGCGACAGCTGTGCTATCCCCGGGGAGACTGACGCTAGTGAAGGAGCACTATCGTGACCACTGACAAAGGACACTCAGCGGCGACAGATGCCACCACGGCGGGCGCGAAACCAAAAGCCTCCCTGGAACGGGTTGTCCACCTGATCGATGAAGACCCGGTTGCCCGAGATCGTCTCGACCGTCTGATGCGCCGCGCCTACCTGCCCTGTCGGGGCTACCGCGACAGCGACGAGTTTCTGCTGCGCCTTCTTGATGACCGGCCCGGCTGCGTGCTGGTGACGCTGCGCACCCCGGGCATGGCCGGCCTGCGCACTCAGCAGCGCCTGAGCGAGGCCGGCTCCACCCTGTCGGTGGTGTTTCTCGGCGACAGTCCAGAGATCAGCGCCGCAGTCGGCGCGATGCGCGCCGGCGCCGAGGATTTCCTCGCCGGCCCCACCGACGACGACACCCTGATCGAAACGGTACAACAGGCGATCGCCCGGGACCGCCGCCGCAAGGCCCGTCAGGTGGCCCGTCAGGCGCTGCGCGAGCGGCTCGCCCGCCTGACCCCGCGCGAGCGAGAGACCCTGGAGGCGGTGGTCTCGGGGCTGTCCAACAAAGGCATTGCCGAGGCGCTGTCGATCTCGCCGAAAACCGTGGAACTGCACCGCGCTCATATGATGCGCAAAATGGGCGCCGGCTCGGTGGCCGAGGTGGTAAAACGGTATCTGTTCGCCACTGAGACCGCCGCGCCGCCCATTAAGGGTTTTCCCCTGCCCGGCCACGGGGAATACCTTATAGGCAACCGTCAGCACAGGGACTAGCTTGGCCCTTCCTACATTCCTTCATATAGGGAACCGTCGGCATAACGCCGACGGTCGGCAACGGAGGCGCTATGAAAGCTCTTACCTGGCATGGAACCCACGATGTGCGCGTGGATACGGTCCCGGACCCGCAAATCCAGGACCCCGGCGACGCCATTTTAAAAGTCACCGCCACCGCCATCTGCGGGTCCGACCTGCATCTGTACAACGGCCTGATGCCCGCCATGGAAGCCGGCGATGTGCTCGGCCATGAATTCATGGGCGAAGTGGTCGAGGTAGGCAAGGATGTCCGCAACCTGAAGAAAGGCGATCGAGTGGTGGTGCCGTTCACGATCTCTTGCGGTCACTGTTTCTTCTGCGACAAACGCCTGTATTCGCTGTGCGAGACCAGCAACCCCAACGCCGAGGACGCCGCCCAGGCCATGGGGCACTCCCCGGCCGCCCTGTTCGGTTATTCGCATCTGCTCGGCGGTATCCCCGGCGGCCAGGCGGAATACGTGCGCGTGCCCCACGCCGATGTGGGACCGTTGAAAGTGCACTCCGACCTCAAGGACGAGCAATTGCTGTTCCTGTCAGACATCTACCCCACCGGCTACATGGCTGCCGCCAATTGCGACATCAGCGCTGGCGACACCGTGGCGGTGTGGGGCTGCGGCCCCGTGGGCCAGTTCGCCATCCGCAGCGCCTGGATGCTGGGCGCTGGCCGCGTGATCGCCATCGACCGCGTCCCCGAGCGGCTCGCCCTGGCGGAAAAACAATCCCAGGCGGAAGTGATCAATTTCGAAAACGACGATCCCTACCAGCGCCTGATGGAGATGACCCGCGGCTACGGGCCCGACAGCTGCATCGACGCGGTGGGCGCCGAGGCCCACGGCGCTGGCGACCCGGAGTATCAGCGCCGGGACAGCGACTCCGGCGAACCCAACCGCCCCACCGCCCTGAACCAGATGATCCAAAGCTGCCGCAAAGGCGGGCAACTGTCGATCCCCGGCGTCTACACCGACAGCATGGACGGCGTCGCCTTCAACGGCCTGATGAACAAAGGGCTGTCTCTGAAAAGCGGCCAGACCCACATGCAGGCCTACATGCCCGCGCTATTGCAGACCATTGAGCTGGGCAATATCGACCCTTCCTTTATTATCTCTCACCGCTACGACCTGGGCGACGCCGCCAAGGCCTACGCGGACTTCAACGCCAAGCAGGACGGCTGCATCAAGGTGGTCATGACCCCCTGAGCGCCAGCGTCCACCCACAAAAAACCCCGCCGATGGCGGGGTTTTTTGTGGGGCTCTGATTTTCACTGGCTGAAATCAGGGCAACATCGTCTTCAGCGACCCGGCGGCGTCGCTGTTATCTTCCACTTCGCCTTCCAGAATCGCCTCGGCGGTGGCCGCACGGGTGTAATACTCCTGGTTGGCTTCATCGTCACTGAACACATCGCTGACACTGATGGCGCCGCCGGCGAACAGGCCTTCGGTGCTGCTCCAGAACAACACATCGCCTTTGCCGTAGCTGCCCTGGGCCGCGTTGGACCAATCCAGCAGCGTCAGGCCGGCGTCCGCGTTCAACGCGAAGTTGTGGTCCTGTTTAAAGGACTCCACCGCCTTATCGGTCATCAGCAGCATGGCCACCTCACCGGCGGCAGCACCGCCCTGGGCACCGGCACTGACCGCGCCGAAGTTAAAGAACGCCGGGCCGTTCCAGTCGCCATTTTGCTTGGTCAGCACGACACCTTGACCGCCGCGGCCACCAAACACAAAGGCGCCACGACCGAAATCCGGCACCAGGAACACGCCCTTGGCCTGCTCCAGCGCGGCGTCCATTCCTTCCTCGCGCTTCATATTCTGCAGCACCCTCTCGGATTCATTGAGCACCTCTCGGGCGTTCTGGCGCTCTTCGCCGGTCTGCACATTGGAGGCCTGATCCTCCATATGATCCATGCTCTGGGTATTCTGCATGGTCTCCGCATCGTCGACGTCCCGACCGGTCTGATTGGCGGCGACCCCCGCCGTCAGCGAGGCCAACGCCAAAGAGGTCACTGTGATCGTTGCAATCTTCATGGTTCTCTCTCCTTCCTTGATGAGGAACCCCCACGCTAGGACGGCACTCAAACCGTGAAAATACGGGATAACCCGTGGTCGGCGGTCGCAGCGTGCTAATCTCGGCCTGTTTTTCATTCCTTAACAGACAGCCCGACACCATGAACTCAGCACCCAACCGCGCACGACGCTGGCTCGAACGGCTCAACGGCTCCAAGCACATGCTCTGGCTGCTCGCCGCCCTCTCCTTCCTGGAAACCATCATCCTGCCGGTGCCCATCGAACTGGTGCTGATCCCCCTGATGGCCCTCAACCGCGATCGCATCTGGCGCATCGCCACGGTGACCACCGCCGGCTGCCTGGTCGCCTCGCTGCTGGGCTACGGCGTCGGCATGGTGCTCTACCAATCCATCGGCACCTGGTTCATTGACAGCATGGGCATGCAGAACGCCTACCAGGCCTACCAGGGCTTCTTCGACCAGTACGGCTTCATCGCCATCCTCACCCTGGGCATCCTGCCGATCCCGTTTCAGGTGGCGATGATCACCGCCGGCTTGTCCGGCTACCCCATAGCGTTGTTTGTGTTGGCCGCGCTGATCGCGCGCGGCATCCGCTACTACGGCCTGGCATGGCTGGTGCTGCGATTCGGGCCCCGCGTGGAGCGGATGTGGCGGCGGCATGCGGTGGTCACCAGCCTGGTGGCCGGGCTGGTGGTTCTGGGCGTGGCGTTGGGCATGCGCTGGTTAGCCAGGATCGTAATGTGAACGGCAGACAAAACGTCGGCCAGTGATGGGCCTGCTTACCGCCCTTTTAACTCCGCCAGCCTTTGCTCCAGTTCAGCGATTTGCCGGCGAGCCTCAGCGCCTTCCGGAATGTTGCGGCCGCTGTCGCGCCATTCGATGGCCGCCTTGAACCCCTCGGCTTGGGCGTAACGACGGAACCAGAGGCCTTCCGGATTGTGCCGCGTGATGCCATCGAACACGGTGGCCAGCATTTGGGTCTGTTCCAGCCCCATGTTCAGCATGACCTGATTGACCACCAGTTTGTGCATCTGAAGATGACTGCTCGGCACAGCGGCGATACGCTCGGCGATCTCCATGGTTTTCGCATCCAACTCGCCTTCCGGCACCACATAATTGGCCAACCCCCACTCACCGGCCTGCGTGCCGGAAATCAGGTCGCCGGTGAACATCATCTGCTTGGCGCGGATCGGGCCGAGTCGGTAGGTCCACATCGCGGTGGTCGGGCAGCCCCAAACCCGGGTAGGCATGTAACCGATGCGCGCGTTCTCAGCCATGATCATCAAATCGCAGCAGAGCGCGATGTCACTGCCGCCGGCCGCCGCCGCACCATGAATCTTGGCGATGGTCGGTTTACGTGAACGCCAGAGGCTCATGAAGTCCTCGGTATTCCGCTTCATGTGCGCGTAGTCGACCATTGGGTCCCAGGGGTTCGACTCCTGCTGACACGGATGCTCTTGCTGCTGCTCGGCGTATTGCGCCAGATCGTAGCCGCCACAAAACCCCTTGCCCGCGCCTTCAACCACGATGACATGCACTTCGTCGTTGTCTTCCGCCCATCTAACGGCCCGCCGGATATCATCGCCGGTTTCATCGATAATCGCGTTCAGCCTTTCCGGCCGGTTAAGCAGCAACCTGGCGATTCTTGGATTGTTCTCGTCCTGGGAAATCCGGACAGTTGTTAATTCCAGCATGATTCTCTCCAATACGACGACTTAGCGTTCTCTTGACAGTCAGTCAGGACTGACTGCAAAGTATCACCCTGGATTTCGGAGTGCAAATTCAATGAATAACTCGACGCGCGACCGCGCTTCTCGTGCCCTGAGGGATCGCATCACCGATGCGGCGGTGGAGCTGTTGATCAACGAAGGCGTGGCGAAGACCACCACGGTGGCGGTACAAAAACGCGCCGGTGTCAGTCGCGGCGCCCTGCTACACCACTTCCCCAGCCGGGCGCAGCTACTCGCCTCCACGATCGAAAGACTGGTGCGTCTGAACGAACAGCAGATCACCTCGTCGTTTTTGAACGGCGCCGACCCCGCCAAAGATCTGGAGCAGGCGCTTATCGCCCTGAGCGACACCATGGCGGAGCCGTCATACCTGGCCGAGATGGAGCTCTGGACCATATCGCGTAACGACGCAGAACTGCGCGACGCTCTCTATCAAGCAGAAAAAGCAGCCCGGTTTGACTTTGACCGAGTGGTGGGCGAGGTCCTCCAGTACTGGAAGACACACAAAAACTATCAGTTGATGGCCGACCTGAGCGTCGAGTTCCTTCGCGGCGTGGCCTTTTCGGACCTGTTAAGAAAACGGCCCGAATACCGCCTCCGCATGATTTCTTTATGGGTGGACGTGATCAAAAAATCGCTGGAAACCTAGCCCGCGACATTCTTAAAACAGCGGGCCTTCACAACAACAAAGGGAGAGTATCGATGATCCAGGCAATACCCCACGATGACGCCCAAGCTGCTGGATTGCTTGAACAGGCCCCCAGCCCGCTGGCGCTACTACGCCGCACGGCCGCGCAATACCCGGACCACCCGGCCCTGGTTTACCTTCGCGATGCCAACGATCAGCAGCCCGTCACGCAAACCTACGGCGAACTGCTGACAGAAGTGGAAACGCTTTGCCGGGCGTTAAGAGCCCTGGGCGTGGCGCAAAAGGACGGCGTGCCGATTCTGCTGCCGCTCGTACCCCAGGCGGTATCCAGCCTGATCGCCGCGCTTACGGTTGGAGTCGCCTTCCCCGTGAACTTGCTGCTGTCTCCTGAAGCGATGGCGTCCCAATTCAAACTGGCCCGCGCCCGGCACGTTATAGTGATGGGCCCCCACCCGGCCCTGGACGTCCGTGAACGAGTCGAAGCCGCCATCAACCAATCCGGCGCGGACATCACACTTATTGAAGTGGCTCTCGGGGCGCCCACACCTGGGGCGTTCTCCTGGGCAGAGTTGCTGGAAGCCGGCAACACCGACGCCAACGTCGAACACACCCCCGATGCCACCGCCGCACTGGTCCACACCGGCGGCACCACCGGTGCCCCAAAACTGGCCGAACTGACACAACGCAACCTGGCCGCTGGCGCAATCATGGCCGCCGCCGGTCTGGGCTGGCGGCAGACCGACCGCCTCCTTACCGGGCTGCCGCTGTTCCACGTCGGCGGTTCCGTGGACATGCTGCTTTCCGGCATCGCCGCTGGCGCGACGCTGATGTTTCCCACCGCCCTGGGCTTCCGCAACCCGGACGTCGTCAAGCGCTTCTGGCACCTGGTGGACGAGACCCGCGCCACCCTGGTCGGCGGCGTACCGACCATGCTGTCCGCGATGGTCACCAGCCCACGGGACGGCGCCACCCTGGACACGCTGCGCGGATTCGTGACCGGCGGCTCGCCGCTGCCCGCCGAACTGAAACGCAAGGTCGAAGAGATCAGCGGCAAACCGGTTTGCCAACTCTACGGCCAGACCGAAACCGCCGGCATCACCACCGCCCAGCGAGCCGACGGCAGCTACCATCCGATTTGCGGCGGCCAGCCGATTCCGATGATGAAGGTCGCCATCAGCGGGCTCGGCCTTAGCTTCCAGCCCGGCGATAAAGGCGAGGTGTTCGTCTCCGGCCCCAACATCTTCCAAGGCTACCGCACCACCCACGGACTCATGGGCAACCCGGACGGCGGCTGGATCAGCACCGGCGACTTGGGCGAAGTGACCAAAGACGGCGACCTCAAACTGGTCGGCCGCAGCAAGGAAATCATCATTCGCAGTGGCCACAACATCGACCCACTGGTGATTGAGGAAGTCGCCATGAAGCATCCCGCTGTCGCCCAGGCCGCCGCGGTCGCGATGCCGGATGCCTACGCCGGCGAAATCCCGGTCCTCTATGTCGCGCTGGCGCCCGACGCGACCCTCACCACCGACGAAGTGATGGCCCACGTGGCCGAACGCATCGCCGAACCGCCGGCCCGCCCCAAGCACGCTTTTGTGCTAGAGGAGCTACCTCTTACGCCAGTTGGCAAAATCGCACGGTACCGGCTCAAACAGATGGCCACCGAGCATCAAGTACGTCACCAACTGGCCGCGATCAGCACTCTGGAGGGTGTGATCTGTGAGGATAACGGTGCTCGGCGTGTGCGGCTTCAATGGAGTGACGGCGCGACCAGCGAACAACGAGAGGAGGCGGTTAGGGCTTTAGGAGATTTGGGGCTTGAGCAGGCGCCTTGAGGCCCATGATGACCCGCCTGGCACTTTGCCCTGCAAGAGACGTCGGCATCGCTCCAGGCCACGCAACGCGCCTCCCGTGACGGTTACTCGATGGCGTCGAGCATGTCCCAATGCGGGGAGAGCCGGCGCTGCTTCGCCAGATTCTGGACATGGCCTTTAAGTTCGTCGTCGATGTTGATGGTGATACGTTAGCGATTTCCCGTTCCGCATGCCCACTCGCACCAATAGAGCCTTGCGCGAGGGTTTGCTATTCTGCCCCGCTTACGTCCCGTGGCCCGGGGCGCCATCACTCTCCGAAAACAGGCGACACCGCGCATATGGCAAAGCAAGACTTGTCCGGCCATACCCCAATGATGCAGCAATATTTAGGCATTAAGGCCGAGCACCCGGATCAGCTGGTGTTCTACCGCATGGGGGATTTCTACGAGCTGTTTTTCGGCGACGCGCAGAAGGCGTCGCGGCTGCTGGATATCACCCTGACGCAGCGCGGGCAGAGCAACGGCAAGCCGATTCCCATGGCCGGGATTCCCTACCACGCCGCCGAGGGGTATCTGGCGCGGCTGGTAAAGCTGGGCGAGTCGGTGGCGATCTGCGAGCAAATCGGCGATCCAGCGCTGGCCAAGGGGCCAGTGGAGCGCAAAGTAGTGCGCATCGTGACGCCAGGGACGGTGAGCGACGAGGCGTTGCTGGAGGAGCGCCGCGACACCCTGCTGTGCGCGCTCTATGAGGATGGGCCGCGCATCGGCGCCGCCAGCCTGGACGTGGCCGCCGGGCGCTTCGTGGTGACCCAGGTGGACGGTCACGAGCAGCTGCAGGCGCTGCTGGAGCGCTGGCAGCCGGCGGAGTTGTTGATCAGCGAAGATCACGGTCTGCCCGGGCCGCTGAGCCAGCGCCCGGGTTGCCGGCAGCGGCCGCCCTGGGACTTCGACGCGGAGGGCGCCCGCCGGCAGCTGTGCCAGCAGTTCCAGGTGCAGGATCTGTCCGGTTTCGGGCAGCCGGCGCCGGCGTCGGTGGCGGCGGCCGGGGCGCTGTTGCAGTACGCCCGGGAAACCCAGCGCAGCGACCTGCCCCACGTCACCGGGCTGGCCCTGGAGGCGTTCGACGACGGCGTCGCCATGGACGCCGCCACCCGGCGCAATCTGGAACTCACCGAAACGCTCACCGGCCAGGAAGAGCCGTCGCTGGCCTGGGTGCTGGACAGCACCGAGACGGCAATGGGTTCGCGGTTGCTCAAGCGCTGGGTGCACCGGCCGCTGCGCGATCGCTCGGTGCTTGGCGAGCGCCAGGACCGCATCGCCGCCCTGCGCGACGGCTGGCGCTTCGAGACGGCCCGTCAGGTGCTGGATCGCATCGGCGATATGGAACGGATTCTCGGCCGGGTGGCATTGCGCTCCGCCCGGCCCCGCGACCTGACGCGGCTGCATATCAGCCTGTCCGCGCTGCCGGAACTGCACGCCGCCCTGCCCGATGACGCGGTGTTCCAGGGCCTCCACGACCGGCTCAGTGACTTTCCCGATAAAGTAGCTCTGCTTGAGCGCGCGGTGATCGAGAACCCGCCAATGCTGATCCGCGACGGCGGTGTGATCGCGCCGGGCTACAGCGCAGAGCTGGACGAACTGCGTTCGATCAGCGAAAACGCCGGCGCGGTGCTGGTGGACATTGAAACCCGTGAGCGTGAGCGCACCGGCTTTTCCACGCTGCGGGTCAAGTACAACCGGGTGCACGGCTACTACATCGAGCTGTCCCGCCGTGAGGCGGACCAGGCGCCGGTGGATTACCAGCGCCGCCAGACGTTGAAGAACGCCGAGCGCTTTATCACTCCGGAACTGAAAGAATTCGAGGACAAGGCGCTGTCCGCGTCCAGCAAGGCGCTGAATCTGGAGAAGCGGCTTTACGAAGCGCTGATCGAGGAACTGGCCGCCGACCTCGGCCCGCTGCAGGCGAGCGCCGCGGCGGTGGCCGAACTGGACGTGCTCGCGTGTCTGGCGGAGCGGGCCGAAACCCTCAACTGGGTGCGCCCGCGCCTGGTGGACGAGCCCGGCATCGAAATCGTCGACGGCCGCCACCCGGTGGTGGAACAGGTGATGGACGACGCCTTCGTGCCCAACAGCCTGCAATTGGACGATCAGCGCCGCATGGTGATCATCACCGGCCCGAACATGGGCGGTAAGTCGACCTATATGCGACAGACCGCGCTGATCGCCCTGCTCGCCCATATCGGCAGCGCGGTGCCCGCCGCCAGCGCCCGCATCGGCAAGATCGACCGCATCTTTACCCGCATCGGCTCATCGGATGATTTGGCCGGCGGGCGCTCCACCTTTATGGTGGAAATGTCAGAGACCGCCAACATCCTCAACAACGCCACGCCGGAAAGCCTGGTATTGATGGATGAGATCGGCCGCGGCACCAGCACCTTCGACGGCCTCAGCCTGGCGTGGGCGGCGGCGGAGCATCTGGCCCGCAATCTGCGCGCCTATACCCTGTTCGCCACCCATTACTTTGAGCTGACGCAGCTGCCGGAGCATCTGCCCGGCGTCTACAACGCCCATCTCACCGCCAGCGAGCACAACAACCGCATCGTCTTCCTGCACCGCGTGCAGGAAGGGCCCGCCAGCCGCAGTTACGGCCTGCAGGTGGCGCAGCTGGCGGGGGTGCCTTCCGGGGTGATCCGCCAGGCGGCGGACAAGCTGGCGGAGCTGGAAAGCGGCGAACGGCCGGTGCCGGCCCACACCGAGGTGCCCACTCAGGCGGATATGTTCGGGGCGGTCAGCGACGTGGAAAAAACGCTGCGGGACCTGAACCCGGACGACCTGACACCCCGTCAGGCGATGGAGACACTCTACCGCCTGAAACAATTAAGCGACGGCTGAGCGGTGGCCATTGACCACTTCGGTCAATCGCGGTCCCCGCGGCGCTTGCCTGCCCGGCACAGTCGGGTAGACTAGCGCGGCCCCGAGGGAGGGCCACGCGCCGAGCGGCTGGCGCCCCTGGCGATATACCCCAAGCGGGCCGGTGATCTGATAGAATTCAGGGCTGGCCCTGGAAAGAGAATACACCTGGCGAGGACAGGCTATGACGTTCGTAGTAGGTGAAAACTGCATCAACTGCAAACACACGGACTGCGTGGAAGTATGTCCGGTGGACTGTTTCTATGAAGGCCCCAACTTCCTGGTGATTCATCCGGACGAATGCATCGACTGCGCCCTGTGCGAGCCCGAATGCCCGGTGAACGCCATCTTCTCGGAAGACGAATTGCCCGACGACCAGCAGGATTTCCTGGAAATCAACGCGGAGCTGGCGGAGAAATGGCCGAACATCACCGAGATGAAGGATTCGCCGGACGATGCGGAAGAGTGGGACGGCGTGCCCGACAAGAAGGAAAAGCTGGCCCGCGAGTGGTAACCCGCGGGGCAGCCTGGGCGGGACCTTGCGTCCCGGCCCGGTCCCGGGCCGTAAGGTCAGGGACCTGAAATAAGAAAGGGCGGCATCCTGCCGCCCTTTTTGCGTCGAGTGTTCCTTACCCGATTGCGCTCACCTAGAACCTCCGTGTCCACCGTCCCTAGCTTTCCGTGTGCCCTTATCCGTGAGCACGGAACGCACTATAGCAATCGCCGAGCCCGGCAAGGGTTAAAGATATATAAAAACTGGGGGCGGAAATCAGCCCTCTCGGCTCTTCCCCAATAATATCAATCACTTAGTTTCGCCCTCTATAAAAACTGAGGGCAACCGAGGACAGAAGATTGGTAGAAATGCTTACAGTCTTGTAAGATATTGCTTACAAATTCAAAGCGTTTTAGACGGTCGTTCCGTTGTCTCAGGGCAAAACGGGACACACAGCGGTGCCACAAAGCCGCCAAGTTTTACAATCGCTCACGGCTTTTTACAGCATGGGTAAATTGGGCCCTGTAACCTTTTAGTCAGATAAACGGTATCCCCCCAAGGCGCTAGCAATAGCGCTCACAACCCCCCTCATCCACCCCCTTTGGATGAGGGGTTTTTTTTGCCCGCTTAACAGGCGCCAAGGGCGTCGCAAGACTTCTGGAACTGATTTTCCAGTGCTTCCATCAGCGTCCCGGCGGCCGCCAGATCCCGGTCCCGGGCGTACTGCTCGATTTCCAGGCAAATGCCCGTCACTCGCAACGCGCCGAGATTGCCGCTGCTGCCTTTGAAGCTGTGCGCCTGCTGCCGGACGCCCTCGGCGTCGCCGGCCGCGAGGGCGTCGTGCAGGGCTTGCAGGCGCTGCCCGCCGTCGCGGACGTAGGAGGCGACCAAGGTGTCGAAATCGGCCCCCATGATTTCTCGCAGTTCGTTGATGACGGCGGTGTCGAGCACCGGTGGCTGTTCCATGTCTCACTCCCTTGATTGGAGGCGGCCCGAATTCCGATGTTAAGCCTAAAGGACCACCTAGAAGGCCAATATACTAAGCCGGAAGAGCGGGGTTCAGGAAGTCGGAAGAGCCGGGAATGGGATTCAGGGCAATACACCCAGGTTTCGGGCGCGGGCCACATCTTCGGGAAGGTCCACGTCCCACAACGGCGGCAGCACGCTCACCGGGGCGGCGTCGTTGAGCGCCACCAGCGTATCGGCCATGGCGTAGTCGGTGCCCAGACGCACCCCCTCGAAACGGCCGTCATGCCATACCGCCGCGTCACGGCCGCCAATCAGCACATAGCCGCCGTCCTCGCTGGCGCCCAGCACCACCCGCGCGTCGTTGAGGCTGTCAACGGCCAGGCACAGGTAGGTCTGGTCGAGCACCGGGCAGTCGCTGCCCACCAGCAGCACCCTGGTCGCCTCTTGCAGGCCCTCCCCCAGCGCCCTGTTCATGCGCTCGCCGAGCCCGCCGCCCTGCTGCAGGCCAACCTCAAGGCCCATATCGCGGGCGCGGGCCGCCAGCGGGTCGTCATCGTCATCCAGCATCAGCTTCGCCCGACCGGGAAACGCCGCGGCCTCCCGCAGGGTGCGGTCGAGCAGGCGCTGATGCACCGCCAGGGCGGCGTCCTCGCCCAGTGCGGGGATCAGGCGGGTCTTCACCCTGCCCCGGCGTGGCGCCCGGGCGAATACCAGCAACAGGGTGTCCGTGGCCGTGTCGCGCTCAGCCGCCATGGTGTTGCTGGCGATAGTGTTGTCGATAGTAGTCACGATGCAGCCGGGCCGGGTCTTCGCCGCGCCAGTAGCGCCAGCGCAGTTGCCACATCAGCATCATGGTGCGCCACACGCCGTTTTCTTCCCAGCGCCGGCTGTCGGCCACCAGGCGTGGACGCAGGCACGCCGGAGCCGCCAGGCGGCGCAGGCGCCGGCTGAGGGCCACATCTTCCATCAGCGGTTGCATCGGGAAGCCGCCCATTTCCAGGAACGCGTCGCGCCGCACGAAGATGCCCTGATCGCCGGTGGCGATACCGGTCCAGCGCGAGCGGATATTCATGGCGTGGCCGATCAGTGGAAACAGGCGATGATCGCCCGACAAGCGCACATCGAAACGCCCCCAGACGGCGTCGCCGGGCAGCCCCCTCAGGGCGCGAATGTGGCCGCGCACCACGCGCCCGCAATCGGCGTGCAGAAACCACAGCCAGTCACCCTCGGCACGCTCGGCGCCCAGGTTCATCTGCCGGGCCCGGCCGCGATCGCAGTGCAGCACCAAGTCCGCGTGCTCGCGAGCAATCAGCGCGCTGTTGTCGCGGCTGCCGCCGTCCACCACGATGATCTGATCGCCCTCGCCCAAGCGTTCACGAAGCATCTCCAGAAATGGCCCCAGACACTTCGCCTCGTCGAGCACCGGAATCACCACACTCAGGCTCATCCCAAAGCGCCTCCACAGCTACTGCCGGATCCCGCGGTACACCCAAAGCAGTGATCCGCCACGTACACCGGCTCGCCTTCCTTGTCGGCCTCGAGCAACTCGCTGACGTGGGGGCGCCGCTGATGGTGCCCTTGGGGCATATCCAGCATCTGGTTGAAATCACAATCGTACAGATAGCCCTGATAATCCACACTCAGGGTATTACGGCACATCACGGCTTCAAGATTGTCGCGATTGTAGTTGTCGCGCAACAGTTGCATGTAGTCGTTGAACTGGTTGTGCGCCAGCAACACCGCACCGAAGCGGCTGATCGGCATGTTGGTGATGGTCAGCAGGCGGTTGAAACGCACCCCGAAACGCTCATCCAGCTCACGGTGGTAATCCGCTTCCAGCGCCGCCTGCGGCGGTGGCAGATGCGCGCCCACCGGGTTGTAAACCAGATCCAGGGGCAGCGCCGAGCCGCCATAACCGGCCGCGTTAAGACGCCGGATCGCCTCGATGCTGCTGCTGTAAACGCCCTTGCCGCGTTGCTCGTTGACGTTCTCTTCCAGGTAACAAGGCAACGACGCCACGATCTGCACGCCCTGCTCCGCCAGGAATTCCGGCAGGTCCTGATAGCCGGGTTCCAGCAGGATGGTCAGGTTGCAGCGGTCGATCACGGTCACGCCGCGGGCCCGGGCGGCGCGCACCAGATCGCGGAAATGGGGGTTCATCTCCGGGGCGCCGCCGGTCAGGTCCAGCACTTCCACGCGGCCCTGGTCCAACACCTGGACAATCTGGTCAATGGTCTCGCGCTCCATCATTTCGGTGCGCGTGGGGCCCGCGTTGACGTGGCAATGCACGCAACTCATGTTGCACAGGTAGCCGAGATTGACCTGCAAAATGCTGGTGTGACGACGGCGTAACGCCGGGAAGTCGGTGCCACTGCGGAGTAAAAGCCCTCGAGTGTCCTTCATGGTGCGCTCCTTTCTCCTAATACGCCCATGGATGCACGTTTAGGGAAAACGTTACGTCAATCAAGGGAGTCCGGCGAGGGTTTATCTGGATAGTCTAGAGGAAAATGGCGCCCCGAGCAGGAGTCGAACCTGCGACCTAGCGCTTAGGAGGCGCTTGCTCGCCCTCCGGGCCCCGGCCTCGCGGCGGTATCCGCGAGGCGTGAACGCGGCCGGCGTATACGCCGGAAACCCCCGCGTTCACCCAACTGAGCTATACCAACGGAAAGCGTTGGCGTGTTCGACTGGCGCCCCGAGCAGGAGTCGAACCTGCGACCTAGCGCTTAGGAGGCGCTTGCTCTATCCAACTGAGCTACCGGAGCGTGAGGCTTGGTATTGTAGTGATCTGGGCGCTCGATGCCAGTTCGTGGGTTTACGGGCTTTTACCTTAGTTTGGTTTACCGGGGCGGCGAGTGTGGTTAGCGTCGAGATAACCATTCTGTGAAGCTAGGGAGCGGGCACATGAGCAAGATACTCGGCTTAATCATTCTGGTGCTGGATATTCTGGCGATCATCAAGATCGTCCAGTCCGGCGCGTCCACCGGCGAAAAGATTCTTTGGGTGATCCTAGTTCTGGTACTGCCGGTGATCGGCCTGGTGATATGGGCGCTGTTGGGCCCGGGCTCGCCGGTTAAGAAATAGCGCCACGGCGGCCGGCGTTATCCGCCGGCCGCCGCCTGTATCAGGGCTTGATTGTCCTGGCTGATCAGCCAGAAGGCCACACTGCCCAGCGACACCATCTGAAACTGCATATGCTGCTTGCGCCCGCGCAACCAAGCCTGGGGCCAGTGTTCGCGCACCGCCGCCACCTTTTCCATTAGAAACAGCAGCATTACCGCTACAGCTATCAACGGCGTCGACGCCCAGGCCGGCAGGAACGGCGTCGCACAGGCGGCCACCAGCAGCAGTGCCGCCATCGGCACCAAATCCGCCTCTTCCCGCGCTAGCGACGACCCGGTGTATAAGCCCACCTGCAACAGCAGATGCAGCGCCGCCAGCAACGCCACCAGCGCCACCCAGGGTTGCGCCACCGTCGGCGGCGGCAGCCAGATCGCCGTGGCCACCGCCACCACCACGAAGCCGTGGATGAACTGTAATCGGGACAGGGTTTTCAAACCGGCCGGAAGCTCCGGGTCGCGGGGCAAACGCATGCAACATCCTCACTGCCAGAAAACGCGTTATAAATAAGGTTCGAACAGATGCGCCAGCGCATTGCGCAGGTGACGCCAGCGGCCCATGGCGCGGAATTCCGCCTCGCCGACCCGTCGGGCGCCGCGCAGGCGGCGGTCGATCAGCTCGTTGGCCTGCTCCGCCAGTGGGTCATCATAACATTCCATATCGAATTCGAAGTTAAGGCGCAGGCTGCGCGCGTCCCAGTTACCGGAGCCCAGCAGCACCCAATGGCCATCCACCGTCATCAGCTTGGTGTGGTCGAACGGCGGCGCCGAAAAGTGCAGCTCCGCGCCTTCGCGCACCAGCCAGCGAAGCGCGTGCAGACTGGCCCACTGCACCAAGCGCAGGTTGTTTTTCTGCGGCACCACGATGTTCACCCGCACCCCTTTCAGCAACGCCAGTTGCAGGCTCGCCAGCAGGGTCTGGTCGGGCACGAAATACGGCGTGACGATGCGCACTTCATGCTCGGCGGCGCCGATCGCCGCCAGCAAGGTCAGCCGCCGCTTGTCGAAATCCGCGTCCGGGCCGGCGTTGATGCCGCGCGCCAGGGTGACGCCGGCGTCCAGCGCCCCCAGGTAGTTGTCGTCCAGGGTCTCGCCGCAGGTGAATGCCCAATCGGCGACGAAGCTGCGCAGCAGATGCACCACCGCGGGCCCTTCCACCCGGGCGTGCAGGTCCTGCATCTGTGCCGGCTCATGCAGATAGCCGGCACGAATATTCATACCGCCGGTGAACCCGATGCAGCGGTCCACCACCATCAGTTTCCGGTGGTTACGCAGGTTCAGGTACGGCATCCGCCAGGGGGCGATGGAGTGCAGAAAGCGTTCTACGCGCACCCCCCGGCGGCGCAGGCGCAGGGTAATCGGCGGCAGCGAATACAGCGCGCCGACGCCGTCTACCAGCACCCGCACGGTCACCCCGCGCGCCGACGCCCGCTCCAGGGCGTCCGCCAGCGGTTTGCCGGCGGCGTCGTTGCCGAAGATATAGGTGGCTAGCAATACGCTGTCGCGGGCCTCGTCCACCGCTTTGATCATCGCCGCCAGCGCCGGCCCGGCTTCCAGTAGCGTGACACGATTGCCGCCGGTGAGCGGCAGGCCGGTAAGGCGCCCCACCAGCCTGGCCAGCACCCGTAGCCGGTCGGATTGCAACGGCGTGCCCTGGTCGCGGCCGGCGCTCAAAGCGGCGTCGATGGCGCCGCCGGTGAGCTGGCGTGCACGCCGCTGTATGCGGTTCACGCCCAGCAACAGATACAA
This sequence comes from Alcanivorax sp., assembly GCA_042090255.1. GTDB lineage: Bacteria > Pseudomonadota > Gammaproteobacteria > Pseudomonadales > Alcanivoracaceae > Alloalcanivorax. Next base: position 47,935 of record JBELJS010000013.1, on the reverse strand, counting down.
CAAGGCACCCAGCAGCGGCACCAGCCACACCAGGCCGGTCCAGGCCGCGGCGGCGCGGGCGTCCCGTTTGTGCTGCGCCACGTGCAGCGTCACCCACAACGCCGCGATCACGCCGGTGGTGGCCACGATGGCGGGCCAGAACACCTGTAGCCAGGCGATCAGCCACTCCACGAGCGACGCGGCGCCGGCGGCCCATTCCTGCATGCTGTCTCCCTTGCGATTGATTCCCCGTCCGCACGCGGCCCAGCATACACCAGTCCCCGGCGGCGGCGTTTTGCGCTTGGCGGCGCAAACGCATACCATAGCGCCGCTTTACACCCGCCGCGTTAACGACGCGCCGCCCCCTGGCCCTTTCGGCCCGCAGGGGTACTTATCCGGCCCAAAAGGCCATGGGGTCAGCCCCCAACGCAGACAGATATAACATGAACCACGCTGGTTGAAGCGGCCAGTGTACCGGCGCGCCCTTTGTCGCCGTCGGCGCATGATCAGGAGCGAAAACCATGTCAGAAGCCAATACGGTTATTCCGCTGCGTGAACATCCGGAGCCAGCCACCCGGGAACCGCGCCGCTTCAAGGTGTTCACCGCCCGCCAGTTGGACAAAATCGAACAATTGCAGCGCCTCGACGAGGACGCCCGTTTCGCCATGCGCGTGGTGGCCAACGTGCTGCCGTTCCGCGTCAACGAATACGTGATCGAGGAACTGATCGACTGGGACCGTGTGCCCGACGACCCGATCTACCAGCTCACCTTTCCTCAGAAAGGCATGCTCGCGCCGGAACACTTCGACAAGGTGGCCGACGCCATGCGCGGCGGCGACAAGGCGGAAATCGACGCCGCCGTGGCCGAGGTGCGCGAGGCCCTCAACCCGCACCCCGCCGGGCAGATGGAGCACAACATCCCGGAAGTGGACGGCGAGAAGGTCGAAGGCATTCAGCACAAATACAATGAAACCGTGCTGTTCTTCCCCAGCCAGGGCCAGGTCTGCCACAGCTACTGCACTTTCTGTTTCCGCTGGGCGCAATTCATCGGCGACAACGATCTCAAGATCGCCACCAAGGAAGCCGGCCAGCTGAAGCGCTACGTGCAGGCGCACCCGGAGATCACCGACATCCTGATCACCGGCGGCGACCCGCTGGTGATGAAGACCAGGAACCTGCGCGCCCACATCGAACCGCTGCTGGAGCTGGAGCAGATCCGCACCATCCGCATCGGCTCCAAGGCGCTCACCTTCTGGCCCCAGCGAGTGATATCCGACAAGGACGCCGATGACCTGCTCGACCTGTTCCGTGAAGTGCAGGCCGCCGGCAAGCACCTGGCGCTGATGGCCCACTACAACCACTGGCGCGAGCTGGAACCGGCCATCGCCCGCGAAGCCATCGCCCGGGTACGCGAAACCGGCGCCCAGATCCGCGCCCAGGGCCCGTTGCTCGCGCACATCAACGACAACGCCGACGACTGGGCGCGCCTGTGGCAGACCCAGGTGGAGCTGGGCATTGTCCCCTACTATATGTTCGTGGAACGGGACACCGGCGCGCGCCGCTACTTCGAAGTGCCGCTGGCCCGCGCCTGGCACATCTACCGCGAGGCCATGAAGCAGGTCTCCGGCCTGGCCCGCACCGCCCGCGGCCCGAGCATGTCCAGCCACCCGGGCAAGGTGGAAATCCAGGGCGTCACCGAGGTCGCCGGCGAGAAGGTGTTCGTGCTGCGCCTGATCCAGGGCCGCAACCCGGACTGGGTGCAGCGCCCGTTCTTCGCCAAGTACAACGAAGACGCCACCTGGCTCAACCACCTGGAGCCGGCGTTCGGCGAAGAGAAGTTCTTCTTCGACGACGAGCTGGCGGATATGGAAGGCGAATAACGCGCTCAACCCGGGCGCCGGAGGAGCACGGCCGGCCGACGTTCACAGCAACGCGGCCAGCCGCGCCAACGCCCGCTCCAATCGGTTGTCCCAGCGCACCGCGCAATTCAGACGCAAACAGTGATCGAACTTGCCGGAGGCGGAGAACAGCGCCCCCGGCGCGAAGTTCACCCCTACGTCCAGAGCCCGCTCTGCCAATTCCGTGGTGTTCACCTGGCCGGGTAATTCCAGCCACAGCACGAAGCCTCCCGCAGGGCGGCTGACTCTGGTTTCCGCCGGAAACAGCTCGGCGACCCGGTCGGTCATGCGCGCCACAGCCCGGGCATGCTGAGCCCGCACCCGCCGCAAATAGCGGTCGTAATGACCGTGGTCAAGAAAATGCGCCAGCGCCAGTTGTGACGGCGTCGCCACCGATACCGTATTGATGAACTGCAGATACTGAGCCCGTTGAAAATCCCGCCCGGGCACCAGCCAGCCCACGCGCATCCCCGCGGACAGGGTTTTCGAGCAGGACGAACAATAGAACACCTGGCCGTCCCGGTCCCAGGCCTTGATGGGCAGCGGACGCGTGCCGCTGAGCGGCAGGTCGCCGTAGATGTCGTCCTCCACGAGCGGCACATCATGGTCCGCCAACAGACGCAGCAGCGCCTGTTTTCGCTCGTCGGGCATACGCGTGCCCAGGGGGTTCGAGAAATTGGGCACCATCACGCAAGCGGCCACCGGCCAGCGTTCCAAAGCCAGAGTGAGTGCCTCCAGGGACAGGCCCTGTATCGGGTCGGTGGGAATCTCAAGGGCCTTGAGGCCCAGCGATTCGATCACCTGCAACAGCCCGTAGTAGGTGGGCGACTCTATGGCCACGGTGTCGCCTGGCCGGGTCAGCATGCGCAGCGCGATGGCGACGGATTCCTGGCAACTGTTGGTGATCAGGACTTCATCCGGGGCCACCGGGCAACGCAACGCCGCCAGCCGACGTGCCAGTCCGGCGCGCAACTCCGGCGCCCCAGGCGGGAACTCGTAGCCCACGCAACGGCGACGCTGTTCGCGCAGCACCGTGCGAAAAGCTCGCTCCATCTGCGCCACCGGCTGGAAGTCCGGGTCAGGCACCGCCGCCCCCAGGTTCACCACTTTCGGGTCGTTCACCGCCTGCACCATGCGCAGCACCCGCTCCTGGCCGGTCACCGGGCGCGGGCGCCGGCCGGCGCTGGGCAGGCTGGGCGCGTCCCGTTGGGCCAGCGGCGGGCACACGAAAAACCCTGATCGTGGCCGCGCCTCCAGCACACCGCGCCGCTCCAACTCCCGGCAGGCGCTCACCACCGTGGCCACGCTCACGCCGTGCTGCTCACCCAGCTTACGCACCCCTGGCAGGCGGCTGCCCACCGGATAGACCTGATCGCGGATCAACGTCTGCAACTGGTCCGCCAGTTGCTCGTAGCGTTTGTTCGGGTAGCCCATGGCCTCGCGCCCTTTCATCACGTCATTGCCAGCACAGTTGCCGTGAAATCAAACGGCACAGTTCTCTTTCGGAACAATCTGTACCGGTTCAATTTCGCCTTTTTATATCTGTATTGCCTCGGGGTGTCCACCTAGGCTGTGTGTTCCCTTTTCGCAACGGAGCGTTCCCATGCACATCGCCATCCTCACCTTCCCCGGATTCAACGAAATCGACTCCCTGGTGGCGCTGGGCATCCTCAACCGCGTCAAGGTGCCGGGCTGGCGAGTGACGCTCTGCGGCCCGGAGGCGTCAGTGACCTCCATGAACGGCGTCACCGTTCAGACGCAGTCCCGGCTGTGCGACCTGCCCGGCGCCGACGCGGTCCTGGTCGGCAGCGGCGTCCACACCCGCAGCATCGTCGACGACCCGAAACGGCTGTCGACGCTGCGGCTGGATCCGGCCCGACAACTGATCGGTGCGCAATGCTCCGGGGTCTTGATCCTCGCCCGGCTCGGTTTGCTGGACGGCGTGCCCGCCTGCACCGATCTGACCACCCGTCCCTGGGTCCAGGACACCGGCGTCGAAGTGCTGGACCGGCCCTTCCGCGCCAGCGGCAATCTGGCCACGGCGGGCGGCTGCCTGGCCTCGCCTTACCTGGCCGGCTGGCTTATTACCCGCTGTCAGGGTGAGGAAGCTGCCCGGGCGGCGCTGCACTACGTGGCGCCGGTGGGCGAAAAGACAGCGTACGTGGAGCGGGCGCTGGCCCATATCCGGCCGGGCCTGCCCGATGGCCAAGAAGGATAGGTGCCATGACCCTGGAATACCTTCTCCCACTGATCGGTTTCGTCACCGTGATGAGCGGCACCCCCGGCCCCAATAACCTGATGTTGATGGCCGCCGGCGCCAACGTGGGCTGGCGGCCCTGCCTGCCCCACCTGCTGGGCATCGCGTTCGGTTGTCAGGCACTGCTGTGGAGCCTGGCCCTGGGGCTGGGCGGGCTACTGGCCCACTACCCGGCCCTGAACTGGGGGCTGCGACTGATCGGCGCGGGGTTTCTGCTGATGCTGGCCTGGCGGCTCGCCACCGCCCGGACCCGGCCCGGGGAACAGCGCGCTGCCCGGCCGCTGACGTTCAGCCAGGCGGCCCTGTTCCAGGCGGTTAATCCCAAAGCCTGGATGATGATGGTCACCGCCCTGGCCACCTTCACCGGGCCGTCGCGGTTCGTCGCCGATGTGGCGTTGGTTTCCCTGTGTTATCTGCTGGTCGGGTTGCCGCTGATCAGCGCCTGGAACCTGGGCGGCGTGGTACTCAAGGCGCGGCTGCACCAGGGGCAACGGCTCAGCCACTTCAACCGGGTGATGGCAGTACTGCTGCTGGCGCTGCTGTATCCGGTCTTTTTCAGCGCCGACGCACCGCCGCTGCCGGTGCCCGCGGCGACCCCGCCGCAGTGGTGGCTGAGCGTTATGTAGGCGCGCCGACAGCGAGCACTTTTTCTTTGCGGGTGAGTCGCTTAGGCTTGGCGGGCGGCCCGCCTGGGCCGTCGATACGGGATGGTCAGGGGAAGGCGGCGATGCACAACGGTTTCATGGTGTTGCACGGCAACCGGCTGGAGACGCTCACCGAGCTGGTGGTCGACTGGCTGAAGCAACACCCGCTGGCGCCGTTGGACGAAGAGATCTTTCTGGTCCAGTCCAACGGCATGGCCCAGTGGCTGAAACTGCAGCTGGCCGAGGCGCTGGGCATCAGCGCCGGCTTCCAGTTCCAAATGCCCGCCCGCTTCCTGTGGAGCGCCTACCGCACCGCGCTCGGCGAAGACCGGGTGCCGCGCACCTCGCCGTTCGATAAGTCACGCCTGCTGTGGCGCCTGTACCGGCTGCTGCCCACCCTGCTGGACGAGCCTCATTTTGGCCCGCTGCGCCACTTCCTGGCCGACGACGTGGACGGCCGCAAACGCCACCAGCTGGCGGAACGGCTGGCGGATCTGTTCGACGCCTACCAGGTCTACCGCGCCGACTGGCTGGCCGACTGGGAACGGGGCGACGACCGGCTGCGCCGGGCCGAGGACCGAGACCGCTTCGACGACTTCCCCACCAGCCAGCTGTGGCAGGCCCATTTATGGCGTGCCCTGCTAGCGGACATGGACGCGGACAAACAGGGCCTCAGCCGCAGCGCCATTCACCGCGCCTTCGTTGATGCCTTGCAGCAGCAGGCACCGCCGGCGGGCCTGCCGCGCCGGCTGATTATCTTCGGCATCAGCGCCCTGCCCCAGCAGGCGCTGGAGGCCCTGGCGGCACTCAGCCGCCACTGCCAGATCCTGATGCTGGTGCAGAACCCCTGCCAGCATTACTGGGCGGACATCGTCGAGGACAAACAGCTGCTGCGTCGTCAGCTCGACAACCGCAAGCGCCACCTGACCGCATTGCCGGACAACCCGATCAATCCGCTGCTGGCCGCCTGGGGCAAACAGGGCCGCGATTTTATCGGCCTGCTCTACGACCACGACGACCCGGACAGTTACCGCAGCGCCTTTCAGAATCAGATCGATCTGTTCGAGAACATCCAGCCGCGCACCCTGCTGCAGCGGCTGCAACAGGATATTCTCGACCTGGAACCCTTGCCGCCACCCGGTCAACAGCCGCCCCTGGAGGTTGACGGCTCTCTGCGCTTCCGCATCGGCCACAGCGCCCAGCGGGAGGTGGAAATTCTGCAGGACGAGCTGCTGGACCGCTTCAGCGCCGACCCCGACCTGCAGCCCCGCGACGTGATCGTCATGGTGCCGGACATTGAAGCCTATGCGCCGCACATCGACGCCGTGTTCGGGCGCCTGGAACGGGACGACCCGCGCTACCTGCCCTACACGCTCAGCGACCGCAGCGCTGGCGCCGCCTCGCCGCTGGCCCAGGCCATCGAGTCGCTGCTGCACCTGCCGCAATGGCGGTTCACCGCCACCGACATTCTCGACCTGCTGGACGTGCCGGCGGTACGCGAACGCTTCGGCATCAACGAAAGCGACCTGTCGCAACTGGCCCGCTGGATTGACCAGGCGCGCATTCGCTGGGGGCTGAACAGCGAACAGCGGCAGACCCTGGATGTGCCCGGCTTCGAGCAGAACAGCTGGGCCTTCGGCCTGAAACGCATGCTCGCCGGCTACCTGCTCGGCGACGGCCCGGCCTGGATGGGCATCGAACCGTTGGACGAAGTGGCCGGCCTGGGCGCCGAGCTGGCCGGGCGCCTCGCACGCCTGCTCGACACCCTGGAATACCACTGGCGGCAATGTCGCCGCGACGGCGGCGCGCGCGACTGGCGACAACGCTTCACCGCCCTGCTCGACGATCTGTTCCTGCCCGTGGACGAAGCGGATCAAAACCTGGACGCCGGCCTGCGCGACGCCCTCAACGACTGGATCGCCGCTTGCGACGAAGCGGATTTCGACAGCCCGCTGCCGCTCACCGTGGCGCGCCGGCCGCTGCTCGACGCCCTCAACGCCGAGAGCCTGTCACAACGCTTCATGGCCGGGCGCATCAACTTCTGCACGCTGATGCCGATGCGCGCTATCCCGTTCCGCCATGTGTGCCTGCTGGGCATGAAGGACGGCGACTATCCCCGCCAGCAGCAACCCATGGATTTCGACCTGATGCGCCAGTGGGGCAACTACCGGCCCGGCGACCGTTCCCGCCGCGACGACGACCGCTACCTGTTCCTGGAAGCGCTGCTCAGCGCCCGCGACAGCCTCTACATAAGCTGGACCGGCCGCAACGTCCGTGACAACAGCGAACGCCCGCCCTCGGTGCTGGTGGCGCAGCTGCGTGACCACATCAATCAGCGCTGGCGCGTTGACCAGGGCGAACCGGTGGACGCCTTAACCGTGGCGCACCCGCTGCAGCCGTTCAGCCCCGGCTATTTCGACGTCGACAACGATCGGCTGCACAGCTACGCCAACGAATGGCGCGCCCTGCATCAGGGCCACGTACCGCAGGCGCGCAACGAACAGCCGCTGGCGCCGCTGGAAATCGGCGAGCCGGTCACCTGCGCCGCGCTCGGCCGCTTTCTCAAGCAACCGGTGGCGCACTTTTTTGAGCACCGTTTGAAAGCCCGGCTGAGACAGGACCGGCGCGTCCTGGACGACAACGAACCCTTCGCCTTCGATGGCCTGCAACGCTTCCAGCTACAGGACGCATTACTCAGCGACGCCCTGCGCGCCGGCCCGGAACAGGCCGGCGCCGCCATCGCCGCCGGCCTGGACCGGCTCGCCGGCAGCGGTGACCTGCCCCTGGCGCCGTTCACGGAAAGCAGCCGCGACAGCCTGTTGCTCCCGCTGTCGCAACCGCTGGAACAGTACTTTGACCTGCTGGCCGAATGCGGTGAACGGCAAGCGCAGCAGGAACTCCATCTGCAAGCCGGGCCGCTGCTGATCGAGGACTGGCTCACCGATCTGCGCGGCGCCAGTGCCAATCCACAGCGGCTGGTGCTGCACACCGGCCGGCTCAAGGACCGGCTCGACAAGGTTACCCGGGAATGGGCATTGCACCTGGCCGCCTGCGCCGCCGGGCACCCGCTAACCACCCACCTGCAGGGCCAGGACGGGCGTCTGACGCTGCCGCCGCTGGGCCGCGACGCGGCCCGGGAAAACCTGGACCGCATCGGCCACGCGTGGCACCAGGCCCTGTGCGAGCCGCTGCCCATCGCCTGCGCCACCGCGTTCGCCTGGCTCAAGGGAGAGGAAAAAGACAACGGCGAATACGAAGCCCGCAAGGCGTTCGAATCCGGTTTCATGCACACCGGCGAACAGGAAAAAGAACCGGCCCTGGCGCGGGCCTGGGCGGACTTCGACGCCCTGCTCGCGCCCCGCCACGGCGACGTCAGCGCGTTCGAATACTGGACCGGACAGCTCTATGCCCCGCTCTACGCACACGCCCAATGGCACGAACCGGGGGATCAGGCATGAACGTTGAGCGACCGCTGCCGATCACTTTCCCGCTGCATGGCATTCGGCTGATCGAAGCCAGTGCCGGCACCGGCAAGACCTTTACCCTGGCCGCCCTCTACCTGCGCCTGGTGCTGGGCCACGGCGACGGGGACAACAACAACGCCTTCCACCGGCCGCTGCTGCCACCGGAGATTCTGGTGGTCACTTTCACCGAGGCCGCCACCGAGGAATTGCGCGAGCGTATCCGCGACCGCCTCGCCGAGGCCGCCCGCGTCTTCGCCGACGCCAGCGCCAACAATAACGCCAAAGCCCGCGACCCGGTCCTCGCCGAGCTGCTCAACGATTACCGCGAGCCGGAGCAACGGGCCCGCTGCGCCCAGCGTCTGGAGGCCGCCGCGCAATGGATGGACGAAGCCGCCGTGTACACCATCCACGGCTTCTGCAACCGCATGCTCAAGCAGCACGCCTTCGATTCCGGCAGCCTGTTCAGCCTGGAACTGCAGGAAGACGCCAGCGAGGAACAGCAACAGGCCGCCCGCGATTACTGGCGTACCGTGATCGCCGATTTCCCGGTCAGCGCCGCCTTTGCCCTGCAAAGCGACAACCTGGGCAACCCGGACGCCCTGCTGGCGGCCTGCCGCCCGCTGCTCGGTCTGCGCGAAGCGGACCCGGACGTGCTGCCGCAAAGCGTGCGCCATTGGCTGACACTCACCGGCCCGCAGGCGGAGACCGAGCAACGGGCGCGGCAACAGCTGGCCGCCGAGCTGCCAGACTTTCTGCAATGGGTGCGCGCCGCGCGCGACAACAAATGGCTCAACGGCAACAGCTACCGCGCCAACAGCGTGCCTGGCATGTTGCAGACCCTGCAGCGCTACGCCAACGGCGAACGGCTTAACGACAAGGGCTACGAAACCCTGGCGAAGTTTTCCCACCACGGCATGAAGCTCACCAAGGCCGGCCAGGCCCATCGCCCGGACTTCGCCTTCTGCCAGGCCCTGGACGCGGTCATGGAGGGGCGCGCCAACACCCGGCTGCCACGCACCGACCTGCTCGCCCACGCCGCCGCCTGGATTCACCAGCGCGTGGACAAGGTGCGCCGCCAGACCGCCACCATCGGCTTCGACGACATGCTCAGCCGCTTGCACGACGCCCTGCAAGGCGACAACGGGGAGCGCCTCGCCGAAGTGATCCGCGCCCAGTTCCCGGTGGCGCTGATCGATGAATTCCAGGATACCGACCCCACCCAGTACGGGATTTTCTCGGCGCTCTATGGCGGGCAGTCGAACACCGGCTGGTTCATGATCGGCGACCCCAAGCAGGCGATCTACGCGTTCCGGGGCGCCGACGTCTTCACCTACCTGAAAGCGCGCCGCGTCACCGAGGGCAACCACTACACGCTGGACAAGAACTTCCGCTCCGCCGAGGCCATGGTGGAGGCGGTGAATCATCTGTTCACCTACAGCCAGGAAGCGTTCGGCGACGTCTTCATGATGGACAACGCCATCCCCTTCGAGACGGTGAAAGCCCAGGGACGCCAGGAAGTGCTGCTGGTCGACGGCGAGCCCAAGGCGGGCATCACCCTGTGGGTGGAGGACCGGGAAAAGCCGGTGAGCGCCGGACAGTACCGCGAAGACCAGGCGGCCCGCTGCGCCAGCGACATCGCCCACCTGCTCAACGGCGCCGAGCGGGGCGTCACCGGCTTTCGCGACGGTGATGGTTTCAGCCCGCTGCACCCCAACGACATCGCCATCCTGGTGCGCGACCGCAGCGAGGCCAAAGCGGTGCGCGACGCGCTCATGGCACGGCAAGTGCGCAGCGTCTATTTGTCCGATCAGGATTCGGTTTTCGCCCAGCCGGAAGCCTTCGACCTGCTGCTGATCCTGCACGCCTGCGCGGCGCCGGAATCCGACAGCCGGGTGCGCAGCGCCCTGGCCTGCTCGGTGCTCGACCTGGCCTACGCGGAGCTGGATGCGCTCAACCAGGACGAAGTGCGCTGGGAACACACCGTGGAGCGGTTCCACGGCTACCGCCATCAGTGGCGCACCCAGGGCGTGCTGCCCATGCTGCGCGGCCTGCTGATGGACTTCCAGGTGCCCGCCCGGCTCAGCCAGAGCCTGGACGGCGAGCGGGCCCTGACCAACCTGCTGCATCTGGCCGAACTGTTGCAGCAGGCCGCCACCCGGCTGGACGGCGAACAGTCGCTGATCCGGTATCTGGAGGACGCGGTGGAAAGCGCCGTGGAAGACCAGCGCTCCGGCAGCAAAGAAAGCATCCTGCGCCTGGAAAGCGACGACGACCGGGTCAAGGTGATCACCATCCACAAGTCCAAGGGCCTGGAATACCCGCTGGTGTACCTGCCGTTTATCTGCGGCTTCCGCCCGGCGGACAAGAACAAACCACCGCTGCGCTACCACGAAAACGACCACCTCAATGTGTCCCTGGAACCGGACGACAGCGTCGAACACAAGGCCGACTACGAGCGGCTGGCCGAGGACATGCGCTTGCTCTACGTGGCCCTGACCCGCGCCCGCCACGCCTGCACCCTGGGCCTGGCGCCCTACATCAAGGGGCGCGGCAAACAGAACCAGCTGGAACGCAGCGCCGTGGGCCGCCTGTTGTTCGGCGATGGCGTCGCCAACGACGGCCTGATGGCGGCGCTGGCACCGCTGGCCTGCGACGCCATCACGGTAATGGCGGCACCGGACAGCGACCTGGAGGTCTACCAGCCCGGGGAACAGGCCATGACGCTCAGCGACGCGCTGTCACCGCCGGCCCGGCAGCGGGAGCCCTGGTGGATCGCCAGCTACAGCGCCTTGAAGCAGGTTCAGGAAACCCTGGCCCCGGCGGATCCGCGCGGCGATCAACTGGCGGAACAGCACAACGAGGACAGCGAGCCGGCGGACGCGGACCAGCCGCCACGGGCGGACAGCATCCACGCCTTCCCGCGCGGCGCGGCGCCCGGCACCCTGCTGCACGATCTGCTCGAGCAGGCCGCCGACCAGCGCTTCGCACAGACCCTGGCCGAGCCCGCCGACTTCGATCTCAACCTGGAAGAAAAACTGCGCGCCCGGGGCTGGCAGGACCACACCGAAGTGATCCGCCACTGGTGGAAGCAAACCCTCACGGCCGATCTGCCGCTGGCCGAGGGACGCATCAGCCTGGCCACCCTGAACACCTATGTGCCGGAACTGGAATTCGTGTTCCCCGCCCACCGCGTCAAGGTGGCGGAGATGGACGCCCTGATCCGCCGGCACATTCATCCAGAGCATCCGCGCCCACGGCTGGAAGCGGACACCCTCAACGGCATGCTGAAAGGCTTTATCGATCTGGTGTTCGAACACCACGGCAAGTACTACGTGCTGGACTACAAATCCAACTGGCTGGGCGCCGACAACCACGCCTACACCCTGGACGCCATGACCGGCGCGGTACTGGAGAAACGCTACGAGGTGCAGTACGTGCTCTATCTGCTCGCCCTGCACCGCCTGCTGCGCAGCCGCCTGGGCGACAGTTACGACCCGGAGCAGCACCTGGGCGGCGCCGTCTATGTGTTCCTGCGCGGCCTGCAAGGCCCGGCGGCGGGCACCGTGTTCGACCGGCCGGATACCGCCTTGATTGAAGCGCTGGATGCGCTGTTCGGAGGCGCCCATGCAAACTGATCTGTTCGCCGCGCTCGACTGGCAGGATGCGCTGGCGCAGTTGCGCGACCAGGGCCTGCTCCGCGATCTGGATGTGGCGGTGGCCCGCTTCCTGCAGCAGCAATGCCCGTCGGCCGGCAACGAGGTGCTGCTGCTCGCCGCCTTCACCAGTCATCAGCAGGCCAGCGGCCATCTGTGCCTGGACTTGAACAACCGCGAGCTGGCCACCCAGCTGTGGGGCGGCAATCCGCCGCCGGCGCTCACCGCGCTGCTGCCCGGCACCGTGGACGACTGGCTGCGGCACTTACAACAGAGTGCGCTGGTGAGCGAAGACGGCGCTCATTCGGGCGGCACCCCGCTGGGCGGCACCCCCCTGGTGCTGGACGGCGGTCGGCTGTATCTGCGCCGCAACTGGTCGCGGGAAGTGGCGGTGGCCGAGGCCATCGAAGCACGCCTGGCACACGGAGATCCGGTGCCCGTCGCCGCACTGCGCGACGCCCTCAACAAGCTGTTCCCCGGCGCCGGTGAGCCGCACACGGACTGGCAGCAGGTGGCCTGCGCCCTGGCGGCGCGTGGCGGCATCGGCATCATCACCGGCGGCCCGGGCACCGGCAAAACCACCACCGTGGTGCGCCTGCTGGGCGTGCTGCAAAGCCTGGCCATGGCGGACGGCCAGCGGCTGCGCATCCGGCTGGCGGCGCCCACCGGCAAAGCGGCGGCGCGGCTCACCGAATCGATCGGCGAGCAGCTTCAGAAACTGGCGGTGGCGCCGACGGTGCGTGACGCCATTCCCACCGAGGTGACCACCCTGCACCGGTTGCTCGGCACCCGCCCGGACAGCCGTCATTTCCGACATCACCGCGACAACCCGCTGCACGCGGATCTGGTGGTGGTGGACGAAGCCAGCATGATCGACATGGACATGATGGCCAGCCTGCTGGACGCGCTGGACCCACACACCCGGCTGATCCTGCTCGGCGATAAGGACCAGCTGGCCAGCGTGGAAGCCGGCGCGGTGATGGGCGATTTGTGCCGCGACGCGGACCAGGGCCTCTATAACCCGGACACCGTGGCGTACCTGCGCGACGCCTGCGGCGCGGACGTCAGCCCCTGGGCCGGCGACGGCGCCGCGCTCGCCCAGCAGACCGCCATGCTGCGCACCAACTGGCGGTTCAAGGACACCCCGGGCATCGGGGAACTGGCCCTGGCGGTGAACGGCGGCAACCCGGCGGCGGTGGCCAAGGTGTTCGATCAGCAACGGCCCGGCCTGCGCCGCCTGACGCTGGACGGCCTTTCCCTCGGTGACCTTTCCCTCAGTGAAAAAAACGACGCGCTCACCGACCTGCTGCTGGACGGCGACGGCCAGCATCCCGGTCTGCGGGCGCTGTTCGCCGAAGTGGGCACGCCGCCCGATGACGGCCAGCCCGACGCCTGGGCCGCGCAACGGCTGCGCCAGCTGACCGGCCAGCAACTGCTCAGCGGCCTGCGCAGCGGCCCGTTCGGCGTGGACGCGCTGAACCGCTCGATCACCGAGCGCCTGCGCCGGGAAGGCCTGGCTGGGGACCACGACTGGTACCCGGGCCGGCCGGTAATGATGACCCGCAACGACTATCAGCTGGGCCTGATGAACGGCGACGTGGGCCTGACATTGCCCCACCCGGACGGCCTGCGGGTCGCGTTCCAGCTGCCCGACGGGCGCATCAAGTGGGTACTGCCGAGCCGCCTGGACAGCGCCGACACGGTCTACGCGATGACCGTGCATAAGGCCCAGGGCTCCGAATTCAGCCACACCCTGTTGGTGCTGCCGGACCATCCCCACCCGCTGCTGACCCGGGAGCTGGTCTACACCGCCGTGACCCGCGCTAAACAAGCTTTCACCCTGATCGAGCACGGTCCACCCGCCGTGCTTGCCGACGCCGTTAGACGGCGCACTTGGCGCGCCTCGGGCCTATGGCAAAAACTGAACCGCTAAGACAGTAAAACTGAAAACGCTTTAACCACACCAGAACTGTCTACAACGCTCGATTTGTGGGAGCTTGCCTTGCAAGCGAAAGGCCGGCAAAGGTTGCCCCGCAGGATTCCAGAGACGCTATTAGTGCCGCCGTTAGAAATCTCTCTGGCATCCCGCCGGGAGCTTCGCTCTCTTTCGCGGGCATGGCCCGCTCCCACAAAGCCGGCTTTCACAATGCCCTCCCACAAAAAAGGGGCGGCAAAAGCCGCCCCACGGGTTCGCTGAGCAAGGCAGCGTGAATCACTCCTTGAATTGCGCTTCCTTCTCTTCACTCTCCACCACGATGTCGGCGCGGCGATTCTCCTCGCGGCCTTCAGCGGTGTCATTGGGCGCCACCGGACGGCGCTCACCGTAGCCCTGGGTTTCAATCACGCCGCTCTCCACCTGATACTCCTGGATCAGCTGGTCACGGACGGAATTGGCGCGGCGCTCGGAGAGGCCCTGGTTGTAGTTCTCCGTACCGATGCTGTCGGTGTGCCCTTCCACGCGAATCCGGTTGCCGTCACCATCACGCACGCTTTCGGCGGCGCTGCGCACTTCGTTGTTGAACTGATCACGAATGTCGGACTGATCGAATTCGAAGTAGATGGTTTTAATGGTTTCTTCCCGGCGTACGTCGTAAACCTGACAACCCCGGTCGTCGACCACGGCGTTCGCGGCGGTGCCCGGGCACTCGTCGCGGGCGTCGATCACACCGTCGCCATCGCTGTCCTCGCTGACCACCTTGGCGGGCTCGGCGGTGCGCGGCTCGCTATCGGATTCGCGACCGCTGACCGCGAACATCAGGTTAACACCCGCATAGACCTGGCCTTCCCAGTATTCCCGGTCACTGCTATAGGCGTGCCGCGTGCCCAGATCGAGCAGCACGTTTTTGAGAAAGGCGCGCTGGATGCCCATCTCCACGCCGCTCATGGTTTCTTCGTTGTCGTTGATTTCCTGGGTGCCCACGTTCACACCCAGATAGGGCTCGAAACCGAGCAGGCTGGTTTCATCAAAATGGTGACGCAGGCTGGCGTAGTAATTAACCACATCGGATTCGCGGTCCGTGTACTTATGCTCGACCTCGTCGTTTTCCTCGTACCACGCCTGCACGGACCAGCGCGGGCTGAAGCGCCAGCCGATCTGGCCGCCCAAGAACGTGGAGTCGTCGAAACCGTCCACGTCCCCGGTCACTTCATTATCGTAGAAGAAATACTGACTGACGTGCCCACCAATGTAGCCGTAGGTGTCTGGCACGTTTTCATCGGCGAACACGGGAGAAAAAACAAACGGTGACGCAAGCACCGCGGTCATCATGGACTTTTTCATGGCAAGCTCCTTTGCGAATCAGTGCTGAACACCACAGATTCTGAGCCGCAAAGGCGCGCTTGGGCATGGGCAAACGTAAACAGTTTCTAAAATCCGTACGGATTTTACTTGGTTATTACAGTGCTGTTTCCCGACGTTACAAAGCGTTCAACGAAATTAACCGGAGGCAAGCCTTCGGACACTTTTTATTTGCTCACCCACTGCCCGGTTGGGGTCTTCACGTATTCACCGGAAGGGGTTTTTTCAATCGCTTTCTGGCCGGCCAGGTTGGCGACCTGCTCCAGGCTGATGCCGTTTTCCCGGGCGATACGCTGATACGCCTGACGGCGCTTTTCATTCACGTCGGAGACCAGCTCCACCGCTTCCGATGTGGCCTTCACCACGCCCAGATAACCGTTGGGCTGCTCGCCCACCAGGCCCTGGCTTTTCGCGCTGTCCAGATCCAGGGCAAACGCCGCGCCGGCGAAAACCAGAGTAACCGCGAACAGCAGGTGTCGAATACGTTTCATGTTTCTCTCCTGATCCTAGAACAACTCGCTGTCTTCACTGAACAAGTCGTCAATGTCCTTCTCGACCTTAAGACGGATTTCATGATCGATCTTAACGTTGAGGTTGATCGTGATCGGTTCCTTGGGGGCTTCCAGCGCCACCCGCGGCGTGCAGGCAGCGGCCAGAGGCACCATCAGCGCCAGCACCAGCAAGCGCCCGCGCCGATGTCCGTTGATCCGGTCTGTCATGGTCTGGTCTCCGTCATCACTCTGTCGGTGATTCGTTCACCGATGCGTAAACTGCGTAATAGCTCTAGCACATTTTCCTTGTGGGTGTAATTAAAGACCACCGGCAGCCCGTTTCGTTGCGGATTGGTGCCGCGAATGTGCACGGCGGCGTCCAGCCAGCCGTCTTCGGCCATGTCGACCTCGGCGCTGAACCGCTCCACGCGCAATGGATTGAGCGCCTCCAGCGCGATCGACACCGCCCGGTTGGATTCTGCCATCGCCTGGGCACCGGCGGCCGGCAACAACGCCAGTGACAACGGCGTCTCATTGGCCAGCCGGCCATCGCGTACCGCCACGCTGTTGCGCGCCAAGCGTAACGGTATATAGCCGCCCACCTCGCCGGTAAGGCTGACCACCGCCTTGTTCTGCAACGCCGCCAACTGACTCAGCTCAATGCCGGTGAGGACCACCGGCTGCCATTCCGGTGACGGCCAACGTAACCGGGGCGCGCGCACTTCGCCGCCCAGGACCCCGGCGCTGATTTTCTCGAACCGCCACTGATCCAGATCGGTTTCCACGCCCATGCGCACCTCGGTGACCGGCACCCCCACGTCCAGGTTGGCGAGTGTCAGCGGCTCACGGCTGCGAAGGCTCGGCGCCTGCCCCTGGCGCCAGTCCAGCGCCAGATCAGCGTCAAGACCGCGCGCCTGGATGCTGCCCCAATCCAACGACAGCGCTTCCCCCTGAAGGGTGCCGTCGATCTGAAACGCGTCGCGCCACTGCCAGCGGCCGTCCATCACCAGGTCACCGGCACGGGTGGTCAGCGGCAGTCCACGGCTCATCGCCGGCACCAGCGGCGAGCGGCCCTGCACCGTGCCGCTGAGCCCGGCGTTTCCCTGGCGGCCGCGCATCGACACCCGGGTGCCCCACTGGTCCACGGACAGATCGGCCTGAAAAGCGGCGCCGTTCAAGCGGGCGCTGCCGGTCACCGGTGGCAGGGTCCAGCGCTCCGCCACCAGACCTTCGGCGCGCACGGCCAGGGCGCCGGTGGGCCCGCCTTCGCCGATCACCAGCGGCTCACTGACGCGCAGCGTAAGCGGTTTGACCAGGCGCGTGCCGCTCACCGTACCGCCCACCGACAAACGACTGCCGGCCAGCAGGCTCAGGTTGTCACGCCACCGCCAACGCCCCTCGGCCGTTAGCGTGCCGCCCTGGCCAAGCGTCGGCATCAGGCTATAAAAGTGCTTGCCGCTGGCCTCGACCCGGCCCGCCCAGGCACCGCCGTCAAGCGCGCCGCTGAGCATGCCCCGGAACGGCACGCTTTGATAGCGGCCCTCCACGCGGGCCTGAAACGGCCACTGTGGCGGGCGCAGCCCGTCCACCGGCAACCGGGCCGTCACGTCCAAATCGGCGGATTTCAGACGCAGCCGGGCCGGTTCGCCGCGCACCCCGGTGAGGCCGGCGTCGCCCTTCCAGCCACCGCTGACCCGGTAACCCTGCCAGCGCCCGTCCACGGACACGGCGCCGCGCCATTGCAGATCATTGGGCCGCCAAGCCAGGCCGCTTTCCGTAGTATTCAAAGTGAGATCCCGCCAGACCAGCGACAACGGCACGTTGGTCTGGCCTTGCATCGCCAGCGGCGCGGTGACCGGCTCACGCAGGCGCACCGACAGGTCTTCGGCCAGCCCGCGGACCTCGAACGGCGACACCATTACCTCACCGTCCCGCCAGCGGAAGGCCACCTCACCGTCGAGGCCCTCGCTGAGCGACAGGCTGCCCTGCCCTTCGCCCAGCCGCGCCGCGTCGCTGCTCAGCGACAGGGCGGCCCGGCCCTGGGGGCCGTTGGCCACCAAGCGACCGTCCGCTTGAATCAGCGCCGTGCCTTCGCCGCGCGCCTCAAGATCTTCGCCAGGGCTCACCACCCAGCCGGCGCCCACCGCCAGGGGCTCGTCCAACCCAGCTCGCAGCCGCCAGGCGTCGCCCTGCCACTGGCCACGCACGGTGACATTGCCACGCGGCCCGGGGGTTTCCAGGCCCAGGCCCCGGCCCAGCAGCACCAGCTCCCCGGCAAAATACTCACTATCGGTCCAGTCACCGGGCCGCCACACCCCGTCGCCCTGCACACGCACCACACCGGAAAGACGCTGATCCAGATGCCCCCCTTGCAGCGTGCCGGTGACACGCCAGCGGGCGCTGGGGCGCCGGTACTCAGCGCGGAGCTGGCTGTCGCGGAATTCGGCCTGTGCCCGCCAAACGCCGTCGCGCTGGTTCAGATTGACCATCACCGGCGGCAGATCGCGGTACTGCACCGCCCACACGGTAACTTCCAGGGCCGGTAAGGCAGGGATTTCGGTGAGACCGTCCGACGCCGGATCGGCGTCGTCGGGGCAGGCGTGGATGCCCAGGGTGTCGATCCCCAGGG
>JBELJS010000013.1:0-29612 GCA_042090255.1 Alcanivorax sp. | reverse complement strand
GCCGACAGTCGCACGCCGCGGGCCTCTATAGGCCGGCACCCGTCTCGTTCTTGCCAGACCGCGTCCAGGGTCAGGCCGTCGCGCCAGCCCGGGCCCTGCCAGTGCCAGCCCGCCAGCCGTATCGCCAGAGCGGCGACCAGCACGGCCAGTAACAACGCCGCCGCGATCAGAAGCGGCAGCAGCCAGATCAGCCGCTTGCCGAGAAACCGTTTTGCCATCAACAATTCGACCTTTTTCCCTGGTCAGAAGCAGAGGAGCTTTTCAGAAGCTTTTTAGGATGGCGGTTTCACGGCCGGAAATACAGGCCTTTGCGCCTCAGGCGCGGGCGAACGCGGCCAGGTGCTGGTCGGCGCCGCCGAACAGACCGTCCATGGCGGTGATCCGCTTGAAGTAATGCCCCACCGAAAGCTCGTCGGTCATGCCCATGCCACCGTGCAACTGCACCGCTTCCTGGGCAATATGCCGGCCGGCGCCACCGATGCGGGCTTTCAGCGCGTGCACCGCCTGGCGTGCGTCCTCGTGGCCTTCCACCGTCTTCAACGTGGCCGCCAACAGCAACGAACGGGTCTGCTCCAGGGCCATGAACATGTCCGCCATGCGATGCTGCAGCACCTGGAAGCTGCCGATCGGCACGCCGAACTGCTTGCGGGTTTTGCTGTACTCGACGGTGTCGTCCAACAGCACCGACAGCGCGCCCACGGCTTCCGCGCCCAGGGCGAGAATGGCTTCATCGAGCACCGCCCGGACCGGTTCGAACGCGGCGTCCTTTGGGAAGACCAGCGTGTCGGCGGACAAGCGGACGCCGTCGAACTGCAGTTGCGCCGCCCGGTGGCCGTCCACCAGGCGGTGCGGCGTCACGGTGACGCCCTGGCTGTGCGGGTCGAGCATAAACAGCGACAGGCCCTGTTGATCGCCGGGCTTGCCACTGGTGCGTGCCAGCACCAGGATACGATCCGCCTGATCGCCGTTGAGCACCAGTATCTTGTCGCCGCTGAGCACGTAGTCGGCGCCCTCCTCGCGGGCCTGCAGGGCGGTGTTCTCAGGGGCGAACACACGCTCCTGCTCGTCCACCGCCAGTGCCAACTGCAAGTCGCCCGCCACCAGGTCCGGTACATAACGGGCCCGCCAGCCGGCGTCGGCCCGGCGCAGGACGCCGCCACCCAGAACCACCGTGGCCAAGTAAGGCGTGATCACCCCACCGCGCCCCAGTTCCTCCAGCAACACCATGGTTTCCACCAGGCCGGCGCCCAGGCCGCCGTTGTCTTCATCGAACGGCAGCGCCAGCCAGCCCAGTTCGGCGAACTGGCGCCAAAGGGTTTCGGGCTGGTAGCCACCCTGCACAAAACGGCGCGCGCTGTCGGCCAGCATCTGTTGCTCATCGCTCAGGGAAAAATTCATCCTCGCTCTCCTTCCGTCGCCGTTACAGGCCCAGTACCGCCTTGGCGATAATGCTCCGCTGCACCTCGTTGGACCCGCCGTAAATGGAACAGGCCCGCGCATTCAGATAGGCCGCCATGGCGGTGAGCGCGTACTCCGGGCCCAGCGGCGCATCGTCACCGCCGGGCACCAGGGCTTGCGGCTGCCAGACCAGCGCCTGGCTGCCCAGCGTCTCGATGCCCAGCTCGGTGACCCGCTGCTGCAGCTCGGTGCCGAGGATCTTAGTCATCGATGACAGCGCGCCCGGGTCCTTGCCCGCCGACAGCGCCGACTTGATGCGTTTCTCCGTAAAGGACAGCGCCAACACCTCGCTTTCGCAGGCGGCCACCTTGTGCGCCCAGACAGGATCGTCGCGCAGCGTGCCGCCACCGGCGGTGGTCTGCCGCGCCGCGATCTGCTTGAGCCGCTGCAACTGCACGCCCAGCGCCGGCGCGTAGTCCTGCCCACCCCGTTCGAAGGTGAGCAGGTACTTGGCCACCGTCCAGCCGTCGTTCTCCTCACCCACCCGGTTGCGCTTGGGCACCCGCACATTGTCGAAGAACACCTGGCACTGCTCCGGCACCTCATCAAGGCCGACGATCGGCTCCACGGTGATTCCGGGCGTGTTCATATCCAGCAACAGGAAGGTAATGCCCGCCTGGGGCTTGCCGTCGCGGCGGGTGCGCACCAGCAGGAACATGCGGTTAGCGTGGTGGGCGTAGGTGGTCCAGATCTTGGTGCCGTTGATCACGTAGTCGTCGCCGTCGCTCTCCGCGAAGGTCTTCAGCGACGCCAAGTCGGACCCGGCACCGGGCTCGGAATAGCCCTGGCACCAGATATCCTCGCCGGAAAGAATGCGCGGCAGATAATGGGCTTTCTGTTCCTCGGTACCGAACCCGATCAGGCAGGGCCCGCACATCTGCAGCCCCATGGGAATCAGCGGCGGCGCCTCCGCGCGCACCAGCTCCTCGGCGAACACCGCCCGCTGGCCGACGCTCCAGCCGGTGCCGCCGTACTCCTTCGGCCAGTGCGGCGCCGCCCAGCCCTGCTGGTGCAGACGGCGCTGCCACGCCATCACCTCCTTCACCGGTGCGAACACCGAGGTGGTCTTGCGCCCCGCCGCCAGAATCTCAGCGGTCAGCGCTTCATTCAGGAACGCCCGCACTTCCTCGCGGAAGTGCCGCTCCTGCTCGGGTACTTGTAAATCCATGGTTCACCCCGCTTGCGATAACGTTCGTCAGCATAGAACCGGCAGGTTTCAACGGCAGTGACATCGAACACCAGCACCCTGGTGGAAACGGTCATTAACCGTGTGGGAGCTTGCCTTGCAAGCGAAAGGCCGGCTTTGCCGGCCGGCAAAGGTTGCCCCGCAGGATTCCAGAGAGGCTGATTGCGCTCCTGTCAAAGATCTCTCTGGCATCCTGCCGGGAGCTTCGCTCCCTTTCGCGGGCGGGCCCGCTCGCACAACTTCGCTTCCTTCTGTGGGCGGGACCCGCTCCTACAATGGGTGCCCTGCAAACGGCCCCAGAAACGAAAAAGGGCCAGCCGCCCGCAGACGACTGACCCTCTTCGTTGTATTTGGTCGGGACGGAAGGATTCGAACCTTCGACCCCTTGCACCCCATGCAAGTGCGCTACCAGGCTGCGCTACGCCCCGAAATTGTGTGGCTCCGCCCGGGGAAGGTTTCAGTGTGGCGAAGCGGCGGGAATCATAACGGATTCCCCTGTCGGATGGAACCCGGAATCCGCACCCGTTGGCGCGGATGCTCAGGAGTTGAGCAGGCCGGGTTCAGGGATGGCGGACGCTGTTGATGCGGTCCGCGTTGAGTACGTCCAGCACGTCTTCCAGTTCGACGATCATCTGCTTGATCATCTGGTGGTAGCGGGTGGACTGCTCAACGTTGGCGTCGCCGGAGAGCTGCTGACGGGCGCCACCGATGGTGAAGCCCTGCTCGTAGAGCAGGCCCCGGATCTGGCGGATGGTGAGCACGTCCTGGCGCTGGTAGTAGCGACGGTTGCCGCGCCGCTTTACCGGCTTGAGCTGGGGGAATTCCTGCTCCCAGTAGCGCAGCACGTGCGGCTTGACGTCGCACAGCTCGCTGACCTCACCGATGGTGAAGTAGCGCTTGCCGGGGATCGCCGGCAGCTCGTCGTTATGACTGGGTTCGAGCATAGTCTTCCACCCGCTGTTTCAGTTTTTGCCCGGGACGGAAGGTGACCACGCGGCGCGCGGAGATCGGGATTTCTTCTCCGGTTTTCGGGTTCCGGCCAGGGCGCTCGCTTTTGTCGCGCAGGTCGAAGTTACCGAATCCAGAGAGCTTCACCGGCCGGTTCTCGGCCAGTGAATCTCGAATCTGCTCGAAGAACATCTCCACCAGTTCCTTGGCTTCGCGCTTGTTGAGACCGAGCTCATCGAACAGCCGGTCGGCCATATCTGCTTTGGTCAACGCCATTGGAAATGCCTCAATCCAGGCCCTTTCTTCAGTCCCTGAGGGTCGCCTTAAACTGTTGTTTTAACTGAGATACTACCGCTTCCACCAGGTCGTTGACCTGGGCGTCCTTAAGAGTGCGCGAAGGATCTTGGAAGGTCAAGGTCAGGGCCAGGCTTTTACGTCCGGCCTCAATGTTGTCGCCCTGGTAGAGGTCGAAGATATGTACCTGACGCAGACGGTCGTCGCAGGCCTGGTGGGCGGCGGCGACCATCTCGCCCGCGGGCACGTCGGCGTCGACCACGAAGGCCAGGTCGCGCTGCACGCGGGGCTGGTCGGAGACCGGCTCGAAGTGCGGCAGGCGGCCCAGCCGCAGGGGTGCCAGGGCCAGCTCGAACAGGTACAGGCCCTTAGGCAGGTCCAGCTCCGCCGCCAGACGCGGGTGCAGGCGGCCAAGGTGGCCGACGGTACGGCCGTCCCGGGTGACTTCGGCGCACTGGCCGGGGTGCAGCGCCGGGTGGCTGCCCGGTTGGAACGCGAAGGCGTCCGGTTGTGACAGGGCCAGCAGCGCTTCCACGTCCCCTTTCAGGTCGTAGAAGTCCGCCGGGCGGGGCTTGCCCTCCCAGTGGGCGGGCTGGGCGCTGCCGTAGAGCAGGCCGGCGACCATCGGTTCCTGGGCCAGGCCGTCCGGGCCGGGCACGAAACGCAGGCCGGTCTCGAACAGGCGCAGACGGCTGCACTGGCGGTTGACGTTGCGCTCGGCGGCGCTCAGCAGGCCGGCCATCAGCCCGGTGCGCATCACGCCCAGATCGGCGGAAATCGGGTTGAGCAGTGCCAGCGGGGCGTGGTCCGGGTCCACCTTGGCCTGCAGTTCCGGGGCCACGAAACTGTAGGTGATAGCTTCCATATAGCCCCGGTCGCGCAGGGTGTCGCCCAGGCGGCGCAGCGGCAGCTCTTTCTCCGGGGCCGGGTCGCCGGCGGGGGTGCCGGCGGGCACGCGGCTGGGCAGGTTTTCGTAGCCGTGCACGCGGGCCAGTTCTTCGATCAGGTCTTCCTGGATCGCCATGTCGAAGCGCCAACTGGGGGCGCGCACCGTCCATTGGCCGGCACCGGTGTCCGTGACCGTCATACCCAGGCGCTCAAGAATATCGACGATGTCCGCGTCGTTCAGGGGCGCGCCCAGCAGGCGGGCGACGCGCTCGGCGCTCAGCTCGATGGTGGCGGGCGTGGGCAGTTTGTCCTCGGCCAGGGTTTCGTCCAGGGGGCCGGCTTCGCCGCCGGCGATTTCCAGAATCAGCGCGGTGGCGCGTTCCAGAGCGCGGTGCTGCAGAGCCGGGTCGACGCCGCGCTCATAGCGGTGCGAGGCGTCGGTGTGCAGGCCGTAGCGGCGCGCCCGGCCGACGATCGCCAGCGGGCTGAAGAAGGCGCACTCCAGGAACAGGTCGCGGGTATTTTCGGACACCGCGCTGGGGCGGCCGCCCATGATGCCGGCCAGGGCCAGGGGCCCGTTATCGTCGGCGATCAGCAGGGTGTCGTCGTTCAGCTCCAGGGTCTGGTCGTCCAGGCTTTGCAGGGTTTCGCCGGCCCGGGCGCGGCGCACGCAAATACCGCCGGCCAACTTGTCCAGGTCGAAGGCATGCAGCGGCTGGCCCAGCTCCAGCAAAACGTAGTTGGTGACATCGACGATCGGGTCGATGGCGCGCACGCCGGCGCGGCGCAGGCGTTCCACCATCCACAGCGGCGTCTCGGCGGCGGCGTTGATGCCGCGGATCACTCGGCCCAGGTAGCGGGGGCAGCCGTCGCTGTCGTCGAGGCTGACCGGTACGCGGTCGTCGAGACTGGCAAGCACCGGCTCGATGGCGGGCTCGTTAAGCGGCGTGCGATTGAGCACGCCCACTTCCCGGGCGATGCCGCGCACGCTCAGGCAGTCGGCCCGGTTGGGGGTCAGATCCACTTCGATGACGGTGTCGTTCAAAGACAGGTAGTCACGGATATCGGTGCCCACGGGGGCGTCTTCCGGCAGTTCCAGCAGACCGTCGATGCGGTCCTCAAGGCCCAGCTCGGAGCCACCGCACAGCATGCCCTCGGAGGGCTCGCCGCGCAGCTTGGCTTTTTTGATCTTGAGGTCGCCGGGCAGCTCGGCGCCGACCCGGGCGAACGGCGCTTTCAGGCCTTCGCGGGCGTTGGGGGCACCGCACACCACCGGAAAAGTGTTCTCGCCGTCGCTGACTTCACAGACGCGCAGCTTGTCGGCGTCCGGGTGCGGCCGGCAGCTTACAATCTGCCCCACCACCACGCCGGTGAACGGCGGCGCCGCCGGTTCCACGGCGTCCACTTCCAGGCCGGCCATGGTCAGTTGGTGGGCCAGGGTGTCGCTATCGATGTCCGGGTTGACCCATTCCCGCAACCAGGCTTCATTGAAACGCATTCTTTATAATCCCCTAGGCGAATTGCGACAAAAAGCGCGCGTCGTTTTCGAAGAACAGACGCAGATCGTTAACGCCGTAGCGCAGCATGGCGAGGCGCTCCACACCCATGCCGAAGGCGAAGCCGCTGTAGCGGGTGGCATCCACGCCGCCGTGCTCCAGCACCTTGGGATGGACCATGCCGCAGCCCATGATTTCCAGCCAACCGCTGTGCGAGCACACCCGGCAGCCTTCACCGCCACAGGTCATGCAGCCCACATCCACTTCGGCGCTGGGCTCGGTGAACGGGAAGTAGCTGGGCCGGAACCGCACCGGCAGGTCGTCCACCTCGAACACGAACTTCAGGAACGCCGCCACGGTGCCTTTCAGGTCCGCGAAGGTGATGTTCTCGTCCACCAGCAGCCCTTCCACCTGGTGGAACATGGGCGTGTGGGTGAGATCCGAATCGCAACGATACACACGGCCGGGGGCGATGATGCGGAACGGCGGCTCGCCCTTCTGCATCACGCGCACCTGCACCGGTGAGGTGTGGGTGCGCAGCAGGCGGCCGTCACCGAAATAGAAGGTGTCATGCATGGCCCGGGCCGGGTGGTGGGCGGGAATATTCAGCGCCTCGAAGTTGTGGAAGTCGTCTTCCACCTCCGGGCCTTCGGCGATGTCGAAGCCCAACCGCAGGAAAAAGTCCTCCATGCGCCGGCGCATGCGCGTGACCGGATGCAGCGCGCCGGGCTGCTCGCCCCGGCCGGGCAGGGTCACGTCCAGGGTCTCGGCGCTCAGCTGCTCGTTCAGGGCCGCTTCCTCAAGCGTCCGGCGGCGCTCATCAATCGCCGACTGCACTCGCTGCTTGGCTTCGTTGATCAGCGCCCCGGCCTTGGGCCGCTCTTCCGCGCTCAGCCCGCCCAGGCTCTTCAGCAGCGCGCTGATCTCCCCCTTCTTACCCAGGTAACGCACCCGCACCTCATCCAGCGCGCGCGCGTCACCGGCTCCGGCCACTTCCGCCAGCGCCGCCTCCACCAGGCTTTCCAGGTTCTCCATCATAAACACCCACCAGTCGTGTTCATTATTTTCACGTCAATATAGCGGTTACTACGTCAGCACCGTCCATAGGGGCCCGACCGGGGACCCCAAACAAAACGGGGGAAGAGCGCGAGCTCTTCCCCCGTTTCGGAGTGCTGTCGTGTAGGCTAACCGACAGTCAGCTCAGGCGGCGAGACTCGCTTTGGCTTTCTCGGCCAAAGCACCAAACGCTGCCTGATCACGAACCGCCAGGTCCGCGAGCACTTTACGGTCGATCTCGATGGACGCCTTCTTGAGGCCGTCGATCATACGGCTGTAGGACATGCCGTTGACACGGGCGGCGGCGTTGATCCGCACGATCCACAGACGACGGAACTGACGCTTGCGTACCTTACGGTCACGGTAAGCGTACTGGCCGGCCTTGGTGACCGCCTGTACCGCCACGCGGAAAACGCGGCTGCGCGCCCCGTAATAACCTTTTGCTTGCTTGAGAATCTTCTTGTGCCGGCGACGCGCCTGCACACCACGCTTAACTCGAGCCATTGTTCAGACCTCCAAAAACCGGTGATTTAGCTGTAGGGCATCATGCGCTTGACCAGGGGCACATCGGACTCGTGTACCTGGGTCTTGGGGCGCAGATGACGAATCGTCTTGGCGGACTTCTTCGTCAGGATGTGGTTTTTGAATGCCTGTTTACGCTTGAAACCGGAGGCGGTTTTTTTAAAACGCTTTGCGGCCCCGCGGTTTGTCTTGATCTTGGGCATGGTACCTATCTCAAGTTGTGTGAATAAAACAAAAGCAACCGGAGTTCCGGTTACTTTTTCTTCTTGCTGCCCGGGCTGAGCACCATGATCATCTGGCGCCCTTCCATGTTCGGGCGTTGCTCGACGGAACCGTGCTCCGCCAAGTCGGCCTCCACCCGCTCCAGCAGGTCACGACCCAGCTCCTGGTGAGCCATTTCGCGACCGCGGAAACGCACGGTGACCTTGGTCTTGTCGCCGGCCTCGAGGAAGCGCTTGAGGTTACGCAATTTCACCTCATAGTCGCCGGAATCGGTGCCGGGACGGAATTTGATTTCCTTCAACTGAGTCTGACGCGTCTTCTTGCGTGACTCCTTGGCTTTCTGCTTCTGTTCGAACAGATGCTTGCCGTAATCCATGATTCGACAAACGGGCGGTTCCGCATCAGGGGAGATTTCCACCAGATCCAGTTGCTTGCCAGTGGCCTGCTCAAGGGCCTCCTCTAAGGGAACGATGCCTACTTGCTCGCCATCGACATCGATCAGTCGAACCTGAGTCGCCTGGATTTGCTGATTGATTGTGGCTCGCTGCTCGCGGCCTTTGCCTCCACGCTTAATGTCGTGAACCTCCAACTGGTTAATCGAACGAGGCCGCCATCGCCTCAGCGGCTCTTGAATATAGCCGGTCATTCTAGGCGACCCCTTGGTCTGCGTAAACCTGGGGTGGCCAAGCGCTGAATTCAAGAGCGGCTCGAAACTGGTAGAACCGGGCGGATTCGAACCGCCGACCTCTGCCATGTCAAGGCAGCGCTCTAACCAACTGAGCTACGGTTCTGCAGAGGGGCGCAATTCTAGGCAGCCAGGACGCCGCTGGCAAGCCCTATCGGCCTGTCAGGGCTATTTGCGGCGCCCTCCCCAGGCCGCTTCGATCTGGCGGGCGCGGGTAATCGATTCCTGTACCAGCTCGGACTGGTGCTCGGCGAATTCGCGGATGATCTCCAGGGCGGAACGCACGTCGCGGCGGAGGATGGTCTCCACCAGCGCCTTGAAGAACGACAAGCACTCTTTCATCTCGTCGTTATCCAGATGCAGCGCCATGAAATAGGTGCGCTGCAGGGCCGGATGCAGGTCGGTGAGCACATCCTCGACAAAACCGTTGCGGGCAAACGGGTAGGCGTGCTCCAGAAACTGGAAGCTGAGGTCGAAGAAGCGCTCCAGGTCCCGGTCGGAGGCGGCCACCTGCAATTCGTGGATCAGCGCGATGATCGGGTCCAGGTCGTCTTCGCGGACATTTTTGATCGCCTTGCGGATCACCAGACCCAGCAGCACCTGCACCAGCTCATAAAGGCCGCGCACCTGGCTTTCCGACATCTCCTTCACCACCGCGCCCCGGCGCGGCAGGATGTCGATCAGATGCCGCCGCTCCAGGATCAGCAGCGCCTCGCGCACCGACCCCCGGCTCACTTCCAGCTCGCCGGCCACACGCAGCTCCTGGATGCGGTCGCCGGCCAGCATGTCACCGCGAATGATCTGCGCGGCCAGATGGCCGGCGATTTGTTCGGAAAGGCTTTCCCGGGCTTTAAAGGTCACGTTGGCCTGCGTCCGCTGGCGAATGGAAGACGGTGGACATCACTTTGTCCGACTATAAAACAATCCAGCAGGTCGACCAAATGCAAAAAAACCGAACCGGACATGACAAGGCTGTTCCGGTCTGGTTAATTGACAGGTACATCGGGATTGCGGACGGCCACCACGCCAAGGGCAGTAATGAAAAGGCTAATCACCGAACTGGCGGAACTGGACGGCCTGTTCGACCACTACGCGGAGCGCTTCGGGCGGGATCAAACGCCCTATCGAAACCACGTGTACCGGGTGATCAACCTGGTGGCGGCGCAGCGCACGCTCACCGGCGACGATCTGCGCAAGCTGGAGCTGGCCGGTTTCTTCCACGACGCCGGCATCTGGCTGGCGGGCACCTTCGACTATCTGCCGCCTTCCGCGCGGCTTGCCTGTCACTATCTCGAAGAGCAGGGCCTGCAAAGCTGGAGCGACGAAATCCACGCGATGATCGTCCAGCACCATAAACTTACCCGTAGCGACGCCCCCGCCGAAACCCTGGTGGAAGCCTTCCGCCGTGCGGACTGGATCGACGTGTCCCTGGGGCTGCTGCGTTTCGGCGTCGACCGAGAGCGCCTGCGCGAGATCAACCGGCGTTTCCCCAACGCCGGCTTCCACGCCCTGCTGTTCGGCCTCAGCGCCCGGCAGCTGATCACCCAGCCGTGGCGCCCGTTTCCGATGCTCCGCTTGTAGAGCGCCGGGGTAGGACCTTTTGTCACTTGGTGGCAGCGGCCCGGGTGCGTCAGGATACCGGGTATGACAGCGGCCCCGTCCGGGGCCCCCGGATCACTCAGGAGCTTCGCCGATGACCGAGACCCTGGCCTTGGACCTGGCGCGCACCCAATTCGCGTTCACGATTTCGTTTCATATCATCTTCCCCGCCATCACCATTGGTCTGGCCAGCTATCTGGCGGTTCTGGAAGGGCTCTGGCTGTACACCAAAAACACGCTGTACCGGGACCTGTACCACTTCTGGGTGAAGATCTTCGCGGTCAACTTCGGCATGGGCGTGGTCTCCGGTCTGGTGATGGCGTATCAGTTCGGCACCAACTGGAGCTTCTTTTCCGAATTCGCCGGCAGCATCACCGGCCCGCTGCTGGCCTATGAAGTGCTCACCGCCTTCTTCCTGGAGGCCGGCTTCCTGGGCGTGATGCTGTTCGGCTGGAACCGGGTGGGCCCCGGGCTGCACTTCTTTTCCACCGTGGTGGTGGCCATCGGCACGCTGATCTCCACCTTCTGGATTCTGGCCTCCAACAGCTGGATGCAAACGCCCCAGGGCCACGAGATCATCAACGGCCAGGTGGTGCCGGTGGACTGGATGGCGGTGATCTTCAACCCCTCCTTCCCCTACCGGCTGATGCATATGTCGGTGGCCGCGTTCCTGGCCACGGCGCTGTTCGTGGGCGCCTCCGCCGCCTGGCACCTGCTGCGCGGCCGCGACAACCCGGCGGTGCGCAAGATGTTCTCCATGGCGATGTGGATGATGGTGCTGGTGGCGCCGGTGCAGGCGGTGATCGGCGACTTCCACGGCCTCAACACCCTGGAGCACCAGCCCGCCAAAGTGGCCGCCATGGAAGGCCACTGGGGCGGCGAAGAAACCACCGAAGGCGAGGGCCTGCCGCTGATCCTGTTCGGCTGGCCGGATATGGAAGAAGAACGCACCCGCTTGGCGGTGTCGATTCCGCACCTGGGCAGCTTGATCCTCACCCACAGTTGGGAAGGCACCATTCCGGGGCTGAAGGAATTCGCGCCCGAGGACCGCCCCAATGCGCTGATCGTGTTCTGGTCGTTCCGCATCATGGTGGGCCTGGGCATGTTGATGATACTGCTCGGCGGCCTGAGCCTGCTGCAGCGCTGGCGGGGACGCCTCTATAGCAGCCGCTGGTTCCTGCGCTTCGCGCTGCTGATGGGCCCGGCCGGCCTGATCGCCATTCTGGCCGGTTGGTACACCACCGAAGTGGGTCGCCAGCCCTGGGTGGTGTACGGCCTGATGCGCACCGAAGACGCGGTATCCGCGCATTCCGCCACCACCCTGGGCGTGTCTCTGGCGCTGTTCGTGGTGGTCTACCTGTTCGTATTCGGCGCCGGCGTAGCGTACACGCTCAGGCTGGTTCGCAAGGGCCCGCAACTGGAAGAAGGCACCCGGGAGACGAGCGGCGGGCCGGGACAACCCCGGCACCCCATGCGCCCGCTGTCCGCGGTAGAGGAAGACCTGGATGACGACCACGACACCGACGGAGGACGCTGAGCCATGGGTATCGATCTGCCTCTTATCTGGGCGCTGATTATCGGTTTCGGCGTCATGATGTACGTACTGATGGACGGCTTCGACCTGGGCATCGGTATCCTTTATCCGTTTATTCCCGACCGCCACCACCGGGATGTGGCGATGAACACGGTGGCGCCGGTCTGGGACGGTAACGAAACCTGGCTGGTGCTGGGCGGCGCGGGCCTGCTGGCCGCCTTCCCGCTGGTCTACTCCATCGTGCTCACGGCGCTTTATCTACCGCTGATTTTCATGCTGCTGGGGCTGATCTTCCGCGGCATCGCGTTCGAGTTTCGCTTTAAAGCCCGCGATAATGAGCGCCACATCTGGGACAAAGCCTTTATCGGCGGCTCCTTCACCGCCACCTTTTTCCAGGGTGTGGTTCTGGGCGCCTACGTCAGCGGCCTGCCGGTGGAAGACGGCGCCTACCCGGGCGGTCCCCTGGACTGGATCGCGCCCTTCCCGCTGTTCACCGGCGTCGCCCTGGTGTTCGCCTACGCGCTGCTCGGCAGCACCTGGCTGATCATGAAAACCGAAGGCGAGTTGCAGTTCCGGATGTTTCATCTGACCCGCCCGCTGATGTGGATTCTGCTCGCCGCCATCGGCGTGATCAGCGTTTGGACGCCGTTGCGCGACCCGGCCATTGCGGAACGCTGGTTCAGCTTCCCCAACCTCATCTGGTTCTCGCCGGTGCCGCTGCTGGTAGTGGGCGCCGCCCTGCTGATGCAACGGGCCCTGGCCCGGGGCCGGTCGGTGGCGCCCTTCCTGCTGGCGCTACTGCTGATGTTCCTGGGTTATGCGGGGCTGGCCATCAGCGGCTGGCCGAATATCCTGCCGCCGAATATTTCCATCTGGGAGGCGGCCGCCCCGCCGCAGAGCCTGGGCTTCGCCCTGGTGGGCGCGTTGCTGATCATCCCCTTCATCCTGATGTACACCGCCTTCGCCTATTACGTGTTCCGGGGCAAGGTGCGCCCCGGCGACGGCTACCATTGAGTCGATGAGGAGCAAGCATGCGACGTGCCCGAACCCCGGATGAAAGCAGCGCCCCGGCCCCGTTGCGCAAGCGGCTGGGCTGGCTGGTTCTGATCTGGATCGCCAGCGTACTGACACTGGGCGGCGTCGCCTGGCTGATGCGGCTGTTCATGAACGCCATCGGGCTGCAAACCAACTGAACAACGGCGTAAGAAAATCCTCACAAAAAAGTTACTCACAGATTCTGTGGATAACTCTGTGCATAGTCTGTCAGGAACTGTCCCCAAGGCCCATGATCACGCCGATGACCCCTAAATGACGAAAAAATATCCATATTATTAATTTCAATTAAATCAATCAGTTACAAACCTTTCCTTCAAAAATCAAGCGGTTACGGGTGCTTGCTAAAAGTGAAATGAGCAACGCCCGTCCGCTGTGCAAAACTTCGAACCGCCCAGTGCCGCTTCACAGGGCTGTCACAGACCGCTGAGGCGGCTGTGGTGCGAAATGGCTGACGCCCCCAGGGCGATTCAAGCACGCACCAGGCGCGCATTGATGACGCCTTCCAGCGCGCGGATCGCCGCCATCGCGGCGGCGGTCGGTTCTTCCGCCAGGTCCAGCAGGTTATAGGCCAACTCGTCGCGGCTTTTGTTGAGCATGTCGATCACGTTGATGTCGGCGTCCGCCAGCACCGACAGCACCTGGCCGAGCATCTTGGGGATGTTGCGGTTGGTCACCGCCAGGCGCACACCGGGGCCGGTTTCGAGAATCAAATCAGGGAAGTTCACCGAGTGGCGGATGTTGCCGTTTTCCAGGAAATCGGTGAGCGCCTCGGCGGCCATCACCGCGCAGTTCTCCTCGGACTCGCCGGTGCTGGCCCCCAAATGGGGCAGCGCCAGCACCCCGGGGACACCGGTCAGAGCCAGGCTCGGGAAATCGGTGACGAAGCCGCGCAGCTTGCCGGCTCGCAGGGCCTCGGCCACCGCCGCGTCGTCGACGATGCCCTGGCGCGCGAAGTTGAGCAGCACCGCGTCTTCCTTCATGGGCGCCAGCTGGGCGGCGCCGATCAGGTCTCGGGTGGCGTCCAGCAGCGGCAAATGCAGGGTGACGTAATCCGCCCGCGCCAACAGCGCTTCCAGGCTGGCCATGGGCGCCACCTGGCTGGGCAAACGCCAGGCGGCGTCCACGCTCAGCGCCGGGTCATAGCCGATCACGTTCATATCCAGGGACAGGGCGGTATGCGCCACTTGTGAGCCGATCGCCCCCAACCCCACCACGCCCAGGGTACGGCCACGCAGCTCACGGCCCTGGAAGTGTTTCTTGCCCGCTTCCACCTGCTGGTGCAGGTCCGCTTCGCTGTCGGCGCGCAGCCCGGCCACCCAGTCCAGGCCGTCACGCAGGTGGCGCGAGGCCAGCAGCAGACCGGCGACCACCAGCTCCTTGACCGCGTTGGCGTTGGCACCGGGGGTATTGAACACCGGAATGCCCTGGGCGCTGCAGTGGGCCACGTCGATATTGTTGACGCCGGCGCCGGCGCGGGCCACCGCTTTCACGGTCGGGGGGATATCGGCGCCGCCGAGGGGATGGCTGCGCAGTAACAGGGCGTCCGGTTCGGACAATTCGCTGGCGACCTCGAAACGGTCGCGGGGGAAACGCTCCAGGCCGCGCAAGGCGATCTGGTTATAGGTGCGAATGCGGAACATGGCGGTCCTCCGAAGGGCTGCTGGGTCACCACAGCCTCTCCGTAAACCGCCCTGATTTCCAGAGTTATTGCTGGAAGGTCATGCCCAGGCGGCGTCCTACTTCCTCGTAGGCTTCGATCACGTTGCCCAGGTCCTGGCGGAAGCGGTCCTTGTCCATCTTCTCGCGGGTGTCCTTGTCCCACAGCCGGCAGCCGTCCGGGGAGAACTCATCACCGAGCACCACCTCGCCGTTAAACAGGCCGAATTCCAGCTTGTAGTCCACCAGCAGCATGTTGGCGTCCAGGAAGCGCTTCTTGAGCACCTCATTGACCTTGAAGGTCAGTTCTTTCATTTTTTCGATGTGCTCGGGCTGCGCCCAGCCAAAGCTGCGCACGTGGTACTCGTTGATCATCGGGTCGCCAAGCGCGTCGTCCTTGAGGAACAGCTCGAAGGTGGGCGGCGTCAGCTCCTTGCCCTCCTCAACGCCCAGGCGGCGCACGATGGAGCCGGCGGCGATATTACGCACCACGCATTCCACCGGGATCATATCCAGCTTCTTGACCAGCGATTCGTTGGCGCCGAGCAGCTTCTCGAAGTGGGTGGGGATGCCCGCGTCGCGCAGCATCTCCATGATCGCCGCGTTGAACTGGTTGTTCACCGCGCCCTTGCGATCCAGCGCTTCTTTCTTCTTGCCGTCGAAGGCGGAAGTGTCGTTGCGGAACACGATCACCAGCCGCTCCGGATCGTCGGTGGTGAATACGGACTTGGCTTTACCCGCATAGAGTTCGTCGCGCTTTTCCATGACCTACCTGCGTTAGTTAAAGACCCCGGGCGCTCACGGCCGGGGCGGTTCAGTGAATGTCGAGCCAGCCGAAGCCCTGCTGCTGGCTGGCCACGCGGATACGCTCCCGGCCCGCTTCCACCGCCTGGTGGATCCAGCCCAGGGCGTGGTCCGGCGTATTGTTCTGCTCGCTGAGATGCGACAGCACCAGGTGCTGAAGCCGGTCCACGTTGCAGTGGCCCAACAAAGTGGCCGCCTGCTGATTGCTCAAGTGCCCCAGGTTACCACCCACCCGCCGTTTCAAGGACGCCGGGTAAGGGCCGGCGGCCAGCAGCTCCGGCTCGTGATTGCACTCCAGCACCAAGGCGTCGCACTCGCGATAGGCCGCCACTACGTGGGGGGTCAGCGAGCCCAGGTCGGTGAGTACGCCCAGCTCCCGTTGCCGCCAGCTGAAGCGGTATTGGCAAGGCTCCAGGGCGTCGTGGGGAACGGTCACCGGTGTGATCGTCATATCCGCCAGGTCGAAGGCCCGGCCCGGCCGCACCTCACGCCAGTCGGCGCCGTGGAAACCGGCGGCCTTGCCGGTCACCGCCCGGGCCGTGCCGAAAGTGCTGTACAGAGGGGTTTTATATTTGCGCGCCAGGGCGCCCGCGCCACGCACGTGATCGCCGTGCTCGTGGGTGACCAGCAGCGCGGCCAGGTCCTTGGCGCTCAGCCCCAGGGCCTGCAGCCGGCGTTCCGTTTCGCGCAGGGAAAAGCCGCAATCCACCAGGACCAGCAGATCGCCGGCGCACACCAGGGTGCCATTGCCTTTACTGCCACTGCCCAGGGACGCCAGCCGCAAGAACGCTCTCCCCCTAAACGGCCCGGCCGACGGCCGGAGCCCGGTTCACAATTCGTCGTGGATGCTTTCCAGAATCGCCAGGCCGGATGCTTTCTCGGCCAGCGCCGTGCCTTCCTCGTTGAGCACCGCCACCTGGATACCATTGGTGGTGTGGCTCAACTTCAGACGCGCCTGGGGCGGCTGCAGTTGGTAACGCTCGGGGGCGGTCAAGAAGAACACACCCTGGTCCCGGTTGCGGTCGGTGACACGCAGGTCGGTCTGGGTGAGCGCCTCGGTGACCTTCTCCCAGGCCCAGGCGAAGCTGGTGGGCATCATGATGATCGGATAACCACTGCCGTCCTTGGCCAGCACCGGCTGCCCGGTGTTACCGGTCGGCGCCACCGGAGCCTCTTCTTCGTCGTCATCGGCTTCGCCGGGCGCCGCCACCAGTTGCGGCGGACGGGGCGCTTTGAATTTGTCCTCGCCCTCGCCTTTGCCCTGCAAGCGGCGCTCCATCTGCGGCACCGCGTAAAGCGGCTCGGCGCCGATGAACACCATATCCCCGGGCACCGTCATCGGCTCCAGCACTTGCGCTTCGCGGTAGCGCAGGCTGTTATCCGGAATCAGGCCGCAACCGGCCAGGCTCAGCGCCGCGGCGCCGGCAACAATCAAACTACGATGCATTATCCCTCCAGGAGACCGCAGCTACGCAGCGTTTCGCGCAAGCGTGGCTGGGCGGCCTCCGACAAATGAACCAGCGGCAAACGAATGCCGTTGTCGATCAGCCCCATTTCATACAGGGCCCATTTCACCGGAATCGGGTTGGCTTCCAGGAATAGATCACGGTGGAGGGGTTCCAGTTCCGCATTCAGGCTGCGGGCACGGTCCACGTCGCCGTCCACCGCCGCCTGGCACATGGCGGCCATCTTCGCCGGCGCCACGTTGGCGGTCACCGAGATGTCGCCGTCGCCGCCGGCCAGAATCAGCTCCAGGGCGGTGGCGTCGTCGCCGGAATAGATCAGGAAATCGTCGCCGCAGCGCTCGCGGATTTCGCGGGCGCGCTCCAGGTTGCCGGTGGCTTCCTTGATGCCGACGATGTTCGGCACCTTGGCGAGCCGCTCCACGGTTTCCGGCAGCAGGTCGCAGGCGGTGCGGCCGGGCACGTTATAGAGAACCTGCGGAATATCCACCGCCCGCGCCACGGCCAGGAAGTGCTGATACAGGCCTTCCTGGGGCGGCTTATTGTAGTACGGCGTGACCAGCAGGCAGGCGTCGGCGCCGTCACGCTTGGCGTCACGGGTAAGACGAATGGCTTCCTCGGTGCTGTTGGCGCCGGTCCCGGCGATCACCGGAATACGTTTGTCGGCCACCGCCACGATCTCGCGGACCACGCTGTCGTGTTCCTCGAAGCCCAGGGTGGCGGATTCACCGGTGGTGCCCACCGCCACGATTCCATGGGTGCCCTGCTCCACATGCCAGTTGACCAGACCGCGCAGACGTTCCCAGTCCACCGATCCGTCTTCGCGCATGGGGGTTACCATTGCCACGATGCTGCCGCGAATCATGCCGCTTCCTCTTAAACGCTTTCGACGCCTTGATTAATGGAGCGCTATGGTAAACCCCGCCCGAGGGGCGGACAAGCGTTGCCCGGCCCGGTAAGCTGTGCCGCTGGCGGCCCCGAGGCCGCGACAAGGCAGTAGCAGGAGACCCGCATGACAATCAAAGAAGGACAGCCGGCGCCGGACTTCAGCGCACCGGCTACCGGCGACACCACCCTCACCCTGTCGTCGTTGAAGGGCAAGAAAGTAGTGCTCTACTTCTACCCCAAGGACAGCACCCCGGGCTGCACCACGGAGGGCCAGAACTTCCGAGATCTCTACCCCAACTTCCAGGAAGCCAACTGCGAGATCCTGGGCGTGTCCAAGGATTCCCTGCGCCGCCACGAAAATTTCAAGGCGAAGCAGGCGTTCCCGTTCGAACTGATCAGTGACGAGGACGAAACCGTCTGCCGTCTGTTCGACGTGATCAAGCTGAAGAAGATGTACGGCAAGGAATTCGAGGGCATCGAGCGCAGCACCTTCCTGATCGACGAGGGCGGCGTGGTGCGTGATGTCTGGCGCAAGGTCAAAGTCAAAGGCCACGCCGAGGACGTTTTGGACGCGGTGCACAGCCTCTAACCACCTTGTGCAAACGGATCCTGTGGGAGCGGGCTGTGGGAGCGGGCCCCGCCCGCGAAAGGGCGGCCCAAGGCCGCCCGGCAAAGGTTGCCCCGCAGGATTCCAGAGCCCTCTCTACTCCTCTCTATCGTTCTATTCCCCCGCCGATTCCCCAGCCGGCAACCGCCAGTTCTCACCCCGCCTCGGCCACGCATTGATCACCGCCTTGAGCAGCGTGGCCAGCGGGATGGCGAAGAAGATGCCCCAGAAGCCCCACACGCCGCCGAAGAACAGGATCGCGGTGATGATCGCCACCGGGTGCAGATTCACCGCCTCGGAGAACAGCAGCGGCACCAGGATGTTGCCGTCGATAAATTGGATCACCCCGTAGATCACCATCACCAGGGCGAAGTCGCCACCCCAGCCGAACTGCAGATAGGCCACCGCCGCCACCGGTACGGTGACAATGGTGGCGCCGATGTAAGGGATCAATACCGACAGCCCCACCAGCACCGCCAGCAGCACCGCGTAGTTCATGCCCAGCAGCAGGAAGGCCAGGAAGGTCACCGACCCCACCAACAGGATTTCCACCGCTTTGCCGCGCACATAGTTGGCGATTTGCTGGTCCATTTCCTGCCAAACGTGAGAAAGAATCCGCCGCCGCTCGGGCAAAAAACCCAGCACCCAACCCACCAGCTTTTCACGGTCCTTGAGAAAGAAGAACACCAGCAGCGGCAGCAGCACCAGGAACACCAGAATTTCCAGCATGTTGGGGATCGAGGACAGCGACAAGGTGAGCACCGACTGCCCCAGGTGGGCCAGCTCGCGCTGGGCGATGGTCACCAGGGTATTCACCTGCTCCATGGAAATCATTTCCGGGTAGCGCTCCGGCAAACTGCGCAGCCAGGTCTCGGTGGTACGCAGAATATCCGGCAGCTGATCGCGCACCAGCAGCACGGTCTGGCGCCATAACAGCGGCATCAGTACCACCAGCACCGCCACCAGGGCGGCCAGGAACACCAGAAAAACCAGGTTCACGGAAAGCACCGGCGGCACCCGGTAACGGTTCAGGGCGGTGACCAGCCCCTGCATCAGGTACGCCACCACCAACGCCGCCAGCACCGGCGCCAGGATGCCGCCGAACAACAGCACCACGGCGAAACCCGCCAGCAGCAGAAACAGCAGGTACACCGCTTCTTCGTCGGAAAACCAGGCATTGAACCAGCCTTTGAGCACATTCAACATCGGAGAACCTCGGGCCTAGTCGCCACAACGAATGAGAAAGCGGAATTCCCGCTCGTCCTGCTCGCGGCGAACCAGCTCATGGGAAGACTGTCGAAGATAGTCAGGGATGTCCCGGGCCGACCCGGCGTCGGTGGCCGTCACTTCCAGCAAGGCGCCGGCCTGCAGCGCGCGCAGCGCCTGCCGGGTCTTGAGCAAAGGCAGCGGGCAATTCAGACCGCGGGCATCCAGATATTTGATATCCATGGTGTGATCCGTTCGCAGGGGCGGTCATTATAGGGCACATGACAGCATTATCAGAGACACCTCGTCGCGACAGAATCATGGTGACACGAAAAATGCGGATCGCTAAGGAGAGTTCATTTTGATCGCTGCCGCGCGCTTCGCCCTGGTGGCCTTGCTGTGTCTGGGCGCCGGCCTGGGACAGGCCCAACAACAGGACCTGCCGGAACTGGGCGACCCCACCGTGGCGATCATTTCCGCCGAGCAGGAGTACCGGCTCGGGCGCGGTTGGCTGCGCAATCTTCGTGGCCAGACACCGATCATGGAAGACCCGCTGGTCCAGGAATATGTGGAACATCTGGTCTACCGGCTGGCGTCCTTCAGCGAGTTAAATGAACCCGACCTCGCCATCGTGGTGATCAACAGCGCCGCCATCAACGCCTTCGCGGTACCCGGCGGGGTGATCGGCCTGAACGCCGGCCTGTTCCTGAACGCCGCCAGCGAAGACGAGGTGGCCAGCGTGGTCGCCCACGAAATCGCCCACGTCAGCCAGCGCCACTTCACACGCCGCTACATGGACTCCAAGCGGCGGGGCCCGGCGGTGCTGGCGGCCATGCTGGCGAGTATCGCCCTGGCCATCGCCGGCAGCGGTGACGCCGGCATGGCGGGCATCGCCGCCACCCAGGCGGCGTCGATCCAGGCGCAGCTGGCCTACTCCCGCCACAACGAATACGAGGCCGACCGGGTGGGCATGCAAATCCTCGCCGCCGCCGGCATGGACCCCACCGCCATGCCGCGCTTCTTCGAGCGCATGCTGGAACAGCAACGGTATTCCGGCGACCCGCCGGAGTTCCTGCTCACCCACCCGCTCACCGCCGAACGTGTCGCCGACTCCCGGGCCCGGGCGCGCTCACTGAGCGCGCCGCCGGCGAACCCGTCGCCGTCCTTCGAACTGGTGCGGGCACGCATCCAGGCCCGTTATTTCGACGGCCAGGAACGCGCCCGGGACTATTTCAACCGGCGCCAGGAAAGCAACGACGGGGTGCGCAAGCAGGCCGCCCGTTACGGGCTCGCCCTCACCGACCTGAAGGCCGACCGTTACGATGCGGCGCGCCGCGCGCTGACCGAACTGGTGGACGCGCACCCGGACCAGATCTGGTTTCAACTGGGTCTGATGGAAGTGGATATGGATCAGGGCCGCTATGCCGACGTTATCGAGCGCGGCAAAGCGGTGCTCACCATCAACCCCAAGGATTACGCCGCCTCGGTAATGACCGCCCGCGCCTACCTGCTGAGCAAAAAACCGGAACAGGCGGCGCCGCTGCTGGAGCCGCTGCTGCTGCAGCGGCCCAATGACCCGATGCTGTGGTCGCTGGCCGCCGACGCCTGGGGCAACAGCGATCAAAACGCCCGCGCCCACCGCGCCCGGGCGGAGGTGCTGTTTCTCAGCGGCCAGGATCAGGCGGCCCTGCGGCAGATGCGTTTTGCCCTGGACGAGGCCGACGGCCAGTTCGCCCTGCGCAGCAAGCTGAATGCGCGCATGGACGAAATGGAACGGCTGTCATCGGAGGAATTCTAGGGGCGCCAGGACCGGCGCCCCGGTGAATCAGGGCTTAAGGCGGGCGCCGAACTCAAGCATGCGGTCCAGCGGCTTCATGGCCTTGGCCGCCAGTGTCGGGTCGACGAAGATTTCCTGGCCGCAGCCGTTGTCGTCTTCCAGTACCGCCAGGGTGTTTTCCAGGCCGTTCATGGCCATCCAGGGGCAGTGGGCGCAGCTGCGGCAGGCCGCGCCGCTGCCGGCGGTGGGCGCTTCCACGAAGGTCTTGTGCGGCGCCAGCTGCTGCATCTTGTAGAAGATGCCCTTGTCGGTGGCAACGATAAAGGTCTGGTTGTCCATGTCCTGGGCGGCCTTGATCAGCTGCGACGTGGAGCCAACCACATCCGCCATCTCCACCACCGGCGCCGGGGATTCCGGGTGCACCAGCACCGCCGCCCCCGGGTAAGCCGCCTTGAGATCTTCCAGGCCCTGGGCCTTGAATTCCTCATGGACAATGCAGGCGCCGTCCCAGCAGAGCACGTCGGCGCCGGTTTTACTGCGCACATAGTTGCCCAGGTGCTTGTCCGGCGCCCACAAGATTTTCTCGTTGCGCTGATCCAGGTATTCGATCAACTCCACCGCGATGGAGGACGTCACCACCCAGTCGGCGCGTGCCTTCACCGCCGCCGAGGTATTGGCGTACACCACCACGGTGCGATCCGGGTGCTGGTCGCAGAAGGCGGCGAATTCGTCTTCCGGGCAGCCAATGTCCAGGGAGCAGGTGGCTTCCAGGGTCGGCATAAAGACCCGTTTCTCCGGGCTCAGGATCTTGGCGGTCTCGCCCATGAAGCGCACGCCGGCCACGATCAGGGTGCTGGCCGGGTGGTCTCGGCCGAAGCGGGCCATTTCCAGGGAATCCGCCACGCAGCCGCCGGTCTCCTCGGCCAGGGCCTGGATCTCGGGGTCGGTGTAATAGTGGGCCACCATCACGGCGTCACGGGCCTGTAACCGTTCTTTAATGCGCTGACGGTACAGTGAACGCTGATCGTCGGTGAGTTCGGACTGCTCGTTAGCGCCGGTCAAATGGGCGCGCACGATCTCTTGGGCCTGTGCTGTCATACGGCGTCACCACCCCAGGATAAGGGGACTTATCAATCGCTTAAGGGCACCTGCTGTTCAGGATACCACCTTGGTCTCGGTGTCGGGATCATACCATATTGGTCTTAGCAGGACGCTGACCATGACCAAAAGCGACAGCCTCATCGTCCTATATGGACGCCTCCCGGTAATCGGGGCCCGCGGCAAGCAAATGCACGGTGCTGATGGCACGCTCCATGAAGGCGCCCTGGCAGTAACACAGGTAATAATCCCACATTCTGCAGAAGCGTTCGTCGAAGCCCAGTTCACGAATTCGCGGCAAAGCACTGATAAAACGGGCCCGCCACTCCTCAATGGTTTTTGCATAATGGGCGCCGATATCCTCGAGGCCCACCGGCATCATCGTGGTGTTTTTACGCAGCGCCTGACACATCACCGTCACTGAGGGCAAAAAGCCACCCGGAAAAATATAGCGTTTGATAAAGTCCACGTTGTCGCGGGCGTATTCGAAGCGCTGGTCCGGCACGGTGATCGCCTGCAGCAGCAGCAGCCCTTCCGGCTTGAGACGCTGATTGAGGACCCGGAAGTACTCGTCCAAGAACTGGTGGCCCACCGCTTCGATCATCTCCACGGAAACGATGCGGTCGTAGCGGCCCCGCAATTCCCGGTAGTCCTGCTCAAGCACCTGGATACGGTCGGACAACCCGGCGTCGCGGACCTGCTCGCGGGCGAAACGGGCCTGTTCCCGGGAGATCGTGGTGGTGGTCACGCGCACCCCGTAATGGCGGGCCGCGTGCAGGGCCAGACCTCCCCAGCCGGTGCCGATTTCCAGCACTTCCATATCCGGGGCCAGGCGCAGGCGCTGGCAGATCAGATCCAGTTTATGGGTGGCGGCGGTCTCCAGGTCCGCTTCAGGGCTCGGGTAGATGGCACTGGAATACATCATGTGCCGGTCCAGAAACAGGGCAAAGAAATCGTTACCCAGGTCGTAGTGGGCGGCGATGTTGCGGCGCGATCCGTTCAGGGAATTGCGGTTCATGGCGTGCAGCGCCTTCAGCGCCGGCTTGGCCAGCCAGGCGGCGGCGCCTTCAAGCGCCTGCATCGCTTCCACGTTGGCGGCGAAAAAGCGCACCACCGCGACCAAATCCGGGCTGTCCCAGGCGCCGTCCATATAGGCTTCCGCGGCGCCCAGGGCGCCGCCGGTCATCATCTGACGGTAGCTGTCCCAATCATGGATACGGATCTCGGCAGCGCCTTCGGCCGCCGCGTCGCCGATGGACACTGTCTCGCCGTCAGGCTCATGCAACACCACGCCGCCCTTGGGCATTTTCGCCAGGTGTCCCTGCACCAGCCGTCGGGCCAGACTTTGTGCCCAGGACGGGCGCTGACTGACCAGCGCCTTATCTCCGTCCATCATGAGTGTTCTCCCCATTACCTTGCTCATCTTTACCCGGGTGGGCATGGAACCGGGCGCCCTTGCGCCAAAGCTTCCAGGCCTGCCAATAGATACCCGCCACTGTTTTCAGGCTCTGCGCACCGAAGCGGCGAATCACCCGCGCCATGGCGGGCGCGTTCGCTTCCGCCATGTGCATTTTCAGACCGGCGGCGAACACCAACTGGTCGCCGTCTCGGTCTTCCAACGTTAGGCGAAGATCGGGAAATAAGGCGTGAAGATGCCAGTGATAGCGCAGCCCCAGCGGCAGAAAGGGGGAGACATGGAATGTTTTTTCATGCGCCACCGTTTGTGGCCCCGACCCCTGGCTCAGGGTCAACGCGTAGATATGACGTTCCTGCCAGGGTGTGTTGCGCACCTCCGCCAGCATCGACGCCGGCCGTTCCGCGCCGTCCGGAAAGTGGAAGTACAGCACCAGAGGGTTGAACAGCATGCCGAAGGTGCGCCACTGGCCAAGCATAAAAACTTGGCCGGTGCTCCAGTCCAAGCCGGCGTCAGCGGCCCGACCACGAACCTTGTCGCCCAGCGGCCGCGCCCCGGTGTCGATAAAATCCCGGTCCCGGAACGTCACCGGGCGCCAGCGGCGGCCCCAGAAACGCTGGCGGGCCAGCATTTGGTCCGGCGCGTCCACATCGCACCACACCAGCCACAGCGGATACCGGAAGGCATGCCGCATCGGCGTATGGCGCTGGTGCCAGACCTGGCCGGTGGCGAGTGCGAAACGGGGAATCACGGCGCCGCTCCCTGGCCGCCGCCATGGACGCGGCCGATGCCTTCCACCACGTCCAGCGCCGACACTACACCGTCTTCATGGAAGCCGTTGCGGCACCAGGCGCCGCAAAACCAGGTGCGGTTCTCGCCGTTGCCGGCCAGCAGACGCTCGCGGGCGAGCAGGCCGTCGGTGGTGAACAGCGGGTGGTAAAACACCTCGCGCCGGATCACCGTTTCCGGGCGGATCCGATCGCCGGCGTTGAGCGTCACACAGAAGGTCTCCGGCGCCGTAAAGCCCTGCAGAATGTTCATGTTATAGGTCACCTGTACCGGCTCCGCGTCATCGGTACGGCCCAGCAAGGCGTTCCAGCTCGACCAGACCCGGCGGCGTTTGGGCAGCATCGCCGTGTCGGTGTGCAGCACCACGTCATTGGCCTGGTAGCGCAGGTCCGCCAAACAGTCCCGCTCGCGCGGGTCGGCGTCGCCCAGTAGCGCCAGGGCCTGATCGCTGTGGCAGGCCATCACTACCTGGTCGAAACGGTGGCTGCCGCCGTCGGTACGCACCGTCACGCCCTCACTGTCGCGACGCACCTCGGTGACCGGCGTGGCGGTGTGGAAGCGGGCGCCGCAGGCGTCACGCAGCGCCTCCACATAGCGGCTGGAGCCGCCCGGCACCACGTACCACTGCGGCCGGTTCCGCAACGCCAGCAGACCGTGGTTGATAAAAAAGCGCACGAAGAACTTGGCCGGGAAGGCTTCCATCTGCGCCAGGGAACAGGACCAGATGGCACCGCCCATCGGCAGAATATAGAGACGCCGGAAGCGCTCGCCGTACCCCTGTTCGTTCAGGTAGTCGCCCAAAGGCTGCTCGCCGGCGTCGCTGTCCAGCAAGGCCGGCGCCTCCCGGTTGAAGCGCAGAATATCGCGCAGCAACGACCAGTGCCCCGGGTCCAGCAGGTTGCGACGGCGCCCGAAGAAGCCGCTCAGACCGTCACCGCAATATTCCACACCGGTTTGCGCGTCGGTGACCGCGAACCCCATGGCGGTGGGCTGGCGGCCGATGCCGAGTTCCGACAGCAGCGCCTCGAAGCGCGGGTAGGTGCGGTCGTTGAACACGATGAACCCCATGTCCACGGCGTAGTCGCCGTGCTCGCGGTGCACGTCCACGGTGAAGGTGTGGCCGCCCAGCCGGGGCTCGGCTTCGAACACCTCCACCTGGTGGCCACGGCTGAGATACCAAGCGGCGGTGAGACCGGCAATGCCGCCGCCGACAATCGCGATGCGCTGGCTCAAGAGGCGTCTCCGTTTTGTTGTTTCCAGGCGTCGCGGGCGGCGCGGAACGCGCTCTCCACCCGCTGTTTAACGCCCTGGTGGGCGACGATCGTGGTGGGGTAATCCGGGGTCATCAAAGGCTGTTTCCAGGGTTCGTGAATGGTTTTGTCGTCGGCCGTCGCCAGCTCCGGCACGTAGCGGGCGATAAACCGGCCCTTGGGATCGAAACGGTGGCTCTGGCGCACCGGACTGAAAACGCGGAAGTATGGGGCGGCGTCGGTGCCGGTGGAGGCACTCCACTGCCAGCCGCCGTTGTTGGCGGCGAAGTCACCATCCACCAGATGCGCCATGAAAAAGCGCTCCCCTTTGCGCCAGTCGATAAACAAATGCTTGGTCAGGAACATGGCGGTAAGCATGCGCAGGCGGTTGTGCATCCAGCCGGTTTGCACCAGCTGGCGCATGGCGGCGTCGACCAGCGGGTAGCCGGTGCGGCCTTCGCACCAGGCCTGGAAGTGCGCTTCGTTATCGCTCCACTGCAACAGCTCGGTCTCG
The DNA here is from genome assembly GCA_042090255.1 of Alcanivorax sp. GTDB lineage: Bacteria > Pseudomonadota > Gammaproteobacteria > Pseudomonadales > Alcanivoracaceae > Alloalcanivorax. Next base: position 3,202 of record JBELJS010000013.1, on the reverse strand, counting down.
GGCCGGAACGGCGCGCCGCTGGCCAGTGACGGGAAGCGGTGCATGATCTGCCGGTAAAAATCCCGCCAGGCCAACTCACCGATCCAGGTGGCGGCGCCTTCACGGGCGTTGGCATCCTGCAACGCCGGCCGCGCCGCCAGGTAGGCGTCCAGCGGCGCCAGCGTGCCCGCCGACAGCGCCGCCGACAGGCCGCTGGTGCCGGGCTCGGCGGGAAAGTCTCGCTGGCTCTTGTAGTCACCGAGATACTGCTCAACAAAATCCTTGAGTTGGTCGCGTGCGGCCGCCTCGCCCGGGTGCCACAGCGCGGTCACCGAGCCCGGCACGGACAGCGCGTCCAGCGCCTGTTCCACTCGCTCGCGGCCGATAAAGCGGCCCTGCCCGCCCGGCCAGTCCGGCGCCGGCACCGCCTGCGGCTGAAGGTCGTCCATCCACACGTCCCAACGCTTCTTATAGGCGGTGAACACAGTGTAGGGCGTGCCCTTGCCGGTGTGCAGCGCCCTCGGCGGCACCAGCACGCCGTCGTCGAAGCCGTGAATGCGCACGCCGTGGGCTTCCAGGCGACGGGCCACCGCCCGGTCCCGGTTCAGTTCATTGAGCGGGTACTCCCGGTTGCAGAACACCTCGGTGACGCCGTGCTCGGACACGAACGCTTCCAGGGTGACGACACTGCCGTCGAAATCACCGCCGTCGAGCACGTGCAGGTCCACGCCTCGGGCCGCCAGCGCCTCACCCAGCTCCAGCAGACTGTGCAGCACGAACCAGCGGCGCGCCGGCGCCACCCCGTGGGCATCCCACTGATCCGGGCACAGCACGTGCACCGCGGTCACCGCGCCGCCGCCGGCCAGTGCCTGGGTTAGCGGGGTGTGCCCGTGACAGCGCAGATCATTACGAAACCAGACCAGTCGCACCCTGTTCTCCTTGCCGTTGAATCATTGAATCGGCGTCGTCCATTCGCTTGGCCACCGCCTGATAGCCGCCCGGCTCGCGATGCAGCCAGGCCGGCGTCGGCGGATCACCCGCCAGTGCCGGGCCGGCGCATAGAAAGGCTCCGCCAGGGGGCTCGGCGGGCCACAGCTGCGTAACCTGACGGCGCGTCGGACGTTCGCCGAGCATCCACACCACCCCGGCCAGGCGCGGGTCCGCCAGCCAGGGCGTCAACGCCGGCCAGGCCACCGGTGTTTCCAGACACCACACCGGCCGGTCCGCCACCGCCGCCTGAATCAGCGCCGGCAGCGGGTCGCCCACCGCCATCACCAGCCAGGCCCGCTCGCGGCGCCCCGGCGCCCGGGCCAACAACCGGCCCGCCAGCTTTTGCCGCAGAAAACTGTCCAGCAGCGCCTGCGACGCGCCCTGGCCCGGCAAAGCGCGCAGATGATCGCGCAACGGGTCGCAAAATCCCGTGACCACGCGTCCCAGCGGATAGTCGGCGGTGAGCCGCTGGAACAATTGCTCCAGGCGGCGCACGTTGAGCGCATCGAGGGCCTGCAGGGCCGCTTCCAGGGCGTCGCGCCAGGGGCCGTCCACGGCGGTCACCGGCGAGCCGCCCTGCTCCAGCACCGCACGCACCTGGCTGATCGGCAGCCCCCTGTCCAGCCAGGAAAGGATCTTCTCGATCAGCGCCAGGTCCTGGTCGCTGTAGCGGCGATGGCCGCGCTCGGTGCGCGCCGGGCGAATCAGCCCGTAGCGGCGCTCCCAGGCGCGCAATGTCACCGGGTGCACGCCGCTTTGCCGGCTCACCGCCTGAATGCTGTACCCGTCGTCGGAAGCTTTCATGGTGGCGTCATACCCGATTCCGCAAGCCCAGCGCGTCCGGGTACGGACGCAGGTACTGCTGGGTCGCCAGATAGGGTTGCGCCACCTTGCTCTGGGCGGCGCGCAGCAGGGTCATCGGTACCACCAGTGGCACCTCGCCGCGCAGATAGGCGTCGATCTGTTCGTGGATCGCGGCGCGGTCCTGTTCGCCCAGTTCGTCGCGCAGGAAGCCCATCAAATGCAGCATGGTGTTGACGTGGGCGCCCGGGGAAATGCGCTTGGCCATGGCCGGCATAAAGGCGTGGATGTAATCGTCGGCGATCTCATTCAGCGGCCGCTTTTTAAGATCGGCAAGCAGCGGTCCCAGCCGCCGATAGGTAGCCTGACAGTGCGCCAGAAGCTGGAATTTATGACGGCTGTGGAAGTCGATCAGCGCCTTGGCGGTAACGCCGCCTTCGCGCTCCGTCAGCCGGCACCAGTCGTCGTAAACGAACACCCGCTCGACAAAGTTCTCGCGCAGGCGGTCGTCGTTAAGACGGCCCTCCTCTTCCACCGGCATCAGCGGGAAACGGGCCATCAGCGCCGCCGCGAACAGGCCACTGGCGTCACGACGGGCCACTTCACCGTCCTCGCGGTAAACGCGAATGCGCGCCATGCCGCAACTCGGCGACTTGGCCATCAGCACGAAGCCGCGCAGGCCCGCAAGCCGCTCCACGGTTTCCGTCACGAACCCGTCCATGATGGCGGTAAAATCCCGGTCGCCGCGGGTGGCCTTGAGGCGCACGCCGTCGTTGGTATCCACCAGGTGCATGGCAGGCCGGGGCGTCGACAGGCCGGCCCCCATTTCCGGGCACAGGGACCGGAACCGGAAGTAACGCGCCAGCACCCCGGTGCAATAGCGGGAATGCTTATGGCCGCCGTCGTGGCGCACCTCGCGGCCCATCAGGCAGGCACTGATGCCCACCGGAATCCGCTGATCGTCGCTCTCTGCATGCCGCCCCATGGTGGCCTCCGTTCGCTACGCCTGAAGCTGTACAAACCGTTATAGTTGTACAAGTCTCGGGCGTCACCCATGAAGGCTTTGTGAAGCAGGTCTCAAGGTGAAACGGTGAAGGCGGGAAAGCACGCACATTTAAAGCTGTTTTACACACGGCGGCGCGGGATCGTGGCACAGTGATCTTGCGTTGCTGGCCACGGACGGTCAACGTCTCCCCCAGGACGTCACGCAACGCGCATCCCCCCTTCCTTCAGGCATTTGAAGGAACCCCAGGCCGCCTCCCCCCAGGCGGCCTTTTTTATGCCTGCAAGAAAGTGGTTCTCCAGCTGTTTGGAGCTCCGTATCCGAGACGCGGGGCAATGGTGGTGCCTTCCGGGATCGCTCAAGCCTTCCCTGGTCGCTCTCATTTGGCCATCCCTGGCCAAATAGGTCCCTCCAGGCACCACCATTGCC